>JAVBWC010000091.1:0-57801 GCA_036677675.1 Clostridiaceae bacterium | reverse complement strand
ACGTTCCTACTTTCCTTCCAATCCCCGTGGCTATTCCATTTTGCCACTCCTTTCAGGAGAGAATCCTTTCGACTTTTTTCGAGTGGTACCTGGTACCCTTGCGAGGGAGCAATGTGACTGAGCTTGCTAACAAGGGTCTGACCCCTTTGCGTGGGTGGAACAACCGAGCTTGCTAGATAAGATATCCTATCAAATTATATCCAAAATTTTTCTTTAGGAGAATCTAACGAAAATTCTTGCCCTCCTTGCTTTACTTGAGCAACTTCATATATTCTTTCTGCAAAATAAATATCGTGCATTGAAATTCCTATATTATAAGCAAGAATTTTTTCAGTATCATTTACTCTTCCTTCAGCTACTCCAATAAGAACATCCGAAACTTCTGCAAATTTTTTGAATTGATTAAAATACTTAAACCCTTTTACATGATCTGTGTCATCAGCGTATACTTTATCAAAAAACAAATCACAGTTCATGAAACCTCTTGTATGGATTGGAACAACTAAGCATCCTTCATCAAACCAATTATCTTCGCATATATCTTGAGCAAAATACGTAACAGAAGATATTATGATGTCACTTCCTTTTACAGTATCTTTATATGAATCACACATCATAAATTCAATATTATCTGAATTAGGTAAACTTTTTATATAATCTTGAAACAATAAATGCTGATCTTTATATTTCATAAGTTTTAATAATATTTTCCTATTCGGGAATAATGCAAGTAATACTTTTAATGTAGCTCTCGCTTGATTACCTAAACCTATAATGCCAATCTTATTAAAGTTTTTTTTCCCTAAAAGTTTAATTGAATGTGCAGCAACTGCACCAGTACGCATAGTAGTAATATAATTTCCATCCATTATAGCCTTAATATTGCCTGTCTTATAGTCGTATAACATAATTTCGCTATCTAAAGCAGGATTTCTTGATGGGTACCTTGTTACAACTTTTAATCCTCCACAATTATATTGAGGAATTAATGAAGGCATAACATTATAAAATATTTCTTCTATAGGTTTCATACTAATTTTTGCTGGTAATATAACCTTATCCTTATTCTCTAACATATCTGATACCCATTCATAACATTGAATAGGCTCTACATTTAAATCTATAATATCCATATGTGTTAAAATCTTCATTTCTATTTCTCCTCACAATAAATATGTTTCTGGACTTATTTTCTCAACTTAGAATTTCTTTTATAGCCTTAATCAATTTATCATTTTCTTCTGGTCTTTTAACAGCCACCCTAATAAATTGACCTTTAAAGCCTTTCTTATTAGATAAATCTTTTATAAATAAGTTATGTTCATCTAATAGGGTTTCTGTTAATTCTTTAGCTGTATCCCCCCCTAAAATTTCACATAATATATAATTTGCTTGTGATGGCACTACACGTAAATTTTTAATATTTGAGAGTTTTTCAATATAGTCTCTTCTAACTTTTTTAAACTTTTTCATTCCATTTTCATAATCACTCTTATACTTTTCAAATATCTGCATATAAAATTCACCAAATGAATTAATATTCCAAATAGCAACATCCTTTTTTATAAAACTAATAATATCTAAATTGTTAGAAGCTAAAACTCCTAGACGAAGTCCAGGTACTCCAAAAGATTTTGAAATACTTTTTACTACTATTAATTTAGGATAGTTTTGCAATATTTCTTCATCCAAAAGTGTTACTGATTCTTCTTTATCCGCAAAGTCCACAAAAGACTCATCAACAATAAAATTAATTGCTTTTTCTTCTGCCCATTTTGCAATCTTCAGAACATCTTTCTTTTCTATATAATTACCTGATGGATTATCAGGATTAATCAATAATAGAGTACAAATATCTTTGTCATCATAAAAACTTATTAAATCATTAGCCGAATAAGCATAATCATTGTTATCTGGATAATATGTCACAACATCTTCAGGATTTCTTCTGTTAGGATATTCTTCAAATGTAGGTAGAATAACACCTATTTTTCCTTCAAGCTTTTCCATCAATGATTTTATTAACTCAGCTGCGCCATTTCCTACAACAATTTGATTCTTATGTATTCCAAAATATTTAGCAGCCAACAAACTATTAACATTTATACCTGAAGGATAATCACAAATTAATCGTTCAAAATTAGCCTTTATCTCATCTAATAATTTAGGTGTTGGATAAAAAGGATTTACTAAGTAACAAAAATCTATTAACCCTGGATATCTCCAATATCCACCGTACCTGCTTTGAATTTTGTTTAACTTATCTTCAGTAGATGTTGTAAAAATTGATTCTGCAATGTCAAGATCTTGTATATCATCTATTTCATACCACAATTCATCACCTAAAATTGTAGCTTTTATCTCTGGCTTATCCAATAATGTTATAACCCTTAATACTTGCTCGTAATACTCATTATCGCCAAGTGCCTTACTATAAGCCTCTAAAAAAGGTACATAGTGGCTATTAGAAAAATCCTTACTAAATTTATAAATATTAACTGTTTTGTAATAGCTTTTTATATCACAAAATTTAAAGTGTTTTTTATCTAAAAAATTCTTAATATTATTGTTTTCGTCTAGCGTAACAACAGTACCGTCCATCCAACTTTCATATTTTGCTACTAAAGCCAAACTAGGATATGGTTCTTCAATTATTTTTTTTAGTACAGAATCTTCAAATATCAAATCAGACTCAAGTAACAGCGTATCCTCCATTAATAGGTAGTTTCTTGCCAAGTAAAGAGAATATATATTATTAGTTTTATAGTAAATCTCATTATTCACATAATTAATGGGAGTATGTACATTTAAAGTTTCTATATATTCCTGTAGCTCTTTTCCCTTGTAACCAACAACAATTGTTATGCTAGATAAATTGAATTTATCTAATTGAGATAACATTCTCTCTATCATCGTTACTCCATTTACTTTTACCATGCATTTTGTATTGTCATTTGTTAAGTCCTTCAACCGTTTTCCCATACCAGCTGCTAAAATAATTGCTTGCATTCTCAACACTCCTCCTTAAAATACGCATCAAATACATGATGCGAAATCCTTTTATCTTCTGGTGGTAACTTCATGTAATCTCCAAAAATACTCTTTAAATAACCATCATAACCTATTGGAACAAAATATTTGCGACCTTCAAATTCTTTTAGAATACCATTACTAAAATATGCCTTTGGAACTGGCTTATTTAACTTAGTTCCCATTGCAACACAACATACATTTGATGATTCATCATAAGAATACTTATTCGTATTATTCACCATCTTTTTAATTAAAAAATTTGTTGGAACAATCAATAAAAGTAACTTTGCAAAAATTAGAACTAAATTTTTGTATAATTTTCTTTTTGCAGAATATTTTACAGTCTTCATATTAATCATTTTTCTTAACAATATTTGTTTACTGAGAAGTTTTCCTCTTTCATCAATTCCATCGATGGGAAATACATCAATGTTAACACCCATAGGATATTTCAATGTTGTGTATTCAATTAAGCTAGTTCTAGTATCAATTACTTTTCCAAATGTATAAAGATAGTTAGAGTCTATTTCATTAGAAACAAATTTTAGATAATTATTATCCATATTAAATTCTTTCATAAATTTATTATAATCCGGTCTAGGCATGCAGATATCTATATCATCATCCCATGGTATATATCCTTTATGCCTTATAGCCCCAATTAAAGTGCCATACATAAGAAAGTATTTAATGTTTTCTTCCATACAAAATTTATGAACGCTTTCTAGAATATCTAGCTGAATTCTTTTTAATTCTTCTACGTTGATTCTTTTACTCATGACAACCCCCCAATAAGGATTCTATTATTGACGCTGTATATTTTGGCATAGCTTCAGGAAATAGTCTCTTAATTTCTTCAGCATTAATACGTTTTGTGTAATTATTCAAGCAAAATTGTTCAAACTTATTCACATTTTCATTCATTATTGAATAATCTTGTTTAATAATTAAAGCAAGTGGATAATTCTCTAAAATCTGAACATTCACGTCTTTGTTTCCTGAGTAAAAATGAATTATTGGTTTTCCAAATGACATATACTCAAATATTTTACTCGACATTTGTATTCCACTTTTTTCACTAACACTGACCAAAATATCACTATCCATCATTTCATAGGTTGCTTTTTCCTTATTGACACTACCATGATTGATTATTCTTCTTGGATGAATTCTTTGATATTTATTTATCATTTTATTACAATTCCCGATGACATAAAAATGGAATTCAATATTTGACACTTTTGAATTAATAAATAAGTCTAAAAGATAGTTTGGTTCTACATATTTCTTATAGAATCCACCTATATACGATATCTTAATTGAATTTCTTGTTTTTTCGGACATCTTACAATCATCAGTTATTATGAGTGGATGTTCTGTATATATTATGTTATTTAAATTAGGCAACTTATTTTCAAAATGGCTTTTAAGAGAATGCATCGCTAGAACTCTATATGAATTTATTAACGATTCTTCTTCTAATCCGATATGACGTTTCATTTTTATTAGTTTATTTGCATTTAACCTGTGTATAGTAGCGCTTTCTGCAAACTGATCAAACAAGTATGGAATAACAATAACTCCTGGATTATTTCTATGATATTCAACCGCTGCCAATACACTTTCAAAGGGCATACTAGCTGGAATTATCACGTCAATTTTTTCGTCAATATCTGCTAATTTTGATATATACAAATCAACTAATTCCTTTTTTATTGATATCTTTGAAAACACAAGCTTCGTAGCTTGAATTAATTTATATATATTAGATCTTAAAATATAGTATTTTCTTGTCAAGCCATGTGTTTTCCTAATGTTATTGTTTAATTTTTCTCGATTAATTTTCTCTTGGGTGATTATTCTTAATATCTTTTGGTTATTGTACCTCTCTTCATCTTTTTGATCACAATAGTTCTTTTCGCAGATAATAGTTACTTTATGCTTTTGAGATAGCACATCAGCAACATTTCCTGTACATTTCCCAACAGCAGAATAGTAAGGATAATAACTCCCAACGACAAAAACAAAATGCACAAAATCACCCCCTTAGAAAATATTGAATAAACACCTTTATATTCTTAAATTGCTTAATTAAAAACATCAGGTAAACCAATGAGTATGCAGTTATTCCAATAAAAAAACTATCCACAAAGCCACAGACTATGAATATCAGCACTCCCAAAACTTCTAACATTATGTTCTTATTACTTAGTATAGCTTGTTCTTTTTTTAAATACATTTCCGATAAGTATAATCTTATCATCATTGACAGTAATGTACCAATTGCAACGATAATTACAGATTTTGTTAGCATATAAAGTGGGGTAATTAACAAGACAGCTATTATTACTCCAATAATATTTGCATTTAGCATCATACTTTCTTTTCTCAATAATTTATAATATGGATTGATTAATATCTGCATTTTTGATTGAACAAATATTATCGCAAAAATAACCGGTAAGTATTCAAATATGTCGGCATAGTCCGGCATAAATGATAATATAAATAATTTTAATGGAAATAACGCTATTAAAAACCCCAAAATGATTATAGTGATAATCTGATTCAATTTAATAAAATAGTTTGGATAATTACTTTTTTCTAATCGATTTAAGGTTGGATAAATAACTAAACCTATTGCCGTAATTAATACCAACACTAGATTCATTGTTGAAATTGCGAAAGAATATGTTCCATATATTTCAACGCTCGCAGTTCTTTCAATAAGAAATCGACCAAAACCCAAAACTAACATACCAGCAAAATTTGCCATCATTAGTTTTATGCCGACACCAATATTCTCGAATACCTCTTTGACTGCTAAGTTAAGTCCGATCCCCTTACCAAAAATAAGCTCCCTACACGATCTTATCATCAAACTTAACACTAAAACTCTTGAAAGCGTATCTGCAACAATAATAATAATGAAATTATCCATTTTTAGTAAGAATATAATAATAATAATTACGAGCACAACAATTTTATCCAATATCGTGTAAAAACTATATTTTTTTAGCTGATTTGTTACTTGAAACACATATATAAACACTCCAGTAAGACCAGCTATAGGAATGTTAATAGATGCCCATAACATTGAAATTTGCTTACTAGTATCTGGTTCAAACATAATAATGCCAGAAACTAATACCATAATAATTAACTCAAATATAATAAATAGTCTTATACTTGATCTAAAAGTTTCTCGTGGCAAATCATTATACTCGTATTTTCCATATTTTAAATAAATCCCATCATTAAAACCTAATGCAAAAATACCAACATAAGACATGTATAGCAAATACACTTGCCAATATCCAAAATTCGTAATACCTAATAAAATTGGCAATATCAAAGTCCTAGCTATACCCAAAAGAAGACTTATAGATTGCGCTCCAACTACATATATGGTGTTTTTAAGTCCTGTTTTAATTATACGATTTTCCATAACATATACCTTCACTACTCATTATTTTAGTTATTGGCATTATTGCTATTTTTCACTATTTGAACAAAATCATATTTGTAGTGCAAAATAACTCAAAACTGCTATATAACATTTTTATATAAACTCTAACTATTTTATGATTAGAATATTTTTCTTTTGAATCTTGATTTATTAGTTAAAACATACTACTGTAACTCTATTATTCTTTCTAATTCTTGACTACATTTCCTAGTCACTTTCCAACAGCACAATAATAGTGATAATAACTTCCTAACATAAATACTATATATGCTTATTTCACCCCCTATCCTTTTTATATTGATTTAATCTAGTATTAACATAGAAATACCTATAAGAAATTACACAATTGTATCATTTATAACTTTAAATACACTAATTTCGCATAAATTTATCAGTAAAATAACACCTCAAAATTTATATTAATAGATTCAATTTTCAGTAACCTCATTCATTTTTATATAATTCACTTCAGATATTGATATTCCTACCATAAACCAAAATAAAACATCTATACTTATGGTAAATATAGAAACTTCCGCTAATCCTTGCAATAAGATTATAATACATAAATAAAAAGCTGATTTAATTAAATTGCTTTTATTTAAATATCTACTTATCTTTTTATACCAATATATAAGTGCAATTATAAAAATTGCAAATCCTATAATTCCAGATTGAACCAATAAGTCAATTAGCCAATTATGAGATCTTAACTGTCCCAAAACATATGTTAAACCATTTCCTAAAAATATATGTTCTGTCCATCTTTTAATTTCTATTACATAGACATTTAGTCTATTGCTTGTTAAAGCATTAATCGTTTCATATAATGAAGTATTATCATAGTTCATCCCCATGTTCCATTTAATTATAAAATATCTTAATGTAAAATATATAATCGTAATAAGCATAATAATCATAATAATTGTTATAATTAATATTGTGTTTTTTATACCCGAGCTATCTCTAATTTTTCTTATACTTCGCATATATGCCACAATCAATTTTATAGACATAAATATTACTAATACAAAAATTGCGTTTTTAGATTGAATAATCAATAATGCACTCAAACTAATCACAATAATGCTCAATTTAGTTTTTTTGGTAATATCTGAGTAGTAAGTATACATCAATAAAGGTAAAATTACGCATGCTATATAATTAGAAGCTCCAATAGGTGTAACCATATAGAACTTTAATAAATTTATACTTAAAATCCCATATTTTGCTCGTAAAATAAAAAATAAGTGAATTATTTGCAGAGATATAATAGTAAGAAAGATTGTAATTGATTTATTTATTACTTTTGAAATATCCCTATTATGATTCTGCGAAGATATCAAATAGGCGAAGAATGATACAACTACTGCAAAGTAATTCCCCCAGTAGCCTTCAACGTTATCTATATATAAAAGAGGAATTATATATAAAACAATTCTTACAAATAGTATAATACTAATCAAATCCAAGTATTTACTTTTTTTTGTCGAAAATATAACAAAGGTAAGTGTACATAGTAATATATATACTGTAATTTTTGGAAAATTACTATAGTATGGATAGCTTAAACTTTGATTACTAAAAAAGCAACTTATTATAATTATTGCTGATAAAAATCCAATCTTAAGGCTTGCGCTACTATCCTTAATATTTTTAGTCACATTCATTAAAATTCCTCACAATCGTTATATATTAATATATTTTATAAAATATCAATTAAAAATCTTAAACTACATTAATTAATCAATTACAACTTCTGCTATGAATTAATAATTATCCAATCATATATACAACAAAAATATTACTGTTGATTTTGAGTAATACTAAAATAATCATTCTCTTGCTGAACTTCCAATAAACTCTATTGGTAAGTTATTTACTTGAATAAGTATATATCAATCCAGTCCTTTTTTATTTCCACTGATGTATGCACCTAAATATTTTCTAATACTTATCTATCATCATATTGAAAATAGAACTCTGTTCAATATTCAAACATCCTAGGTCATTGTTCTCATTGTATACTATTTTTCTTTTAATAATTAAGTTCATCAATTCAAAAAGCTCATTTTCATTAAATGGATTAAAAAAATATGCATTTTCATATCCATCTAATATTTCATGTGAAAAAGAGCAATCGGAAGCTAATATTATCCCTTTATGTAACCTGGCTTCATGCATTGGAAGTCCATAAGTTTCGATATATGAAGGAAATACTAAAATGGATTTTGTGTATAATTTAAAAACCATCTCTCTTGAAATACTACCAACAAATTCTATTGGGAGTTCATTCACTTTCACATCATTATATAGTTTAGCAATATGATTATTTTCGTTGCCTTTTAACGTGAAAATAACCTTATAATCTTTAATACCCTCTTTTTTAAATTTTCTACAAGCATCTACTATTACTTTATGATTTTTATACTGAAATTCACTGGCTGGATAAAAAAATGTATTAAACACTTCTTTTTTAGGTTCAAAGTAATTATCAATAATAATATTTACTCGTGGTGATATTACATTAATCTTATCCCTATATATTTTTGCTTTCTCAATACATGAGTTCTTTATCCATTCAGACTGAACAATAACCTTATTTGCTTTCTTGATAGATTTGACAATATTCCTTCCAATTAAATTTTGATATATCCACAAATGTTTATTTTCTTTTAAAGTAAATTTATAATCAACAAAAGGTAATGAATTATGCATATATAAAATTTGTTCTACCTTTGTGTGTGGAATAATAATATTTTGAAAAGATAACACCTTATCTACATTAAACTTTTTAATTAATCTAGGTGCTATTATATTATCGAAATATAATCTATGAAACCAACTCTTCTTAATCCAAGGAAAATTTAAAACTCTTATAGTCTCTGTTTCTTCTAATTTTGGTTTACTTAGAACAAAAGTCCAATTAATATTTTTATCTGGTTTTTGTTTTATTTCATTGTAAAAATCATTTAATATGGATAATGCACCAACTGTTTCTGCTGGAACATTAAAAACCATTATATTCATGATTTTCTCCACACCATTCTATTGACAATTCCAGTATAACTCTGAATTATCTTAACAATTTTTACACTAACATTTTCATCAACATAATTCGGTACATCAATACCTAAATCATTATTTTTATTCATTTCAACTGCCATATCTACAGCTTGTAGTACTTGTTCGGTAGTAATACTTCCAATTACAAAATTACCTTTATCAACAGCCTCTGGTCTTTCTGTACTTGTTCTTACTGATACTGCTGGAAATTTAAAGTATGATGCTTCTTCAGGCACTGTACCACTATCTGATACTACACAGAAAGCATTAAGTTGCAAATTGTTATAATCTGAAAAACCAAAAGGTTGTAAGCTTCTTACATTCGGATGGAATTTAAATCCACGTTGTTCAATAAACTTTTTACTTCTTGGATGAGTACTATATATTACAGACATATTGTAATTTTCAGCCATTGCATTAACAGCATTCATTAGGGCTAAAAAATTTTGCTCATTATCAATATTTTCCTCACGATGAGCTGAAAGGAGAATATATTTTCCTTTTTCCAAGCCTAAAGTTTCAAGAACTTTACTATTCTTTATCTTTTCAATATTTGATGTAAGAACCTCTGCTATTGGTGACCCCACTACATATGTTCTCTCTTTTGGCACACCTTCATAGTTTAAATATCCTCTTGCATGCTCTGTATAGCATAAATTCACATCACTTGTATGATCAACAATTCTTCTATTAATTTCTTCTGGTAAATTCTCATCAAAACATCTATTCCCAGCTTCCATATGGAATATCGGAATCTTTAATCTCTTTGCAGATATTACACTAAGGCATGAGTTAGTATCTCCAAGAACAAGTATTGCATCTGGCTTTACCTCAGTCATCAACTCATACGATTTAGCTATAACATTACCCATAGTTTGTCCTAAATTATCACCTACAACACCAAGATAATAATCTGGAACTCTAAGCCCCAATTCCTCAAAAAACACTTCATTCAATGTATAATCATAGTTCTGACCTGTATGTACTAATATATGTTCAAAGTACTTATCACACTTTTTTATAGTCTCTGATAATTTAATAATTTCTGGACGTGTACCCACTATTGTCATTACTTTTAATTTACTCAATACTGCCACTCCTCTTTATTTAAAATAATGCGGATAAAGCTCTTTATGGTTATAAATCCATTCCTTCATCTCTATCACCATTTGTTCATAGCTAGGTACTTCAAATGAAAAATCTTTTCTATTGTTAACAAGAGATTTATTTAAATTCACTGTATCACTTGGTAAAATATTAATCTTTCCATCTCTCATATGCTTATTAAATAAACCAATTAAATGAAATTTGCTTATACTTTCATTATTTACTAGATTATATATACCTGTTAGATTTTCCATTGCCGCTCTTTCCATTGCTTTAGCAAGTGTTAATGTTGTAACACCTGTCCATATAGCTTTGGAATATCCATTGATAGTACCACTTTGCTTCATAAACCAATTAAATAGTCCAATTCCATTTTCTTTAATATCTGGACCAACAATTGAATTTCTAAATGTTAAATTCATATTATCATCTACTTGAGTTGATGCTACTTCACCAAGTGCCTTTGTTCTATCATAGAAAGTTTGACCATCTGGGAAACTATCCTCACTATAAGAACCCTGCTTTCCTGAAAATACGCAATCAGTACTCATATGAATGAATTTAGTTTTTGTTTCACTAAGTGCATCTGCAATTAAGTGTGGCAAGTAGCTGTTAAGATATACGGCTTTTGATGGTTCTCTATCACAATCTTGGTTTAATACACCTATACAATTAATAACCACATCATAATCGCCTTCTTTCAACATTGATGTTACAAAAGTTTTATCCATAGCATCTCCATTTATATTCTTGCAATAAGGAAATGGACTTTTAGAAAAAGCTGTTACATCATGTCCTTGCTCATGTAAATATATTGAAATGGTATGTCCCGCCATACCAGTTGCACCTAATACAAGAAATTTCATTTATTATTCCCACCTTTCATTTACCTTAATTAAGTTATTCTTTAGTAACAGCAGCTTCCTTCATAGTATGCCACATCTCTAATTCTTCTTTTATATAATCAAGTTCTAATAATTTTTCTTTAATTTGTTCTACACTTAAAATTTCTGTGTTATGAGAGTTATACTCTTTTTCTATAGATAACTTTTCATTTCCTATTTCAAAATATTTATCATAGTTTAAATCTCTTTTATCAGCTGGAACTCTAAAGAATCCTCCCATATCTTCTGCATGAAGATATTCTTCTTTAGTTAATAGCGTTTCATAAAGCTTTTCTCCATGACGAGTTCCTATAATTTTAATTTCATTATCAACATCAAATAATTCTTTAATTGCTTGAGCTAAATCCCTAATAGTTGATGCAGGTGACTTTTGAACCATGATATCACCTGGCTCTGCATTTTGAAATGCAAATACCACAAGTTCTACTGCTTCATCTAAACTCATTAAGAACCTTGTCATATCTGGATTCGTTATAGTTAACGGCCGTCCATTTTTTATTTGCTCTACAAATAAAGGAATTACAGAACCACGAGAAGCCATCACATTACCATATCTTGTTCCACAAATAACAGTTTTATCTGCAGAAACAGTTCTTGATTTTGCTACAAAAACTTTCTCCATCATAGCTTTTGATATCCCCATAGCATTAATAGGATAAGCAGCTTTATCAGTTGAAAGACATATTACCTTTTTAATACCGTACTCAATAGCCCCAGTTAAAACATTATCTGTTCCAACAATATTAGTTTTTACAGCTTCAAGTGGAAAAAACTCACAAGATGGAACTTGCTTTAGAGCTGCTGCATGAAATATATAATCCACTCCATGCATAGCATTTTTCACAGAAGCTAAGTCTCTAACATCACCTATATAAAATTTTATCTTATCGTTTTTATATAGCTTTCTCATATCATCTTGTTTTTTCTCATCCCTTGAGAAAATACGAATTTCACCGATATCTGTATTTAGAAAACGATCAAGTACTGCATTTCCAAAACTTCCTGTACCACCTGTTATTAACAATGTTTTTCCTTTAAACATATCTCTTTCTCCTTTACTAAATTACTCAATACTTTTTTAAGTTCATCCATATACTTTTCTTTGGTGAAATAGTTAATAAAATATTTTCTCCCATTTTCACCACAATCCTTATATTTATTAAAATTCTCTACAAAATCTTTCATAGCTTCTGCCAAAGCTTTAGAATCACTAGCCTTAACACAAATACCACATTGAGATTCATTAATTACATCTTGGGCAGCGCCATTAATCGCTCCGATTACAGCTTTCCCTGCTGCCATATACCCCTGCAATTTTGAAGGCATTGTTAGTCCTATTAAATTATCTGCCTTTAATGTTAGAAGGCAAGCATCCGCCATTTTATAAAACTCCGGCATTTCATCTAATGGATGTCTTCCATGAAAAACTACTATATTCTCAAGTCCTTTTTGCTTAACTATAGACTTGCTATTTTCTAAATATGATCCATCTCCTACAAAATGTACTTTAAACTTAGGTATATTTTTAATTTTTTCAGTAGCATCTAAAATACACTCAATATCTTGGGCTATCCCTATATTTCCCATAAAAACAAAGTCAGTTATATCATCTACTGGTGTAAAATCCATTTTTAAATAAATATCTTCCGCATGTTGAGGAATATATGATATTCTTTCAATTGGTATAGAGTGTTCTTTATTAAAATACTCAATAAAAGGTTTTGATGTAACGGTAACAGCATCACACTTTGAATACAGATATCTACTAAATTTCTTAACACTTCTATAAATAACATTATTCTCGTCTGATATGATATTCTTTATTGATTCAGGCCAAATATCACAACAATATAAATACAAAGGCTTCCTGCTACGTTTTTTCATAATAACCGCCGGAAGCACCATCGTTACAGGTGAAAGTTGGTAAGAAAAAATAATATCAAAATCCTTTTTTAGAAACAGTGCCTTTAAAGAAGCTGACAGCATATAACTCATATAATTTAATGCCATTCCAACTGCACCTTTTCTTCTACCTATTTCAAAACAACGAAATACTTCAACTCCGTTGATATTTTCTTTTCGCTTTTTACCCCATCGATATTCATTTGGTATCTTCCCAGTTGGATAGTTTGGTAAGCCCGTCAGTACTGTCACTGAATGACCATCTTGTACCAATTGTTCACATATATCGTTTATTCTAAATTGTTCAGGGTAGTAATATTGGCAAATAACTAATATTCTCATACTAAAATAGACTCCCACATATTATTTGACAGTTTTTAAATACTCTTCAATTTCTATTTTTAATCCTTCACTAAAAGGCATAGGTCTATATCCAAAATCTCTTTTTGCAGCATCATGTGGAAAATTTCTGTCTTCTCCCATTCGCTGAACTCTTTCTATGTAATCTACCTTTCCTAAAGTAACTAACTTAAGGCATCTCGCCATAAATACTCCCACTCCTAAAGGTACACTAATAAAGGTTGTTTTTTCATTTAGATTATCACTTATTAATTTAAACATTTCTAACATGCAGATTGGTTTTTCTCCTGATAAGATATAATCTCCACTCATAATATCTGGATTATTTAATACTTGGTAATATGCCTTACCAAGATCTCTTCCGTTCACTGGTTGTAGCAAGTTTTTGCCATGAGAAATAACTGGAAATAGTCTAAGCTTGTCTACCATCTTTATAAATACAATCATATTCCTGTCATTTAAGTAACCGTAAATCATAGTAGGTCTTAAATATACAAGTCCTATTGGCGAATTACTCTCTTTGATGATTTTTTGTATGGACATTTCAATATTTTTATACTCTTCTGATGCACTTTTATATTTAGAATAAATTCCAGTTGTATGAACAACTATTGATCGTCTAACATTGTTTTTGACAGCTGTTTTCATCAACGTAGCCGAATAAAAAATTGAACCTATATGAACAACAGTATCTACTCCAACCATAGCTTTATTCATAAGTTCTTCATCCGTCAAATCACCAACAACCTTTTCTATATTAAGCCCACTATTATCCAACATTGAAGTGTCAGATGTTTCTCTAACAATGCAACGTATAGTTCCTTCATATTTATTATCAATAAGTTCCTGCAGAAAATATCTACCGCTGTGGCCTGTAATTCCTGTAACTAATAACATCTTTTCACCTCTAATCCCTTCCCCATTCTCACTTCGCCCTCACCATTCAATCACAAAACAAACCATCACCAACTACACTTTTTCTTCTATAGTCACCGCAACTTCTTCCAAAGCTTCCACTTTTCCTTCCACTACATCAGTCCTTTTTAGAACAAACACTACAGTCTTTACAAATACTTTTATATCCATACCTACTCCAAAGTTTTTTACATATTCTCCATCGTAATAAGCCTTATCTTCAATACCAATGGTATCTCTTCCATTAATTTGTGCCCATCCAGTTAGTCCTGGATAAACATTGTTAGCACCATATTTGTCTCTTTCCTGAATCAAATCATACTGATTCCAAAGTGCCGGTCTTGGTCCAACAATACTCATATCACCTTTTAAAATATTAATAAGCTGTGGCAATTCATCTAAGCTTGTTGCTCTAAGAAACTTACCTGACTTAGTGATAAATGCCTCTGGATTTTGTAACATATGAGTAGGCATATCCTTAGGTGTATCTGTTCTCATAGTCCTAAACTTTAATATTTCAAAATATGTTTTATCTTTACCAACTCTCTTCTGTTTGAAAAAAATAGGTCCTTTTGAATCAATTTTAATTATTATTGCCAATACTAAGAATACTGGCCAAAACATTAACATGGCCATTAAAGAAAACATAAAATCCATAATTCTTTTTAAATATAAATACATAGCGCCTCCCCCTTTATTTTCCTATATTTTCATCTCCTTCTACGGTCTTTCCCTCTAGTAATTCAAATCTCTCTTTTAGCTTAGTTCCTGATTTCACACAAGCTCCCGCACCTATACTTGATAATTTTCCTATCTTAACCATACTTCTCACTACTGCTCCAGATGAGATATGAACACCATGGTCAATTTCACAATCATGATCTACTACGACATTAATGTTGACAATACACCCTTTTCCAATCTTAGTGCTTGTGTTAACTACTGCACCAGGCAAAACTACTGCCCCTTTATCTATAGTGCTGTATTTACTAACATAGGCTTTTGGATGGATTATAGTTGGTATATTGAATCCTGCCTTTTCCAGTTCGTTAATAAGTTCTATTCGCTTTTCATTATTTCCAATGGCAACAAAAGCATATTTATAATCATGAATTAACTTGCTGTAATCATTCATTTTACCTATAACTTGAAAACCCATGACTTCCTTCAATTCTTCTCTATCATCTAGAAAAGCAATCTCCTTCCATCTACCTTCAAGTTCAGCAGCTTCAGCCACAACTTTCCCATGACCACCAGCACCAAGGATTAATAATTTATTCATATCTAAGCTAACCTCTCTATTAATTTACTTAAGCCATTTTTTCATCATCTTCAGTAGTAACAGCTACATATTCATATCCCGGTATTTTATATGTAGGAACTACTTCATGAATCTTATTAATTAGCTTTTCATAATTATCTTCATTAATAATTTTCTTAAGTTCATCAATACTTTTCTTAAGTTTATCAATATCACTAAAGGTTGGTTTGCCAATAAATATTTTCTTATGTTTTGTATCTTGTAGTCCTTCTTCATTCATCAACAGTTCTTCATAAAGCTTTTCTCCTGGTCTTAGGCCTGTAATCTCTATCTTAATATCTTTATCAGGTTCATAACCAGATAGTTTTATTAAATCATGAGCTAAATCGTATATCTTTACAGGTTCACCCATATCTAATACAAATATCTCTCCACCATTAGCAAAAGCTCCAGCTTGTAGTACTAGTTTTGCTGCCTCAGGTATTGTCATGAAAAACCTTGTAATATACTTGTTTGTTACAGTTACTGGACCACCTTGAGCTATTTGTTTTTTAAATAATGGAATTACAGAACCATTACTTCCTAATACATTTCCAAACCTAACTGCAACAAATTGTGTTTTGCTAACCTTATCCATAGATTGAACTATCATTTCACACATTCTCTTTGTTGCACCCATTACATTTGTTGGATTAACAGCCTTATCAGTTGAAATCAGTACAAATCTCTTTGCTCCATATTTGTGAGCGCATTCAGTAGTATAAAGTGTTCCAAACACATTGTTTTTTACAGCTTCCATAGGACTATCCTCCATTAAAGGAACATGCTTATGTGCTGCTGCATGAAATACTACTTCAGGTTTATAAGTTCTAAATATATAATCTAATCTTTTTTTATCTCTTACAGAACCAATTAGAACCTTCATATTCAAATTTGGATATTTATACTTAAGTTCATTCTGAAGCTCGTAAGCATTATTCTCATATATATCTAAAATGATAAGCTGTTTTGGTTTAAACTTGACTATCTGACGGCAAAGCTCTGAACCAATAGATCCTCCCCCACCAGTTACCATAATATTATTTCCCTGGACATAATCTGCAATGCCATTCATATCAAGCTTTACAGTTTCTCTTCCTAATAAATCTTCAACATCAACATCTCTCATTTTGCTTAACATAACTTTTTCATCTAGAATATTATAAATACTAGGAATTATCTTTACTTTACATTTTGTTCTTTTACATATATCAATTATTTCTTTTTTATTTTTATTATCTAGTGATGGTATAGCTACTAAAATAACATCAATGCTTTCATCTCTAGCTATCTTTTCAATACTATTTCTATCGCCCTTAACTTTAATTCTGTTAATAGATGTACCTATCTTATGTTTATCATCATCTATTACTACTACTGGCTTATATTCTCTTTGTTCTTGCATATTCATTTCTTTTATGGCTGAACTTCCAGCTTGTCCAGCCCCTATTATCATTACCCTTTTTAATGGTTTTTCAGCTTCTTTATCTATTGAAAGAATGTATCTGCTATATAGCCTAAAAGACACCCTAAAACCACAGATAAACATACAGCTTATTATTCCTGCTAATATGTTAACGCTATAAATTATATTTGAACCACTAAGCTTTTGATAAATGTATGCAATTAAATTTGCTACAATACAGCCTGCTATAATCAACATAAATTCATCAATACTAGCATAGTTCCATAAACTCTCATATAGCTTGAACAAATAAAAAACAAGTATAAATATTATGGTAACTATAATTCCTTCTGTTTTATAATCTCTTAAAACTTTATTTAATAAGGCTCCATTGTATTTAAAATGAATAGCTAACAAATATGCTAAGTTTATTAATACAATATCTATAAGTACTGTTATCAACTTGCTATTACTGTGTGTTAGTTTCTTCATATTGTTCACCTCCTTTTAAATACTTACCAATATCTGAACAATAAAACTTTAACTGCTTGTCAAACCATCCTAAGTAAAAAATTCATAAAAACATAAAAATTTATTAATTTACATATTTTCTACTCATTACTATTATCAAATTATTTTTAATTCAATTAAATTTTACATTTAATCTATTTTTAGTATAAAATTACCTGTAAATATTCCAATACGTGCGATATCAAGGTTTCATTAATAATTATACCAAAATTTTTAATAATATCCCTGAATAACTAGGTCAAATTTCTTTATTAATTCAATTTATATTGAATTATCTGAATAAAATAGAAAAAATGCTCTTATTTTCTTTAATTTCCTCATTTTTATATAAAATTTCGACATTTTCTAACAACATTTGTGTATCTTTATCAATATTCCTGTATGTTTTTTCATTATTTTCTTGTAGAAATTCCAAACTTTCCTTTAATCTTGGTGCTCTTCTGCCTACTGAGTGAGCATCTGTGGCTATAAAGTTGCATAATCCCTTTTTAACTATACCTTCTGCTGTCTTCTTTGCACTTTTTCCAAATAATCCAAATAAACTACTGGAATTTATTTGAAAAAAGCACTCCTCCTTTATAAAAAAATTTAATATACTTAAATTTTTATTCACATATGCATATCTTTCAGGATGGGCAATAATAGGTTTTACCCCTAGAAGCCTCAATTCATAGATTATATCTAAATCATTTTGGGAAAACTCTTCCATATCTAATTCTATTAACATATACCTTGAGCCATTAAGACCTCTTATTACTCCATCTTTATAATACTTTACAGTATGCTTATCCAAAAACACTTCCTGTCCTGGAAACACTTCTACATTTATACCTGCCCTTTTAGCTTCTGCATTCAAGCTTTCAACCTGCTCTTCAATATGCTTATATTCATTTTCATAGTATCCTCTATAAAAATGAGGGGTGGCAATTATTTTCTTTATGCCATCCTCCTCAGCTATCCTTAGCATGTCTAAAGAAGTTTCTAAATCTTTGGCTCCATCATCAATATAAGGAAGAAGGTGACAGTGAATATCTATCATTTCTTATCATCTCCACCATAATAATAATAGTAATTCCCATATCCTTTACCTTTTTTCATAGGCATTTTAGTTAAAACTACTCCAAGCAACCTTCCATTTACCTTTGAAATCTGCTCTTTAGCTTTTACAATTCCCTCTTTTTCTGTTTGTCCTGATGCTGCCACAAGCAAAACTCCATCTACTATGGTAGATAGTATTTGTGCATCTGTAACTGCCATAACAGGAGGACTGTCAATAATAATACAGTCAAATTCTTCTTTTACCTTTTCTAAAAATTCCTTTAATTTTTTAGAAGAAAGCATTTCTGCTGGATTGGGAGGTATTGTTCCAGAAGGGAGCAAATATAAATTATCTGAATATTTATGTATAACCTCTTCTAAAGGTGTTTGTCCTATTAGAAAGTTTGATACACCTTTTTCATTGGATATAGTAAATTTTTTATGTATTGTAGGTTTTCTAAGATCACAATCTATGACTAAAACTCTTTTATCTGCTTGCGCCATAGTTAAAGCTAAATTTCCGCAGGTAGTTGATTTTCCTTCTCCTGGACCTGTACTTGTTACAAGTATTGTCTTTATTTCCTTGTCAAAGGATGAATATTGAATATTTGTTCTCAGTGTTCTATATGCTTCTGAAGCAATGGATTTGGGATCTTTTTCTGTAATAAGCATTTAAAATTCCTCCCTTATTCTGACATATGATCTGGCACCATTCCAAGCACGGGAATTTCCAAATACTTTTTTATATCATCTTCTGTTTTAATAGTGTTGTCCATATATTCAAGAATAAAAACTATTCCTAATGAAAGCATAAGTCCTAAGAAAAATGCAATAGCTACATTAAGAGCTTTTTTAGGCTTTATTGGTTTTTCTGGAACTTTAGCCTTGTCTATAATTTGAACATTACCATTAGGCATGATTTGCTTTGATTTTTCTATAAAAGCTTTAGTAACAGCTTCAACAATTCTCTTTGCTTCTTTTGGGTCTTTATTTTCTGTTTTAATATCCATTATTTGCGTGTCTGCTTGTGGAGTTACCTTAACTAACTGCTGAAGCTCCTTGGCAGTATAGTTTCCACCTAAATCCTTTATAGCTTGCTCTGCTACATCATTACCTTCTGCTATTTTGGCATAGGTTTTTACTAGCTTTTGATACATCATAATATCCGATGAATCATATTGAGTAGCATCATTTTTAGTATCAGAAGACTTGCCTATAAAAACGCTCAATGCAGCTTCATAGGTAGGAGGCAGTACGAAAAAGCTTACAATACCAGCTGTAAAGGTTGATATCAGTGTGACAGCTATAATTAATTTCATTCTTTTCTTTAGAATATCAAAAAAATCTTTAAGATCCAGAGTTATTTCTTCTTCCATTGGTTTTCCTCCTCTGTTTTTACCTCATTTGTATATGTTTCCGTTTCATGGAATATACTATGATTTATTGACTATTGTATCATTCTATTATTAATCTAATCCATACATAGTCATTAATAGGTATATATTTTCCAAATTAACATTTTCTAACATGATTTGTTCAAATTCATTCTTTTCATTTTCTGAAAGATTGTTATATAAACTCTTCACTTGGTTAATATCTGATTGGAAATTATAACTTTCATCATTGATTATAGAATTTATAGAATTACTTATTCTTGTTACAATTTCTTTTTCCTTTTCATTACTTATTTTTGACATAGCTTTACTTAAATCACTTTGTGCTTTTTTAAGCATTGCTTCTTGCTGAGGTGATATTCCACCTGAAGTAGAACTTCCACCGCCTTGAGACGGAGTATTTTCTTCTACTGGTGGTACCTGTGCTTCATCCTGATTCTGTATCTCTATTTCAAGACCATCTTTTATTTTTGTACTACTACTCTCTACCTTATTAAACTGTATTCCCTTTTCTTCTCCTGATAATATGTCTATATTTTTACACTTAATATTACTTAACTGAACTTTTCCTGCTATACCAGGATCAACAACTATATCCCCTTCAGTTTCTATATTTGAAATAGATACATTATTAGCTTTTATGTATATTTTTTTGTATTTATCTTTTAAAAGCTCAGCACCATCAAATTCTATTCCCTCTTTAGCTATTATTAAATCTTTTATAATAGCTTTGTTCTCTACTTTTATATTTTCTATTAGGGCTGGTGTCTCTGCTTTATTTGCTCTCTTTAATTCATCGTCCAAATTGAAATTTTCTTTAGAATCTATTTTCTGTATAAATATTTCCTCAATTTCCTTAAAATTTACA
The DNA here is from genome assembly GCA_036677675.1 of Clostridiaceae bacterium. GTDB lineage: Bacteria > Bacillota > Clostridia > Clostridiales > Clostridiaceae > Clostridium_H. The sequence goes on along the minus strand of JAVBWC010000091.1, from coordinate 36,508 downwards.
AATTTTCCTTCCTCATCGTAGAATAAGTATATTCCTCTACCTTGTACATTTTCCTTAAAATTTGTATATAGTGTGGCATCTTGCCCTTCGGTATAATCTAAAAAAGATTCTACTAACTCCTGTTTTCCATATTGATAGGTTATATCTCCGTTTTTAATTATATATCCATTTATTGATGCATAAGCTTTTGTTGATACACCAAAACTTACTGCCCCCATAATTAATAGTGAGCATAGTATTTTTCTTTTCATTTTATTTCTCCTTTTAATTTATTTTCAATATTCTAAGAGAAAAGGAGTTAACCAACTATGGTTAACTCAATATGTTTGTTGTTAATTCAATACAAAGTTAAAAGTATATGTTTCTCCATTGCTGAATGTTATTAATATATCCTTACCAGTTAAATCTTCTAGTGTCATTGATGCAGCTTGTGATACTCCAAAAGCACCTTCTACAGCATCAATATTTATGCTTCCTGTATCATTTGCTCCTTTTGTATAAATTGTTTGTCCAGCCACTGTTATGCTTGTTACTTTTTGTCCTGAAATAGATATTGTAGGGACATTTTCATATGTTCTATTAGCACCTGCTGCTTTGATAATTTGCTCTTTTGAATCTGCTCTATGCATTAAAGCAATAATATTCTGTACAAAAGGATTACCTGAATTATATCCAAAATCTCCATTTGTTCCAGGGAATATTGTTTCAAGGTAAGTTTTAAAATCATCAAAATTAACATTCTTTCCTTCTAAATAAGTTTTAAAAGTACTATATTTGCCGTAAGCTGGATCATTAACAAGGTTGCTGAAGCTGCTGAAGTCTGCACTACCTTTTACATCTCCCATTAATTCACCAAGAGTTTTGTCCTTAGCTGATTTGTCAACAGTAATTGTGACTTTATTAAGTATATTTGAACCAGTATTTGCTACCCACTTAGCATCCTCTAACTCAAAATAACCAGTAGAACTGTTTAATATATCGTCTAACTCATCAGCTGCTACAAGTATCCCATTTATTATATTACCAAAACTTGATCTTGAAATTATTGTACCACCACCTGATCCACCTGTTCCTGGAGTAGGAGTTGGTTCTACTGGTTTAACATCAGCTGCACCATCACCAGTTACGTTGCCTGTATTTATATTATCTACTGTTACATCTGTATTTTTGTCTGCCTCTACAACTGTATTTTTAGCTTCATCTGTTGTAGCTTTAATTTCAGCTTTTGTTCCTTCTTCCACTTTAAGCTTTATTTCACTTTTAACTTCAACTTGTCCAACATTACCACTTAGTTTAACTTCTGCTCCCTTTGGAGTGTCAATTTCAACTTTAGCTAGTTTTGCATCTTTATCAACCTTTAATTCTATATCACTCTTAACAATAACAGGTTGAGTAAATGTTCCTTTAAGCTCAACAGTTTTAGTTCCTTTTTTATCAACTGAAATTGTAACATTACCTAAAGTTCCAGCCTTAGAGTCTATAACTGCAAAGGATTCTACTTTAGTATCTTTAATGTTTGTTCCTTCCTTTGACTCTATTTTGATTTCCTTATTTCCTTTGATTGCTAATTCATTAGCTTCAACTTTAGTAAGTTGAATTTCTCCAGCTACAGCTTTTATGCTTTGACCTTTTACATTATCAACTACAACTAGCCCTTCTGAATCTAATATTAATTCGCCTTTGATTGTACCATTTTTAAGAGCTATGTCTTTACCTGTTACACGTACATCTTCAAAATCTCCATCTTGAAAATCTTTACCGCTCAAGTCTGCTACAAATCCATCCTTTGTTATGTTCAATCCACTTACTACTTCTTCGCCTTTTACTTTTCTGTCGTAAACATAATTTGGAGTTTCTTCTGCCTTAGCCTCTCCTAAGTACTCATTTAAGGCAAATGTTTGTCCCTTTTTACTTTGTTCTTCCACTTGGTTTAGGGCAGATTTGTAATCTACATATTTTTTTGAACTATCATGAAGTGTGTAGATTCCATTTTCTTTACTATCTTTCTGGAACTCTTTGTATAATGTTCCTTGTCCAACTCCCATAGTGTAATCCAAAAAAGATTCACAAAGTTCTTTAGTATCATATTGTCTTATGACACTTGTTTTTGAATCTTTTACAGCATATCCATCTACTTTAGCAAATGCCGTAGATTTCCATCCAAAAATTATGAAGGATGTAACTGCAAAAGATACAAGCAATTTAGTTTTCTTCATTTCTTTTCCTCCTTTTCGCTTTTTCTTACAGTATCTCTAAAATATTATAGTATATTTATAAGATTTTGTAAATTAAATGACCAACTGCTGTATAAATATACATCATACTTTCTCATTATATCGGTACCCCTCCATAATACTTTATTAAAATTTATATATTTGTGATCTAGAGCCAATAATCATCTTATTTTCACTACACATATTATTATAAAAGTCTACAGAATTCACACTCTGTAGACTCCTAACTACTATTATAAGTACTCATCATATTTCTTTTCATCTTTTATCTGATTAACTAAATATTTTAATTCTTGATCTTTATTCTTATCCATTACAAGCAGTACATCTCCTGCATCAACTATAATTAAATCTTTTATACCAAAACCTATAACAAGCTTTTCCTTACTAAATACAAAACAATTTTCACTTTGTTCTAAGAAAGTTTTCCCAGTAACATTATTACTTCTGACACTATTTAAAAATCTGCTCATTGATGAAAAGCTTCCAATATCATCCCATTCAAACTCACATTTTAATACATATGCTTTTCTGGTCTTTTGCATTATTCCAAAATCAACGGATATTCCCTCTATTAAATTGTACTGTTCATTTATAGCTTCTTCTTCTTTTTCTGTTCCTACTTCTTTGTATATTTCCATTAAATTTCTATACATCTTTGGAAGATATTTTTCCATCTCCCTTAAGAATACATCTGCTCTCTGAACCAAAATACAATAATTACCAGCAATATAAAAATAGACACTAAAGCTGAACTATTAAATAATTTACCTGAAACTACTGTTGGTAACAGGATTAGAAAACAAAGACTTCTAAAGGGAATTTCTCAAGAAAAACTTGCAAGATATATTGGTGTTGCTGATGGAACTATGGATACTTATGAATTTGATAGAGCTTTTCCCTCTCCTGAAAAGTTAAAGAAAATTGCTGAGTGTTTGGAGGTTCCCGTGGAGTATTTTTTTGATGAGTATTATGAATTTGTGTTTGGGAATTATGGTGAAAGAATTAAGAGGTGGAGAGAAAAAAAATAAGCTTTCTTTAAAAGAAGCTGCCATGGTTATTGGAGTTTCTGAAAAGACTTTGATTGGGTATGAAAATGGGGTTAAGTGGCCAGATAGGGTTAAATATTATAAGTTGATGAAAGTTATAAACAAAACGGACTTACTTTAAATTAAGTCCGTTTAATACTAAAGTATAAAATTTTGTTGTTTCGATAACATCCACTGATTTGTGTAAAATTAGATAGATAAGACTAATCTAAATTGGAAATTACTATGGCAGAAAGTGCCTACAGTAATTTTTGTTTTTAGGATATTACTAAATAATGAGATTAACCTTTATTTAATAGTACTTTTTGCAAAAATACAAGCTTTAAATTTATTTTTATTGTCCTTGCTTCCCCATTTCTTAATGTATACTATTTTTGATTAAAAAGCTCTTTCTCTTTTTTATAAACGTTTATAAATTGTCTTTTATACATTTATACTCATAAATATTATATCCATTCTATGTTTTCCTTAAATGTACACCTTTATAAACTTAAAACTTTTTACTTTCTAAAAAATACTTGAAAATAAAAAAAACTTGATTTTTGTAATTATGTTTATGCAGTTCTGTTGCAAGAATAAAAGAAAGGAGATGATAGTATGAAACAAATATTAATAGCAATTATTATAAGTTTAAGTTGCAGTATTATAGCAAATATTTTTACTTATTATCTATTTGTTTAGAAGTTATGAAATAGGCTTTTCCCTATTTCATTTACATAGTGTTCTTTTTTATTGCATAGCTTCAAACACTCTTTGAATATTTTTTATTTATTTGGAATAATTGTTAATGCATGTACGATACTTTTTTTATTTTTTAATAATTTAGTTCTCAATACAAGGCTTATAGTCAAAAACTTATAAGCCTTTCCCCTTTTTTGTTCCCAATAACTTTAGACCTTTCCTAATTATCATTTGTGTTATTATATTATAATACGCTCTAATCCTTATATTTCCTTACTTTAAGCTACTTTGTAATATAATACAATATAATAATATATATATTATTATATACGATTAAACCTAGTAATACCAACACTTATAGCCATTTTAAATCAATCGTTTCGTGTAAATAACAATAGTATGGAGAAGGAATACCTCAAAATAAAAAAGTAGGATTTCTCCTACTAAATATCTTTTTAAAACTTGAATTTTATAGTCATTTAACCCCTAATATAGGAATACTATTCAATTATCTTTTTATGTTATTGCCCAAACTTACCGTTAAATTGGACATACTTAACTTCAAATTCTGGATTATAAGAGCTATAAGTCATAAATATTCCTGTAATCTGACCATATACGTATATCTTGTCATATAATTCGATAGGGCGTGTTTTATCGCTTCTCCTATCAAACACGGTGAAGGTCCCCCCCACGTAACTACTTTCACCTTTTTTTTCTCCGCAAATATAAACAGTTTCGCCAGTTATACTATCAGTAGCTATTTGTCTGACCATAAGGTCCTTTTTAAGGCAAGTACCAACATAAGTTTTTCTATCTTTTACTACTTCTGACCATGGAATATCAACACATTGTGCCTTGTATTGAGTTTCAGATAGTTCAACAGGTTTCGTCTTAGCTTCTGCTTCTGCTTTAGCTTTAGCTTCTGCATTTACAGTAGTCTGAATTTTTTTTACTTCCTCGACATATTTGGAACTTGAATACTCATTCAAAAACGAATTAATTTCTTCTTGTGCCTTTATGTACTCCTTATTTTCTACAGAGATTTTAATATTGTCATAAGCTTTCTTTTCCTGTTGTTGATTGTCAATGATACCATCAATACCTGCTATTAAACTAATGAAAACAATTATTGAAATAAGAATAACTTTAACCCTTTTAGTTAATTTCTCATTCTTAACGATAGTTATAATACCCATAATTGGCAAGAAAAACACCCAAAGGAAAACAGTTAAACAACCTTTATTATTTTTTGCCTTTATCTCCTTTTCTGTTGGATAGTATATTCTACCTAGATATGCTTCATCAATTACTTTTTTTCCTGTAGCTAAATCAATTTTTGTTAATTCTCTTAATTCTTTTATAGCATTCATTTTATTTTTGCCATTTCTATTGATAATTTCTTGCAAATCAACTGTGATATCATTAAAAGTAAATAATAAACTTTCAGATGTATATTGTTCGCATTGATCATTTTGATTTTGTTCTTGAATAACCGTGCCAAATTCAGCGCCACAACTGTTACAAAATGTAGCCTGTTCATCCATAGATTTTCCGCAATTGTTGCAATATTTCATATTATCTCCCTCTACGCTTTAAATTTTTTACCACATTTCATACATGTAACTATTACTTTTTTAGCTCCTAAATTACCTGCAACTAATCCAAATGGACCTAAAACCGCTGCCCCGATTAACCCCTTGCCAATGCCATATCCTTTTTTGTTACCAGCTAATGATGTTGAACCACAACGAGGACATTTTGCCATACTCGCAAATTGTTTTTTCTGCTCTTCAAGTGTTTTCTGTTGTATTTTTAGGGCTTCCTTTTGCATCTGCAAATTTGTCTTATAATAAGCTATATCAATTTCTTCTTTAGAATACCTATTTATAGTTACAAATTTAACATCAATAGATTGTCCACAACCACTACAAAACTTGCTCTTATTTAAGTTCTCTGCACCACATTTAGAACAAAACATAACAATTCCTCCAAACATAACATATTTACGTAAGCATTATATCCTAAACGGTTTTCATTTTCAATAATCCAATTTATGGAATAGTAAGTCTTACTCATTTAAAACTCTTATAAGTTTTACGGAGTTACTAGGAAGGGCACCTGTCATCTTATTGGCTACCATATCACAACTACTATTTATTATAATATAACATTAGCCTATATCTTATTTTACATAGTAATTTAAGATATAGGCTTTATTTTACTTGCTATATACTTTTAAACAAAATATGTTCCTTTAATTCACAATATAAAGATTACGATTCAATAATACTACATTATTTTTTTATTATATTAGTATTACTTAGTTAGATTTTGATATGTTCCACTTAGCCTTTGCCCATTGATATTTAAATAGGTACATTCACTTGTAGTGTAGTTTATTTGAACAGTAAATTGGCTACGTAACATTGCACCAAAACTATTTTGAGAATCTACATAAGATGAAACTTCTACTATGTTTTTACGTTTAGTTACACGCCACTGATCGAGTTCTAATATTTGTCCTGGGAAGTCTGCTGAACTCGGTGATTTTAATCCATATTTAACATAAAATTGCGCAGCACTTATAAAATGAGTTATTTCGTCATTGGTTAAGGTTATATCAGCTTTAGCTTTTGCGGCTGCTGCTGCTGCTGTAGCTTTAGCCTTGGCGTCTGCTTCTGCTTTTATTTTAGCGTCAGCTACTGCCTTAGCCTTAGCATCAGCATCTGCTTTAGCCTTAGCATCTGCGATAGCTTTAGCTTGTACTTCTGCATCAGCTTTAGCTTTTGCATCAGCATCTGCTTTTGCTTTATCTTTGGCTACTTTCTTTGCATCTGCTATTTCTTTAGCCTTAGCATCTTCTTTAGCTTTAGCTTCAGCTTCTTCTTTAGCTTTTGCTTGTGCTTTTATTTTATTAGCTTCTATTTTTTTTGCTTCAATTACTGCATCATATTTAGATTTCTCAACATTATATTCCACAGAATGAAATGAATCAATACCACCATATACTATCATTCCAATAACAAACAACAATGACCACCCAAGAATAGTAGATATTAATTTTTCTTTCTTAAATAAAGGTATTTTCTTTCTAATAGATTGCGATAAGATAAATACTGCTGGTAATACAAAACTTATAGCATAAAAACAAAAAGTACTTAACCTATCAATCAGAATATCTTTACTAGATGCGGAAAAGGATGGTACTACAAACAGCATAGCTATAGTAAGTAATACCACAAATATCAGATATGTAATTTTTAATGGCTTAATAATTTTTTTTAGTAACAAACCAGTTCCTCCTTAATCATTCGCATAATCATATTATACTAGGCGAGCATTAACAATTCTATGGTAAATGATGGGCATTATTCATTCGCATAGTCATGTTTCTATGTTATTCACGAAATACAAACTTTTAACATTATTCTTAGACTGAACCTTTAAATATCTAATATAATCCTCGAACATTTCTAAATTTATAGCAACACAATAAACTTTCTCGCCATAAGTAACATTTTAAAATTTTACTACCTTTGACGTCACCTTTAAGCACTTCTAAACCACCTCCTATTTCTATTTAAAAACATATAAAAAGGTGTCTATGATTAGCTTTTAAAAATCCACTAATCACAAACACCTAATAAAATTCTCTATTCGTTTATATTACTGCCTTGAAGCTACCTATATCCTATTCCCATTCAATTGTTGCAGGTGGCTTACTTGTTACGTCATACACAATTCTGTTTACCCCATGAACTTCATTAACTATACGATGACTTAGCAAACATAAACTTCCAGTTTCTGTTATGACCCCAGGGGTCATAGCAATAACTGGAAAGTTATTGCTTGCTAATCATCATCTTCATTATCATATTCTATTGAACCCGTTAAATAAACTATGTAACCATTTTCTGATTCAAATATTCCGAAATTCAATGCTTGAATGTTTTTAGGCACAATTTCGTCTTAAAACATTATATCTTCTTCCAACTATAAAACATACAAGATAGACACCTTTCCAATTTTAAAGTAGCCTAATTTGCTTTAAATCTAAGAAATATATTTCTCTTTATGCAAAATTACTTCCTGGAAATATAAGTTTATATTTGTCTAAAGTAACTTTACCGCCTAAAAAGCTATTAAGTACTAAAAGGAAAATCATCCAAACTAAAATAAGAATAATTTTTTCCATCAATGGCTCATTATTCAAGAAAATATCGTAATTATTTTTTATTATAGATAAAACAAAAATCGTAAAATATACGTATCTTATATTTCTTTAAAAAATAAATTTTTCTGTCAAACTATATTCCTCCGATTAATTCTGAACTAACTATTAATAAACCTTCCCCTTACTCATCCTTTACAACTTAATTTGTAATATTAATTATTTCCACTAAAACTAATATACATATATTAATCACTACTATAGCGGCATCCTTTTGAAACAATCCAATATAATCATAAATAAAGTCTACAGAATTCACACTCTGTAGACCCCTAACTACTATTATAAGTACTCATCATATTTCTTTTCATCTTTTATCTGATTAACTAAATATTTTAATTCTTGATCTTTATTTTTGTCCATTACAAGAAGCACATCTCCTGCATCAACTATAATTAAATCTTTTACCCCAAAACCTATAACAAGCTTTTCCTTACTAAATACAAAACAATTTTCGCTCTGCTCTAAAAAAGTTTTTCCAGTAACATTGTTACTTCTAAAGCTGTTTAAAAATCTGCCCATTGATGAAAAGCTTCCAATATCATCCCATTCAAACTCACATTTTAATACATACCCTTTTCTTGTCTTTTGCATTATGCCAAAATCAACTGATATTCCGTCTATTAAATTATATTGTTCATTTATAATTTCCTCTTCTTTTTCCGTTCCTACTTCTTTGTATATCTCCATTAAATTTCTATACATCTTTGGAAGGTATTTTTCCATCTCCCTTAAAAATACGTCTGCTCTCTGAACCAAAATACAATAATTACCAATAATACAAAAATAGATGTCAAAGCTGAATTATTAAATAAGTTACCTGAAACTACTGTTGGTAATAAAATTAGAAAACAAAGACTGCTAAAGGGAATTTCTAAAGAAGAACTTGCAATGTACATTAGAGTTGCTGATGGAACTATGGATACTTATGAATTTGATAGGGCTTTTCCATCACCTGAAAAACTAAAGAAGATTGCTGAGTGTTTGGAGGTTCCTTTGGAATATTTTTTTGATGGGTATTATGAGTTTGTGTTTGGGGATTATAGTGAAAGAATTAGGGAGTGGAGAGAAAAAAATAAACTTTCTTTAAAAGAAGCTGCGATGGTTATTAGGGTTTCTGAAAAGACTTTAGGTTGGTGGGAACAGGGGGTGAGATGGCCAGATAGGAGTAATTTTAAAAAGTTATTCTATATATTATAAAAGCTATTCCAAAAGGTTACTGGTATACAGATTTTTAAAATCAGTTCCCATATAAAAAGATTAAAACTACCTATTTGAAATAATTCTTTTTTATAGGTAGTTTTATTATTTTTATAATTTCTTTAATAAATATTTAAGCTAGCCTTAACTTTTTTTCTAACAAGACTTTAATATAAATACTAATCTATTCAAATTCCTTCAATATCTTTAGTATTATCTACATTGTTTACTGTGCAATTCCAATCAATTTTATTAAATTCACCTAACATTTTTTTACCTACTTTAGGTTCAACTGATTTAACATAATAAATTCTACCTAATAACCAATCATAAAAATTATTTTTGTTTATCCTCTTCTTTTCTTTTAAGTAATTCAAATGACTGTAAACACCATATTTTTTACAATAATACAAATGTCTCTTTATATCCTCTTTGTATTTTTTAGGTACATGCACTCCATTAGTAACTGTTAAACCAGTCACTATCTGCCTACTGCCTTTTTTTTGTATATTAGTTTTTTTATGATTTACACTAAATCCTTCTTCTTGAATAATCTTTTCAATAAATTTAATACTAGGAATATTATCCCTACAGCCTGAAAAAGTTAAGTCATCTGCATATCTAGAATAATTGGCTCCTAATCTTTCCGCAAGTCGTCCTAATCTTTTATCTAATTTTCTTAAAATGATATTTGAAATAATAGGACTTGTTGGTGACCCTTGAGTTAGCCTAGAATAATAAAATCCACCATTGTTTTTAGGTACTATTCCTAAATTAATTAATTCCTTTAGATAATCACGTGAAGCACTATTACAAGTAAGTTTTGCTAAATTTACTGATAAATTAGTATGATATCCTAATTCCTTAAACATACCAAATACTCTTTGTTCTGAAATACTATCAAAAAATCTTAGTAAGTCCATTTTTAATATAATATCATTGTTTTCATGTATTTTAGCATTATCTTTTATTGAATATTTTTTTCTAAAACCAGTACAATAATCACTCAGTATCACCTTGCATAAAATATTTTTGTATATCACTTGTTGAATAAATTTTAATTTTTCCACTGGTGTGCAAATTTCTCTAACCCCACCACTTTTTTTCTTTAAATAAAAATACCTATAATACTTTTCTCTGTTTTCTATAATGTTTAGTATTTCAAAATGCTCCATATCTAACAATAAAGCAAAATGCTTTAAAGAATAAATTACTGGCAATCCGTTGTTGCTTAAATTTTCTTTGTACTTATTAATTTCAATAAAAAACTTTTTTGAATGTTTATTTATATTATAACGAGGAGAAATTTCTTTCATTTGATTACTACACCTCCATGAAATCTTTTGAGCAACGTAAGTTGCTCCCTCCCTAGAGGAATTCCCTAGAAATACAACTAAGTATATTATTTAAGTAACTTTAACATATCTAAGTTTACGCAACTTAGAATTTATAACTATCAATTTAAATAATTATAATTTTTTTCTAATCAAACTAAGATTCTCCTCGAAATGTACTTGGTAAATAATCTATTTCCTTAAATTCTTTATTTTTGTATTTATATATATTAAGTTCTTTTTTTCTCGCAATTTCAAGAATCTCAGCACACTTCTTAGTACCTTGCTCAGTTAAATCTACCTCATTCTCTTGATTAATAACTATATCCTTGAAATCTATACCTTTTTTAACATATTTGTTATATTCATGTTCAAAAATACCAAGCTCCTGACATATAGTAGGCACATCTTTTTTTTCTTTTAACAATTTTAACATATACATATAAATATAACTTTTTTTATCTATAGAGTATTTTTCTTTTCCATCAACTTCAGTTTTTTTTAAAGCTATGAAATCTAAATCTCCAAATAGTTTTGTTACACTTAACCAATAAGCAAATTCTTTCCTTCTTTCCTTTGATTCTGAAAGTTTGTTACTGATAAATCTTGGAAATATAGGATGCCAAGAATTTCGTTTATTACTACTCATCCAAATAATTGGTAACGTATTATTAGGACTACCATATGGAAAAGTAACTAGTGCTTGTGAATTATTATATCCTAAAGGATTTTCAGGATATATTTTTTCACCATATTTATAACAAATTCCTCTTATTTTTGCTTGTTCTTTAAATAAAATATTACTCCCTTTAAATGCTTTATTTCTTAGCATACTGACAAAAACTCTAGATTTATAAATTGAAGAAGTTATATTAGCTATTGCGTCATACATTGAGAAAATAGCAATAAAATTTATATTTACATTATATTTTTTTAATAACTCTATATTTTTAATCTTATGTTTATAATAGTTTATAGCTGTTTTACCGGTACCTAATATATCATCAACTAGTATTAAATAAATTTCAGAATAACTATTTAAATCATTCTCTTCTAATCCATTTCCTATTTCTAATTTTTTTGTGAATTTAATTTCAACACTTTTAGGTATTAATTTTTTTAATTCATTGCTAGTAATAACCTTATTTATATAATAAATCATGCCTGTACCACTTTTTTCATATTTACCAATTGGATGAACTAAAACTAAACTATCATTTTTAACACCAGCATTAAAAAATTGTTTAAATACATCAAAATATCTTTCAAATATTTCGTTTGTAGTAATACATTCCATTTTTAATAAAACCTCAAGCATGTACTGCTTTTCATCAGTTTCAAAGTTATTTAACCATTTATAAATATAATGTTTATCAACTAAATTTTTCAATCTCATATTAACTAAATCTAAAGTAACCTCTTCATATTTATCATCAAACAAATTCAATTTATTCACCTTCCAAACGTTTTTTGTTAATTTAAACATTAAATTTGTTTAATTCAAAATTATGTATTAATGTTGTAGCCTACCACAAAATTAGATAAAAATCAATTTATTTAATTTTATAAATTTTGTAAAAAAACATTTTTATATCTTTATAATATTAATTTCTATTTAACTGTAGTTACTCTATTACTGTTTATCTATGACTCTCAATATCTATTCTTTCTAAATTATATATTAGTTTTTCAAATCATAATTATATCTAATAACCATTACTAGTCGTTATTTTATATATTGAGACCAACTAAATATATTATATCATATTATGAAATTTATGTAATATATTGTTTAAATTTGTTTTCTTATGCCTTTTAAATTCTATCTATTATTCTTTACGAACTTGTCCATCTTCCTACTAGGAGGTTAATTTTTATATGAATATAACCCATTCTTTTATTGAAGCCATAATAAAAAAATATAGAAATTCCCAAAACTACTCTACTCAAGACTTAGCAGATAAACTAAATATATCAGCTGGACTTATAAATAATATTAAGAATGCTAAAAATTATATATTTAAATTATTAAAGAATTGGACATCCCTACAAGAGAACTTTTGACTAGCATACTTATTCCTTACCCCAATAATACTATTGAAGAAAAAATACTATGCCAGCTGCTGAACTTAAAACTATAACTGGCAAATACTTTGATCTGATATCTTCTTGTTTTAACACAACCTTACATAATACAATGATAAAACAGAAACAACAGAGATTGTCCTTTTCACTACCCATCTCTATAAGTTATCTACCTTTGCAAATGTAGTTAGAAAAATTGCACCTACAACAGATTATAGTATGTATATCATAGATCCTGCTAATAAAGCAACACTGCTATTTTCACTTTAATTCCTTATTTAAATAAAAAAATACCTTTAAATATAGCTCCACTATCTCTAAAGATATTTTATACATTAAATAAATTTTAACTTTTACTTAAGATTTCCTTTAATAACTCTAAAGCATTTTCATCTTCTTCACAATTAGTTCCAAGCTCACCTCTAAAAGCTTTTGCTAAAATCGATTTCTTTAATAACTCAATTTGGTCTTCTAATTGAGTAAGTTCTTCTATTTTAGATTCTTCTTCTAAAAATTTATATAAAATTTTAACTATTATCTTTTGATCTTCTATTGTAGGAATTGGTATTACTAATTGCTTTAATTTTTGAGCATTTACTCCTGGTTGAGCTGTTCCATTCCTTAATTCCACAATTTGTTTCCAATACAAATTACTTTTCAAAAATAAATTTAAATATTCTGGAAGTATTTGCTTGTCTTTTAGCCTTACACGTATTAAGTATGAAGCAAAAACCGCATCAACATTCTCTCTAATAATATAACTTTTACCTGTTGTTGCACCAGTTCTAGCTATAACTATATCATCTTTATATAATAAATATTTTTCCTTATCAGCATCATTAATTTTACAGTAAGGAACGCTATTCCAATCAACAAAATCATCTTTTATATCAGTAATTCTCAAAAACTTAGGACCAATTTCATCAGCACTTGCGCTTTCAGTATATCCATATTGTGTTGTAATAAAATCTTTTATTACATAATTTCTAACGTTATTACATAATAACTTTCCTGTAAAAGCCTTTTCCAATATAGCAGCCTTTCTCTTCTCAAATCCCTCTCTAGCTTCTTCTATTAATTCCTTAGCCTTATCTAACTTTTCAAAAAGACTTTCTATTCTATCAACAATTCTTTGTTGCTCTTTTAATGGTGGTAATGGCATTCTACACTTCCCAATAATTTCAAGAGTTAAGTTAGGAATTGCTGTTACCTTTGTTTGTGATAATAATTCTTTAGTCGTTTCCGGATTAGATAAAAATAATTTTACATACTGTGGCAGTATTTTTTTAATATCCAAAAGCCTAATAAATGCTATAGCTTGATTAGTATTTAAAGGTAAATCTTTTTTCCTAACCATTGCTGTTTTTCCTAGTGTACCTGCTATTGATATCAAAATATCATTTTCAACTAAAATAGATCTTTTTAAAAAATTTAAATGTAATTCTTCACATACATATTTTATATAATCAGTATTTATATAACCACAATCATCAATATTTTCTACTCTAAGGAACTTTACTCCACTATCAATATAAGCTGATTTTCCACCTTTCGGTGTTGTTCCTTTTGAAATTACTGAACTAATATCTTCTAGATGTACCCAACACCAATTCCCAGGCACCTGATAAGGAACATCACTCACAATAGCTTCTTCTAACTTTTCTTCCAATGTCATTTTCTTCTTTTTAGCCATTACTATTCCTCACTTTCAAGAGCCTTTAATTCTTTAATAACGCTCATAAGTAAGTCAGTTGCTTCTTCTAGTTTTGCTACTGCTTCCTCTGCACTTTCTATTGGATCTGGTAAATCTTCATAATCTAATATAGAATCATCCTTTATAAGCCCTAGATCTAAATTATCATTCTTTTCTTTGATTTCTTCTCTAGTAAACTTATTCCATCTTTCATCTTCTACTTTTTCTCTATCATCAGCTGTATATGCTTTTACGAAATTATCAAAGTGTGCCGTCTTTAATGGATTAGTTTTACCAAAGCTAGGCATATTCGTTCTTAAATCATAGAACCATACCTCTTTTGTATTTTCTTTATCATCTTTTCCTCTTGTAAAGAATAATACATTAGTTTTAACCCCTTGAGCATAGAAGATACCTGTTGGAAGTCTTAATATTGTGTGTAGGTTACATTTATCCATTAAGTCTTCTCTTATCTTTGTTCCGTCACCTTCTTGGAATAAAACATTATCAGGTAATACTACTGCTGCTCTTGCTTTTCCATCTGCTTTTAAGCTTCTATATATATGTTGTAGGAAGTTTAATTGCTTGTTTGATGTCATGAAAGTCAAATCATCTCTTGTAGCTCTTTCTCCACCTTTTTTAGTTCCAAATGGAGGATTAGAAAGCACTACATCTAAATCTTTCATTTGCTTTCCTACATTAGTTAATGTGTCTCCAAGTATTATATTTCCTTCTATGTCATGAAGCATAGCATTCATAAGGGCTAATCTATGCGTTTCATGAACTAATTCACATCCTGAAAAAGCTTTAGTTCTTTGAAATTCTGCTAAATCTGTCTCTAAATCAAAATAATTATCTGTTTTTTCTTTTAAGTAATGGTCTGCTGCAATCATAAATCCAAAGGTTCCTGCCGCTGGATCATTACACTTTTCACCTGGCTTTGGATTAATTAGCTTAACCATAACATCAATTAATACTCTTGGGGTAAAGTATTGCCCTGCTCCTGATTTCTTTTCAGATGCATTCTTTTCTAATAATCCTTCGTATAAATTTCCAAGACCTTCCTCTTTAGCCGAGTACCAATCTAGTCCATCTATAGTTGTAATTATTTTTTCCAAGTTCTTTGGTTCTTCTATATTAGTAGCTGAACCTTGATATATTTGTTGTACTATTCCTGTAGTTTCTTCACCTAAATGATTTAATAAATCTTTATAGAAAGTTTTAAGTTCAATTCCACTCTTAGACTTTAAATCATCCCATCTATATCCTTGTGGTAACTTATCTTCCGCTCCTGTTTCCTTTGCCATTTTTAAGAAAAGAATATAAGTTAATTCTGTTACATATTGATGATAAGTTATTCCATCATCTCTTAGCACATTACAAAGGTTCCAAAGTTTACTTACTATTTCTTGTGTATTCATTTCTAGCTAATCTCCCTCTCTTCAAACATATATGTTTTTAGTTTTGTTATTATTTCTCCTAGGCTACCATTAAACAGTTTTTCATTGAGCCTGTCAAATCCACCGCCTTGAGATTTAAAGCTTCCGGTATCTAAGGTTTCTTTATCTATTACCACTTCTTTTAGCATTACCTTTTCTATTCTATTAATCCAATTTTCTTGAGGCTTCGTCAAATAATATTCCTTCTTTATTTTATTAATTGCTCTTTTTACTCTTTCCTCATTAGATTCTAATGGGCTTCCTAAAGCTTGCTGTCTTATAAATGCAATAATATCTGCTACTATTTCTTCATTTTTTAAGTCTTTCCAAGCAGTCTTTAAATATTCCTCATTGAATCCATTATTGTCCAATATAGCTTTAAGTTGCTTTAGTGTCTCCTTTGTTAAGTCCTGTGGTCTTGTGCAAACAACTTCTAAAGCTTGAATAGTATTCTTATTTTCCTCAATATACTTTTTAAATTCCTCTATATAATCTTCTGGCTTTTTACCTTTACCATATCCTCTTGTATGTGATACTACTTTATCTTCTTTATCTGAAACAATTATAATTTCATCATTTCTATACTTTTCATCCAAGTATTCTATTAATGCATTACTTCTAATTATCTCCTTAACAGCAGTATCTGTATCAGCTTCCTTAAGTTCCTTTATGAACTCTTCAGGAGTTTTATCATTACAAAGACTTTTAAATATTAATCTTTCATTTTCATCTATCAATTTCTTTTTTCTTTGAAGCTTTGCTATTACTTTTTTTACTGTTGCTTCTTTTTCATCTTTACTATCTGCTCTTTCTAATGTTTCCTTTAATATTTTAAAGCTTGTATTTTTATTAGCTGCAACCGGCTTCATATTGGTCATATCTTGAAGTGCTTCATATAAACGAACACAGTCGAATATTTCAAAATGAGTTTTATTAATATTATCACATAGTCTTGTTGCTCTACCTAACATTTGCTCATAAAGTATTCTTGATTTTACTCTTCTTAAAAATACTATTTTATCAATTCTAGGTACATCAATTCCTGTAGATAATAAATCAACTGTAACAGCAACATTTGGATACTTCTCATTCTTAAACTTTTTAATAGCGAGATCTGCATCTTTTATGGCTCCTGTTATCTTAAGAATAGAATCATCATCTACTCCGCCTATAGTTTCTCTAAAAATATCTTTTAATAATCTAACTATCATATCAGCATGAGTATCACTTGCTGCAAATATTAAAGTCTTTCCTTCATCATTCTCAGGATCAATGTACTTAGCAACCTCTTCTAGTGCTGCTTTTGTATGAGCTTCTACAATTATTCTCTTATTAAATTGATCTATTTCAAAATCTACGTCATCCTCTAATTCTGCTCCATTAATAAGTTCTCCAGTAAACTTATTATATTTTGCCACTTTATCTCCCTTGCTATAATGAATTCCCTCTATAGTAAGCTCTGTTTCTATAAGATGAGGTGGTTCATGGTCTACAAGGTATCCATCAATAACAGCATCTCTATAACTATAGTTATACACTGGCTTTCCAAATATCATTGTTGTATGAAGTGCTGGTGTAGCTGTAAGTGCAACCTTGAAAGCATCAAAATATTCAATTACTTTCTTATACTTGCTTAAGAAGTCTCTACTATCTCTCCATTCAACTTCCGATTCACTCATTTCTTTATCTAAAGTATAACCTCTGTGAGCTTCATCAATTATTATACAATCATAATCACCAACTGAAGGTACATTAGTTTCATCTTCATTATACATAATTCTCTTAACCATAGCTTGCACTGTAGCTATATGAATTTTAGTTTCTTTATCAATAAGCTTTTCATCAAGCCCATTAATGTTGTAAATTTGATTTAAAGTTTTTAAATCTTCTATCTTAACTTCTTTAAAGGTATCTAAAGCTTGATTTCCTAATGAAGTTCTATCAACTAAGAAAAGCATCCTTCTATATCTCTTAGTTTTAAGTAATCTATAAATCAGACCTAAAACAGTACGTGTCTTTCCTGTTCCTGTAGCCATAGTTATTAAAGCTGTTTCTTTTCCTTCAACAATTGCTTTTTCAACAGCTTTTATAGCATCCACTTGATAGTATCTAAGACCTATACTATTTTCATCCTGTAAAAATTCAAAGCTTAACTCATCTAAGCTTTTATTGGCATCCTCTATATTCTCCTCAAGCATTGCATCAAGTTTTTCTGGGGAATACCATCCTTGAAGTACCTTTGTATTGTTTCTTGAATTTCTACAATCTAAGAAATGCACTCCACTCTTCTCTTCAACCTCCTTTATATACTTTCTACCATTGGAAGCAAATAAAAATGGTACTTTATAATCATTCCATTTGGAAACTACATAATCTCCATGCTCTTCCTTTACACCTTTAGCATAAGTCTTAGATTCAACCATAGTACCAGCTACATCTTTAGAATATTTCTTAGCTTCTATAAATCCTACCAGCCTTTCTCCAATGAATAAAGCATAATCTACTGCTCCATTACCTTTTTCATCTGAATATGTTGGCCACTCAGCAATAGCTAAATTTCTTCCCTTTTGAGGTCTTGTACCTTTTGCGTATCTAATATTAACAGTATCCGCTTCCCATCCTGCTCCTTGAAGCTGTGCATCTATTATTCTTCTTGTTTCAGCTTCACTTAACTCAATATTTCTACTAGCTTTTTTACCTTGCTCTTTACGCTTTTCTAACTCTTCCTTGTTCTTTTCTTGAGCTTTTAAAGCGTTAAGTTCTGCTTCTAAAGCTTTATACTTTTCTTCATATTCTTTTGCTATATCATTAATATTTTCACCATATTCATTTTCTTTTGGCATTTCAAATACTTCAGGTTCAAAGCTCCAATCTCCATAGGTTTGCATAAACCAAACAGCTAACTTATATGTGAGTTCCAATTGGGTTTTTGCCTTTTCAACATCCTCATACCACTCATGTGCTGCACTATTTCTCTTTATTCTTAACATATGAAGTATATTGTCAATATCCTCTGGAATTAAATCTTCCTTCTTTAGTAATTTAATTCTATTGTTATGATTATTTTCATGAGATATTAAAGTATCATCAACCTCTTCCATAGAAAACATAAACTGAACTATAATTTCCCCAAACATACCACACTTAATAAAAGTAGTGTTTGAATCTATATAAAGATTTCTCTCTGCTAATCTACCTAAGTTTTCAAGTATAGGCCATTTTTCCTTTAAAAAAGTGAAATTACTCATATCATATCCCCCTGTTTATAAATATGACCATAATACAACACAGTTCTATTATACTCTATATTAAAAATGCTTCACATATGTTTTTATTGGCAAACATAAACTAGAAGTTCTTGCTTACTACTAGTATTCTCCCATCATCTCAGAATATATCTTAAAATTTTCATCATCAAAACATACAAAAATTATTTTTCTAATTGTGTCGTTAGTTGATAAAAATTTAGCTACCTCTCTAAGTGCAATCTTAGCTGCAAGTTCTTTTGGAAATCCATAAACTCCAGTACTAACATTAGGAAATGCAATAGTTTCTACTTTATTTTCAACAGCCACTTTCAAACTATTAATATAACAATTTGCCAATAACTGATCCTCATCATTGTTATCGCCTCTCCATACTGGTCCAACAGTGTGGATAACATATTTGGCTGGAAGTTTGCCAGCTGTTGTTATCACCGCTTCACCAGTTTCACATCCACCTTGTTTATTTCTTATTTCAATACACTCATCTAATATCTCTTTGCCACCAACTCTATGAATTGCTCCATCTACTCCCCCACCACCTAAAAGGCTACTATTTGCAGCATTGACAATTGCATCTACTTTTAACTTTGTAATATCACCCTTAATTAATTCAATTCTCTCTTTATCCATTTTGCTTTACCTCCCAACCACAAACAACAAAAACACTTCTATCTACTATTATATTTTAATCTTTAATTTTTTTACATAAATAGATATTTAATATTTATATGTATTATTTTATCACAAACTTGTCCATAATCTAAATGGAGGTGAATTTTACCATGACCATTAACCTTTCTTCTCTTGGAACCATAATAAAAAAATATAGGAACTCCAAAGACTACTCTACTCAAGACTTAGCAGATAAACTAAATGTATCAGCTGGACTTATAAATAATATTGAGAATGCTAGAAATGATGTTTTTAAGTTAGAGCTGCTTATGAATGTTGTTAAGGAATTGGATATCCCTACAAGGGAAATCTTGACTAGCATACTTATTCCTCACCACAATAATACTGATGCAGAAAAAGATACTGTAACAGCTGATGAACTTAAAACTATAACTGATAAATACTTAGATCTCATATTTTCTCGCTTCACCATAACCCTTTCACAATACGAAGATAAAGCAAAAGCTGCTGAACTTATTGCAAATCATTTATTAGAAGAACTGAATTCAATAAAAGAAATAAAGAACTTAAAATAAGTCATTAAAATTAATAATGGCTTATTTTTTATGTATATTTATGTATTTGAATAACCATTCATTTATGTGAATAGTTTTCTTGATTTTACACATCCTATTATTGAACATAGGAGGTGTGATTTAAATGAGTGCAAATATTTATCTGACTCATTTAGGTATTAAAACTTTTAATGAATGTAAAAGATGCTTTAAAAACAAATATATAAACAAAATCCCCTCTGGTAAACATGATATTAATAAATATATAGCCTTTGATATAAGCCTCCATAGTACCTTAGCAGAATTTAATAAGCTGTATCTTGCTGATGACAAATCTCTTGATAGCTTAATGGCTTTATTAGATAAGCATTGGGTAAGTAAAGGTTATGACTCTAACATTGAAGAACAGCAATTCAAGCAAAGAGCTGTTAGCACTCTAAAGAGTTATTACTATAACCCGCTTGATTTTGGGATTGAAAACCTTATTGTAAATAAAAAGCTTCAAAAGAATTTAGGAAGAAACTTAATTCTCAGGGGCAAAGTGGATAAATTTCAAGAAATAAAAGGAGGATTATTTGAATTGGTAGATTATAAAACTGGGAAATACCTTCCCCATACTATCCATATAAAATTTAATTCTCACCTTGCAGTTCTACTAACATTAATCTACAGCAGCTATGGAATTTATCCTGATTTAGTTAGTTATTATTATCTAATGCATAACCGCAAATTCACGTTTGAGATAGATAACAATTGTATTCAGTTTGCAAAGGATTATTTAGATTTCATTACTTCACAAATAGAACAAGAAGAAATATACGACTGCTGTAAGTATCCCTGCTCCAAGATTGACTGTAAATATTTCAATCTATGCTCTAAAAAATTTCAAAATAACCAAAATTAAAAACTCTGCTTATTATGATTACTTAGTAACCAAAATAAGCAGTTAAAATTTTTGAAAACTTTAGGAGGAAAATCAATGAAAAACAAAGATATATCAATTGAAATCAACATTAAATACAAAGATGATGAAGAAGCTAGGAATAAACTAATAGATTTTATAATAAATTTCGTAATAGAAAACTCTGATATTGTTGGTGATAACCATGAATGATAACTATACGCCACCACCTGAAGAATACGCTGCAATATATGCACGTAAATCCACATTACTTGAAAACAACTCTATAAATTCACAAGTTGAAATTGCCAAGAGAAAGCTATCAGAAAACGGACTCTTTCTTTATGATGTTTACTCTGATGAAGAAAGTGCTACCCGATATCATCCACTACACAGGCAAGGCTTTAAGAAATTACTTTATTACGCTAAAAAAGGTAAATTCAAAACTGTAGTGGTTTATAGAAGAGACAGACTTGCAAGACGTGTTGAACACTTGTTAGAGATAAAAAAGATATTCAAAAAGTTAGGAATAACTATAATCTACTCAAACGAAGGAGAATTCCAACCCAATGATAGTTATTTTTCTAATTTTATTGAAAATATCATAATGGCAGTTGACGAACTGGAACCTAGTATCCTTTCTGAAAGAATTATATCAGGAATGCAAGAAAAGAAATTAAGAGGAGAATATAGCAAAAGAGCTACTTATGGTTATATTTCTCCCGAAAAGAATGGTACAAAAGAGTACACTCATGATAAAGCTAAAGCTGAAATCATAAAAGAAATCTTTGATTTATTTCTTGCTCTACCAGCTGAAGAATCTATATATGATAAAATTCATAAGAAAATTAATGCTAAAATATCTAATAAAAATGAAAAACTTAGGAAGCAATTTATCAAAGATAGAATATTAAACCCTATATATGCTGGTTTAATAAGGCTAGATTCTTCTATACCTGTACTATCTACAGTAAAAAAAAATGGTAATAAGGAACTAATAGTAGACGACTCTAACTACATTTCCTGTACAAATCTTACTGGAATAATTAAAAAAAAGCCTTGGTTTAAAGCTGTAATTAAATACTATAACTTATCCCCAGAAAGAAATTCTCTTATAGATGATGAATCCTCTTATTTATTTAAAGGTTTGATATATTGTAAGAAATGCAATAAGCCTCTTCATTTGGTAAGAGAAACTTATAGATGTATGAATGGATGTACCTTATTTAATAAACATGAGCTAGAAAATGTCCTACTTAGAAAAATATTAAAGGAAATAGTTACCCATGATAATATAAGATGCTTTCATGAAAATAACTTCAGAAGCCTTGAAGAAGAAATTGAAAGCATAGAAAAGGAAATTACTGATATCAAAAAATCTCAAGAAGATACTATAAAAACTCTTATTAAAAATTATTCTCCTAACTCAACTGATACTTTAGCTGAATTATTAGGAAAATTAAAAGTTGAAAAAGAAACTATAGAAAAATTTCAAAATAAACAGGATAAAAAAGATATACGAGAAAAGGCGGTAAAAGCTCTACTTGTTTTAGAGGAATTAGACTTTTTAAAAGAAAATAAAAGCACAACAGCTATTATAAGTGAATTGAGAAAAAATGTTGAGTATTCAAATATTCTTTTAAAAGATATTATTGAAAAGATAAAAGTTAAAGGTAAAAAGAAGGTGGATCTTTATGACAATGCCAACACAGACATTACCTGCTTCAAATGAATTAGCTATTGCATATCTACGTGTTTCTACTGATGAGCAAGAGAAAAAAGGATTATCTACTACAGTGCAAAGAAAAGCTGCTGAAAATTATGTTGAAGAATACAATCGAAGTGTTGATTTTGAATATTCTAACGGGGATTATTCAAATAAAAAGATAACATTAAATAAAAATATGATACTTAAAGAAACTAAACCAGCTTCAACAGTAATAAATAACTCTGTTGAAGAAACCTTAAATGATAGTTTAAAGAATAGGCCTATTTTACAATATATTTTAAGCATGGCACAGAAAAAACAATTTAAACATTTAATAGTATTCACTAGAGATAGATTGTGCAGAGATTTTGATCAGTATATTGCTTTAAAATATATGCTCAATAAAAATGATATAAAAATTCATTATAGTCGTCCTGGAGAAAACTTTAACTTGGAAGATAAAAAAATAAGTAGATTCTTAGATAATATCTTAGCCAGCGTTGCAGAATTAGAAGCCA
The DNA here is from genome assembly GCA_036677675.1 of Clostridiaceae bacterium. Lineage (GTDB taxonomy): Bacteria > Bacillota > Clostridia > Clostridiales > Clostridiaceae > Clostridium_H. Next base: position 12,979 of record JAVBWC010000091.1, on the reverse strand, counting down.
ATATCATATCAGTACGTGTTAAGGATGGAGCTGCTCAATGTGTAAGAAATGGGAATTGGCCAGGAGGACACCCACCCTATGGCTATTTAATAAAAAATATTGAAGTTAGTGGTAGAAGCCATAAAATTGCTAAACTTAAACCCTCAACCTATGAGAAAAATAAAGTATTAGAAATATTTACTCTATATGGCAAAGGATATGGCTATAGGAATATAGCTAGCCTTATGAATATAACATATGATACTGATATTTACACAAAATCTAAGATAGAAAAGATAATTAAAAATGAAACCTATACCGGTAGAATTACTTGGAACCGAAGAGGTGGAAGACGTCACCCAAATAGAAAAGAAGAACCCCTTCATTCTAACGTAATTAGTGAATTGCAAATAATAAATAAAAAACAGTGGGATTCTTTGGTAAAATTTAGACAGCGGAAATGGGAAATAAAAGATTCTAAATACTTTAATACTCCCTATTTACTCAAAGATAAATTAGTTTGTTCCAAGTGCCAAAGCAAATTAAAGCCTAAAAACTATGGAAAGAATAGTGCTGGAGAAAATTATTGTGTTTATAAATGCCCTACCAAAGATGGTGCAAGATCTGAATTAGTCTTAAAAAAAGACTTCATTGAAAAATTAGTTATAGACAAAATAAGCAACTCTCTCCTATTCGGCTCAATAGACCAATTGTGGAATACCTACTTAATAAAAAAAGAAAAAGAAGTAGCACCAAGAAAGGATCTAATTAATGATCTTACCTCCCGAATTAAATCTACAACCTCTTTGAAAGATAATATCACTACAATGAAAGATGATCTAGAGGATGTAGACCATAAGTTTGATGAATCAATACAGAAAGATTTAGTTGATTATAAAACTGACCTATTAGATAAATTAACTCATCAAGAAGTTTTATTACAAAAGCTTATAGAAAGGTATAGATGCGAATTAGAATACACTAAGAATTTCATTGACAAAAACTTTTTCAAGAATAAGGATAACTATGAAGCTGCACTCCAAAACTTCAGAGTTAATTTAAGTGAATTTGATGACAGGAGCAAACGCCTACTAATTGACATCATAGTTGATAAAATCATAGTTCACAAAATACAGGACACTATTAAACTAGATATAATCTTCAATCCTCCCAAAATCATCTAAAGCCTGATATTTCAATAGATAACAGGCTTTATTATTTTGAAATTTTAAACAGGTGACAAGTCTCTCACGGTATACCGTGAGGGACTTGTCACCTGTTCATTTTTATAATTTTCAAAGCAACTCTTCAAAGCTTACGTTCACCATTTCTCCCTCTTTTTAGTATACCCTAACTCACCTCTTTATGTCTCATATTAGAATAATAAGTAGTATTGTAGAATATCTTAATAATGGTAGCAAATTATTATATAGGAGGATTAATGTATATAAGTAGATTTGAACTTCTACAAAAATGCAATATAGCAGAAATGGTTGAAAAAGGATTAACTCTTAACGCTATTACAAATGAGGTTAAAATAAAAGCTTCCAATGAGAATATAACTCTTTATAATGAATTTATAGAAAAATTTATAAAATCAAATTTAAACTACATAAGAAATCCCAACTATAAGAAAGATAATGATGAAAGCTATTGGATTAAAAATAATAATACAGATAACTCTAAAGAAGATAATCAGTTAGATTTTTTTGATAAATGTTGTACGAATACTAAAAACACCTCTCCATCATTATCTCACAACGAAGAAGATTCTAATTTATCTTCGGAATCAAACAAGATTAAAGATTTTGATAAAATTAATGAAACTACTGATAATAAATCTCTGGCCAAGGACTTCAATCATTTAAATATAACTCCTAAAAATACTTCTGAAAACAAATCCGAAAACCATAGTGTTGAAGATTCTTTTTCCACTTCTAACTCCAAAGACGAAAACTCAAAATTAAACGAATTAGATAATGCTATAAAAACTCTTTTTAAGAATGTTAACGAAATTAAAAGCCAACTAAAATCTTTTAAAAAAGCCAATAACTCTTCACCTTCTAATCCACCTATAACTAAAGCATACCTAGACGAAATTATAAAGATTTTTGACATCTCTACTGAAACACAAACTATAACTCTTAACTCCAAAATCTTAGAAAATATAAAAGAGATTTTAAATGAGCAGTACAATGTAACAGGTGATATTTCAAAAATTGTTAATCTTGGACTATTGATAGCAATTTTAAAGAGAGATGAATAGGGAAAGAGCATATCATGGTGATATGCTCTTTTAAAAATATTATTTATAGAATTATATCCCAAACTACAAGTACAGATCAGAGGAGATGTCTATAATTTCTCTCCTATTCTTTCACTTACTTTTAATGACATTTCAGCATTGAATCCAAGAATACCTATTTCTCGCATTTTTGATATTGCCAGTAAAATATTTCTAGATTTCTCCGTTTTATAATTTAAATCAAGAGCCTTTCCAGCAGCCCAAATTCTTACATTAATATTTTCATTAGCTAACAATACATCTAACATATGACGTGATAAACCAATATCATTATCCATTAATTTATGTAATTTAATAAGTTTTTTGCTTGCTACATTACCTTTTTTATAGTTACCTTCTAACGTTGCTTTACCTTGAATCACTGCATTATTAATGTAATCATCTATTAACTCATCTAATTTGAGATTTCTCATGATAGCATTCCTCGCTTAATTTATTTTTACTGCTAATAATCTCCAATAATTTCGCAATCTTTTGCTATTATGTCTTAACTGCTTTCTTAATTTTTAATCTTTTGCATCGTGATTTGAGAATGTTACGAAACAAAACTGTTTTTATTAAAATATTTTCTTTTTGATAAAGTATATATTAACGCTATAATTGACCATATAATATTACCATAAAAAGGTTGTTGGTTATATTGTTGAGCCAAAGTAATACTTACTCCTAAAAAGTATGTAGTGTAAATTAGCATAAACCAGTAACCCCATTTTTCAAGTTTCAAATATCCATAAGCCATTATTAAAGAAATTATAGATACTAATACTCTCATTAAATTCTCCGGAACATTAGGTACTCCAAATCTAATTGCAATTCCAAATTGCTGTGTAACATTTGTAAATAATGTTATTATTAATGCAATTGCTCCTAAAATATAGAAATATCCAATTAATGTTATCCCTAAAGGTCTTTTTTCAACCATTCTATACCCCTCCATTTAACATCACAATATTATACAATTTCGTCTTAAAACATTATATGTTCTTAAGACGCACTTTATTTACATTGCGTCATTAACTTTAACTCAAATCTAATCATTGGAGTATACAATCATGTGCAATTATTTCAAGTGAAGCATCATCTTCTTCATCCCAATTTACAAATACGAATTTACGGAATGGAGATTGTTCTTCCATCTCACTAATTGAATAAAGTATCATACCTTCAGGTCTATTAGACCTTACTGATTTAATTCCTACAAATTTTACTATAATTATTTCATTGTCTTCACTTATTAAAGATACTTGAAGAGTGTTTTCGTCTGATTCGATTGCTTTTATTCTACTATCGTGTACTCTATAGTCTCCAATATATCCAACGAAATTTTCGTCATCCATATATTTCATCTCCTTAAAATTATCTTTCATAATATTTCACGAGTATGTTTTAATGAATTTAGCTTATTAATACACACTTTCTTTAAATGTGAACTAATATTTTTTAGCTTACATTCATTTTAATATATGTATAAGTCTATTTTACTTTGACTAATTCTCCATCATCAAATCCAATTGCAATGTTATCTACATTTAGTATTTTATATTCACTTATCTCTTTTGAACTTATAATACTCTTTAAAGACTCAACCATGAGGTTCTGAAAATCCTCCCAATCAAGATTACTGATTTCTTCTCCATTGAATTCTAAATATCTATTATTGGGAACAAAATCCTCGTTACATGCCCAATCATCATCTTCATTATCATATTCCATTGAGCCAGTTAAATAAACTGTATAGCCATTTTCTGATTCAAATATTCCAAAATTCAACGCTTGAATGTTTTCAGGCACTATTTCTTCATCTGATATTTCTTTAATCCAGCCTTTTAGGATATTTTCAAATTTAAGCATTTAAGTATACCTTCCTGAGTAGTTTTATCTACATATATTATAGACAATGACATAATTTTTGTCCTATCTTACTTCGCAATATCTTTATATTATGTGTTAACATTCCTTATTTCAGACTCCAATGCTTTAGTAAAAGGTAGCTTTTGCTCTCAGGTATACTGACTCCTAATTGATAAATCTCTAACCTAATGACCCAAACGTACTAAAATATTTTTTAGGCAAATTTATTATTATATTAGCATTTTGTCCAATCCTTCATAACATTAAAATATTGTTCAAGTTCTTCTACTTTTTGTTCATTACCTATATTTTTGTAAAAATTCAAAGTAGCTTCATAAATGTATTCAGGATTCTCCTCATTTATGAACTGTGCAAACCGTGGTAGATACTCAATTACCTTATTAAAATACAATTCAGCCTTTGTTAAATTTCCAATCTGATAAAACATAGCTCCTAATTCATCATAACCTAGAGCTATATTCTCTGCTTTATAGTAATCTGAAGACCGCTTATCCCTCTCAATCCATTCAAATGACTGCAAATAATTTCTTTCTGATTCAGCAAAATTTTTAAGCACTTTATTAATATTAGCCATATTTGCATAGTATTGAGACCACATATTAGCATCATCTATATAGTTAGGTTTAATTATACTTAGTTGTTTTTCTGCTATTTCTAATGCCTCATCTCCTTCATTATTATTAACTAATTTTAATATTTTTGAAGTGTATCTGTTAAATTTTATTCTTTCAAACATATTTTCCTCCAATTTATTATTTTACTTTGTTGATATAATTACTATTGAAGAATTAACATGACTAGGACATTGCTAATAACAATTATTAATCAATAGTTACCGTGCACAATACAAGAGAAATCCGTCTTAACTTCTTTGTGTTTATAACATCATTTAAGCAGTTTATGACGCTAAAAGAAGTTAGGGACACATTACTAAAAAAGTAATCCATCAATATTAAAGATAACCCTATTGCCTTAAGAAATCCTGTTGTAAATTCCATACTTCTTCAACAGATGCACTACTTTTATGTATTTTTGTCATATCACTTCCTTGTTTTGTCCATAAAAAAGGAAAAAACGTAAATGCTTCATCTCCTTTAAGGCTTAAAAGGTCTTCTTCCCAACCATCCCAACGAAAACTTTCATAAAAAAGTGATAAATCTCCATTTAAAACCCACCCTATAAAATCAGTATATCCCATATCCATTGACTCCCATTCAAGAGTATCTGGAGCGAAGTAATACATTTGCTTTATTAGACCATCAAAAGCTCCACCATTAATAGCAAAGAAGCCACCAACAACATCATACGCAACTATTAATGCTCCTTCTATAACATTTTTTACATTTGTTTCTGATAAACCATTCCAACTCAAAATATCTCCACATATCTTTTCGTTACCTGAACCTAATATCTTCAACCAACCATCTTCTATAAGAATTCCTCCAGTTTCAAAGATAATAGCTCCCATTGTTGATTTATTTGTAACTTGGAGGCTCAATAAAATTTCTGTTCTTGTATGAACATTGGGTTTTAGCACATGGAAACTATTGCTTGATTCTTCAAGTAATTCAATCAAAAAATCCCAAGCAGTATCTTCTTTAAATATTAGTTCATCAATTTTTTTCTTCAAATTATTACCCCCTATAATTTTAAAAATAACTTTCCAAATTAAACCATAATTTTGCTTTTCACCTTAAACTTAGTCCATGCAAAATAATCTATATAAAAATTCTTTAAGTTTTTTAAACCTTCCACCTATTCATCTCTTCAATGAAAATATATATAAAGCTTAGCATACAGGGATTGTATTCTCATTAGGAAATTTAATCCAATATATATCTAAGCTTAATTTGTGATATTAATTTTTTCCTACAAAAACTAATATACATATACTAATCACTACTCTGGAGGCATCCTATTTGAAACAATCCAACATCACCGTAAAGATAAACAAACCAGAAAACATGGATAAACTTATAGAAAGGTATAGTATGGCAGCAGCTCAAATCATTGCAAAAAAACTACCAAAACATACATTAAATAATTTGATAAATAAGTTAGAAACTAATAGTGATGTGAATAACCATTCACTCAAATGAATTTGAACTACTTACAAGAAAGGAGGAAAAGATGAAAACTGCTGCTATTTATACTAGAAAATCTAAATACACTGGTAAGGGTGAATCCATAGATAACCAAATTAAAGTATGTAAAGAGCATCTAGCTAGAAATGCTATAAACAGCTTTTTGATATATGAGGATGAAGGCTTCTCTGGTAAAAACATTGAACGTCCTAAATTTCAAGCTATGCTTAGAGATGCTAAAGACAAGAAATTTGATATTTTAATATGCTATCGTCTAGACAGGGTTAGTAGAAATATAGCTGACTTTGCAGCTTTAATTCAAGAGCTTGAAAAATACAATATCAGCTTTATATCTGTAAGTGAGCAATTTGATACTTCTACTCCAATGGGAAGAGCTATGATGTATATAGCTTCTGTGTTTGCTCAGCTTGAACGTGAAACCATAGCCGAAAGAATTAAAGATAACATGCTAGAACTAGCCAAGACTGGTCGGTGGCTTGGAGGCAGAACCCCTACTGGTTTTGAAAGCACTCCAATTACAATATACGATAATGAATTGAATGAACGTAAAATGTTTATGCTTACTCCTGTAAAAGAAGAATTAAAGCTAGTAAAGCTTTTGTTTGATCTATATCTTGAAAAAAAATCATTATCTCAGGTAGTCAAATACCTTTTAAGTCACAATATTAAAACCAGAATGGACAATGATTGGACTAAAACAAATGTTGCAAGCATATTAAATAATCCTGTTTATGTTAAAGCTACTGAAGAAGTATTTGAGTATCTTCAGAAAAAAGGGATTGAAACTATAGGTACTCCTGATGGTGTTCACGGTATACTCTCATACAATAAACGTAAAGGTAAATCAGGTCCTTACAGAGATTTTAAGGAGTGGGTTTGTTCAATAGCTAAACATAAAGGCATAATCGAAAGTGAGGATTGGCTTAAAGTGCAAAAAATCTTAGAAAAGAATATATCAAAAGCTCCAAGGCTAGGTAAAACTCATACTGCTTTATTAACTGGAATTATGAAGTGTGGTAAATGCGGCAGTCGCATGAAAATAGCCTATGGGTCACTTAATAAAGAAACAGGAAATAGACATTATTACTATGTATGTTCCCTAAAGCGAGGTTCTGGCTGCACCCGCTGTGATAATAAAAATGCTCGTGGAGATATGGTTGAAAAACTGCTTATAAATAAACTTAAGGAAATGACAATAAACGAAGGTGTATTCATTAAAGAACTGAAAAAACAACAGCAGGAACTGTATAATAAAGATACTATTAATTCACAAATTGATGAAGTAAAAAAACAAATAGCGATAAAAGAATCCTCTGCGGAAAATCTGTTAAAAAGCATTTCATTAACACAAGATCCTAATACATCACAAATACTAGTAAATAAACTTGAAGAACTTTCTAAAGAAAAAGCTGATTTAGAAAATAAACTTAATGAATATAAAAAAATGGAGGAAAAAAATGAAGAAGATATTGAAAATCTAGATGCAATTATCTATTCATTAAGGAACTTTAAATCTTTAATCGACATATCTAATGTTGAGGAAAAGCGTTTATTAATCAGCACTCTAGTAGACAAGATTTACTGGTATGGTGATACTCAAATTATGGATGTGAGATTTTGGGGAGCAGAAAAACCAAAATAGATTGGTCACAGATTAGTCCGTCTCTTTTATCGCAATTTAGTATTGAGAGAATCTGCTCTCCATACAAACATACCGCTGTTCCAAAGATAATTTCCATGAAGTAAAAAATCCTTTGCAACTTCTATATTAGGTTTTTCAGTAAATCGCTCTACTTTAAATGTTGGAATCTCTCCTGTAACTCTATCTCCCATTTGAATATATCCATATCCTGTTTCTGGTCTTGTAGGGTTTACTCCAATAGTTACAAGACCACGTCTTCTTTCTGCTATTTGAATTGCTTGAGACAAGGTATCTATAAATTGCTTTTGCTGTTGTATATAATGATCTGAAGGAAGAACTATTATTGTTGCATCCTTATCTTTTTTTAGAAGCTTAACTGCAGAAAGACCTATACAGGTGGCGGTCTCTTTATTATGAACATTGGTCTTTTTCAAATATTTTTAGACATCATTTCAAAGTTCCTAGAATTTATTACTTCGTTAAGTTTATCCATATATAAATTTTCAAATTGGGTATCTAATTTTGATAGTTCCTTCTCTATTTTATATATTTGCACTCTACTACAAATAATCAACTAATCTTTCATCATTTATCTTCGCCGACCTTTCGCCGTTCCTTCGCCGTCTTAGCCCTTCTTCGCCGACTTTTAGTTCTATATTAGCCGTTTTTTATTTCATTCTATTTGTAATTCTAGAATAGTATCTAAATCCTATTCTAGAATTACATAATTAGTTTGATTTCCTCTTCCCTGTTTTTTAATTTTTTCTTTTTCTATAAGCCTGTTAAATAAATCTGTACTCCTATGCTTTTTAAACCCAAGTTGCTCCCTACATATCTTATTAGTAATAGATCCATTTTCAATAATATATTGTACTATTTTAATTTCATCATTACTTAATCCATCAAAAACATTAGAATTAATTAGTTCCATATTTAAATTATTTGTATCATCATCTTTACAAGCATTATTTTGACTATTTTCAAATATGCTTGTTAAATAATATTTTGTCCCTCTCCCTATTCCGTCTGTTACTAAATATTCTTTTTCTACTAATGATGATAATATTTTATTACTTTCCAGAGCATGTGTATCTAGTAATTGTTGAAGTCTAAAATTAGTTACATATCCCTCTTGGTGTGCAGTTACCAATGCCATAACTTCATCTTTACTTAATTGTTTATATTCTTCTTTTAATACTAATTTCATAAATTCAATACTTTCTTTTGGAAGTATTGATACCGTTCTTAATGTAAGAGTTACTCTATCAGGCCCATAGGTTTCTTCTAAATCTGGTGCTGTCCATTCTTGCTCTTTCCATGTTAGTTGAATATTCTCAAGTCCTGAACCTGCTCTTTCTCCTATACCCAATAAATTAAACATTTTAAAGATATTTTTATTTCTTGGATCGCTTATTCCGCCTCTTAATGCTTCTTCAAGAGTAATTCTAAGCGTTCCAGGATTAGAAAACTTAAAATATGTTTTTCCACGTTCAATCACTATTCCTCTTGGCAATCTATAATCAGCATGAATAAGTGCATTGGCAACAGCCTCTCTTACTGCTTTATGAACTCTTGTATCCTCTTGCCTAATTCCATTAAGTAATCTGAAAGGAACATTTAAATTATCAGTTATTTTATTTATAATCTTGTAATAGAAGTCAAAAAGATTTCCTGACCAAGTTCCATCTGATGAAATAACTCTATAATCCCATCTAACTTCATCGGAATATTTTTCTCTATAATCCAAAAAGTAATCTGGAAATTCATCCGTAATAGAACTTTCTTCTCCAAACATCAAAAGCCCTGCTGCTGTTATACCTTCTTTTCCAGTTTTTCTATCCTTAGCATAGGCACCTAATTTGATTAAAAAAGTTTTTAAATCTATCAATATCCATGGATGATTTGGTTTTAATGCACTTAGTCTGTTTCTAAATCTATTTATAGTATCTTCATTTAATTCTGAAATATCAAAACCTTCTAGAATTAAACTATCTTGTGACTCGTCTAATTGATCTGCTATCATCCTTTTTATTTCTTCTTTTGAGCATTTATGTGAATGTCAAGTAAAATTCCCCGAAAAAGTGCAGGTTTTTTCCCCACTTAAAAGCAAAAAATATATACTATATATAAACAATTAATAAGGACAAGTGTTTATATAAAAGTTTTAGAATTTATTAATTAGCTTCTTTTTCAGCGATAGCTTTAAGAGTTTTTTCTTGTTGTTTCATTCTATAACTATCACCTTTTATAAGCACAAAATTACAATGATGTACAAAACGATCCAAAATGGCGGTAGCCAATACGGGATCATAAAAAATTTTTCCCCATTCATCAAATACTTTATTTGAAGTTATTATTATAGAACCTTGTTCATATCTACGAGATATTATTTCATAAAAATCATCAACATTATTTTGATTAAGCTTTCTTAAGCCTAATTCATCAAGTATTAATAGATCAGGTTTTATATAATGTTTTAACTTTTGGTGAAAGGAATTATCAGCTCTTGAAATATAGAGCTCTTCGAGCATGTTATTAACAGTTGTAAATAACACATTATAACCTTGTTTTATTGCCATTGTACCAAGTGCTATAGCTAAATGGGTTTTACCTGTTCCTGGAGGACCTATGAAGGCCACATTTTCTTTTTTGCGGACAAATTCACAAGTTCCTAAGTTATAGATAAATCTTTTATCAATACTTGGTTGAAACCTAAAGTTATACTCTTCCAAAGTCTTCGACTGAGGAAACCTAGAGCTTTGAACTCTTCTTTTTATTGCATTATTTTGTCTATTATTAAATTCATCACTAATTAGAAGTTCCATAAATTCCATATAAGACATATTGTCTTTCAATGCCTGTTCATTCCTCATATCTATAGTCTTAGCTATGCCTGATAATTTCAGCTGCTTTAATTTTAAAAGCATTGCATCATTCACTATAATTCATCTCCTATATTTAGTTTAAAAGCTTAGTATATTCATTTAAAGATCTCAACATATCTGTTTCTTCCTCATTTAGGTATGAAATATTATTGTTTACTGGAAGATTTTCTAGGCCTTTTTCACAAATATTTTTTACTATTTTATATTTTAATGCACCAAAAGTATAAGCTCTTAAACAAGCATCATTTATAGCTTTATCAGTATATTTTTTTCTTAAGGAAAGAATTCCAGCAATGGCTCTATAATTATATTTATCATATGAGTTTTCTACAAAAGCATCAAAGAATTCAAGAGCATCTTTACCTATTTCCATCATTTTAGCTCTGTAATTTGACTTTATTTCTTCAGTTGTGATATTCTTATTTTTAGGATAGTGGCTTTTGTTAGTCACATAAATGCCCTTTTCATCTTTTACTACGGGATGGAGGGCTATTTCTTTATTGTTTTTAAAAACTTTAAGTAAACTATCTGCTACTAACACATCAACTTGTTCACCAATATATACATATGGTACAGAATAATAGTTCCCTTTATATGGGATATGACAATTTGTCATTACTATACTTTTGCTGAAATCTGATAAGATATATTCTTCAGCAGGTAGGGATTGTAATTTCTCTTTTTCAATAGAATTGAATACTTCTGATGGAACCTTTTTAGTTGTACCATGAACTCGTGCATTAGCTATCTCACAAAGCCATTGTTTCAAGAATTCTTTTGCCTCATCTATATTTTTAAAGTCACGTTGTTTAAAGCAATTTTCTTTTACGTATTTAACATTAGACTCAACTTTGCCCTTATCCGTAGGAGTTCTTACTCTACAAGGTTCCGCTAAAAAACCGTAATACGCTGCAAATGCTGCATAATTTCTTTGAACCGTAGGTTCATAAAAATCGGCTTCTAAAATAGCAGCTTTAAGATTATCTATTTTTACAATTTGAGGGATACCTCCAAAGTATTTAAAAGCCTTCTTATGACAGTCTATGAAAGTAACTACGCTCTGATCAAGCACAATTTGTACATACATATATCTAGAATAGCTAAGAGTCATAATAAATATCCAAGCTTTTTTCCTTTGTCCGTTATTAAGTTTTATAGTTCCTATATATCCAAAATCCACTTGAGCTTCCTCACCTGGAAGAGAATTTAAAACCATATATGCCTTCGGCGTAGAATTTTTAAGAGTTGCTACATATCTTTTAACAGTATCATAGCTATTCGTATATTCAAATTCTTTAACCATATCTTGATATATGCGTTTAGCTGATAAACCTTTAGCTACTTGAATACCTATATATTCTTTATAAGGATTAATTAGCGAAGCTCTTGGTTTTCTACTTACCTTTCCTTTAGTGTTAAGCTCTTTCAAAATCTTTCTTACAGTCTTTCTGTCTATCTCAAGCATGTTTGCAATTTGAGTTTTATTATATCCTTTTTCAAATAGGGTTTTTACTGTTGTATGCATTTCTACCCCCAACATTCATATTCTCTCCTTTTATGGTATTTATTACATTTAACCATAAAAGGGGTTGTTTATTTAAGTATAAGTGGGGAATTTTTGTGCCTATAAGTGGGTATTTTTATATTACCACTAACAAGCATTTATAATCTCCTTCATAATTCCTTCTAAACGTTCCACTGTGTTTTCCTTCATTAAATGGATTTTCTCCTATATATATTGGTTTTTGCCTTCTATCTGCTCTTAGAACTGTTATCTCTATTACTTTCTTATTCTCTACTTCTAATACCTGTACATTATTATCATTTAAAATGTTGCTACTAACTTTATTAGGATTATTAATATTATCCCAAAAGTCTTTCAATACCTTCTCAACATTATCAATACCTGATACTGTAAAATTACCGTCTTTCTCTTTTACTCCTAAATATATAGTTCCACCATTTGTATTTGCAAAAGATGAATAAGTTTCCCATAAATCCTTCGGTAATCCCCCTTTTGCTTCCTTACATTCTATATCTATATCTTCTCTAAAAACATAATCTTTTACTTTCATGCAATCACCTTGTATAATGAACTCATAGTAAATTCATTATACTTTTCCTTTCTTAAAGATAATTTACTATAATAACATAAGACGCTGTGGATTAGTTAAATCACCTATAGCTAGAC
>JAVBWC010000090.1:0-3003 GCA_036677675.1 Clostridiaceae bacterium | reverse complement strand
ACATACATAGGAGCATAAAATACAGAACGTACTACCTCATTTAACTTGATTTTTTTTAGAGTTGTTTCTTGGTTTGTACTGCAGCCTGATAGAAGTGAGAAACTAAAAATTAAGGTAAACAGCATACAAAGTAAGTTAAACTTCTTTCTTTTCATAAAAGATTTTACCTCCATAGAATTAATTCTGATATAGTATTATATGAAAGTTAGGGTGCACTGGTGATTAGGGTTTATTAAGAGTTCTAATTTTAACATAAAATAAGTGAAGTAGGAGAAGTGTTTACAGTATTTGTAATATAGGATTTTAATTTTAAAGCTTGTTTATAAAATATTGTAATATACAAAGGAATGGATTAATACACATTAAATAGTTTTAATAATATTTAAATATATTAATATAAGGGTAATATTAATGAAAAAATATATACTGAATATTTGCTTAGTACTTATACTTTTTATTGGTTTAACGTTGTTTAATGGTATTAATAAAAATATATTTGCAAAAGAACGTAATAAGATAACTATGGGATGGTAAATGGTAACTACAAAGTCTGATAATAATAAATTTATTAAAGGTTATTTAACAAAAAAATCAGTGGATAAGGGGTTAGATGTAATATCGCCAACTTGGTTTTACTTAGATGGTATTAACATAAATTTTGAAGGATTAGGAGTAGCTAATAAGCAGGGATTTAATCAATTTGTAAGAGATTTATCTAAAAAGCTTCATGAAAAAAACATGGTAGTTTCTGTGAATGTAACTGCTATTGAAGATGCTTCCATATATAATTTTTATGATAGAAAGGAACTTTCAAAATATGTTGATTATATTGTACTTATTAGGTGGTTTATCAGCTTGGAGGATATTTAATAAAGATAATGAATTTTGGAGTGTAATTAAGAATATATTAAAGTAAAATAAAGTGCTTAAATTTATTTTTTAACAAATCTAGTATATGTTTTTTCAAAAGCTTGACTAAATAGGTAGTCAGGCTTTGTTTACTTTTGGAAATTTAGTAATAATTTTTTAGTTCCAATAGAAAATAAGAAGATATTGATTAAATTATCATTGGCTTATGTTATAATGAGTTAAAGTATAAACATATATATGTAAATTAGGTGGTGAAAATTCATTTATGAAAAAAAGATTTAACACTACAGGGGTATGTGTTTGTAGAAAACATTATATGGTAGATATAAGCAACAAGCTTAAAGAAATAGAGAAATTAATAGAAAATGAATTTTACTTTACTATAAATAGGCCAAGGCAGTATGGAAAAACAACAACCTTAAATGCAATTAAAAAGATTTTAAAAGAAAAATATTTAGTTGTTAATATTAGCTTTGAAGGAATTGGAGATAAAGTTTTTGAAAATGAGGAAGAGTTTCTAAAAGTTTTTATTGAATTGTTAGTTGAAAATATAGAGTTAGTTGATGAAGAAGAAAGTAAAAGATTAATGTCTTTATCTACAAATATAAAAAATATGAAAGATTTATCCAAAACGATAACAAATTTTGTGAAAAAAGCTTCTAAGGAAGTAATATTGTTAATAGATGAAGTAGATAAGAGTTCAAATAATCAATTGTTTCTTAGTTTTTTAGGAATGCTTAGAAATAAATATTTGTCTAGGGAGCAGGAGGAAGATTATACTTTTAAATCTGTTATATTAGCTGGAGTATATGATGTAAAGAGTTTAAAATTAAAACTTAGGCCAAAAGATGAGGCTAAATATAATTCTCCATGGAACATAGCAGCAGATTTTAATGTAGATATGAGTTTTTCATTAATAGAAATTGGTACAATGTTAAAAGAATATTGTGATGAGAATAATATTTCCATGGATATAAATAAACTTAGTGAAGAAATATATTTCTTTACAGGAGGTTACCCATTTTTAGTTAGCAGGATATGTAAAATTATTGATGAGAGAGTTTATGAGTCCGAGAAAAAGCCTTGGAATATGTGTGATATTGCAAAATCAGTTAAAATGATTAATGAAGAAGTTAATACTCTATTTGAAAGCATAATTAAAAATTTAGAAAATAATAATGATCTGTATGAATTAACTAAGAGAATTTTAATAGATGGAGAACAAATAGTCTTTAATCCATTAGATCCTATAATAAATATAGGAGTAACTTATGGTATATTTAAAAAAGGTGAAGATGGATTACAGATAAGTAATAAAATATTTGAAGAAATAATCTATAATTATATGATATCTAAAATAAGAACATCAGCTAAAAATATGAGTTTATATAATATTAAGTCAAACTTTATAGATACAAATGGAGGACTTAATATAGAAAAAATTCTTCAAAGATTTATGCAGTTTATGAAGGAACAGTACTCTTCTAAAGATGAAGAGTTTATAGAACATCATGGCAGGTTATTATTTTTAGCATTTATTAAACCAATAATAAATGGAATAGGATTTGATTTTAAAGAAGTTCAAGTTTCAGAAGAAAAAAGATTAGATGTTGTTATAATTTATAACAGTTTTAAATATATCATTGAAATGAAGATATGGAGAGGACAAAAATATCATGAAGAAGGAATTAATCAACTTTGTGATTATTTAGATATTCATTCATTGAATAAGGGGTATCTAGTTATATTTAATTTTAATAAAAATAAGGAATTTAAAGAAGAAAGAATTAATGCTCAAGGGAAAGATATATTTGGAGTTTATGTTTAGAGATATTAAAATTTAAAAATAGTAAAGGTCTGATAGATATTATTAATCTGTCAGGCTTTTTATATTATTTATGTTTTTTAGGAACATATATGTACAACCTCTTAATCACAATACTTGTGTTTTTGCAATAGTTGTTTCTGCACCCTGACCTGTAGAAAGATCAATATCTAATCCTTCTTCTTTAAAAAATCCTTCATTTATAGCCACATACATAGGAGCATAAAATACAGAACGTACTACCTCATTTAACTTGATTTTTTTTAGAGTTGTTTCTTGGTTTGTACTGCAGCCTGATAGAAGTGAGA
>JAVBWC010000089.1:0-8284 GCA_036677675.1 Clostridiaceae bacterium | reverse complement strand
TTTATATATCAGATCCTGTTACCACCACAGACTTCAAAGACTTCACAGGAGCAACAACAGCTATGGGGGGACATAATTCTGGAAGTTATCAATTAAATGGACAATTGGAGCAGTTTAGTTTCTATAATACAGCATTAAGTGATGATGAAGTAAAGGCAATTCATGCAAGAGGAAGAGGAAACAGGGTAAATTACAGTTATGACGAACTTGGAAGACTTGAAGAAAGAAAAATAAGTACAGGAAAAACAGACTTTATTACAGCTTATACCTTTGAAGCAGGCAAAGATACCAATACAACTACCACAAGAGTAAATAAAATAAGCAATGGTGGAAAAGAAATAACTTACGCTTACGATGATAATGGTAATATAGAGACAATAACTGAAAATGGAAAGGTAATAAAATACTACTATGATGAGTTGAAGCAGCTTGTAAGAGAAGATAATGAAGTATTAAACAAAACCATAGTATACAGTTATGATGTGGGAGGAAATATAACAAGTAAGAAAGAATATGCTTATACAACAGGAACATTAGGGGATGTTACAAAGACTTATGATTATGAGTATGGTGATACAAACTGGAAAGATAAATTAACAAGCTATGATGGT
The DNA here is from genome assembly GCA_036677675.1 of Clostridiaceae bacterium. Taxonomy (GTDB): domain Bacteria; phylum Bacillota; class Clostridia; order Clostridiales; family Clostridiaceae; genus Clostridium_H. The sequence continues at coordinate 7,673 of JAVBWC010000089.1, read as the reverse complement.
AATCCAATAACTTATGATGCTATAGGAAATCCTCTAACTTATAATGGTTGGACATTCACATGGGAACATGGAAGACAGCTAGCGTCTATAAAAGGTAATGGTTACGATGATATAATATTTAAGTATAATTCTGATGGAATAAGAACCGAGAAAAAAGTAGTTCAAGGACAAGATACTGTTATAACAAAATATCATCTTGTAGGAGATAAAGTAACTTTTGAAACAAATGGAACAGATAGTATATATTATACTTATGATAGTTTAGATAACCTTGTATCAATGAACTTAAATGATATAGAATATTACTATATCAGAAATGCTCAAGGGGATATTATAGGACTATTTGATGGTAATGGAGTGCAAGTTGTAAGTTATGTTTATGATTCTTGGGGTAAATTTGTGTCTGTAGATGGAACACTAAAAGATACTGTTGGTGTTAAAAATCCATATCGTTATAGAGGGTATAGGTATGATACCGAGACTGGATTGTACTCTCTACAATCGAGATATTATAACCCTGAGTGGGGGAGATTTATAAATGCGGATGCAGAGGGCGGAAAAGTAGGAACACTTCTTTCACATAACATGTTTGCATATGCCATGAATAATCCTATTAATATGGAGGATCCAAGTGGACATTTTCCACGACTTTTAAAGGCTATAGGAACTATTGTTTCAGGCGCATTAATTGTTGGGGCAGCAATAACAGCAGGTGCAGCAGCCCTTGGGTTGGTGGCTGGTGTAGGTACTATTGTAGTAGGATTAGCACAAGTAGTTGCCGTGGCTGTTAAAGTTAAAGATGAAGATATAGAAAATATAAATATTCGAGATAATGTAATTAATTCAGTTGCAGGTAAAAAGAATGGAAAGCAGATTTCTGCCGCTATTGATGTTGGTACCGTAGCAGTAGGTTCAGCAAAAGGAATCTATGGTATCGCTAAAAATCCAAAAGCAGCTATTAATTCAGGGAGAGCATTATTAAGTAATGCTAAAAATGTTATTCCAGCTTTAAAGAAACCAATAACTTATATGAAAGCATGGGATAATTATTCGACGGCTGGAGGGGTGGTGGAAGGACTCCATAATTTAAATTTAATTAGTGATAAAACTTACAATAATTTAATTCCAATATTTGATCCTCAATAAGAGGTTATAGGAGATGAAATGCATGTTATCAGTTAATGATGTGCTAATAAATTTTATAATAGTATTAATTTTATTTGTATCAATGTTTATAGTGAGCTTGATAGCGATTAAAGGAAATAAAGAAGATACTGAATATACCAAAAATGTGAAGTTAAATAAAAAAAGAAAAATAATATTAGGATTTTTATTCTATAAAGGAGATAAAATCGAAATGGAGGCGGTAATAAATCAAATACTAAATTATATTTTAACAATGGGTTTTGTAATAGCTTCTTTTTATATTGATTTACAACCTAAGATGTTAGGTATATGTTATGGTATAGCTGGATTTAGTGTGTTTATTGGATGTTTAATTTACAGATTTAAAACTGATGATTTCAAAGATAGTAAGGATCATTACGAATAGAAGGGCGTGATTAATATTAAAGCGTTTATAAGTAATAAACCTCTATATTTTAATATTGTTTTAGCTGTTACAGCAATAGCTATGTTATTAACAAGACAAATTCCATTATTGATTATACTGTTTGTGGTGCTTATGATTGAAGGGGATATAATTATTGCTCTAAAACTGAAGAAGAACAGTAAAAAAGCATTTTTATATATGATAATATTTATGACAATAATGATAGCTGTGTTTGTGACATTAATATTCACACAGTTAGATAATGAAAACTTTAGAAGGATGCTTATGTTTATACTTTAATAGCAGCTTCAGTCGCAAGCTCCTTCAGAAAGTTCCTGTGAGGAATATAAATAAATTGTGAACACAATTTGTTTTGAAGTTTGAAAAGCTATTGAAGTGTAGAAAAAATACTTCAATAGCTTTAATTTTAAGATATACAAATAAAGTGTAAAGCACTTAGTAGGAGACGTCTTATTTAGAGAAAAGATTAGGTTGTGGTAGATGTTTTAAAAATAGAGGGGAATGTTTCAAACTTAAAGTTTATGATATTAAGGAGAGAATACCATATATATTTTTATGCGATAGCATGGGGATTATAGATAAATTTTAGTTGAGAATTGAAAATTGAAAGTGGATATTTATATTTAAACAAAATAGACAGCTATTATGATATAGTAATATATCCTGGGAACATCCATAGATTTGTTTTCAAAGAAATTTATCTATCATCCTCAAAAATATCTACGTTGCCACTCCATAGTGCATGTTGAAAGTCTGTGGCCTTTGGTATTTGTTTATGATATTCCCCGTTTCTATGAAGTTCAATGTAATCTAATGCATCCTTATCCTTTGGTTTTATTTTTAATATTTTTTTATAAGTTTCTACTGCTTCTAAAAACATATTGCTGGAATTATATGCATCTGCTAAACGTATTAAATATTTTAGTATGTTTACTTGATTAGATTTAGAACTCTTTGTCTTTAATTTTTTTATTATTTTTAAGTTTACTCTTATTTCCTCAAGAGTGTTATTGTGATTTTTATACAATTCATCAGATTTATTGAGCATAGTTTCAAATGATTCCTCATTATCTATGCTTAGGATTACACCATCTAAACAAGTATCTTTACTTAGAGATACTATTCCATTATGAATGAAATTAACGAATATCTTATCTTTATCAATTGATACAATAACACCTTTGCCAAAGACTGCATGAAAAACCTTTGTACCCGTACAAAAATTACCTATGTTTACCATATTTGTTTCTTCTATTTTTTTAATTTTATTTTTATAATACAAGTCTTCACTTGGATTGTTATATAAAGGTTTTGTATTTACTTTCTTAATATCACTTTTCGCTACTAAAATCTTAATTTCTTTTAGTTTTGAGTGTATTATTGACATGTCAACTTTTAAGTTATCATTTGATTTTATACAATTATTTTTATTTACAACTGTAGTGTAGTCTTCTAATGCTTTATTATAGTTCTTTAATATCTCGTAACAATTTGCTCTTTTATAAAAGATAACACTGTTATTTGGAGTTAGATTTATAGCTCTCGTATAATCACTTACTGCATAAGAGTATTTATGTAATTTAGTGTAGCATTCCCCACGCTCATAATAGCACGCAGCATTACAAGGTACTAAATTTATTGCCTGGGTAAAATCCTTTATTGCTTTATCATATTCTTTTATATTAGAATAAATTTTACCTCGATTATATATAACTACTGGTTCATGTGGATTTAATTCAATTACTTTAGTAAAGTCATTTATAGCTTCAACATATTTACCTATCTTATAATTTAGCATGCCTCTTTTAAAGTATAAATCATTGTTAGAAGGATTATTTTTTATTATTTTAGTATATTGAGAAATTTCAAGTTCAATTTTTTCTTTTCCATAAAAACTCATCTATTAATTCACCTCTATTACTATAAATCATTTAAAGAGTTTACTTCAATTAAAGGTAAACCTATATATTACTTATTGGTAATATATTTTAATTATATCATAATAAAAGGAAATATAATAATTTTGTAGAATGTTATAATTAAGTAACTTAATGTAAAATAATAATTTAACATAGAATAAATCGTAGGTGAATATTAATGTTTGAAATCTTAATTTCAGAAGCAGCAAAAGATGAACTTCAAAACAAAAATGAAAGTCAATTAGATAAAATATATAAAAGTATTGAGAACTTAAGAAATGGTCTTTGGGGAAATGGTACAAGAGTAAAGAAATTGCATGCTGTTAATAAAAGCATGTGTATATATGAAGCACGTATAGACAAAGCAAGAAGACTACTATTTTCTATAAAATCAGATGAATATTCCAAGGAGAATCCCGAAAAGTCCGCTGTATTTATTCATAATTTATATTTAGAACATGATAAGGTGATCTTAAGAGCAAAGGGCATTCTTGGAAGTGATTTTGACAAAAATACTTATAATATTTCTAAAGAGAAAAATAAGAACCTGGTAGAGTTATTAAATGAAGAAAAGAATTATAAGGATCAATATGAAATATATTTTAATATTGATTGTTCAAAAAAATATGTCTTAACTGAGGAAGAGTATTTGAAATTTTTCAATAAAAGTTCTGTTAGCAAAAAAGATATAATCACCTTTCAGTTAAAATTAACTTCTGAACAAGAAATATTAATGAATAAGCCTCTTCCTTTACTAATAGCAGGTACTGCTGGTAGTGGAAAAACTACTATAGCAATTTATAAGTTAAAGACTAATCCTGGATTAAAAAAGCTTTATATTACTTCAAGCAATGAACTTTGTATGGAAGCGAAAAAATTATTTACAGAGCTTGTCAATGGAGATGATAACGAAGAAGAATATAAACTGAATACTGAGTTTAAAACTTTTGATATGCTCCTTCAAGAATTTAAAAAAGATTCAATTGATCCATTAATGACAAAAGTAAGATTTATATCTGAATACATGAAGTATGGAAGAGGGAGTGAGCTTTATAAAAAGTTCCCAGCATTAATGATTTGGGAAGAAATAAGGGGTATATGGAAGAGTGGACTGTTCAGTAGTGAAATGGAGTTATCTGAAAATGACTATATTAAACTTAAAGAAGAACAAGCTCCAAATTTTAAGGGAAGAAGAAAAGAAGCATACAAAATATTTTTATGGTATAAAAATTTTCTAGCAGAAAATTTTATGGTTGATGAGTTAGACCTAATACAACAATATCTTAATTTTGAAAGTAAATATACATATTCCATGGTAGCTTGTGATGAAGTACAGGATCTAACGAATATGCATTTGAAGTTAATTTATGTTCTAGTTGATAATAATCCACAACGTGCTTTGATATTAGGGGATGACCATCAAATAGTAAATCATAGCGGTTTCCGTTGGGAGAATATAACCACGAGCTTGTATAAAAATTTTCACTTAAAAGTTAGAGTTGAAACATTAAATAAAAACTTTAGAAATACTGGAAAAATTGTTAAGCTTGCAAATAGCATAAATAAGCTACAAGAAAAATATACAGAATATAGGTATAGAGTTAATACTGCCGATGTAAAAACTAGTGGAGATATGCCTAAGGTTTGTAAAAATATTAGTGAAGAAGAGTTTTATGAAGTGTTGAATAAAATGGGACCTACTCAGTCTTTGATTGTAAGAAATAGTGATGAGCAAGAAAAACTTCTATCACTTTTTAAAGGTAAATTTAAAAAGTCCCCATTGATTTTTACATTGGAACAGTGTAAAGGATTAGAATTTGATACAGTAGTTTTATGGAAGATTAATACTTTGTTGGATGAAACTAAAGAATTCTGGATTAAATTTACTAGAAGGGCAGACCATAATTTAAGTATCGATAGTTTGGTAGAAAGATGCATAAGATATGAATCTAGCCTTTTATATGTTGCTATTACTAGGGGAATGAAAAAATGTTTAATTTATGATGGAGTTGAGTATTCACCTGTATGGAATATGAACAACATTAATGAAAATGTTGAAGTATGCGAAAATATTTCTTTAATAAAGCCGATTTTTAATATAGAGTATTCTGATTATGATTGGTTTGTTCAAGGTAAGATTTTAATGAGGAAGAAGTTATACAGACAAGCTATTCAGTGTTTTGAAAGAGTTAACAATTCTATAGAAAAATTGAATGAGTTTAAAACTGAATGCAGGGCGCAAATTTTAATAGAAGAAGGAAATCTCGATGAAGCAGCTAACTTATATTTATCAATTAATTCTCATGAAAAAGCGGCTGAATGTTATGATAATGCGGGCCTTTACGAAAAAGCAGCAAATTTATATATAAGCAAGCAATATGTTAAAGAAAATTATCCATTATACAGAACATACATGTCAAAACACTTTGATAGTGTAAAAGAATGGTATAAGAGTGCAATTTACTGTAAACAAGAAGAAAGATTTTATGAAGCTGCTATTAGATTTGAAAGAGCTGAAAGATGTAGAGATGCAGGCAGCATATATGAAAATTATTTAGGACAGCTAGACAAAGCTATAGAATGTTATACTAAATGTACTAATTATAGTAATAAAGATAATGATATTAAAAGATGTGCAGATAAGAAAAATAGCGCACTAAATAGAGTATCTAGTATAGTGGAAATATGATAAATAACATGTTCTAATAACGTATGTAAAATAGAGAAGTAATATGGAATATAAAATAAGGGGGATTTTATAATGAACAGAGTTGTATTAATTGGTAGATTAACAAAAGATCCAGAGCTTAAATTTATCCCAGGCAAAGGAACTGCAGTTGCTACAGGTACTATAGCAATTAATAGACGATTTAGCAAAGAGAATAATGAAGCAGATTTTATTCCAATAGTAGCATGGAATAAAACCGCAGAAATCTTAGCCACATATACTAAAAAAGGCAGCTTAATTAGTGTTGTTGGAAGAATCCAAACAAGGTCATACGAAGCAAAAGATGGTGGAAGAAGATATATTACAGAAGTGGTTGCTGATGAAGTTGAGTTCCTTGAAAAAAAAGGACAAAGTATTGACAGAGAGACTGATAATGAAATATTTTTACCTGATGAGGGCTTTGAACCTATTGAAGATGGTGATATTCCATTTTAGTGTAAAATAACATTCTAGGAATATAATATAATTTCTCTCAATAGATACATTCTATCCACAATGGGTTGAACCTATTTTATTAATATTTAATATGTTAAAGTTTGCCATTTAGTAACCTTTAATAAAGAAAAAATAGATTTAAGAATATTTAGAGTTTATGAAGCTTTGTTAAGCTATCAGACAGGTAAAGATGTTATAACTTATGTTGTTTATTCAGGTAATATAAAAGATCCAGAAAATACATTAAAGACAGGAATAAGTGAGTTTAAGGTTAATTTAATATCTATGGGGAACATAGATGGAGATAAAATATATAATGATATTGTACATAAAATTAAATCTGGTATAAAGATTACAAGAGAAGATATAATATCTTTAACATTTACACCAATAATGGGCGGAAAGATAAGCAAATTAGATAAAATACTCAATGCTATACATATAGTGAAAGATATACACAATGACTACAGGCATGATTTAGAATCAATATTATATACTTTTGCAAATAAGTTTTTAAGCGGAAAAGATTTAGAGAAGGTAAAGGAGGAATTGAGAGTGACAGAACTTGGTAAGAGTTTAATAGATGAAGGAAAAGAGAAAAAGCAATGGAAATAGCTAAAAATTTATTAGACATTCTTTCAATAGAGATGATTGCTAAAAAAACAGGATTAACATTAGAAGAGGTTAAAAAGTTAAAGGAAGAGGCAGAAAACAACTAATAAGCCAATGATATAAATTCTATGATTTTTACATGAAAGCTTGATATCATCTGTTATAAGGCTTTTATGTTATTTAAGTTTCTTAGGAACTTCTATGTTTAGAGCCTTAATTATAATACTTGTGTTTTGAAAACAGTCCCTTCTGCACCAAAGATCAATATCTAATCCTTCTTCTTTAAAGAAACCTTCATTTATAGCCACATACATAGGAGCATAAAATACAGAACGTACTACCTCATTTAACTTGATTTTTTTTAGAGTTGTTTCTTGGTTTGTACTGCAGCCTGATAGAAGTGAGA
>JAVBWC010000088.1:0-88314 GCA_036677675.1 Clostridiaceae bacterium | reverse complement strand
GTCTAGCTATAGGTGATTTAACTAATCCACAGCGTCTTATGTTATTATAGTAAATTATCTTTAAGAAAGGAAAAGTATAATGAATTTACTATGAGTTCATTATACAAGGTGATTGGGTGAAAAATAAATGGATAACTAAAGGTATTATTGGTATTTTAATATGCACAATTTTCTCTGGAACAACAGGTTGTGGAAAGAAAACTGATAAAGAACCAATAAGTGATGATAATGCAATTTCAACAGTTAAAACTTTATAAATGGGAGGAAAATATGGAATACACAATTATGGGAATTTCTATTGAACCTAGAAATATAAATGCACCAAGAGTTCAGGAAATTTTAACAAAACACGGTTGTATTATTAAAGTTAGACTAGGACTTCATGATATATCAGAGGATTCATGTTCAAAAAGAGGATTAGTTTTATTACAGCTTTGTGGAGAGAATAATGAATTTGAAATATTAAGAAAAGATCTAGAATCAATAGAAGGAGTAAAGGTTAATACTATGATAGTATAAAGACAGCCATGAAGCTGTCTTTTTTAATTATTTATTTGTTAGACCCTTAATGAATTGTATAGAGGTATCTAAATAATTTGTTAATTTTTCTAATATTTCATATTCTTTTTCTTGAAGAGTTATTATCTTATCAAGATTAACTACGGCATTTTCAAAATTTTCTGTGTCAATATTTTTAGTAGCTTGTTTCTGTTGTTTTGCAATTCTATTTTGTATGTTAGAAATTTTGATTATGTTTTTAATGATAGTTTGCATCATTTTATCTAATTTTTGTTCAACTTGTGTATTAAGTTCTAAATCATAATTTATTAGGTTAACTAGTGATTTATCTAATTGATAACTCTTTTGGTCAACTTGGGATTTAAGAATTTCTATTTTATTATTATTTTCTTTAATAATTTTTTTTATTTCTTTTATTTCAAACATATATTCTTGAGTACTTACTTGAAAGTTTACAGGTGTAAATATGATAACTTCAGAGTTTGCAAAAACTATTTTAGAATTAAAAAATAGTAAGCAAAGAGTAATAATAAACACATTAAACTTTTTTCTCAATGATTGCCACCTCACTATATTTTTGCATAATTATTTATATGGATTTGTACATAAATAGTATTTGTTTTTTGGTGCATTTTATAATGAAGAAAAAATAACATAGGATACATTTTATTCTATTTATGAATACATGAAATATGTAATGATTTTGTTGAATGTATTAAATATAATTTTAAAGGAAGAAAAATTATACAAAAAAATAAGGGGATTTTTTTAAAAATCGTTGATTTTTAAAAACTATACTAGTATAATAATTGAGTGAAAAGTTTAGTAATTATAAACTTTAGGTTTAGTATAATGGTATAATAAGAGAGGGGAAGTTATGAACATTGGCGAAAAAATTAAGCAATTAAGAGTGGAAAAAGGATTAACACAGATGGAATTAGCTAGCAGATGTGAATTATCTAAAGGATTTATATCACAAGTAGAAAGAGAGCTTACATCGCCTTCTATAGCTACCTTAATGGATATATTAGAATGTCTTGGTACAAATCTTAAAAACTTTTTTAATGATGTGGAAGATGAAAAAATAGTTTTTACTCAGGAAGAAATATTTGAAACGGAAGATGAAGAACTTAAATACAAGTTGGAATGGATAGTACCAAATGCTCAAAAGAACATGATGGAACCTATTGTGTTAACATTAGAACCGGGCGGAAGGTATAAAGAAGATGCGCCACACGAAGGGGAAGAGTTTGGATTTGTTCTATCGGGAAGTATTTATATTGTGTTAGGTAACAAAAGGTATAAAGCAAAAAAAGGAGATAGCTTTTATTATAAGGCGAGAACTAACCATTATCTCGAAAACGCAGGGAAAAATATTGCTAAAGTATTATGGGTAAGTACACCACCCTATTTCTAGAATTAAATTTTAGGAGAATTTAAATAAACTACTAAAGGGGATCTTATATTTGAGAGTGCAGGTATTAATGAAGTTCCACCATATAAAAGATAAAAAGGGGAATGAGTTAAAAAATGAAGCAATTTAAGAAAGTATTATCCTTAATTATGATTGCCACAGTAATAACTATTTTGGCGGCAGGCTGTGGAAAAAAGAAATATACTAAGATACTTAATGTTTATAACTGGGGAGACTATATAGATGAATCTGTACTAAAAGATTTTGAAAAGGAATATGGAATTAAAGTTAACTATGAAACTTATGATACTAATGAGAATATGTATAAAAAGCTAAAAACTAGTGGATCAAATTATGATATATGTATCCCTTCTGATTATATGATTACAAAAATGATAAATGAAGACATGCTTCAGAAAATAGATTTTAATAATGTTCCAAACTATAAATATATAGATGATAAATTTAAAAATCTTGCTTTTGATCCTAAAAATGAATATTCTATACCATATATGTGGGGTACATTTGGAATAATATATAATAGTAAAATGGTTAAAGAACCTGTAGATAGCTGGAATATCCTTTGGGATGAAAAATATAAAGGTAAAATTTTAATGTTTAACAGCTTAAGGGATACTATAGCAATTTCTTTAAAACGTTTAGGATATTCTATGAATAGTACAAATCCTGATGAAATTAAAAAAGCTAAACAAGAACTTATAAAGCAAAAACCACTTGTGCGTGCTTATGTTATTGATGAAGTTAAAGATATGATGATTGAAGAAGAAGCAGCTCTTGCAGTTGTATGGGCTGGAGATGCAATAAACATGATAAGTCAAAATCCAGATTTTAAATATGTAATTCCTAAAGAAGGAAGCAATATGTGGTTTGATAATATAGTAATACCAAAAGAAAGTAAAAATAAAAAAGAAGCTGAATTATTCATAAATTTCTTAACAAGAGTTGATATTGCAAAGAGAAATACTGATTATATTTGTTACTCAACACCAAATATAGAAACATTTAAAATACTGGATGAAGAAATTAAAAATGACAAAACAGCATATCCTGATGATGAGCTATTAAAGAAATGTGAAGTATTTGTTGATTTAGGTGATAATATAAAACTGTATAACAAGGCTTGGACAGAAATAAAGGCAAAATAGTTTATAAAGATAGAAATACACTAGCTACAGTTTATTATTAGCTAGTGTATTTCTTATCTTTATATTATTCTATAGAATTAAGTTTATTCATAACTATTTCTTCTAGCATTTCTAGGTTTTTATTAGATTCTTCTAAAGTATTACCCTTTGTATAGATATATACTTTTATTTTAGGCTCCGTACCAGAAGGACGAATAGCATACCAGCTGCCATCTTCAAGATAAAATTTTAAAACATTTGAAGGTGGAATATCTTCGTATCCTTTTAGATAATCTATATATTGGGACATTTTTAGATTTCCTATTTGTTGTGGAAAATCTTTTCTGTAGCTTTCCATCATTCTGTCTATTCTAGCTTTTCCTTCTGCTCCTTCAAGAACTAATGAAATTTGTTTTTCTTTATAGTAGCCGTATTTTTCAAAAATTTCATTTAGTACATCTAAAAGAGTTTTGCCTTTAGTTTTATAGTAAGCGGCAGCTTCACATAAAAGCATAGCTGAACTTACAGCATCTTTATCTCTAACAAAGGTGCCTGTATTATAACCTATACTTTCTTCATATCCAAAAATAAATTCATACTCACCAGTTCTTTCAAATTCAGGAACTCTTCCATATATGTTTTTAAAACCAGTAAGAGCTTCAAAGGTTGTAACACCATATTCTTTGGCAATAGCTCTTCCCATATCACCAGTTACTATTGATTTTATTATAGCTCCATTTTTAGGTAGAGTACCCATCTCATGCATACCTTCAACTATATATTTTATTAAAATTGCTCCGGTCTGATTTCCGTTAAAAGGTACATACTCGCCATTAGAATCTCTTACCTCAATTGCTAATCTATCACAGTCGGGATCTGTTGCAAGAAGAAGTTCCGCATCAACTTCTTTACCTAATCGTTCGGCATATTCAAAAGCTCTAGTATCTTCAGGATTAGGGTACTCAGCAGTTGTAAAGTTAGGATCAGGATTTTCCTGTTCAGGTACAATAATTATATTGGTAAATCCTCTTTCTTTAAGAACTCTTCTTACAGGAATATTTCCAGTTCCATTAAGAGGAGAGTATACAACTTTTATGTTTTTATCTATATCGTTCCTTATACTTAGACTTTTAACTTTATCTATGTATTGCTTATCCATATCTTTTCCAAGCATAACAAGAAGGTTTTTATCTAGTGCAGTATTTTCATCCATAGTTTTTACGTCTTTGAAACTCTTTATTGAATTTATTTTTTCAGTCATGGGATCTGCAATACTTGATAGAACCTGAGCACCGTCTTCCCAGTAAACTTTATATCCATTATATTCCTTTGGATTATGACTTGCTGTAATTATGATTCCAGCAGCAGTTTTAAGGCTTCTAACTGTATAAGAAAGCTCTGGTGTTGGACGTAAATCTTCAAACAGATAAGCTTTAATGCCATTAGCGGCAAGAACAAGAGCGGCAGTTTTAGCAAACTCAGTTGAATAATGTCTACAATCGTAAGCTATTGCAACACCTCTATCCATATATTCTTTACCTTTTTCAACAATAAAATCAGCAATTCCTTGAGTAACTTTAGAAACATTGTAAACATTGATTCTGTTGGTGCCAGCTCCAAGCTTACCGCGAAGACCAGCTGTACCAAACTCTAAATTTTTATAAAATCTATCTTGTATTTCCTTTTCATCATTTTTAATAGCTATTAACTCTTCTCTTGTTTTTTCATCAAAGAACTCATTATTTAACCATTCTTCGTATACTTTTTTATAATCCTGCATTTAATTTCACTCCTTTTAAAAGATTAAAATTTTCAATATTACTTGTTTAATACCATTAATATGAATAATAGTTTGATTTTATTGAAACACATAACTATTATAACAATTTATACCAGAAAATGTAATAAAAAAATAAAATTTTATAAAAAAAAGCAGTAAAAATTTACCGCTAAATTATCCGTTTTATTCATGCTTAGGATTTTTACTAACTATTTCTATAGCATTCATAATGCTTTCAACTATGTTTATTATTTCTTGTTTATTTATTTCGTTTAGAACTCTAGTATATATTTCACCTTGATCAGTAACAACATACTTTGGTTTTATAGAATTAAGTGCATATGCTTTTATATCTAATATACACTTATCACATTTGCATATATTGTTGTAGCTTTGGAGTGTTTTGGGTAAGAGCTGATCTACTAATTCTTCAGAGTAATTTCTTAATTTGAACATATACTACCTCCTCGTATTAAAATAAATATTACATACAATGTATTTATTTTAACAAAAATGAAATATATTGTATATAATATTTATTTATTAGAGTAATGTTAACCTATTTCTTTTAATAATCTTAATGCATTTTTATAGAAGATTTTTTCTATTTCATTTTCAGAAAAACCATTTTTTGTGAGAGAAGCTAATAGTTTATCTATTTCACCTATATTATTTATTTCAAGTTTAGAATTTATTCCATCAAAATCACTTCCAATACAGATTACATCTATTCCACCTATATTTTTTATATGATTTATATGTCTTACCATATCATCTATTTTACTGTATTCATCTCCACCAAGAAATTCTCCAAAAAAGTTTAATCCAATAATGCCTCCTTTTTCTGATAACAGCTTTATCATTTTATCTGTTAGATTTCTTGGGTTATTTGTTAAAGCTCTAGCATTTGAGTGAGATGCAATAAAAGGAGCTTTGGAATATTTTACAACATCATAAAAACCTCCATCAGATAGATGAGACACATCAATAATCATTTTTAGGTTATTCATTTCTTTTATTACTTCTACACCAAAAGGGGTAAGTCCTTTATTCATGTGTTCCTTTATACAGTTTGGATATCCTATTTCATTGGGAAAATTCCAGGTAAGAGTTAAAAGTTTAACACCTAATCTGTGAAAATTTCTTAGATTAGCTAAGTTTCCTCTAAGGGCTGCACCTTCTTCTATTGTTAAAAAGGCAGAAATTTTATTTTCTGATTTGTTTTTAATGAGTTCGGTGTAGTTTCTTGCCAAAGATATATAATTTTTATTTTTTTCTAGCTCTATATAAAATTTATCTAACATTTTTAAAGTATATTCTAGAGGATTTTGTACTTTGTTCAATTCGGTAAAAAGTGCAAAAAATTGTGCAGTGCAATTTCCTTTCTTTAATTTGTTTATATCTACACAATATTTATTTTGAAAAAGCTCACTATTATCTTGATATATTTTTGAGATTGTATCGCAGTGAAAATCAATTAAGTCCATAAAAAACCTCCCTCTACAGTCTTTGAATTTATCCTATAATACTATTTTATGCCAAGGATTTTTGTATTACACATAACTATTATAACTAATTAATATAGTTACAGTAATAAAATCTGCAAATATAATGAGAAAATATACAAATTTTACAACAAACAATTTATAGTGTATAATTAAGTTGTTTGTTATGGGAGAATATATAGTTTTATAGAGGGGAGAATAATATGTTTAAAGAAAATCAAGAACAAAATATCAATAAAATTAATTGGGAGGATAAATATTCTAGTTGGAAAGATTGGAAATGGCAAATAAAGCATACTATAAAAGAAATAGAAACTTTTGAAAAATTATTAGGTATTAAAATTAATAATAGAGAAAAGAAAGAGATTGAGAATACTATACGAAAATTTCCTATGGCTATAACTCCATACTACTTATCTTTAATAGATATTAATGATTATAAAAATGATCCTATTTTTAAACAAGCATTTCCTAATCCAAAAGAATTGATAATAAATAAGTATGACATGACGGATCCTTTAGCTGAAGATAAAGATAGTCCTGTAGAAGGTATAACTCATCGTTATCCTGATAGAGTTTTATTTCATATAAGTAATATATGTTCTATGTATTGTAGACATTGTACTAGAAAAAGAAAAGTAGGTGACAAGGATCATATACCAAATAAGGAAACTATACAAAAGGGACTTGAATATATTAGAAATACTCCACAGGTAAGAGATGTATTGTTATCAGGAGGAGATCCATTCTTGTTATCAGATGAATATTTAGATTGGATTTTAACAGAGCTTGGTAAAATACCACATATTGAAGTGATAAGAATAGGTACAAGAGTTCCTGTAGTGTTGCCGTATAGAATTACAGATGAATTAGTTAATATGTTAAAAAAGCATCATCCAATATGGATAAATACACACTTTAATCATCCAAGGGAAATTACTGAATCGTCAAGAGAAGGCTTAAGGAAATTAGCTGACGCAGGAATACCTCTTGGAAATCAATCTGTATTGTTAGCAGGAGTTAATGATTGTCCTCAAATAATGAAAAAATTAGTTCAAAAATTAGTGCAAAATAGAGTAAGGCCATATTATATTTATCAGTGTGACATGTCAGAAGGATTATCACATTTTAGAACGCCAGTAGGAAAAGGGATTGAAATCATGGAATCTCTTAGAGGACATACAAGTGGATTTGCAATTCCAACTTTTGTTGTTGATGCACCAGGAGGTGGAGGGAAAATTCCTGTTATGCCAAATTATTTAATATCTTGGTCTCATCATAAGGTTATTTTAAGAAACTACGAAGGTGTTATAACTACCTATAAGGAACCCGATAATTATAAAGCTAATTTATGTAATTTAGATTGTGAGAATTGCAAGTTAACTTTAAATTTAGATGAAGCTAAAGAAATAAAAGCTATAGGTATTGAAAAATTGCTTTCAGATTATGATAAAGCTATTTCATTTACTCCAAATAATAATGAACGAATGGAGCGAAGAAATAATGAATAATGTAATAACAAAAATAGGTAAGTCAATAATTCATCATGATAAAGAAAATAATAGAATATATTTAATGAAAATACATGAAGATGATACTTGTTATATTACTAGTGCTTTAGAAGATTTAGCAAGAGAAAAAAAGTATACTAAAGTAATTGCAAAAGTACCTTTTAATATAAAATCAATTTTTGTAGAAAAAGGCTATTCTATAGAGGCTGTAGTTCCTAAATTTTATAAAGGAAAAGAAGATGGAGCTTTTATAGCAAAATATTTTTCTGAAGATAGACAAGAAAAAAAAGATAAAGAAATTATTCAGCGTGTATTAAAAAAAGCTATTGAAAAAAGTAATGAAAAAAATGAATATGTTTTATCAGAAGAATTTAATTATAGAAAAGCTGATAAAAAAGATGCAGAAGTAATTGCAAAATTTTATAAAAATATTTTTAAAACATATCCATTCCCAATATATGATTATAAATATATTGAGGAAACTATGAAAGATAATATTGTGTATTTTACCATTTGGAAAGAGGATAGACTTGTAGCTGTATCCTCTGCAGAAATGGATAAAGAAAAACTCAATGTTGAAATGACAGATTTTGGTGTGCTTCCTAAATATAGAGGAAAAGGTTTTGCAGTTTATTTGTTAGAAAAAATGGAAGAAGAGATGAAAAGTAGAGGGATTAAAATGGCATATAGTATAGCTAGAGCTGTGTCCTTTGGAATGAATATTACATTTTCTAAAAAGGAATATATCTTTGCAGGAACATTAGTTAATAATACTAATATTTCAGGTGGAATAGAGAGTATGAATGTATGGTATAAAGAAATATAATTATTCTTTGTTGACATATATTTTGTTTAATATTATAATCATAATGAATTATGTATAAGTATAGTGTTAAAATGCTTATGATATTTTCAAAGATAGTGAAGAGGAGAGTAAATATAGAGTTGGATTTATAGCGAGCTAGCGATAGTGAGAGGCTAGTATGAAGCCTATATTGAAGAACACCTTGGAATCTCTAACCGAAATCAATATTATTTGAGAGTAGGCTTAGACGGAACCAGACCGTTAAGAGCTGGAGAGTATTGTTTTTTAGTACTTTTAGAGTGGTCATATTGAATATGGCAAGTTGGGTGGTACCACGAATATATAACCTTCGTCCTAATGTTTAGGACAGAAGGTTTTTTTATTTATAATTTTGAACAAAATAAACAATAAAAGAAACAGGAGGGCAAAACTTATGGAAAACATATTAGTTAGACAACTTTTTAGAGAATCTGATAAGTTTGTTGGAAAAGAAGTAAAAATCTCAGGTTGGATTAGAACATTAAGAGCGTCAAATAAATTTGGATTTATAGAAGTTAATGATGGAAGTTTCTTTAAAAATATTCAAGTGGTTTTTGAGGAAAGTTTAGATAATTTTAAGGAAATATCTAAATTTGCCATTAGCTCAAGCATAAGTGTAGAAGGGGAATTTGTTTTCACTGAAGGAGCAAAACAACCTTTTGAGATTCATGCTAAAAAAATTGTATTAGAAGGAAAATCAGATGCTGATTATCCATTACAAAAGAAAAGACATACTTTTGAATACTTAAGAGAAATAGCTCACTTAAGACCAAGAAGTAATGCTTTTTCAGCAGTATTCAGAGTGCGTTCTATAGCTGCATATGCAGTACATAAATTCTTCCAAGATCAAAATTTCGTTTATGCACATACTCCAATAATTACTGGAAGTGATGCTGAAGGTGCAGGAGAAATGTTCAGAGTAACTACTCTAGATATGAATGATATTCCTAGAGATGAAGAGGGAAATATAGATACAAAAAAAGATTTCTTTGGAAAAGAAACAAATCTTACAGTAAGTGGTCAATTAGAAGGTGAAATATTTGCTCTTGCATTTAGAAATATTTATACTTTTGGACCAACTTTCAGAGCAGAGAATTCAAATACAGCAAGACATGCATCAGAATTCTGGATGATAGAACCAGAAATGGCTTTTGCAGAATTAAAGGATTACCTAGATAATGCAGAAGCTATGGTTAAATATGTAATCAAATATGTAATGGAACATGCTCCAGAAGAAATGGAATTCTTTAATAGCTTTATAGATAAAGGATTATTTGATAGATTAAATAATGTTGTTAATTCTGAATTTGGAAGAGTAACTTATACAGAAGCTGTAGAAATTCTTCAAAAATCAGGACATAAATTTGAGTATCCAGTAGAATGGGGAATAGACCTTCAAACTGAGCATGAAAGATACTTGACTGAAAAAATATTTGGAAAACCTGTATTTGTAACAGATTATCCAAAGGACATTAAGGCATTCTATATGAGATTAAATGAAGATGGAAAAACTGTTGCAGCATCAGACTTACTTGTTCCAGGAGTTGGAGAGCTTATTGGAGGAAGTCAAAGAGAAGAAAGATTAGATGTGCTTGAACAAAGAATAGAAGAATTAGGACTTAACAAAGAAGATTACTGGTGGTACTTAGAACTTAGAAAATATGGAGAAACTAAGCACTCAGGATATGGACTTGGTTTTGAAAGATTAATTATGTACTTAACAGGAATGAGTAATATAAGAGACGTAATACCATTCCCAAGAACTCCAGGAACTGCAGAATTTTAGAAAAGTACGACGCACTTTTCTTTAGTTTACAGATGACAGTTTACAGTTTACAGTAAAGGAAGTTTTTCTTGCAGAAAAACTAACAATAAAAAAACAAAAAGCTAGTATAGCCTTGGCTATACTAGCTTTTGTACTTCATTTTAAATTTTGCGTTAGCAAAATATCCTTAACTGTAAACTGTCCACTGTAAACTCTAAACTAGAATAATGTTTCAATTTTACATCATAATAAAATTCGTTATAGCTTTTGACCAAAATCTTCATTTAAAGTTTTGGCATGAACTATAAAATCTTTATCGGTATTTAAGTTTTTAACTGTAACCTTACTAGTTTCGTGATTTACTGCTTTAAGATAAACAGGGGTATTTTTATAGTAAACACTTATATTGTCTTTAGAATGCATTATTTGCTCAACTCTTTCAGAATTCATAATAAACCTCCTATAAATATTAAGATTTTACACATTACATTAGTTATTTTTCCACTTAAAAATAAAAGTATGTGAGCAAATATATACAAAACAAAGTTTAACTGAATTTAAGTACAAAGACGGTAAATGGAATTTATTTAGTTATCTTTAACAGTATCTTCAGTATTAGAGAAATCTTTAGAAGGTAAATCATCCCCGTTATCAGTTTCTTTTATATTTCCACTATCTTTAGAAGAATTATCATTGGTAGTTTCTTTGTTTTCATTTTCAACCTTTGAAGAGTTAGCTGTATCTTTACTATCTTTTGTAGTATCATCAGAAGATTCTTCTTCATTAGAGGTATTTTTATTTATAATTTCACTGGATGTATTTTTACTGTGTGAGGTTTTTTCATTACTGTTATAACTTTTATCACTAGATATATTATTTTTAGAGGAATTATTAGAAGTTTTGTTTTTATTAGAGTATGGAGTATTGGTTTTACTATTGTTTGTATTATAAGAATTACTTGATTCTCTAGAGTTATTAATTGGATTTGTTACTGTGTATATTTTATCTTCTTTAGGGTTTGGAATTTTTGATAGATAACTATCTATAGCTTTTTTATAAGAAGTATAATCTAAGTTTGATTTACTATAGATTTTGTCATCGAAGATAAAATCATTTAGTATTTTTGTATTTTGATATTTATCCATAAGTAAAACATATCCTTTATTTGTAAGAAGTTTACTACAGCTTAGTTCTGTTAAAGGAATTTGAAGCTGTTCGGGAGTAAAATTTTTAATTTGGTAAACTGTATATGCGTAGTTTAATATTTCTGAGATATTCATATTTGTCTTTACATAAGGAAGTAATTTAGATGCTACTACAGGATACTTTACTACAGGAGTATCAGTGAGTTTGTCTATAATTAGAGAAACAACATGTCTTTGTCTTTCAGTTCTACCGTAGCAACCATTTCCCACATGTCGTATTCTTGAGTATGCTAGAACTTGTTGTCCGTTAAAGTGCTGTAAACCAGAAATCTTTATTAGGTTAGATGGAGCTTCGTTTATGTCTAACATACTTTTATTGGCGTCTTTAACTTCTTCTGGTGTTATATCAATATCCAATCCACCAATAGTATTAATTAAATCCTTAAATCCCAAAAAGTTGACAATCACATACTTGTCTACTTTTAAACTAAAATTATTTTCTATAGTTTTTATTAATAGTTCGGATCCTCCATAATTGAAAGAATGATTTATTTTTTCCTCTCCATGGCCAGGGATTTTTACATATGTATCTCTTAATATTGATGTCAATTTTAGTTTTTTATGAATGGAATCTACGGTTAGTATCATTATGGCATCAGATCTTGATTTTTCATTTAAGCTCCTTGCATCACTGCCTATTAAAAGAATATTTGTTATACCTTCTACTGTTCTTAAATTTGGCATTTTTTCATCAATATCACTGAAATTCCCTAATTCCAAAATTGTAGATGCTTCAGAAGTTATATGAGTATTTTTTTCAAAAGAATATATAAAATAAGATACTGTAGATATACTAGAAAGCAAAATAAATATAAAGATAAATTTCAGTGTTTTTTTATATTTGGTCATAATATAAACTCCTCCATAGAATCTTATATAAGTTAGATATATCTTTTATTTTATGAAAAAGGGTTTTAGAATTATTACTCTAAGCTTACTGAATCTATATTGTATTTTATAATTATATCCATATTAATTTGTTATAAACTTAAAGAATGAATATAATAAGATATCTATGTATCTAAACTTGGATTTAATACACAAAAATATATTTAAGACAAACAAAAATATCTTGACTTTCAAAATAAATAGGTGTAATATTAATAAAAATTAAAAAAATCGATAAAGTCTTATCAAGAGAGGTGGAGGGACTGGCCCTATGAAGCCCGGCAACCTATACATATGTATAAAGGTGCTAATTCCAGCAGGATTTTCCTGGAAGATAAGAAGAGTTTAGTATGTTAAACACTTCTTGATAGAAGTGTTTTTTATTTTATAAAACTAAGGGGGGCAAATAAAATGAAAAAAAAGTGGGGCAAAGGAACGATATGTGTTCAAGGAGGTTATACACCAAATCCAGGAGAACCTAGAGTATTGCCTATATTTCAGAGCACAACATATAAATATGAAGATCCAGAGCATGTAGCAAGATTATTTGATTTAGCAGAAGAGGGACATATGTACTCAAGAATAAGCAATCCAACAATAGCTGCTTATGAAGAAAAAGTAAATAGCTTAGATGGTGGGGCAGGTGCTCTTGCAGTATCATCTGGTCAATCAGCTATTACTTTAGCTTTGTTGAATATATGTAAAAGTGGAGATCATATAGTGGCGTCTTCCACAATATATGGAGGTACATTTACATTACTTTCCTCAACTTTAAAAAAATTCGGAATAGAAGTAAGTTTCGTAAATCCTAATGCTAGTGAAGAAGAAATAATAAAAGAGTTCAAAGATAATACTAAAGTACTTTATGGAGAAACTATAGGAAATCCAGGACTTAATATTTTAGATTTTGACAAATTTTCAAGAATTGCAAAGAAGATAGGGGTACCTTTAATTATAGATAACACATTAGCAACACCATGTCTTTGCAGACCTTTAGAATTAGGAGCTAACATAGTTGTTTATTCTTCTACCAAGTATATAGAGGGTCATGCAAATAGTATAGGTGGAATTATAATAGATGGAGGCAATTTTGATTGGAATAATGGAAAATTTAAAGAATTAGTAGAATCAGATCCAACCTATCATGGAATTAGTTATGTTGAAACCTTTGGAAAAGCTGCCTATATAGTAAAAGCAAGAGTGCAACTTTTAAGAGACATGGGGCCTTGTCTAAGTCCATTTAATGGATTTTTAACTAATTTAGGATTAGAAACTCTTCATTTAAGAATAGAAAGACACAGCAGCAATGCTTTAGCACTAGCTAAGTTTTTAGAAAATCATGAGAATGTTAGTTGGGTTAATTATCCTGGTCTTGAGGGTAATTCAAACTATGAACTTGTTAATAAGTATTTTTCAAAAGGAGCTAGTGGAGTATTAACCTTTGGAATAAAAGGTGGAGCAGAAGCGGGAAATAAATTTATAAGAAATTTAAATTTAGCAGCGTTAGTTGTTCATATAGGAGATGCCAGAACATCTGTACTTCAACCAGCTACGACAACTCACAGACAGTTAAGTGAAGAAGAGCAAATAGCTTCAGGGGTTTATCCAGATTTAATAAGAGTATCTGTAGGAATAGAGGATCCAGAAGATATAATAAGCGACTTTGAACAAGCTCTTTCAACACTATAATATATAACAATTGTAATAGAAAGGAAAATTATTATGCCTATTATAATACCAAAAGATCTTCCAGCAACAGAAATTCTAGAAAATGAAAATATTTTTGTAATGAATCAACAAAGAGCCATTCATCAAGATATAAGACCTTTAAAAATTGCTATTGTAAATTTGATGCCTAAAAAAATAGATACAGAAACTCAACTTTTAAGATTGCTTGGAAATATACCAATCCAAGTAGAGGTGGAGCTAATTCATACTAAAACATATGATTCAAAAAATGTTTCACAGGAGCATCTATTAAGTTTTTACAAAACTATAGATGATGTAAAAGATGAAAAATTTGATGGAATGATAATAACAGGAGCACCTGTTGAAAAAATGGATTTTGAAGAGGTTGGCTATTGGGAAGAGTTAAAGAAAATAATGGATTTTTCAGTTACTAATGTATTTTCAACTCTTCATATATGTTGGGGAGCCCAGGCGGGGCTTTACTATCATCATGGTGTTCCTAAATATCTTCTTCCAGAGAAGATGTTTGGGGTTTTTTCTCATAAAGTTATCAAAGATAAGACTAAACTATTAAGAGGATTTGATGATGAATTTTACGTTCCACATTCAAGGCATACAGGGTTTAGAAAAGAAGATATTCAAAAGGTTGCTGACCTTGATATATTAGCAGAGTCTGATGAGGCGGGAGTATATATAGCAGCTTCAAAGGATGGAAGACAAATCTTTGTAACTGGTCATTCAGAGTACGATGCAAATACTTTAAAATCCGAATATGATAGAGATGTAGCTTTAGGAGATGATATTAAGTTGCCTAAAAATTATTTTAAGGATGATAATCCTGAAAAAGAACCTATTGTTAAGTGGAGAGGTCATTCAAATCTATTATTTTCTAATTGGATGAATTATTATGTATATCAAGAAACACCGTATTCTTATGTAGACATAAAATTAAAATAATATATTTTATCCTAATTGTTTATTGTTAATTATGAAAAATCCAGTAAAAAATTTTTTACTGGATTTTTTCTTATATAATTTTATAAATTATGTATATAGTTTTATTTAACTTTTAATATTTCTAATAACTCTTCAATAGAGTCAGCAAAATATGTGGGTTCAGCTTTTTTTAGCTCTTCATCAGTACCATATCCATAAGTAACAGCAATAGAATCTAAATAATTTTCGCGTGCTCCTAAAATATCATGTTTTCTGTCACCTATCATAATTACATTTTTCACAGATATATTTGGTATTGTTGATAATGCAAAATTAATCACTTCTGATTTAGAAGTTCTTGTACCGTCAAGATTACTTCCAACGATTGCTGAAAAATATTGAGAAAGATTAAAATGTTCTAATATTTTTTTTGCAAAAACAGTAGGTTTTGCTGTAGCTACTATTAATATTTTATTTAATTTTTTTAGTTCTTTTAGCAAGTGAGAAACCTTAGGATATACAGCATTTTCGAAAATGCCTTGTGCTGAGAAGTATTCTCTATAATGTTTAATGGATTCTTTAGCTTTTTCTTCATCAAACAAGTAAAATTCTTTAAATGAATCCAATAATGGAGGTCCAATAAATACTTCAAGTTCATTTAGATTTTCAACCATAATGTCATATTTCCCTAAGGCATATTGAACTGATTTTGTTATGCCTAACTTTGAATCAGTTAAAGTTCCATCCAAATCAAATAAAATTATATCATATGATGACACGTTAACGCCCCCTTTAAAATGTGTATAAAGCGAAAAAACCACTTATATGTATAAAATTATACTATAGGATAAAGAAAATTAATAATTTCATTTAAGGGCAAGCTTGTTAAATTATATAAATAATACTTTTAAGATTACTAAAAATTTAAAGAGTTAAATTAGTTAAATTTCTGGCATTTTAATAACTATGGCTTTTCCTTCTTGTTCAGAAGCTAATCTGTTTTGTATAGAGTTTAATACCTCCATAGCTCTGTCTGCACTTTGATATTTACCTAGTATGAGTTCACAATCTTCTAAATGACCAATGCCAAAAATTTTTTTGTCATCTATGTTTAGATACACAACTTTCATAAGTGTTTTTTTATCTTGGCTTCTAATCCACATATCCAATTTAAATCCTCTCCTTTTTTAGTGTGCTTACACTTAATAATATCTTTATATATTTATACTTATTCAATATATAGAAAGAGTATATCATTACAGTTTTTTTTGTTCAAAAATATAACATTAATATAAATTATATCATTTTAATGGAAATAATAGTATTAAATTATTCAAGAAAATTGGTGAGACTTTTAATATAGAAAAATTAATGAGTAGACTAGATTAATAATTTATTAAAGATATTTATAGAAATTTATATTTTAGATAAATGTAAAAGATTTCATTGATAAATTAATAATTGACAGCTGATTAAAATGATAATATAATAAAAAACATAAAAATATTTAATAAATTAATAACAAACGAGGAAAAAAAATAACGAATTATTAATTGAAATTTAAAATAAATTTTCAATTAATAAAAAGTTAATTTGTACTCCTTAAGTTGTTTATTTGTCAAAATTATTAATGGGGAGGAATTTATATGGAAATGAACTATGTTTTAAATTCAATGTGGGTGTTAATTGCTGCTATACTTGTGTTTTTGATGCATGCTGGTTTTGCTATGGTAGAAGTAGGTTTTACTCAATCTAAAAATGCTGTTAATATTATTATGAAGAATTTTGTTACAGTAGCTATTGGTGTAATAGGATTTTTTATTGTAGGATATGGCATTATGTATGGTAAGAATTTTCTAAATTTATTTGGAACAGATGGATTTATGCTTATTCATACTCCAGATACAGTTGCTGGAATTTCTTTTGAAGTATTCTTTTTCTTTCAAGCTATTTTTGCAGCTACTTGTGCTACTATCGTTTCAGGAGCTATGGCAGAAAGAACAAAATTTTTCTCTTATATAATCTTTTGTATAGTTTCTACAACTTTGATTTATCCATTAATTGGTCATTGGATTTGGGGAGGCGGATTTTTAAGTCAATTAGGATTTAGGGATTTTGCTGGAGGAACTGCTGTACATGCTGTAGGGGGATTTGCAGCTTTAGTAGGAGCAAAGTTAGTAGGAGCTAGAGACGGTAAATATAAAAATGAAAAAGTTAACGCTATTCCAGGACATAATATTCCTTTAGGTGCTTTAGGTGTTTTAATTTTATGGTTTGGTTGGTTTGGTTTTAATCCAGGAAGTACTTTAGATATTACATCTCCAATTACAGCTCATTCTGCTATTACAACTTTGTTGGGAGGAGCAACAGCAACAATGTCAAGTTTGATTTTTAGTACTATGAGATATAAAAAGCCTGATGCAGGTCTTACTTTAAATGGTGCTTTAGCTGGACTTGTTGGAGTAACAGCAGGAGCTTCTATGATTTCATATGCTGGTGCAATGGTAATTGGGATAATTGCTGGAATTATAATGATTTTATCAGTTGAGTATGTAGATACAAAATTAAAGATAGATGATCCTGTAGGGGCTATTTCGGTACATGGTGTATGTGGAACTCTTGGTAGTATAGCTGTTGGTTTATTTGCAACAGATGGAGGATTATTTTATGGTGGAGGATTTAAGCTTTTAGGAACTCAGGTATTAGGAGTGTTAACATGTGCAGTGACAGCTATTTCCTTGAGTTATATCACTTTTGTTATAATTAAAAACACTATAGGGCTTAGAGTTGAACCACATGAAGAAATTGATGGATTGGATACAATTGAACACGGAATATCTGCATATATTGATTTATAAGGGGGATATCATATGGATAAAATTACGAAAATAGATATAATAGCCAGAAGTAATAAATTTGAGGATTTAAAAGAGGCTCTAAATAAAATAGGAATAACAGGTATGACTGTTACTCAGGTTTTAGGCTGTGGAACACAAAAAGGAGTTACAGAATACTATAGAGGAGTTCCCTATGAGATTAATTTACTTCCAAAAGTAAAAGTAGAAATTGTGGTTTGTAAAGTTCCAGTGGAATCAGTAATCGAAACAGCTAAAAAGGTGCTCAATACAGGAACAGTTGGAGATGGAAAAATCTTTGTTTATGATGTGTCTAATGTAATAAGGATTAGAACAGGGGAAGAAGGAAGAGAAGCTCTTTAAAATAATGTTGTCTCTCTAACCTCATAAGAGTATTTGATGCAATCTATAATAAAAACTATTAAATTAGTTAGTATTCGTTAGAAAATGTCAATAATAGGGGGAATAATCCAGACTTATTTACATTAATACTTTCATAAATTTTCAAGATTACAACAAAAATTGCTAAAGAAAATGAACTTACTATATGGTAAGGAGTGATAATGTGCCAATAATAGTTAATTTAGATGTAGTCATGGCTAAAAATAAAGTGTCTCTTGGGGAACTTGCAAATAGGATAGGAATGACTAATACCAATCTTTCCATACTAAAGACTGGCAAAGGTAAGGCAATAAGATTTTCTACTCTCCAAGCAATCTGCAAAGAACTCAACTGCCAACCAGGAGACATTTTAGAGTACACAAAAGAAGAGTAGAGAGTGTATACACTTCGTTGAGTGTAATAGCTGTCGCTGAGATTATAAAAAAATAAAAAAAGGAAAATATATAGCTAAAGGGACTCAAAAACAGATAATATCTGACTTTTGAGTCTCTTTCACTTATTTTTCTTCTTTTTTACTTTATTTTTCATCTTAGAGAAGCGACTAACTCAACGAAGTGACTAGACTAAGCGATAGCGACTATACTCTCTACACTTCTTTTATCAAGTATTAATTTTATCAATTTTCAATGCAAACAATAAAATTATATCCAATATTTGTGCTATAATTAGGCATAAGAATAAATGTTCGATAATTAGTCTAAAATTATAGATAATAAAGGCGAAGCAGGTGAAAAAATTATGAGTTTAAGATTCATTTATGGCCGATCAGGAAGCGGTAAGAGCCATTATTGTATAGATCAGATAAAAAAGAAATTAGAAAATGGTCAGGAAAATTCGCTGATTTTGATTGTTCCTGAACAGTACTCTTTTCAAGCTGAGAAAAATGTGGTGGAGAAGATTAAGGGAACTGGAATTATAAATGTTGAGGTAACTAGCTTTGAAAGAATGGCATACAAGGTATTTAATGAAGTTGGAGGGGCTACCCGTCAGCACATGGACTCTGCAGGAAAATGTATGCTTATTTTTAATATAATGAATAAATTAAGAGATGAATTTAAGGTTTTTGCTGCAGCCTCAAACCAGAAGGGATTTATTAACACTGTTTCAGATATTATAACGGAGTTAAAAAGATATGATATAAATCCATTAGAGTTTCAGGCAGCAATGAATAATTTAGAAGATGATGATATTTTAAAAGATAAAATAGAGGACATAAGTAAAATTTTTATCCAATTTGAAGAGGAACTTCACAAAAACTACATAGATAATGAAGATGATCTTACTATGCTTTATTCTAAAATAGACGAATCACATATGGTGGATGATGCAGAAATATGGATTGATGAGTTTAGTTCTTTTACGCCACAGCAGTATAAGATTATTGAAAAGCTTATAAAAAAATCTAAGAAAGTAAATATAACCTTATGTATGGATTATGGAAGAGAATTTGACAGTACAGATGTTTTTGCCCCAGTAAAAAACACGGAGCAAAGGATACTAAAAATTGCAGAGGATAATAATTTTGCCATAGAGAAGGCTGTTGTTTTACAAAATAATAAATTAGATAGATTTAGGGATAATGAAGAGGTTCGGTTTTTAGAAAGTAATTATTTTAAATATCCATATAAGACGTATACTGAGAATACAGAGAAAATAAAAATAGTAAGGGCGCTAAATCCATATTCAGAAGTTGAAAAAGTTGCAAGAGAAATAATTAAAATGGTTAGGGATAAGGGATTAAGATTTAGAGATATAGCTGTCATAACAAGAGATTTGAATTCCTACGAGAAGATAATCAAAACTATATTTTATGAATATGAAATTCCATGCTTTATAGATAAGAAAAAAGAGATAGATGACAATCCTTTAATTGTGCTTATAACTTCAGTTATAGAAATATTTAATAAAAATTGGTCTTATGAATCTGTGTTTAGATATTTAAAGACAGGTCTTATAGGCATTGATAATGAGGAGATAGATATTTTAGAAAACTATGTTATGGCTTATGGAATTAGAGGAAAAAACAAATGGCAGGAGCCGTGGCTTTATGGAAGAATAGAGATTATAGATGAGATAAATATAATAAGAGAAAAAGTGGTTTCTCCGTTACTTAAATTTTCTGATAAGTTAAAAGGCAAGAAAAGTGCAGAGGAAATATGTACAGCACTTTATGATTTCCTATGTCATATAAAGGTTAATGAAACCATAGAAAAGTGGATTGAAAGGTTTAAAGAAGAGGGAAGACAAGAACTTGTAAATGAATACAGTCAAATTTGGAATATGGTCATTGAACTTCTTGATCAGATTGTAGAGGTGTTTAAGGAAGAAAAGCTTGAGCTTAAGGATTTTGTCAAGCTTATAAACATAGGCTTTGGAGAGCATAAAATGGGACTTATTCCAACTTCTCTTGATGAAGTTTTGGTTTCAAGTGTAGAGAGAGTCAGAAGTCATACTGTAAAGGCACTTTATATTTTAGGTGTAAATGATGGTGTTTTTCCTACTGTAGCTAATGAAGAGGGAATACTTACAGATGGTGATAGGGATAAACTGAGAAAGTTAAGTATTGAGCTGGCAGAGGACACTAAGTCAAAAACCTTTGAGGAGCAATTTTTGATATATAAAACGCTAACTATGGCAGGAGAATCCTTGAATGTTTGCTATCCAATAGCTGACTATGAAGGAAAGGCTATGAGACCTTCTATAATAATATCAAGGTTGAAGTCAATTTTTTCTAATATTACAGAAGAAAGTGATGTAATTGAAGAGAAGGATGATGATAAAAGTTTAGAGCTGGTTTCAAGAAAGGTTCCTACCTTTAATAAGCTGGTTTCTGTTTTGAGAAAAGATAATGATGATGTAAAAGAAAGTCCTCTTTGGAGTGATGTGTACAGTTTTTATTGCAGTAAGGAAGAAGATAAGGATAGTGAGGAAGTTAAAAGTGAGAAAAAGAAATGGAAAGATAAGTGCAAAATTATTTTTTCAGCGGCATCCTATGATAATTCCATTAAATTGATAAGAAAAGAAAAAATAAGAAAGCTTTATGGAGAAAAGCTGTATTTCAGTGTTTCAAGACTTGAAAAGTATGAGCAGTGTCCTTTCGCTTACTATGTACAATATGGACTTAAAGCAAAGGAGAGGAGAATTTTTAAACTTAATCCACCAGATTTAGGTACATTTATGCATAATGTGATTGATGAGTTCTCAAAAATTGTGGATAAAAATTCGATAAATTGGTTTGAAATAGGTGAAAAATGGTGTGTAGATACTGTTAATGATATTGTAGATAAAATGATAAAAGAGGATGCTAGTTCAATTTTCAACAGCTCCCCAAGATATAGATATTTTACAGAAAGGTTAAAAAGAGTTCTTATAAAAACTATTCTAGTCATAGTAGAGCATATGAAAAGAAGCGGTTTTCAGCCAATAGGATATGAAGTTGAATTTGGAGATAGAGGAACCTACCCTCCAATAACTATTGAACTTTCAAATGGAGAGAAGGTTAAGTTAATTGGAAGAATAGACAGAGTAGATAAGTTAAATTTAGAGGGAAAAGATTATTACAGAATTATCGATTACAAGTCTGGAAATAAGGATTTTAAGTTGTCTGATGTTTATTATGGACTTCAAATTCAGCTCTTAACTTATTTGGATGCTATTCTTAGTAATAGAGAAATAAATAAAAAAGATCCTGTACTTCCAGGAGGCGTTTTATATTTTAAAATTGATGATCCTATAATAAAGGGAAGTAGAGGTTTATCTGATGAAGAAATAGAAAAGGAAATAATGAAGGCCCTGAAGATGAAAGGGCTTCTTCTTGCAGATGTAGATGTAATAAAGGAAATGGACAGAAAAATAGAAGGTTCTTCCTTAATAATTCCAGCTAGGATAAACAAAGGAGATACTTTAGGAAAATCTTCTGTAGGAACAGAGGAGCAGTTTAAGAAATTAAGAGAGCATGTTAAAAATAACTTAGTTAAAACTTGTGAAGAAATGCTTAGTGGAGACATACAGGTAAAGCCATTTAAAGGTACAAAAACAGATGCTTGTAGCTTTTGTATGTATTCTGCCGTATGTCAATTTGATGATAGCTTTGACGGAAATGGATATAAGGTTATAAATGATAAAAAGGATGAAGAGATTTGGCAGCTTCTTGATAAAGAAGAGAAAAAAGAAGACCAGGAAAGTGAAGATAAAATAAGGAAAGACAAGGTAGTAGGAATAAGTGAGAATGATGAGGAGGTGAAGTAAGTGGGAGAGGTGAAGTGGACGTCAGAACAGCAGGCTGCTATTGATACTCATGGGTGTAATCTACTTGTGGCGGCTGCCGCTGGTTCAGGAAAAACTGCGGTACTTGTTGAGAGAATAATAAAAATGATAACACACCCTACTAAGCCTATTGATATAGATAGATTATTAGTTGTAACCTTTACCAATGCAGCGGCATCTGAAATGAAGGAAAGAATAGCAAAGGCTATTAGTGAGGAACTTAAAAAACATCCAAAATCAAGGCAGCTTCAAAGACAGCTTACTCTTTTAAACAAAGCAAGTATAACCACAATGCATTCTTTCTGCCTTGAGGTTATAAGAAATAACTTTCATCATATAGATATAGATCCAAGCTTTAGAATAGGTGATGATACAGAGACTATTCTTCTAAAAGGAGAAACTCTTGAACAGATGTTTGAAGAGGCTTATGAGGATGACAATTGCAGTATTGAGTTTTTAAAGCTTATGGAATGCTATAGTAATAATAAGGATGATTTTACTCTTCAGAATTTAGTTCTTGACCTTTATAAATTTGCAATGAGTTCACCTTATCCAAAAGAGCTGTTAAATCAAATGGCTGAAGATTTTAATGTGGATGCCAACTATAAATTTGGAGAATCCAAGTGGGCTAAAATTTTAATGGAAGATATAAGAATTGAGCTTGAAGGATTATATAAGGCTATGGCTAAAGCCCATAATATCATAGGAAATACTGAAGGTCTAGAGCCTTACCAAGAAACTTTCCTTGATGAAGTTCATATGATTCAAGATTTGATATCAGCTTGTAAAAGCTCTTGGGATAATTTATATGATGAATTCAAAAAAGTCAGCTTTAAAAGATTAAAGGCATGCAAAAAATGTGAAGATAAGGATACTCAGGAGAATGTTAAAGAAATAAGAAACAAGGTTAAAAAGAACATTGAAGATTTGAAAAAACAAGCAGTAACCTATGGAAGTCATGAGACAACTCTTGATTTAATAGAACTTTATCCAATTATGAGGGAGCTTTCTAATCTTGTAATAGAGTTTATGGATAGATATGCAAAGGCAAAAAGAGAAAGAGGAATTATAGATTTTAATGATTTTGAGCATTTCTGTCTCGGCATACTTACAGAAAAAAGTGAAAATGGAGAAGTTGTTTCAGGGAAGGCTGCTCTAAAGCTTAGAGATAAATATGAAGAAATATTAGTAGACGAATATCAGGACAGCAATGATGTTCAAGAAGCCATAATAAATGCTATAGCCACAAAAGATGAAGTCAATGGACGAAATAATAATATATTTATGGTTGGAGACGTAAAACAGAGTATTTATCGCTTTAGACAGGCGAAACCAGAAATATTTTTAAATAAATATAATGCCTACCCTCTTGAAGAAGGAGAAACGGAGAGAAAAATTACTTTATTTAAGAATTTCAGAAGTAGAAAGGAAATACTAGATGCTGTCAACTTTATATTCAAGCAAATAATGTCTGTAAATGCTGGAGAACTTGAATATGATGAAAAGGAAGCTTTAAATCTAGGTGCAGATTATGCAGAATGTGTTGATGAAAATGCTTTAGTTGGAGGAGAAGTAGAGCTTCATATTTTAGAGAAAAACACTAGCTTAAATGAACAAGAAGATTTAAATTCTGAGGGAGAAGAGGAAGAAGTACCAAGCAACATTCAAATGGAAGCTAGAATGGTAGTACAAAGAATAAATGAACTTGTAAACCCTAAAGATGGGGAAACTTTCAAGGTGTTTGATAAGGACATAAAGGAATATCGCAAGGTTGAATATAAGGATATAGTTATACTTCTAAGAAGCACAGCTAAATGGGCACCTGTATTTATGGAGGAGTTAAAAGAAAACGCAATACCATCTTATGCAGATACAGGAAGTGGATATTTTGAAACCTTAGAAATCAAAACAATGCTGTCTTTGCTTCAGATAATTGATAATCCCAGACAGGATATTCCCCTTATTGCTGTACTTCGTTCCCCGGTGGCTTCATTTACTCCTGAGGAGCTTATTGATATAAGACTTAAGAATAAGGATGCAGAGTTTTATGATGTTTTAAAAATTATGACTAAGGAACAAGAAAACATCAAACTTCAAAGAAAATGTGCTGCTTTTTTAGCAAGGCTTAATGGTTGGAGAGATAAAGCTATACATATGTCAATCGATGAATTCATATGGTATTTATATACGGATACGGGTTACTATGGCTATGTAGGAGCCTTGGATGGTGGAGTTCAAAGGCAGGCAAACCTTAGAATACTGTTTCAAAGAGCTAGGCAGTATGAGCAAACAAGCTATAAAGGCTTATTTAACTTCATAAATTTTATAAATAAGTTGAGGATAAGCAGTGGTGATATGGGAAGTGCCAAGATACTTGGAGAAAATGAAAATGTAGTTAGAATAATGAGCATCCATAAAAGTAAGGGGTTAGAATTTCCGGTTGTAATTTTATCAGCCTTAGGCAAAGGCTTCAACATGCAGGATTTGAATAAAAAGGTTCTTTTTCATGGAGAATTAGGATATGGTCCTGATTTTGTGGATATAAACAAAAGAATTACTTACAATACTGTTTTGAAGCAGGCACTTAAAAAGAAAATTAAAATGGAAAGCTTGTCAGAAGAAATGAGAGTTCTATATGTAGCATTAACAAGGGCAAAGGAAAAGCTTATAATGACAGGAGCTGTAAAAAACATTGAAAAGTATGCTCAAAAATGGTCCTATGGTATAGAGAGTGATGATGAGAAACTTCCAGAGTATGAAATATTAAGAGCAAGAAATTATCTGGATTGGATTTGTCCAGTAATAATGAGGCACAAAAATGGAGAAAAACTTAGAGAAGCTGCAGGAATAGAAGAGTATATGGTTAGTAAGCTTATTTACGATGATTCAAAATGGGATATAAGCTTATATAAAAAAAGTGAAATAGTAAATGGCATAGAAGAAAAAGAAGCTTCAGAAGAAGCAAATAGTATAGAAGAACACAGTAAATATTATGAAGAAATTAAAAGAAGATTAGAATGGAAATATGACTATATAAAAGCTTCAGAGCTTCCTACTTTGCTTACTGTTACAGAACTTAAGAAAATGAAGGATGCAGAACTTTATGAAGATTATTCTCAGAGAATGTATGCACCTAAGCTGGTTAAAAAGCCTGCTTTTCTAGAAAAAAATAGAAAGCTAACAGGAGCGGAGAAAGGTACTGCTGTTCATGCTGTTATGCAAAAGCTTGATTATAAAAAAGAACTATCAGAAGAACAAATTAAAGTGCAAATGGATGATATGGTAAGAAAAGAGCTTATTACTCCTGAACAGAGAGCTTGTGTTGATGTCCATAAGATAATAAATTTCTTTAATTCAAATATTGGTAAACGAATGTTAAAGGCTAGAAAAGTTTATAGAGAAATTCCTTTTCATATACAGTTAAAGGCCATAGAGGTATATAATGAATTGCCAAAGGAAAAATACCATAATGAGTATATTATGCTGCAGGGAATAATAGACTGTTATTTTGAAGAAGCGGATGGAGTTGTACTTGTAGATTATAAAACAGATTATATTAAAGATGGAGAGCTAGAAAAGGCAAAAGAAAAGTATAAAGTACAGTTAGATTATTATAAAAGAGCTATTGAAGAGATAACTGGAAAGAAAGTTAAAGAAAAATATTTGTATTTGTTTTATAATGATATTGAGACAAAGATTTAGGAGAGGAGCTTTAAAATGGACATATTAGTTAAGCACATAGCAGAATTTGAGGTTAATGATAAAATCGATGGATTTTTTATTATAAAAAGTGCAGAGTGTAGAACAGCGAGCAATAGCAAAAAATATCTTGATTTTACTATAAGTGATAAAACAGGAGATATTAATGCGAAATATTGGAATTATAATGAAGGAGATGAGGGAATTTATACACCTAATACCCTTGTAAAAGTAAGAGGAAGTGTTGCAGTATGGCAGGGCAACATGCAGTTTAAAATAGATAGAATAAGACTTACAAATAAACATGATAAAGTAGATGTAGCTGATTTTGTTCCAGCAGCACCATATTTAGCAGAGGAAATGTATGAGGAAATGCTAAAGTACATTTTAAAAATTGAAAATGAAGACATACGAAAAATAGTGGAAACTATTATAGATGAAAAAGGTGAAAAAATTATGCACTATCCTGCTGCTAAAAAAAATCATCATGCTGTAAGATCAGGACTTTTATATCATACAACTACAATGCTTAGAGCAGGAGAAAAGCTAAGTGAAATATATACATTTATAAATACTGATTTGCTTTATGGAGGAATAATACTGCATGATATGGCAAAGGTTGATGAAATGGATGCTAGTGAGCTTGGTATTGTAAGTGATTATACAGTAGAAGGACAATTGCTTGGACATATAATCGAAGGAATTAAAAGGATTGAGTTAGCAGCAGAAAAGGTTGGAGCAGATAAAGAAGTTACAATGCTTTTACAGCATATGATTTTATCTCATCACTATGAAGCTGAATATGGAAGTCCTAAAAAGCCTATGATTCCAGAGGCACAGCTTCTTCACTATTTAGATATATTAGATGCTAGTCTTTACGATATGAATAAGGCTCTAGGTGAAACAAAAGAAGGAGAATTTTCAAGTAGCATTTATTCTTTAGATAAGAGAAGAATATATAAAACTAAAATGAATTCAAATAATAATGAATAAATGATTTTACTAAGAACAATGCAGAGATGCATTGTTCTTTTTGTAAATTTATAAATTTATGCAATGAACTTAAATGTACAATTATGTAAAAATATGCTAAAATAAAAATGGCATTGGTAAATATATTCTGTAAATAAAATTATTTTAACTATATTCAACAATATGATTATTTAGTATAATAATTAAATCAAAATAAAGAACATTGTGAAAATTTATGGATAAGATAAAAAATATTGCACAGAAGTATAAAGGGCAAATTTATAAAAACAAATTATCCTATAGATTAGTTGTACTAGGTTTAAAAATGATTGCAATTTAGCTTAAGATAGAGTAGAAACTGCACTAGAAGTTAAGTTTTAATTGATTAACATAAGCGTAAGGGGGAGATTAACATGAGTATAAATTGGGAAAAGCTTAGAAATGGAACAGATATAAGAGGGGTTGCATTAGAAGGTATTGAAGGTGAGAAAGTCAATTTAACAGAAGACGGGGCTAAAATACTAGGAGCTTCTTTTGTTACATGGTTATCAGGAAAAAAGAACAAGAATATTAATAAACTAAAAGTATCTGTAGGTACTGATTCTAGAATTTCAGCTACAAAACTAAAAAGAGCAGTAATAGAAGGGCTTACTAGTTTAGGCTGTAATGTTTATGACTGTAATATGGCATCTACTCCAGCTATGTTTATGACTACAGTTTTAGAAGAATACAATTCAGATGGTGCAATTATGATAACGGCAAGTCACCTTCCTTTCAATAGAAATGGATTTAAATTTTTCACAAATGAAGGTGGAGTTGAAAAAGAAGATATTATAGATATATTATCTATAGCTGAAAAGGATGATTTCATAAAGGTACAAAATAAGGGAGAAGTTAAAGAAATAGATTTTATATCTATATATGCTGATATTTTGGTAAATAAAATAAGAGAGGGTGTCAACGATCCTGTAGACAAATTAAAACCTCTTAGAGAGTTTAAAATAATTGTTGATGCTGGTAATGGAGCTGGAGGATTTTTTGAAGAAAAGGTTTTAAAGCCTTTAGGAGCAAATACTGAAGGAAGTCAATTTATTGAACCTGATGGTAGATTTCCAAATCATATTCCAAATCCGGAAGAAAAAGAAGCTATGGAATCTATTAAAAAAGCTGTTTTAGATAATAAAGCAGATTTAGGTATTATATTTGATACAGATGTAGATCGCGCTGCTGTAGTAGACAGTGAGGGTAATGAAATCAATAGAAATCGGTTGGTAGCTTTAATATCATCTATTATATTAGAAGAACATCCAAATTCAATTATTGTTACAGATTCAATTACATCTAATGGATTAAAAGAATTTATCGAAGAAAAGCTTGGTGGAGTTCATCACCGTTTTAAGAGAGGATATAAGAATGTTATAAATGAAGCAATTCGTTTAAATAAAGAAGGTAAGGAAAGCCACCTTGCTATAGAAACATCAGGTCATGCAGCTTTAAAAGAAAACTATTTTCTTGATGATGGTGCATACTTAATATCAAAAATTTTAATAAAAATGGCTAAGCTTAAGCTGGAACAAAATGAATCCTTACATAGTCTTATTAAAGAATTGGGAGAACCTCTTGAAAGCTTTGAGTTTAGGATGAAGATGAAGTGTGAAGACTTCAAAACTTATGGTAATAAAATAATACATGACTTAGAAGAATATGCAGAGATAAAAGAGGGATGGAGCATAGTACCTAATAATTTTGAAGGAATTCGTATTGCAGTAGATAAAGAATTTGGACATGGGTGGTTTTTATTGCGATTATCTTTGCATGATCCGGTAATGCCTTTAAATATAGAATCAGATTCTAATGGGGGAGCAAAGGTTATATTATCCAATTTATTGGAATTATTTAATAAATATGAAAAGCTAGATTGTAATTCAATAAGTGTATTTTTAGACTAAGATAAAGATCATGAAATTTTGAGGTATATGCTATATTTAATGATTTTGTATAAACTCGCTTTATTTTACTTATATTTCTGTATTGTGTTGGAGAAATATCATAAGTCTTTTTTAAAAGCAGTATAAAAAATGTCATATGTTGATAGATAGTGAAAATAAACAAAAATTTAGTTTTATTTGTTTATTTTCACTTTTTTATTCAAAATATATACATTTTTTATAAAAAATAAAGATATATTCAAAATATCTATGGTATAATTAAACAAGGTAAAAAATGTAATTAAATCAATAATATTTAAATAATAACATAATATATAAGGGGAGTGGAGGATTCTAATGAAAGTATTATTTGTGGCTTCAGAAGCGTATCCATTTATTAAGACAGGAGGACTTGGGGATGTAGCTTATGCACTTCCAAAGGCACTTAGAAAGCTAGGAATTGATGTGAGAGTTATAATACCTAAATATGAACAAATTGATAATAAATATGTTGAGAGGATGGAAAGAATTAGTGAGTTTACTATTCCGGTTGGATGGAGAAATCAATACTGTGGACTTTTAAGGTTAGATGAAAATGGAATACCTTTTTATTTTATAGATAATGAGTATTATTTTAAGAGAGCTAAGGCTTATGGAGATTATGATGATGGAGAAAAATTTTCGTTTTTTTCAAAGGCTGTGTTAGAGTCTATTAGTCATATGGAAGATTTTGTGCCAGACATACTTCATTGTAATGACTGGCATAGTGCAATGTGCATCCCATTACTTAACGAACACTTTAGATGGAGATGGCAATATACTAACATAAGAACTGTTTTCACAATACACAATTTAAAATATCAAGGTGTTTTTGGAAAAGAACTTTTATGGGAATTATTGAATTTGGGTATGGAATATTATTCTGAGGATAAAATTAAATATTATGATGGAATTTCTTTTATGAAGGGTGGAATTAAATTTGCAGATGCTGTTTCTACAGTTAGTCCTACCTATGCAGAGGAGATAAAAAATGAATATTTTGGAGAAGGGCTTCATGGATTATTGCAATGGAGAAGTAATGATTTATATGGAATATTAAATGGTCTTGATACAGAAATTAATAATCCACAAATAGATCCTAATCTATTCTTTAATTATAGTGAAGATAATTTAGAAAATAAGTTTAAAAATAAAGAAGAATTACAAAAAATGCTTGGTTTACCTGTAAATAGGGATATACCAATAATAGGAATGGTCACAAGGCTTGAAGAACAAAAAGGCTTAGATTTGGTTCATAGAGTTATTGAAGAAATCCTTAGAGAAAATATTCAATTTGTAGTTTTGGGAACAGGATCACAAAAATATGAAGATATGTTTAAATTTTTCAAATGGAAATATCCTGATAAAATGTCTGCAAATATATTTTTTGATTCATCTCTTGCACAAAAGATATATGCAGCTTCGGATATGTTTTTAATGCCGTCTAGATTTGAACCTTGTGGTATAGGACAGCTTATAGCTTTAAGATATGGAAGTATTCCAATTGTGAGAGAAACAGGTGGACTCAATGATACAGTTCATTCTTATAATGAATTTAATGGATCAGGAAATGGTTTTACTTTTTCTAACTTTAATGCACATGATATGCTTTATACAATAAGACGAGCTATAGGGATATATTGGAATAAAAATATATGGAGCACACTAGTTAGAAGAGGTATGCAAGAGGATAATGGTTGGAATAGATCTGCTTATGAATATATTAATATGTATAATAGAGTAATATGCAAGTAATTGGTTTAGGAGTGAGAAACATGAATTTGAATAGCGAAACTATAAAAAAGGATTTTAGAAGAAAGCTTATTCACATGTTTTCAGAGGATATTGATGGAGCTTCAACACTCCATAAATATTTAGCTTTTGGAAGCTTGATAAAAGAATATTGTGCTGAGAACTGGCTAAAAACAAATAAACAGTATAGAGAAGGTGGTAGAAAGCAAGTTTATTATTTTTCTATGGAGTTTTTAATAGGAAAGCTTCTTAGAAGCAACTTGTTGAATCTTGGAATTGAAAAAGAGTGTGAGAAGGCTCTAAAAGAGTTGGGAATTAGTATAAGTGAATTAGAAGAAGCGGAAATGGATGCTGGACTTGGAAATGGTGGACTTGGAAGATTAGCAGCTTGCTTTTTGGATTCTATGGCATCCTTGGGTATTCCAGGACATGGATGTGGAATAAGGTATAAATATGGGTTGTTTCAACAGAAAATTGTTGATGGATATCAAGTTGAAATTCCTGATAATTGGCTAAAAGAAGGGAACATATGGGAAACGAGAAGAGATGACAAAGCTATAATAGTGAAATTTGGAGGAAGAGTAACTCCATATATGGATAATGGAAAGTTAAATTTCAAACATGAGGATTATGATCAGGTTTTAGCTGTACCCTATGATACTCCTATAATTGGATATAATAATAAAAATGTAAACACTTTGAGATTATGGAGTGCTGAAACAGTGGAGAGTGATAAAGAATTAGATTTTTCATTTTTTAAACATGGTAATTATTCAAAAGCTGTAGAATATAAATCCTCTGTAGAATGTATATCTCAAGTTTTATATCCAGATGATTCTCAACTTGAAGGAAAAATTCTGAGATTGAAACAGCAGTATTTTTTTGTAAGTGCAGGTATTCAAAGTATATTAAGAAGTTATTTAAAGACAAGAAAACCTGTAAATGATTTATATAAATATGTTGCTATTCATATCAATGATACTCATCCATCACTTGCAGTTGCAGAGCTTATGAGAATACTTATTGACGAAAAGCAGCTTGAGTGGGACGAAGCTTGGAATATAACAACTAAAACAATATCTTATACAAATCATACTATAATGGCAGAGGCACTTGA
The DNA here is from genome assembly GCA_036677675.1 of Clostridiaceae bacterium. Taxonomy (GTDB): domain Bacteria; phylum Bacillota; class Clostridia; order Clostridiales; family Clostridiaceae; genus Clostridium_H. The sequence goes on along the minus strand of JAVBWC010000088.1, from coordinate 56,083 downwards.
AAAATGGCCAATAGGTATATTAAAAAACTTGCTCCCTAGAATTTTCATGATAATTGAAGAAATAAATAGAAGGTTTACCGATAAGTTGTTTGCTAAATATCCCAATAACTGGTCCAAGGTAAATAATATGGCTATAATTAATAATGGAGAAATAAGGATGGCTAATCTTGCTATTGTAGGAGGACACTCAATAAATGGGGTGGCAAAACTTCATACTGAAATATTAAAATCAAGAGAGCTTTCAGATTTTTATGAACTATATCCAGAAAAATTTAATAATAAAACAAATGGAATAACTCATAGAAGGTGGCTTCTTCAAGCTAATCCAGAGCTTGCTAAGTTTATTACAAAAACTATAGGGGATAAATGGATTACCCAACCTAATAATCTTATAGAGTTATTAAAATATGCAAAATACTCTTCTTTTCAAGATAGTATATATAATATTAAAAGAGATAATAAGGTTAATTTTGCAGAACATGTTAAAAACAAATATGGAATAGTCATTAATCCAGATTCAATTTATGATGTTCAAGTAAAAAGATTGCACGCCTATAAGAGACAGATTCTTAACTTGTTTAATATTATGTATTTATATGACAGGTTAAAAGAAGATCCTAATTTAGATATTACACCGAGAACTTTCATTTTTGCAGCAAAAGCTTCTCCAAGTTATTATTTAGCCAAAGAAATAATAAAATTAATAAATACTGTAGGAAATAAAATAAATAATGATAAGAGGATAAAGGATAAGATAAAGGTTATTTTTCTTGAAAACTATAGAGTATCTTTAGCTGAAAAAATAATTCCTTGTGCAGATATTAGTGAACAGATATCAACTGCTTCAAAAGAAGCTTCAGGAACTGGAAATATGAAATTTATGATGAATGGGGCAGTTACAATTGCAACTTTAGATGGAGCAAATATAGAAATAAGAGATGCAGTTGGAGATGAAAATATTGTAACCTTTGGAATGACTGCAAAAGAGGTTATGAATTATGAGAAGAATGGAGGATATTCTTCAATAGAATTATATGATAAGGATTTAAGAATCCATACAATAGTAAATCAAATAATGAATGGATATTTTGGAGTTCCAAGTGCTGAATTTAAAAATATATACAATCACTTAATAGAATGTAATGATGAGTATTTTATTTTGAAAGATTTTGATTCTTATGTGAAGGCTCAAGAAAAAATAGATGGACTATATAGAAACAAAACTAAATGGCAGGAAATGTGTATAACTAATATTGCTCATTCAGGGATTTTTTCAAGTGATAATACTATCTTGAAATATTCAAGTGAAATATGGAATGCAAAGAAAATTAATGTAAAATAGAAAAGTTATTATATAGTTAAAGAGTGTATAATTGGTTTATACACTCTTTCTATTAAATCAAAACTAGTTTTCAATTGATGTTGCTTCTGCATTTGTTGTTTTAGTATCACCTTGAGGAATAAATATAATTCTGTTTTCAGCAATTGACTTAGGGTCTGATATATTATTTTTCTTCATAATAATATCAACAGCTTTATTTGCATCCATTGAAGGAAGATATTTTGTTGCTATGTTATATAATGTTTCGTTTTTAAGTATTGTGTGTTCTACGCAACCAGTAGTATCTATAGGATTTTCAGGTATAAGTAAATGAATACCTACAGGTAGAATTTCTGAGTTTTTAATATTGTTCATCTCTATGAGTGTTTTAATAGCATCATTTTCTGCACACCAAGGCATTAATTTTTGAGCTATACTTGATAGTGTATCTCCTGATTCTACTACATAATCTGATTGTTTTTCAGAAGTTTCAGCAGATTTATTTTGACTTTTGTTAGCTTGGGTATTCTGTTTAACATTAGAAGTAGTGCTTTTTTCTTCTTTTGATTTTTGTGAATCGTTTTTAGAAGTATTATTTACATCAGACTCCTGAGATTTTTCATCCATAGTAATCACATTGTCCTTATCAGGTGTATCTATTAAATTACTTATGCTTCTTGTCATGAAAAATACTCCTAAAAATAAAACGATTCCTGAAGAAATAACTATTAATGATTTTTTTAACTTTGAATTCATGTTTAAAACTCCTCTCTTTAATAAGTTTTCATTTAAATTATTGACAAGTTTTAACTTTTAATACACCTTATATGAAAAAAATAAAAAAAATTTATACATAATTTAGTACCGTTTTAGAGAAACTTTTTATATAGTCTAGATATGAGGAGGTAATAATATGGATACGAAGAGACTTCACGAAATCATAACTAATAGGGAAAATATCAAAATATTGTACGAAGGTCATCCAGTGTGGATTGAAAGATTGGATAATGATACAGAAACAGCACAAGTTAGAACTTTAGATACACAAGAAATAAAGGGAGTATACGTTAAAGAATTAGTAAACACAGAAGATGTGGTTAAGATAAAGCATTAAATTGTAGGAGTGGTTTTAATGTTTGTGCATAGAAACGTCTATGAAACTGAAATAGGTGACTACTTATTTAAAGCTAATGATACAACAGGTGTAGTAGAAATCTTCGATGAAAATAATCAGATGATTGGATTTATAAGAAAAGCTCCTGAAAGCTATGAGCAGTTTCTTATAATAGCACATAAAATATATAATGATATGGAAACACGTTGATAAATGAGATAACAGAAGCTAAAAAGGTGAATTAAAGAAAATATAGAAAAATAATTAAAGCCTAAAGGAGAAAAAAGGTATACCTTCTTTAGGCTTTATTTTAATATATTTCTATAAAAATCAATATAGTGTAGAATTGAAAAAAGCAAGAAGTTGAAATAAAAAAGTCATATAAATATTAAAACGTTAACAAAATTATTAAAAAAGTAAAAGAAATATATGAAATTAAAATAAATTTATTAAAAAAATTATTAAAAATGCAAAAAAAATATAGAAAATTGCAATAAATTTATTGAAAAATTGCAGAAGTGCATATATAATATTAATTAAAATTGCTTACAGAGAAAATAATGTAGAATATTTAAGTAATAAGAGGATAAAACAAGGGGGTAAATATATGGAAAACAATAGAGGTGTACCTATGAAACAAGGGCTTTATGATCCCCAATTTGAAAAAGATAATTGTGGAGTAGGATTTGTTGCTAGTGTAAAAGGAGAAAAAACTCACGGACTTGTAAAAAAAGCTTTGCAGGTATTGGTTAATTTAACACATAGAGGTGCGGTTGGTTCTGATCCTAAGACTGGTGATGGAGCTGGAATTATGCTTCAAATACCAGATGAATTTTTTAGAATTAGTTGTGAAAATTTGGGGATTGAGCTTCCAAAGTTTGGTGAATATGCAGCGGGGATGACATTTTTACCTAAAGAGCCAGGCTTAAGATATCAATGTGAAGGTATATTTGAAAGAATAGTTGAAGAAGAGGGACAAAAGGTTCTTGGATGGAGAGATGTGCCTACAGATAATAGATGTATAGGTGAGACGGCAAAGGGAACTGAACCTATAATTAGACAGATTTTTGTACAGAAGTGTAATTGTTCACTAGAGGAGTTTGAGAGAAAGCTTTATATTATAAGAAAAAGGGCAGAAAATGAAGTAAGAAAATTAGTTGAGAGAAACAGCGAATACTTTTATATATGTAGTCTTTCAAGCAAAACTATAGTATATAAGGGATTGCTTTTAGCAGAACAGATAAGTGGATTTTATCTTGATTTAAATGATATTAACTTTAAGAGTGCTATAGCTCTTGTTCACCAACGTTTTAGTACTAATACTTTCCCTACTTGGGATTTAGCTCAGCCATTTAGATATTTAGCTCACAATGGAGAGATAAATACTATAAGAGGAAATAGAAACTGGATGAATGCAAGAGAAGGAGTATTAAAATCAGAGGTGTTTGGCGAGGATATTTCAAAGATATTCCCTATAATCACTCCTAATGGAAGTGACTCAGCATCATTAGATAATGTTTTTGAACTTATTTCAATGAGTGGAAGAAATAGTGTACATGCTATGAAAATGCTTATTCCAGAAGCGTGGAAGGGTAACAAATTCATGTCAGAGGATGAGAAAGCTTTTTATGAGTATCATGGATCACTTATCGAACCATGGGATGGTCCTGCTGCTGTATTTTTTACAGATGGAGAAAAGATAGGAGCAACTCTTGATAGAAATGGATTGAGACCAGCAAAATACGTTATTACAAAAAGTGGACTTATTGTAATGGCATCAGAGTTGGGTGTTCTTCAATTTAGCCCAGAAGAAATAGTGAAAAAAGGAAGGCTAGAGCCTGGTAAGATGCTTCTAGTTGATACTAATAAGAAAAAAATATTTGAAGATGAAGAAATCAAAAAAGAGCTTTGTTTAAGTAAGCCTTATAAGGAAGTAGTTGAGAAAAATAAACTTATCTTAGATGATTTTGAAGGGGTAGAGGAAAAGACAACTATAAATCCAGAATCCTTAAAAGAGAAACAACAAGCTTTTGGATACTCTATGGAAGATTTAGAGGTTATATTAAAGGAAATGGGTAAAAATGCTAAAGAACCTATAGGTTCTATGGGGAATGATACCCCTCTTGCAGTTTTATCAAATAAGCCTCAGCTTATATTCTCATATTTTAGACAGCTTTTTGCACAGGTTACAAATCCACCTATAGATCCTATAAGAGAGGGAGTTGTTATGTCTCTTATGAACTATATAGGATCACAGGACAATATATTAAACAAAGAATTTTCTGATAGTCCATTTATTGAAATAGAAAGACCTGTTTTATCTAATGAGGAAATGTCAAAGATTAAAAATCTTAAAACTAAGGATTTTAAAGCTACAACAATACCTATAACTTTTAAAGCAGATAACGGAGTTGATGGATTTAAGGAAGCTTTAAAATTAATATGTGAAAGAGCCTCAAAGCGTGTTTCAGAGGGATATAACATCCTTGTTTTAAGTGACAGAAAGGTAGATAGTTATGAAGCTGCAATACCAAGTCTTCTTGCTGTATCTGCTGTTCATCATTATCTGATAAAAGAAAAAAGCAGAACAAAGGTATCAATAATTGTTGAGACTGGAGAAGCTAGGGAGACAACTCACTTTGCACTTCTTGTAGGTTATGGTGCTAGTGCTATTAATCCATATCTTGCTTATGAAAGTATAGAAAATATGGTTCAGGAAAAAGAGATTGAAAATATAACGGTTAAAGAAGCAGTGGATAATTATATATATGCTATATGCAAAGGATTATTAAAAATTCTATCAAAGATGGGAATATGTACAATTCAAAGTTATCATGGTGCACAAATTTTTGAAGCTCTTGGTCTAAACCAAGAATTTGTAAATGAATATTTTGAAGGGACTCCATCAAGAATAGGTGGAATTGGATTAGAAGAGGCAGCAAAAGAAGTATTAATTAGACATAAGCAGGCATTTAATAAACTTAGAAAGCCAGTGTCAGAGCTTGAAGTTGGAGGACTATATGCTTGGAGAAAAGATGGAGAATTCCATTTATTTAATCCTGAAACTATATATAAGCTTCAAGTAGCTACAAGAACAAATGATTATAAAGTTTATAGGGAATACGCAGAGCTTATAAACAAGCAAGGTAAAAATTTATGTACTATAAGAGGCTTATTTAATTTGAAAAAGGGAAATTCAATTCCTATAGAAGAAGTAGAGCCTATTTCTGAAATAGTAAAGAGATTCTGTACAGGAGCTATGTCACTGGGATCAATCAGTAGAGATGCTCATGAAACTATTGCAATAGCTATGAATAGACTGGGTGGAAAGAGTAACTCAGGTGAAGGTGGAGAAGATGAAACAAGATATAGAGTTGATAGCAAAGGAGATAGCAGAAGAAGTGCCATAAAACAGGTAGCTTCAGCTAGATTTGGTGTTACAGCTAATTATCTTGTTAATGCAGATGAGCTTCAAATTAAAGTTGCTCAAGGGGCAAAACCAGGTGAAGGTGGTCATCTTCCTGGTAAAAAGGTTGATGAATATATAGCAAGAATGAGACATTCAACACCAGGTATAGATTTAATTTCACCACCACCACATCATGATATTTACTCAATAGAAGATTTAGCACAGTTAATATATGATTTAAAATCAGTAAATCCGAGCAGTAGAATAAGTGTAAAGCTTGTATCAGAGGTTGGAGTTGGAACTGTTGCAGCAGGAGTTGCTAAAGCTCATGCTGATGTAATATTAATAAGTGGACATGATGGAGGAACTGGTGCAGCGCCATTATCATCAATAAGACATGCTGGAGTACCATGGGAAATTGGTCTTTCAGAAACTCATCAGGTTCTTATGTTAAATAATTTAAGAAGCAGAGTTAGAGTTCAAACAGATGGACAAATAAAAACAGGGAGAGATGTAGTTATCGCAGCTTTACTTGGTGCTGAAGAATTTGGATTTGCAACAACTGCTCTAGTAATTTTAGGATGTACATTACTTCGTAAATGTCAATGCAATACTTGTGACATGGGTATAGCAACTCAAGATCCAGAGCTTAGAAAATGTTTTAAAGGAAAACCAGAGTATTTAATAAATTTCTTTACTTTCATAGCACAGGAAGTTAGAGAATATATGGCAGAGCTTGGATTTAGAACAATGAATGAAATGATAGGAAGAGTAGATAAGATAGAAGCAGAAAAAGCTATAAATCACTTTAAGGCAAAAGGACTTGATTTATCTAACATTTTATATAGACCGGATATGCCAAAGAGAATAAAACCATACTGTGTACTTACACAAGATCATGGAATTGATGAAGCTATGGATCATCACTTAATACAAGTTGCAGCTCCAGCTCTTGAAAGTGGAAAAGAAGTTCGTGGAAGCTTTGAAATTAAAAATATAAATAGAACTGTAGGATCAATGCTAAGTGGTAAAATTGCTAAGGAGTATGGAGAAAACGGGCTTAAAGAAGATACTATTGTATTTGATTTTATAGGTTCTGCTGGTCAAAGCTTTGGTGCTTTTGGAGCAAGAGGACTTACTCTTATCCTTGAAGGAGATGCTAATGATTATGTTGGTAAAGGACTATCAGGAGCTAAAATAATTGTCAAGACTCCTAAGGAAAGCTCTTTTAAAGCTGAAGAAAACTTTATAGCTGGTAACACAATTCTTTATGGCGCAACTTCTGGGCAGCTTTATGTTAATGGAATGGTTGGAGAGCGTTTTGCTGTAAGAAATAGTGGAGCGGAAGCTATTGTTGAAGGTGTTGGAGATCACTGCTGTGAATATATGACTGGTGGTGTTGTAGTAGTTATAGGAAAGACTGGAAGAAACTTTGGTGCAGGTATGAGCGGTGGTATAGCGTATGTTTTTGATGAAGACTGCAGCTTTGAAGGTAAATGTACTGAAACAATGCTTGAAATAGAAAATGTAAGTAGTAAAAATGATGAAGAGGCTGTATACAAACTTGTACAAAATCACTATAAATATACAGATAGTGCAAAAGCTAAGGATATTTTAGATAATTGGGATGTTTATAAGGGTAAATTTAAGAAGATTATCCCAACTGCATATAGAGCTATCTTAGAAAAGAAGAATAAAAATGAGAAGGTATCTTAAAGCGTAGGGGGTGCAGATATGGGAAAATTAACTGGATTTAAAGAATTTGAAAGAAAGAATTACAATAAACGCTCAGTTGAAGAGAGAATAAAGGATTATAAAGAAGTATATATACCTTTAAAGGAAGAGGAAATAAAAGAGCAGGCAGCAAGATGCATGAACTGCGGAACACCCTTTTGTAACTGGGGGTGTCCTGTAGGAAATATTGCCCCAGATTGGAATGATATGGTTTATAATAATCAATGGGAAAAGGCATATAAGAGATTAACCCTTACAAATAATTTCCCAGAATTTACAGGAAGAGTTTGTCCAGCACTTTGCGAGGCTGCATGTACGCTTGGAATAAACAGAAAAGCAGTTTCAGTAAGAGAAATTGAGCAGACTATTATAGAAAGAGCTTTTAAAGAAGGATGGGTAAAAGCTAATCCTCCTAAGGTAAGAACAGGTAAGGAGGTTGCAGTTGTAGGTTCAGGTCCTGCTGGACTTGCAGCAGCTGCAGAGCTTAACTCAGCAGGACATGAAGTTACAGTTTTTGAAAAGAGTGAAAAAATAGGTGGACTTCTAAGATATGGTATACCTGATTTTAAGCTTGAAAAACATGTAATTGACAGACGTATTGATGTTATGAAAGAAGAAGGAATAACCTTTAAAACAGGTGTTGAAGTTGGAGTGAGTGTTAATTCAAAAGAGCTTCTTAATAAATTTGATGCAATAATTTTAACTGGAGGTTCAAGTGTCCCAAGAGACTTAAAGGCAGAAGGAAGAGAAATTAAGGGAGTTCACTTTGCAATGGAATATCTATCTCAACAGAATAAAAAAGTTTCTAAGGAGAAATTTGATGAAGAAGAGATAAATGCAAAGGGTAAAAATGTAGTAGTTATAGGTGGAGGAGACACAGGTTCTGACTGTGTTGGTACAGCTGTAAGACAGGGTGCTAAGAAGGTATACCAATTTGAAATAATGCCAAAGCCTCCAGAAGAAAGAGATGACACTATGCCTTGGCCAACTTATCCTAGGATATTGAAAACTACAACTTCTCATGAAGAAGGCTGTGAAAGAGATTGGAATGTATTAACTAAAGCCTTCTTAGGAGAAGATGGAAAGCTTAAAAAGCTTCTATGTTCAAAAGTAGAGTGGATCGAAGACGAAAATAGAAGAATGAACATGGTAGAGATTCCAAACAGTGAATTTGAAATAGAAGCAGAATTGGTGCTTTTAGCTATGGGATTTTTACATCCAAAGCAGGAGGGAATGCTTGAAGAGCTTCAATTAAAACTTGATGCAAGAGGAAATGTTTCTACAGATGAAAATGGAATGACAAGTGTAGGAGGAGTTTTCTCAGCAGGAGATATGAGAACAGGACAATCTCTTGTTGTTAAATGTATCCATGATGGAAGAGTTGTTGCTAAAAGTGTGGATGAGTATTTGATGGGAGACTCGTTTTTGAGAGGATAATATAAGAATGTTGCGACGCAACATTCTTATAATTGAGAATTGAGAATTGACAGTTGACAATGATGGATGTTTTGCAATGCAAAACTAAAATTTAAAAGCAGAAAAAGACCTAAATATAGATAAATTCTATGTTTAGGTCTTTTTAAATTTTAGTTTTTCTGTAAGAAAAACTTCCTTCATTGTCCATTCTCAATTCTCAATTGTTAATTTGTTTTCTGTCGCAACATTATTCTAGTGTGTATATATAATTAAGGTGTTGTAATAAAAATACAAATGAGTTATAATTTTTTAGGGAATATATGGAAGATAATGTGGTTTATGAAGGGAGAAGGGGTTATGATAAAAAATGTAGTTTTTGATATTGGAAATGTATTAATTAAATTTAGACCTTTAGAATTTTTAAAGGGAAAATATAAGGATAAAAAGCTTATACAAGAATTATACAAACTTATTTTTAAAAGTGATGAATGGAATATGCTTGATAGAGGAACTATTACAGAAGAAGATGCTGTAGATAATTTTTGTAAGAGATCGCCACAAAATCAAGTATATATAAAAGAGGTTATTAGGGATTGGCATGCTATGCATATTCCTATAGAAGGAACTGTAGAAATACTAAAAATGTTGAAGAAAAGTGGATATAGAATTTATCTATTGTCAAATTATCATAAAAAAGCTTTTAAGATTGTGCAAGACAGATTCGAATTTTTAAAAAGAGTGGATGGAAAAATTATTTCATCAGAAGTAAAATTGCTAAAATCGGAAGAAGAAATCTATAAATTACTCTTAAAGACGTATAATTTAAAGCCAGAGGAGACTATATTTATAGATGATACTCTTGTAAATATTGAAATGGCTAGAGAATTAGATATAAAGGGTATTTGTTTTAAAAACAGTGGAACTTTATATAAAGAATTAAACCCGTTGATGCAAGGATATAAAGTAGCTAATTTATAGTAAAAAACCTTCATAGATTTTATTCAAAAAATAACAAGGTATATACTTATTTTACAATTAATGTTAAAATTATATAGGGGTGTAGTTAATGGAAAATACAGTAGATAGGGATTTAGTATTAACATCTTATTGCAGTATTAAAAGCAGTAATAGATATGAAGACATATATGCAAAATTGGCAAGACAGAGCTTAGAGTATTATTTAAAAAAAGGTAGTTATTTAAGAATTCCTTTGGTTCATGAAAAAATGTTAAAAGAACGACAGGGAGTTTTTGTTTTAATAAAAAAGCATGGAGAAATAAGAGGATGTAAAGGTACTGTGCATCCAAGCACTGATTGTATTGCTAGAGAAATAATTAAAAACGTAGTAGAAGCTGGGTGTGGTAATAATAAATTTAGCAAAGTTAGAAGGGATGAGTTAGCGGAATTAGAGTATTCTATATATATAATTCATGATGTAAAGATAGCTAAAAAGGAAGAATTAAACCCCAAAAGATATGGAATTTGCGTAAAAACTAGTTCAAAAAGCTCATGTTTACTTCCGAATTTATATGGAATTGAAACTGCTACAAGACAGCTTGAAAGAGCATTGAAAAAGGCAGATATTAGTAAAGATGAAGAATACACCATAGAGAAGTTTGAAGTTATTAAAAGAGGATATAGAGGTTAAATAAAAATGAAACAAAATAAGTATATAGAATATCTAAGTTCATTAAAAACTGATGAACTAAAAAAGGATATCCAGGATTTGATTAGATTATTTCCAGAAGTAAGAGAATATTATGATTTAAGAATAAATCCTAAATTAGAAAAAGAAATATTAAATAAATATAAACATATCATAAAAGAGGAATTTTTTCCAGAAAAAGAAGATGTTAAGATGAGATATTCTGTAGTAAGTGAAGCTATAATTCAATTTCAAAGAAAAGCAACAATACCCTCTAATGTAGCTGAATTAATGCTATATTATGTAGAGATTGCCTTGAAATTTACAGAATCTTATGGAGATATTGGAGAGAGATTTTATATAAGTGTAGAAGGTGCTTTTGATAAGGCATTAAATTATATTTTTAAAAATGAGCTAAAAGATTTATTTTATGAAAATGTAAAGGGGATTGTTTTAAGAACTAAAGAAATTGGATGGGGTTTTGAAGATAATATGAAAGAAATATTATATAAATACTTTAATTAGAAGAAAACTAAATACTTTGAAATCAGCGAATTTTTATATTTTTGTGTGTAGTACTTTAAGTATTACAAATTATAAAAATTATAATTAATTAAATATAGTAAATGACTAATCTATAACAAAAGAAACTATGGTATATAAAGTTATATAGTTTCTTTTATTATAGATTTTTAAATTTCATTTTTATATTAAGTGAGAAAAATAGAGAATTACATAAATAATTTAATTTAAATAGAGAATAATAAATACAAGGAAAATCAATACATATTTAACAGAGGGAGAGATTTATCGTGGAAAATAAGCAAACTATAACAGTTAAAAATGAGTTTGGAAAGAAAGTAGAATTAGAAATAGTTGATGCATTAAAGATTGAAAATGATAAATATGTTATAGTATCACAAAAGGGCTCAGACGAGGCTAATGCCTATAGAGAAGTAAATAGAAATGGTGAGGTAGAATACACTTCAATAGGTGCAGGAGCAGAATTTAAAAGAGTTTTAGAAGCATATAATTCTATACATAATCAGTAGAAGCATTAGCTATGTATAAAACATGTGTATTTAAAATTTAAATTAATAAGAAACCATAAATATAGAGAAAAGCTATATCTATGGTTCTTATATTTTAGGCCTCTTTTTCTTGGTTTAAGCTGACTTCTACATCCATAAAAGATTTTCCATCACGTGTTAGCGTATACTTTTTTTCTGAGTTATTAAGTAGATTGTCTACACTTTCTATTAAATGGCATTTTTCTAAATCTTTTATAGAAGCTCGTACAATTTTATGATATTTCTTAACAAATTTTGAGCAGAGTGTATCTGCATCACAGCATTTATCAGGATATAGCTGATACATAATTTTTTTTACATAAGGCTTGTGACTCTTCTTTAATTTATCAAACATAGTAACACCTTCCTATCATCATATTGTTTATATATAAAATAAATATGAAACTAGAGATGAAACTATTCATAAAAGTATTATTTAATATTTTTCATTTGTTTTATAATGAGAAGTTTTTAAAATACATTATATATTGGAAATACAAAAGGAATATTTAATTATGACATAGATGTATATTCATATTTAGGGAAATAAAAAAGAATGAGATAGCTAATTGTATATTGGATAAAATATAAATTTAAGGATATCCTAAAAAGTGAGAATATATTTTGAATTTTATAGATTACTTTGGAGGTGTCTTTTATGAAAGAGCGTGCACAGGTTAAAAGTGACAATAAAAAAAACTATAATAAAAAATCTAATAAAAGTCAAGGACAGTTTGCTAAAAATCAAATAGTTCAAACTATAGAGGAAAATAAATATAATGAAAGTGGAATGGAAGCAAAAAATAAATATGATTTTAAATAAAGGCAGGTAACCATCCTGTCTTATTTATTTAGAGGAGTATTAAAAGTGCTAGTTATTATACATATCTATGAATGCATTAAGATATAAAATTTTGAAAAATAAAAAAAATAAAAAAATTTTAAAAAAACTTTGTTAAATGGTTGACAATAAAAAGTGGACGTGTTATACTACAGATATAGAAAATAAAAAAACAATATAACAGATTACAACAAAGGAAAAGGATAGATCAAGATAGAGGGTAAATGATTGAAATGGATAGGGGAGGTTATGGGTATGAAAGAAATAATGGTTAAAGAAGTGTTGGGGGCTAAGATAAGACCAGAGGATGCTATCATATTAAAGGAAATGATTGATAGTTATTTAGATGATAATATTACATTAGATTTCTCAGATATGCAAAATATTCCTTGTTCTTTTTTTACAATCTTATTGACAGAAATGATGTATAAAAGAGGAAGAAACCATGTTATGGAACATCTTAAAGTTAAAAATTTAACTAACCAAAAGGCTTTTAGCAGAATTCTTTTGGGAACATCTTACTGTTAGGTAAAAAAGTAGTAGTGTCAACTATACGATTTTACGATAATAAAGCAATTTTTGTTAATAAAAAAGTTAAATGATATTAGAATTTCTAGTTATATAATAAATCTCAAATGTTTGCTAACAATAATAAAATAAATCCTAAGTTTCAGAAATACTGTCTATAGAATTATCCTATGGAGAGTATTTTTTTGTGTGACATAAGTTTTAAAATACTTAGAATATTTAGTTAGTTACTATTTTATATTTGATATAGATATGAGATAATATATACAATTCTAATATAAAAAGAAGGTGTATATTATCATGGAAAATGAATTGTTGCAGGCTGTATTTAACAGTAGTTCAGATGGTATTCTTGTTTTAAATAACAAATTAAATATAACAGATTTTAATAAGATGGCCTTTAGAATACTTGGATTAGAGAAAGAGGTATTAATTAAAACAAATATAAAAGATATTTTTGATAATTACGAATTAGTGGACAAGTGCTTTATCAATAATGAAAGTTATAAAAGAGAAGATTGTACATTTAATGTAAATGGAAATAAAATTCGTTGTGTTACAAATTTAGTTCCTATAGTAAGAGATAATGAGATTACAGGTGTTGTTATGAATTTTAGGGATACAAAGCATATTCATAAAGTTGTAAACAATGTTGTTGGATATAGTGCAGCATATACATTTAAGGATATAATAACAAAAAATCAGTATATGAAAAAAAATATACAATATGCTAAAAAAGCTGCAAATACAGATTGTAATATCCTATTAGAAGGTTCTAGTGGAACAGGGAAAGAAGTTTTTGCTCAAGCAATCCATAATTATAGCAGTAGGGCAAAAGGACCTTTTGTTGCGGTTAATTGTGCTGCTATTCCAAGAGAATTATTTGAAAGTGAACTTTTGGGGTATGAAAAGGGTGCCTTCACGGGAGCAAATAAAGGAGGATATCCAGGAAAATTCGAATTGGCAGAAGGAGGAACCATATTTTTAGATGAAATTGGAGAGGTTCCACTTGATATACAGTCAAAATTATTAAGGGTTTTAGATAATCATAAAATTGTAAGGGTTGGATCTACCTATGAAAAAAAGATAAATGTAAGAGTAATATCAGCAACCAATAGAGATTTATTAGACGAAGTAGACAAGAAAAATTTTAGATATGATCTTTACTATAGATTAAATGTTATAGGAATACGTTTAATGGATCTTCAAGATAGAAAAGAAGATATAGAAGTTTTAATTAAGCATTTTATGAAAAAATTAAATGAAAACAATTTAGAGAAAGATAAAGATATAGAAATAGATAGTAGTGCTATAGCAAGATTAAAGGAGTATAAGTGGGAAGGTAATATAAGAGAGCTTAGAAATACTATAGAAAAAGCATATTACCTATGTGATAGTGATATAATTACTGAAAAATACTTGCTTAACCTAATAAATGGAAAAGAAAAGTTAGAAAAGAGCTTTTTGGAAGAGAACATAAATAAAATAGATTTAAAGATGGAAGATATACAGCCGCTTAAAGTAGTGGAAGAGCAAAATATTAAAAAAGCATTGATTGTTTGCAATGGTAATGCTGAAGAAGCTGCTAAAATTTTGGGTATAAGTAGAGCAACAATTTATAGAAAGATTAGTAAATATAAAATAAAAATAGATTAATGATTATTAATAAAAGAAGACATTTATTACGTAGCTAAGTGTTAAGTGTATCAAATTAAATACTAAATTAATTTAGTAAAATTTAATATATTGCAATAAAAAACTGTTGACAATCTTTTAAATGATATATATAATTGTCATTGAGAATTTCGGTAATTTAACAGGATAAAGTGACGACGGAGAGAAAAGTACTTTGTTTTTAACTACAGAGAGCCAATCCATGCTGAAAGTTGGCGTTAAAATAGGTATGTAATGATCACTCCAGAGCTGCCAAATTGAAAGGAATTATTTTCGAGTAGATGAGGACGGTTGCCACCGATACATGGCTATGGTTAGGTAATTTACCAAATAAGATTTGTTTGGATGTTACGTCGACCTGAATAATGAGGCATTTTAATTAAATGTAAATTAGGGTGGTACCACGATATATAACCTCTCGTCCCTATGAAGTATATAAGTATACGTTCATAGAGTCGAGAGTTTTTTATTTATATCAATATTTTTACAGATTTTGAATTACTGGAAATCATTTGTAGAAATAAAACTAAAAAAAGGGGGAACTAATTGAGGGGCAATTTTTGCAAAATTAATCATTAAAATACTCTTACAAATGGAATTATATAGGGTGTGAAATATTTCAAAGAGGAGGTTTAACATATGAAAAGAGATAATTTTGGATCAAGATTAGGTATTTTAGCCGCAGCAGCAGGATCA
The DNA here is from genome assembly GCA_036677675.1 of Clostridiaceae bacterium. Taxonomy (GTDB): domain Bacteria; phylum Bacillota; class Clostridia; order Clostridiales; family Clostridiaceae; genus Clostridium_H. The sequence goes on along the minus strand of JAVBWC010000088.1, from coordinate 40,635 downwards.
GCAATAGGTCTAGGTAACATATGGAAGTTTCCATATATTACAGGACAAAATGGGGGAGCAGCATTTATTTTAGTTTATTTAGCATGTATTGTTTTAGTAGGGCTTCCTATAATGTTAACTGAATTTGCACTTGGAAGAAAAACACATAAGAATGCGGTGGGAGCATTCAAAGAATTAGAACCTAATAAGCCGTGGTATTTATCAGGAATTGTATCTGTTTCAACAGCATTTATCATACTTTCTTTTTACGCTATTATAGCAGGATGGGTATTATCTTATCTAGGAAGAGCAGCTTCAGGTAAATTAATGAATGTTGCACCAGAGCAATTAGGAGATTATTTTGGTGCAGTGATTTCTAGTGGAACTGAACCGATAGTATTGACTTTTGTTGTACTTGTATTGACAGCTTCTATTGTAATTTTAGGAGTTAAAACTGGTATAGAAAAATGTAGTAAGGTATTGATGCCAGTATTAGTATTAATTTTGATTGGATTAATGATTAGGTCTGTAACTTTAGATGGAGCTTCAAAAGGATTAGAATTCTTATTTAAACCTGATTTTTCAAAGTTAACTAAAGCTGGAGTTTTAGAAGCACTTGGACATTCTTTTTATTCTTTAAGTTTAGGTATGGCAATAATAATGACTTATGGTAGTTATATAGATAAAAAGGAAAATCTTCTTAAGTTAGCAGTTCAAGTAACTATAGCAGATACATTAATTGCTTTAATGGCAGGAATAGTTATTTTCCCAGCAGTTTTTGCATATGGACTTGAACCAGGTCAAGGACCTGGATTAATATTTGTTACTCTTCCAGCTGTATTTAAGGCTATGCCATTTGGAGCTTTCTTTGAAACTTTATTCTTTTTATTAATTGCAATAGCTGCTTTAACTTCAACTATATCTTTGATGGAAGTTGTGGTAGCCTTTGTTACAGAACAGTTTAATATAGGTAGAAAAAAAGCTACAGTTTTAATATCTTTAGCGTTATTTGCACTATCAATACCAAGTACATTATCTTTTGGTCCTTGGGCTGGAATTAAAATATTTGGAAAAAACTTCTTCGACTTTTTCGATTTTATTACAGCAAATATATCCTTACCATTAGGCGGAGTATTGGTGTGTGTGTTTGCAGTATGGGTTTGGGGCATAAAGAATGCTATTAAAGAAATTGAAAGTGATGGACTACATCCGTTCTCATGGGCAAGATTATATAGTTTTGCTATTAAATTCCTTGCACCAGTAGCAATCATGGTTATATTTGTACACTCAACTGGTTTAATGGAATACTTTAAAACTGAGAATGGTGATTTAGCGACAACTAATATATTATTAGCAGGTGGAGGATTACTTCTTGTTATTACAGCATTGGGGTTAAAGTCAAGAAGAAGTGGCAGTGAAGAATAAATAAAAATATAACTCTATAAATAGCTTAAATATAGGGACGTTATTTATTTAGAATATAGAATAAGAGTTGAGTTACAATTTAGATTATATTTTGTAACTTAACTCTTTTTTCGTACAAAATATTTGTAGAAATAATTGCTAATGATGTATTTAATTTTCCTACCTTATTTTATATATGTAATGTTAAAATATATATTATATGTAGAATTGAAAGTTGAGAATTAAGGATACTTTGCTTATGTAAAGTTTTAATAAAATTTAGTTTTTAAAGTTGGTTATCTATAATATAGGTTAATGGGAGGGTGAATTTATGAGGGTATTACATACTTCCGATTGGCATCTTGGTAAGAGTTTAGAGGGTGTCAGCAGAATGGATGAGCAAGAGAAGTTTATAAAGGATTTTGTACATATAGTAGAAGAGAAAAATGTAGACATGGTAATAATATCTGGAGATATATATGATAACAGCAATCCACCAGCAAGAGCAGAGAGAATGTTTTATAGTGCCTTAAAAGAGATTTGTAACAATGGAAAAAGGCTTGTATTAGTCATAGCGGGAAATCATGATAATCCAGAGAGACTTGCTGCTGCAAGTCCGTTGGCTTATGAGCAGGGTGTAATTCTTTTAGGTAGACCTAAAAGTAGTTCTGAAATAGGAAAATGTGGAGAACATAAAATATTAGATTCAGGAGAAGGATTTGTTGAAGTAGATGTAAAAGGAGAGAAAGCAGTAATAATAACTTTGCCTTATCCAAGTGAAAAGAGATTAAATGAGATTCTGTCTGAGAGTATTGAGGAGGAAGATAGGCAAAAAAGTTATTCTGCAAGAGTTGGAGAACTGTTTTCATCACTTTCAGAAAAATACAGAGAAGACACTATTAATTTAGCTGTATCTCATTTGTTTATTTTAGGGGGAGAAGAATCTGATTCAGAAAGACAGATACAGCTTGGAGGAAGTCTTGCCGTAGGGATAGGGGCTATTCCAGAAAAAGCTCAATATGTTGCTCTTGGACATTTGCATAAGCCTCAAGAGATAAAAGGAAAAGCTAAATGTTTTTATTCGGGTTCCCCACTTCAGTATAGTAAAAGTGAAGTTGGGTATACAAAATGCTGTTATATTGTTGATGTTAAAGCAGGAGAAGAAGCCATTGTAGATAAGATTTATTTAAAAAATTATAAGCCTATAGAGGTCTGGAAATGTGAATCAGTAGAAGAAGCTATAAAAAAATGTGAAGAAAATTGCCAAAAAGAAATATGGGTATATTTAGAAATAAGAACAGACAAGTATATAACTCAAGAAGATATAAAGACAATGAAGACGTTGAAGAAAGATATTCTTGAAATAAGACCTATAATCCAGAGTGAAGATGAAGAAAATCAAGAATTTTATAATATAAAGGAAAAAAGTATGGGAGAGCTTTTTAAAGAGTTTTATATAAAGCAAAGAATGGTAGAACCAAGTAATGAGGTTATGGAGATGTTTTTAAGTATTGCTGGAGAGGAAGAAGGTGAAGAATATGAAGCCTAAAATGCTTAAAATAGTTGGATTAAATTCTTTTGAAGAAGAGCAAAAAATTGATTTTCAAAGGCTTACTGAGAAAGGGTTATTTGGAATTTTTGGACCAACAGGAAGTGGTAAATCTACAATTTTAGATGCAATAACTATAGCTTTATATGGAAAGATTACAAGAACTAATAAAGGATATATAAATACTATAACTAAAAATTTGAATGTAAGCTATGAATTTGAAATTTATGTAGGTGGAGAAAGAAAAACTTATATTGCTGAGAGGAATATGAGAATAGATAAAAATGGGTCTTATAAAACTAGATATGCACGACTTATTGAAAATAACCAGGTGGAAAACAATATACTTGCAGAAGGATCAAAGGAAGTTCAAAAGGAAATTGAAAAAATTATAGGGCTTACTTCAGAGGATTTTACTCGTTCAGTAGTACTTCCCCAGGGAAAATTCAGCGAATTTTTAAAGCTTACAGGGAAAGACAAAAGAGACATGCTGGAAAGAATTTTTGCTCTCCAAAAGTATGGGAAAAATTTAGGTGATAAGATAAAGAGAGTTAGAAATGAAAAAATAAAGGAGGAAAATATATTAACCGGTGAGCTTAAAAAGTATGAAGGTTTAACAGAAGAGATATTTAAAGAAAAGAAGCTTCAAATGAAAAATCTTATAAAAGAGGAAGAACAGTTAAGGGAAGAAAAGAACAAAATAGATAAAGATTATGATAAATATAAGGGTATATATGAGCTTCAAAATGAGCTTAAGGAGTATAAAGAGGTAGAAAAAAGTTTAAAGGATAGAAGTGAAGAGATTTCGTCAAAAAAAGAAAGTGTTGATAAAGCTAAAAAAGCATTAAATGTGAAGCCATTTATTGATAGTATAAAGGAAACGGAGAAGCAAATAAAAAATAATAAAGATGAATTAAAGAATTTAGAGATTAAACTAAAAGGTATAGATAAAGAATTAGAGGTTACAGAGAAAAAATACAGTGAAATTTTAGAAAAGAAAGAAAAAGAAATACCAGAACTTATAAAAAAGGAAGCAAATCTTCTTCAAGCAATAGAAATGAATAAAAAGATTGCCAAATTAGAATTAGAAAGAAAAGAATTACTTAAAGAATACAACAAAGTTAATGCTGAAATTCAGGTATTAAAGAAGAAATTAAACTTAATACTTTCAAATAGAGAAGAGAAGCTTAAAAATATAGAAGAAATAGACAAAAGATTGAATGAAATAAGTATTGATCCTGAGTATAGGGAAAAAGTACAGTATACATATGATAAAGAGAAGGAATATAAACAAGTATTGCAGAAAAAAGAAGAATTAGATTTAAAAATTAATAATAAAGATAAAAATGTTATTAATGTAGAAAAAGAATATAGAGATATTGTAGAGAAGCAGAATAAACAGAACAGTTTAGTTATAGAACTAGAAAATAGAAATAAAGAAATAGAAAAAGAAAATCCAGGAGATAATTCTGTTCTTTTAGAAAAATCAGAAAAAGTAAGTCGATGCAGAGAAATGTTAGAGAAGGCTGTAAAAAGTGATAATAAGAAAAAAGGATTAGAAGAAAAATTAAAAGAGCTTTATAAACATAAAAATCCTGTAGAGGAAAATTTGAAGCTTATGAAAGAAAATTTAGTAAGAAGACAAGAAGAATTAGCTGCCATGGATAAAGAAATTGATAGTATAAATAAGAAGAATTTAGCAAGGATTTTAGCTGATGATTTAGAAGAGGGAAAGCCATGTCCAGTTTGTGGTTCTATTCACCACACTATTTCTGTAGAAAAGATAGACAGAGAAGTATTATTAGAAAAGCAAGAAGAAAAAACTAATCTTGAAGTAGTACTTAAAAGTATGAATGAAAGCATTAATAACCTTTCTATTAGGCTTATATCTTATGAAAAAGAAGAAGAACATATAAAGAATGAATTAAATGAAATGGAAAAAGAGTTGATAGATGTTGATTTGTTAAAGCTTAAGGAAGAAAAGGAAAAAGAAGAAAGAGAGTTTATAGAACTAAAAAATAAAATAGAAAAGTATAACAAAGAAAAAGAGGAAATAAACAATGAAATAAAGAGTGAAAAAGAAAATAAGATAAAGCTAGATATGAGGGAAGTAAAGCTTAGTGAAGTTTTGAAAAATGAGAGAAATTTTGTAGAAGAACTTAAAAAGGATTTATCAAAAGAAAATGAAATATTAGAAAAGTGTTTAGAAGAATACTTATCTCTAAAGAAAGAACTGAATTTAGAAAATATAGCTTTGAGAATGGAAGAAATAAAGAAAGCTGAAAAGGAAAGCAGAATTCTTCAGAATAATGAAAGAGAGTTGAGAATTTTAATTGAAAAAATGGACAAAGAGAAGGAAGAATTAAATGCAAGACTTAAGGAATTAGATATTGAACTTTCTAAAATATTACAGAGTGGAAAAGAAAAAGCAAGTGTTATTAAAAGTGAAGAAGAGGAACTTCAAAAACTTACTTTAGGTGAAAATCCACAAGAATATATTGAAGTGGTTAGAAAAGAAATTAAAGAAATTAATGAAGCTGGTGACAGGCTTAAAATAATATTGGAAAAAGATAAAAAGCAAAGGCAAGAAATATGGGATGTAAAATTAAGCTTAGAGCAAAGCAAAATAATACTAACCAGTTTATATAAAGAGCAAGAAGAAAAATTAAAATCTACTTTAAAGGAAAATAATTTTAGTGATGAAAATGAAATAATAAAAATTCTACTGGATGAAGAAGATATAAAAAGAATAGAAGATGAAATTAATAAATATGAAGATGAGTTAAAGAATATAAAAAATAATATCTCTAGAATAGAGAAAAAGTTAAATGGAGAGTGCATTGAAGAAGAAAAATGGGAAGAACTTAAAAAGTATAGAAGTGATAATGAAAAATTATTAAACACAAAAATAAAAGAAATAGCAGCTCTTCAAAAGACTATTGAGAATATGGAAAAAGATATGGAAGACTTAAAGGAGCTTAGGAAGAAGGAAAAAGAACTAAACCATAAGTTGAGTCTGTTAAATGATTTAGGAAAGTTGGTTGAAGGAAATAAGTTTGTAGAGTTTGCGGCAATGAATCAACTTAAGTACATCGCTAGAGAGGCATCAAGAAGATTAAAAAATATAACTAGAGACAGGTATGCCCTTGAAATTGATGGCGAAGGGAACTTTACCATAAGAGATGATTATAATGGTGGTGAAATAAGGGATACTAGTACTCTTTCAGGAGGGGAAACCTTCTTAACTTCTCTTGCACTAGCTTTGGCACTATCTTCTCAAGTTCAGTTGAAGGGCAGTGCACCATTGGAATTCTTTTTCCTTGACGAGGGATTTGGTACTCTTGATACGGAGCTGTTAGATATTGTCATGAATTCCCTTGAGAAACTTCACAGTTCACGATTATCTGTAGGAATAATAAGCCATGTGGAAGAACTTAAAAATAGAGTTCCTATAAAGCTTGTAGTAACACCTGCTAAGCAAGGAGAAGGTGGAAGTAAAGTAAAGCTGGAATACAGCTAAGAGAAAGTTTAAAAATTATATTACGTGATTGATTAATAATAATTTAAAATGAGTTGGTCACTGGTCACTGAAATGGGGGAGAGTTTACTAAAGAAAGATATGCTAAGCATGTATAATGCCCAATTTAAAGGGTATATTCCAGATGAAGATTAGAAAGTGAATATTTTTTAGTAAGTAGCTTTAAAACTCCTTGCAAGTATTTTGCAGGGAGTTTTGCTATATTATTCATTATATTTATGCAAAAAAAATACCTTGTTATCCTACAAAACCTTGATATTTTAGATATATTACTTTGTAACATAAATTGATTTCTATGAATAAAATAAATTTAACAGTAATTAAATATTAAAGTTTATATAAATTAACATCAATGTAGAATTGGAGTGAATAAATACAAATGGAGGAAGTTTTAGATTTTAAGGAGTTTTTTAACATATTAAAAAGAAGAAAAAAGATTATTGGTATAATTACTATTTTATCAATAGTAATTGCTACTATAATTAATTTCTGTATATTACCTCCAATTTATGAAGCTAAAGCAACTATTATGATAGGTAAAAGTGAACAAGAAACTAATGAATATAGATATGATGAAATAATGATGTATCAAAATTTAGTAAAAACTTATGCAGAAATTGCAAAGTCAGATACAGTAGCAATTAAAACTGTAGATATATTAAAGAATAGTATTAAGCTTAGTACGGATGAGATTAAAGAGGATGTTAAGGTAACGTTTAAAGAAGGAACACAAATTTTAAATATAAGTGTACAAAGAGAAGAGCCTAAACAAACAGTATATATAATAAATTCATTTATAAAAGCTTTTATAGAAGAAAGTAACAGAATTATAGTAAATGGAAAAATTGAAATTGTGGACAGTGCCACACTTCCAGAAACCCCGGTAAAGCCTAATAAACTTTTAAATATAATAATAGTTTTCGCTATATCACTTATAACTTGTGTAGGGATAGTATTTGTAATTGAATATTTCGATGATACTATAAAAAATGAAATAGACATAGAAAAATATTTGGGATTGTCAGTAATAGGAACAATACCTAAAAATAACCTAAGTGATATGAAAGAAGGTAATAAGATTTTATGATTGATATAGAAATTGTTACTTTAAAAACTCCCAAGTCTCCAGCAGCTGAAGCTTATCGGACTCTGAGAACAAATATACAGTTTTTAGCTTTGCATAATAAAATTCAGACAATAGTTATAACAAGTTCAAAGTATATGGAAGGAAAAACTACTATTGCTTCAAATCTTGGGGTAGTAATGGCACAAATAGGCAATAAAGTTCTAATAGTTGATTGTGATCAGAGAAAATCTAAAATTCACAAAGTATTTGGTATATCAAACAACAAAGGATTGTCTGATATATTAATAAATAAACTGAATGTTAATGATGTACTTAAAAAATTATTCCTAGAAAATTTATATATACTTACAGCTGGTACTATCTCACCTAATCCTTCAGATCTTTTTACTTCTAGTCATATGAAAAATCTAATGGATGAGTTAAAATCTTGCTTTGATTATATAATTTTAGACACACCGCCTATTAATAAAGTAACGGATACACAGTTGATATCCCAGTATTCAGATGGATGTATTTTAGTAGTATCTTCGGGAGAAACAAAAGTTGAAGAAATTGTAAAAACTAAAAAACTTTTAGAGAATGCAAATAATAGAATTTTAGGCGTGGTGTTAAATAAAGTCGAAATGTCTAAAAAAGATTAATATATGTATTATTATCATAAATAAGGTTTTGTTCTATATGTAATTGTAGGATAAAACCTTGTATTTTAGAAAAGTTCAATTTGATTAATTAATTTATAACAAATTAAATTATGACTGAATAGTATGGTAGTGCAGATAAAAATTAATTGTAATAAAAGGTAAAGGAGTAGGGCTATGTGAATAAGCAAAATGATAATCATATTCACAAAAGTCAAATATATTATGTAGTAAAAAGAGCAATAGATATTTTAGGAGCTGCACTTGGAATAATACTTTTAAGTCCACTTATGATTATAATAGCATTAGCAATTAAGATAGAATCCAAAGGGTCTATTATTTTTGTTCAAGAGAGAGTTGGAAAAAATGGTAAAATATTTAGAATGTATAAATTTAGATCTATGGTAGTAAATGCAGAGGAACTTTTAAGTAAACTTAAAGATAAAAATGAAATGTCTGGTCCTATGTTTAAAGTTAAAAATGATCCTCGAGTTACTAAAGTTGGTAGATTTATAAGAAAAACAAGCATAGATGAACTTCCACAACTATTTAATGTACTTAAAGGAGAAATGTCCCTTGTGGGACCAAGACCTAATTTGCCAAGAGAGGTAATATGCTTTAATAAATTTCAAAAGCAAAAATTATTAGTCAAGCCAGGATTAACCTGCTATTGGCAAGTTATGGGGAGAAATAATATAGATTTTGAAGAGTGGATGGAGCTTGATATTAAGTATATAAATGAGAGAAGTACCTGGATCGATATAAAGCTTATATTCAAGACGGTGAAACTGTTGTTTGGAGATAAAAATGCTAAATAAGTAGGTGAGGAAGGTAACTATGAAAAATAGTATGTTTAATATAAGTAAAATTGAAAGCTTGGATGAAAAAATACCTAATGATTCAGTAAATAAAAAAGTATGTGTATTAGGACAGGGATTTGTAGGATTACCATTAGCATTAAGTTTTGCACTTAGGGGTTGCAAAACAATAGGTGTGGATATTGACCACGCCTTTGTTTCTAAGATAAATAAAGGAATAACTAACCATACAGAAAAATTTCATGGAGTAAAAATACAAGAAATATTAAAAATGCAGCTAGAGAATAGGAAATACTTAGCAACAATAAATGTAGAGGAAGCAGTAAAGAAATGCAATAACATTATAGTTACAGTGGGTATTCCAATAAAGAATGGAAAACATATTATGGATTATTTAGAGAATGCCTGCAGAAACATTGGTAAAAATTTAAAAAGAGATGATTTGGTAGTTATAAAAAGTACAGTTATACCGGGAACTACAGAGAATTTCATACTTCCTATCTTAGAAAAAGAATCTGGAATGAAAGTAGGGCAAGATTTTTATCTTTCTTATTCATCAGAAAGAATAGCTGAAGGGAAAGCTTTTGATGAATTTGCTAATATGCCAACATTAATAGCAGGAATTAATGAAAAAAGTTTAAGAAGGGCAGTAGACTTGTTATCAATTGTGTGTAAGGCAGAAATAATTGAAGGTAGTTGTATAAAAGCTGTTGAAACTTCAAAGGTATTTGAAAATGTTCAAAGAGATGTAAATATTGCTATGGTACAGGAATTTGCAAGGTTTACAGAAGCTTTGGATGTAGATATCTTTGAAGTTATTAAGTTGGCTAATACCCATAAAAGAGTTAATCTTCTATTGCCAGGACCAGGGGTTGGAGGATACTGTATACCAAATGCTTATTATTATATAAAACCAAAAGCAGAAGAATTAGAGGTTAATATGGATTTGCTTAAATTAGCTAGAAGCAAGAATAAAAATTTGCCAGACTTTGTAGTTGATAAGATTGAAAAACTTATTAAATTGATAGGAAAAGATATTAAAGCTTCAAAAATAGCAGTTTTAGGATTAGCTATGAAGGATTATTCAAATGATGATAGGATTAGTCCACCAATCGATATATGTAAAAAATTAATACAAAGAGGAGCTGAAGTAAAAGCTTTTGATACTGCTGTAGTTACTAATTATAATTTTAAAGTTAATTCTCAAGAAGAAGCTTTAAAAGACGCTGATGTAGTAGTTGTACTTGCTAGACAGGAAAATATAATCCTAGATGATCTTAAATATATGGCTAAACTAATGAATAAAAAACCTATTTTTGTGGATACAAAAGCAGTTGTAAATAAAATAGAAGCTATAAAATACGGGTTTATTTATTGGAGGATATAAAAGTAATTTATAAGAGTATAGAGAATATATGGTTTTAAGTATGATCTTAATATAATTTTAGTGGTGATGTATATGGAGAAAATAAAAATTTTGCATATAACTCAAGCAGTTATAGGTGGAACACTAGAATATTTGAAGCTTTTTTTTTCACATATAGATAAGGAAAAATATGAAGTAGAATTGGTTTGTCCAAGTTACGGACCAATGAAAGATGAAATATCCTCAATGGGTATAAAAGTACATGTGATAGAAATGAATAGAAAAATATCTCTAATTGATGATTATAGAGCATATAGAAAATTAAAAAAATATATCAAAGAAACCAACCCTCATATTGTACATTTGCACAGCAGTAAAGCAGGTGTATTGGGAAGATTGGCAGCTTATAAAAATAAAATACCATGTGTATACAATGCTCATGGATGGTCTTTTGCAATGGATGTAAGCAAAGTAAAGAAGAATTTTTATGCGTTTATAGAAAGAGTAATGGCAAAGATAACTTATAAAATTATTAATATATCTAATTTTGAACAAGAATTAGCTATTAGATATAAGATTACTTCAGAAGAAAGAATGCAGGTTATATATAATGGAATAGATTTGAGTAAATACAATGAGAAATTTAATAAAGAAAAAATATTAAATGAATTAAAAATTTTAAACCATCCATTTATTATAGGAATGGTGGCAAGACTTACAAAGCAAAAATCTCCAGAAATTTTTATTAAAGTAGCAAAAGAAGTGTCCAGAGAAGTTAAGAATTCCTATTTTATTTTTGTTGGAGATGGAGAGTTAAGAGATGAAATTGAAGATCTAATTACCAAAGAAGGATTGAAAGATAGATTTTTAATTACAGGTTGGACAAATGAAGTGGGAAAATATATTTCTATTTTTGATGTTGGGGTTTTGACATCTAAATGGGAGGGCTTTGGCTTGGCTTTATTAGAGTACATGGCTTTAGGTAAGCCTGTTGTTGCTTCGAAAGTAGGTGGAATACCCGATGTTATTCAAAATTATAACAATGGAATATTAGTAAAAGCACAAAATATACAAGGCTTCGTTAATGCAATTAAAGAGATTGATGAAAATCAGACACTTAAAAATCAAATGATAGAAAATGGATATAAATGTTTAAGAGAAAAATTTAATATAGAAAGGGTTATTTATGAGCATGATGTAATGTATAGTGAAATAATTAATTCTATGCAAGGGAGATAATTAGTTTTGTGTGAAGTGAGTGTAATAATTCCTTATTATAACAGAGAAAGTACTATAGAAAGAGCATTAAATTCAGTTATTAACCAAAGCTATAAGGATTATGAAATAATATTAATAGATGATGGCTCCAGTGATAATTCACATGAAATAGTAGATGATTTTATAAAAAAACATAAGGAATATAAAATAATAAATTTGTATCAAGATAACTCTGGACCTTCAAAAGCTAGAAATAGGGGAATAGAAGAAGCAAAAGGACAATATGTTGCTTTCCTTGATTCAGATGACAGTTGGGTACCAAATAAGTTAGAAATTCAAATGAATTTTCTACAAAAAAATAAAGAGGTTATGATACTAGGTACTGATTATAACAATATAATAAATGATAAGGTAGGTACTAAAAGTTCAAATACTAACAAATATAAAGAAGTGAGTTTTTACAAAAGACTAATGAAATGCTATTTTCCTACCTCTACAGTAGTTATTAAAAGAGAAGTATTTGAAGAATTTAGATTTAATGAAGAACAAAAGTATGCCGAGGATACATTATTATTTCTAGAAATTTTAAGAAAATATCCAGGTGGAAAAATAGAATCACCCTTAGCAAATTATTATAAATTAGAATATGGAGCAGGTGGATTATCGTCAAGATTGAAAGAGGTGGAAATGTGGGAGCTTAAAAATTTTAAAACATTAAGAGAGGAAAATAAATTTAATAATAAGAAAATAAATTTTGTTTTTTATATTTTTTTAATCTGCTTTTCATATCTAAAATATATAAGAAGAATTGTTATAGTAAAGATTAGATCTACTTAATTATCTAATCAAGAACTGTAAAGAGAGGAATAAGTTTAATGAAAGAAATAATATATTTATCAGATTTTATAGAAGGGAAGTCTGTGGTAGCCTCTGTAAGATATGAACAAATACTGAAATATATAGATGGTAAATATAATTTAATAGTTGTCAATGATAGAAAATATGGAGAATTTAAAAGCAGTTTTGCAAAGATAAACTATAAATTCATTTCTTTTAGCAGCAAATATAGTAAGGAATGGAGTACAGAAGGAATTAAAAAGCTAGGATTGGTAGAGAGAATTTTAAGAAAAAATAAATATGTTTTAAGCCTGTGGAGAAATTTTTCTCACAGCAAGTATTTATTCAATTTTAAAAATAAAGATTTATATAGAAACCTATATAAATGTATAGATGAGAATAATATAAAGGCTATTTTTGTAACAGTTCCTGACATATATGTTTTATATATAGGTGAAAACTTAAAAGAAATGTTTCCAGAAATTCCTATTATCGTAGAAGTAAGAGATATTATAAATCATAATATAGGTATTGGAAATCCTAAGTATGAATATAAAAAAGCTGAAAAAACTTTATTTAAAATATCGGATGGGATTATTACTTTATCAGAAGGTATATATAAGCATTACTATAAAAAAGCTAAGAATAGCAATATAAAAATAATAAGGAATGGTTACTATACACAGGATTTTATGGACTGTGAAAATAAGATTATAAATATAGAAAAAGATGGTTGCTTAAAGTTAGCTCATGTAGGATCTATATATGCTGGAAGAAATATAAAAAGCTTTATGGAAGCATTAATTGAATTAAATCATGAATTATCAATTAAGATTATCTTTAATATTGTTGGGTTTTTGGATGGAAAAGCTATTGAGGATATTTCTTCTTTTGAAGATAAATTAAGAAAAAGTAATATTGAAATAAATATGCCTGGTACTATTCCTCATGATGAAGCTGTTAAATATTTAAAAGCGGCAGATATTGCTGTAGTACTTACACATGAGGTTGGAAGTGATTATGCTATACCAGGAAAAGTATTTGAATATATAGGAAGCTGTACTCCAATAATAGCAGTTACAGAGGATAAGGGGCTTGTAAATTTAGTTGATGGTAAATATGGTGAATGTGCTGCTCATAATTCAGAGGAAATTATGAAAAAGCTTCTAAAAATAATTAACACTAAATATTGCTTTGATGATAGATTTAAGTTTTCAAGAAAAATTCAAGCAGAAAACATAATGAATTTTATTGAAGACACTATCAGTATTAAAAACCATAACAGTATCTAATTATTATTGAATTGGATAAAGTGTAGCCAGTATTAAAAAGCAATTTAAAATAATGTAATTTATTATTTTTAGCTATGAGTATAAACAGTAAAACAGCTAAAAAATATTATCAGATAAAATTACAGAATTAATAGAAAATGTGAGGTGATTTGTACGTTTTAGAATTAGAGGACTGACTATAAAAGATTTTTTAAAAAAAGTTTTAAGGAAAATTCACCATAAAATCTACTATATATATAGAAAAAACGTAGTTAAGAGAAAGCCAATAGATATAGATGATGGATATTTTAATGATTTTAAACTAAATTGTAATTTTATATTTGATATTAACAATAAAAAATATTATGTAGATAGTATTATAAAGCTAAATTTGAAAGAGAGTATAGTTTTAGATGGGGAAAGAATATGTAGTCATATTTTTAATTTACTAGGCTTAGGTGATAAATATCTTGGCGAAAATATTTCTTGGAATGAAGATTTTAAAACAGGATTTAGATGGAATAATGATTTTTATAAAGATATAAAAATAGTGGATTTAAGTAACGACGCAGATGTGAAAATACCATGGGAGCTTTCACGCTTTCAGCATATTTTTACTTTAGGTAAAGCGTACTGGATAACAGAAAATGAAAAATATGCAGTAGAGTTTAAAGAAGAAATAGAAGATTGGATAGAAAAAAATCCTATTGAGATGTCAGTAAATTGGGCATGTACTATGGATGTAGCTATAAGAGCGGTAAATTGGATAATAGGATATTATTTTTTAAAAACCTCTAAAAGCATTAATAAAAATTTTTGGAACAAATTCAACAAGGTTTTATATTTGCATGGTAGATATATAATGAAAAATCTAGAAAATAAAGGAGTGCATACAGGGAATCATTATTTATCTGATATAGTAGGGCTTATATGGCTTGGAATATATTTTAGAGATTTTATTGTTAAAGATAAAAATAAGAAGAATAATCCTAAAGCTTGGCTAGACTTTGGATTAAAAGAATTAGAGAATGAAATGTTTATTCAGATAAATAGAGATGGAACAGATTATGAAGCCTCTACTTCATATCATAGACTAGTAACAGAAATGTTTTTATTAACTACAATTTTATGTAATCAAAACAAGATTACCTTTTCAAAAAATTATTTAAGCAGATTAGAGAAAATGTGTGAATTCATAATGAATATAACTAAGCCTAATGGTTTAGCACCTTTAATTGGAGATGCTGATGATGGAAGATTAGTTATATTTTCAAACTATTCAAGTTGGATTAAAAGAGATTTTAGACATATCTTAGCAATTTCAGGCGAATATTTCAATAGAGATGATTTTAGATACTGGGGTAAAGATTATAAAGAAGATGCGCTGTGGGCGGTGGGGTCATATAAAGATAAAGTAGAATCTGTTAAAAACTTAGTATCAAGAGCCTATGAGAAGGGTGGCTATTATATATTAAGAAATGAAAGATTTTACTGTATTATAAGATGTGGTCAGCTTTCTTGTAGAGGAGAAGGAGGGCACAGTCACAATGATCAATTAAGTTTTGAACTTAATGTAGATGGTGAAGATTTTATAGTGGACCCGGGATTATATGTTTACACTGGTAATTATGAAATGAGAAATTTATTTAGAAGCACAGAAATTCATAATACAGCATATATTAAAGGATATGAGCAAAATTACTTTGATGAATATGCTTTGTTTTATATGAAAGAACAGAGCTTTGGAGAGTGTATAGAGTTTACGGATAAAAAATTTGTAGGTAGACATTATGGATATAAAAACAAATGCGGTATTGTTCATGAAAGAACTATTGAAATTGATAGAAATTTAAAAATAATAGATAAGTTTATTACTAAAAAAGTTTTTAAATCCAATATTTATTGTAATTTTACATTAGATAAGGATGTAAAATTAATTAATAAAGAAAATGTAATTATATTAAGTAAGAATGATAAAAAGATAACTATTGAATTAGAAAATATCTACAATATTGAAATCAATGATTGTGTTATATCTAAACAGTATGGAGGTGTAGAAAAAAGCAGGTCTATAATAATACAGCAGACATCTAATGCAAGTTTCATAGTGTTATAGGAGTTGATAAAATGACATTAAAAAATATTATAAAAAAAATGCCATATTGTATTCAAAAGCCTATTAAAGAAATGTGGAATTTAATACCTTATAATATTAAATTAGGAAGAGAATTTAAAGATACCTATAATTTTCTTCAAAAATCTCAGTGGTGGACGAAGGAGCAGCATGAAGAATATCAAATGAGGCAACTAGAAAAATTATTAAAACATGCATATGAGAATGTTGAATATTATAGGAAGGTATTTGATGAGAGAGGTTTAAAACCAAAAGATATACAAAATTTTTATGATTTAAAACAGTTACCCTATTTAACAAAAGAAATAATTGAAAATAATTTAAGTTCTTTAATTGCTAAAAATTATAGTAAAAGAATGCTTAAATATGTAACCACTGGAGGATCAACAGGTCTTCCTTTAGGTTTTTATGTAGATAAGCATATTGGAAATGCAAGAGAATGGGCTTTTATTACAAATCAATGGTCAAGAGTTGGATATGACATCCATGGAAAAAATAAGTGTGTAATATTAAGGGGAGATATTCCTCTAAGGGGAGTCTATGAATATACAGGAGGCAATCTTATACTATCATCATTTCAGTTGACAGAAGAAAATATGAAGGAATATATAAAAATGATAGAAAATTTTAATCCAGATTTTATTCAAGCATATCCTTCTTCAATTAGTATATTAGTGGATTTTATTTTAGAAAATAATATTAAATTAAAAATAAATAATCTTAAAGCAGTATTATGCGCTTCTGAAAATTTATATGATTTTCAAAGGAAAAAAATAAATGAAGTATTTAAAGTAAGAGTATATAGCTTTTATGGACATACAGAACACTGCTGCTTAGGGGGAGAGTGTGAGAAAAGTAGTTATTACCATTTGTTCAGTGAATATGGATATACTGAAATAATTAATGAAAATGGTGAAGATGTTAAAGAAGAAAATGAAATGGGAGAAATAGTTGCAACGGGTTTTAATAATTATGTGATTCCATTTATAAGATATAGAACAGGCGATATAGCAGTAAATACAAATGAAGAATGTGAATGTGGAAGAAAGTATAAATTGATTAAAAGAGTACAAGGAAGAGTTCAAGAATTTTTTATTGATGAAAAAGAGAATTTGGTTATATTTACTTGGGCTGATGAGCCAATATGGCATGTAAAACATAAGATAAAAGCATATCAGTATGTTCAAAATGAACTAGGAAAGGTTATATTAAATATTGAATGTAAAGATAAACTTATAGATATAGAAATAAATCAAATCAAAGAGGAGTTTTTGAAATACTATCCAAACTTTTCAATTGAAATAAATGAAGTAGAGCACATCAAAAGAACTGGAAGAGGCAAATTCAAATATTTAATTCAAACTATACCTATAAAATTCATATAGTTTCCCAGTATATTTAGTTTTAAAATTAGGAGGAAGATTGTCCAATGAATATGGTAAATGCATTTAAAGAATCTTATGTAGGGTCACATCTGAGAGAAATAAAACATAGATTAATATGCAAAAAACAATATAATCGTATGATACAGGCTATGGAACGTTATGAAAAATGTGATAATAAAAAACCAATAATTGAAATAAAAAAAGAAATAAATCTATGTAAAAAGTTTTGGGGATGCTATCCACTACATTATTACAGATATGATCTTTACAAAAAAGACAAACAATTATCAGAAAAAGAGCTATTAAATTATATTCCAGAATTCTTTTTTTATAATTTATTTCTTCCATTTTATGATTCCAATAAATATGAAATGTTAATCGAAGAAAAAAATATAACAGAACAAATATTTAGAAGCTTAAATATAAAGCAACCAGATACTATATTTAAATTAACTAATAATGATATATATGGTGCTGATTTAGGGAAAAAGGGTTTTGAACAAATAAAAATAGAATTATTACAAAATGAATATAAAAAGATATTTGTTAAACCAGTAGATGGTCAAGGAGGATATGGAATTTATATTTTTCATAGAGATGGTAAGGGTAATTATGTAACAAAAGATAATATTGAATTAAATAATAAATTTTTAAATAAAATAGGTGAAAAAAGAGATTATATAGTACAAAAAGGATTAGAACAAGATGAGAGAATATCAGAAATATATCCTAATTCTATAAATACATTTAGGATAACTACTGAAAATAAAAAAGGAAAAGTTAGAGTTGTATGTTCAGTTCTACGAATAGGAAAAGGTAACAGTGAATTAGATAATTGTTCTCAAGATGGTATATCTTTAAAAGTTGATGTTCAATCTGGTAAAAGTGGTGACTATGCAACAACAGAAACAGGAGAAAAGTTTTATAAGCACCCTGATACAGATTTTGTTTTTAAGGGATATGTAATACCAGAGTGGGATAAAATAAAAAAATTTGTTATTATTAGTGCAGAAAAGTTGCCTCAATTCACATATTTAGGATGGGATATAGCATTAACTAAGGAAGGCCCTTCGGCAATAGAAACAAATTTAGGATTTGGCTTAGATCTTTATCAGATTTCTTTAGGAGGATTAAGAGAAGCATTTGGAATAGAAAATCCAAAATTTTATTGGAAAAATAGAGGTGAACGAAGTTGATAGTTCAGGTAGGGGTTTATCCTAAACCTATTGGTGGAATATCGATTTATATTAAAAGAATGAAAGAATATATGGACTCATTAAATATACCTAATGAAGTATGGGATATAAGTGGCACAAAAAAAAGTGAAATCAGTGTTGTTAATATAAAGCTTAAATATGTACCAATTAAGTTTTTATTTCAAAAGAATATTGATTTAATTCATTATAATATTTGTGGAGTTAAAGCTAAAAATTATATTGGATTATTTAATAGACTATTTTTTAAAAATAGAAAAAAGATATTAACTATACATGGTGAATGTAAGGAATTATTTCAGAAAAATAATAAGAGGTTAGTTAATTCTTTAAATTCTTTTAATGCAATTATTTGTGTTAAAAGTGGTGATAAAGATTATTTAATAAAGCAGGGGATAACCTGTAAGGTATATGAAATTCCTGCTTTTATTAAGCCTATAGAAAAAGAAGAAAATATACAAATTCCTAAATATATAACAGATTTTATTAAGAAAGAAAATTTTATAATTACAGCCAATGCTTCTTCCTTAAGTTTTTGCAATAATGAAGATTTATATGGAGTAGATATGTGTGTAGAGCTGTTAAATAAATTGAAAGATAAATATAAAAACAGAAAAATAGGTTTTGTATTTTGTTTATCTGACATAGGAAATTATAGATATTTTAAAAAAATTAAAGAAGATCTTAAGAAATTAAATCTTGAAAAAGATTTTTTATTTGTTAATGACAATATTGAATTATACCCAATAATTAAAATGAGTGATTTGTTTATAAGACCAACAAATACAGATGGAGATGCAGTTTCAGTAAGGGAAGCCCTTTATTACAAAACACCAGTTATTACAAGCGATGTAGTTAAAAGACCAGAAGGTACAATATTATTTAAAACAAGAGATTTTGAAGATTTGTATAATAAAACACTTCAGGTTATTGAAAACTATCAGTCACATAAAAGTAGTATAGAAAATATTATAGTAGAAGATAATGCTAAAAAATTAATGGATATTTATGAAACCTTAAAGGTAGCTCTGTGAAAGGAGAATAAAAATTGAAGGTTTTAGTGACTGGAGGGGCAGGTTTTATTGGGTCACATATAGTTGAGTTGTTAATTAAAAATGATTATGAGGTTTGTGTTATAGATAATTTGGCACATGGTAAAAAATCCAATATTAATTCTAAAGCTAAATTTTACAAAATTGATATAAGGGATAAAGGAATTTTAGATATTTTTAAAAATGAAAAACCTGAGTTTATAGTCCATAATGCGGCTCAAATTAGTGTGCTTAAATCAATTGAAAATCCAATTGATGATGCTGATATAAATATTAATGGTACATTAAATATATTAGAAGCAGCCAGAAAAACTGATGTAAAAAAAATAATATATTCAGCATCTGCAGCAATTTTTGGAGAACCCGAGTACTTACCAATAGATGAAAAACACTCTTTGAACATGATATCTAATTATGGAGTAAGCAAGCATACAGTTGAACATTATTTGAATGTTTATAAAAAATTATATGATATGGATTATATTGTTTTAAGATATTCTAATGTTTATGGACCAAGGCAAGACGCTTCAGGAGAAGGTGGAGTTGTAGCAATATTTTGTGAAAAAATAATTAAAAATCAATCGCCTTATATTTTTGGAGATGGTACACAAACAAGAGATTTCGTTTATGTAAAAGATGTAGCAAGGGCTAATTTAATGGCTATTAAATCTAATAAAATAGGAGTTTTCAATGTATGTACTAATACTAAGATTTCTGTAAAGAAGCTTTTTTATTGTATAAAGAATATCATAGATAATAAAGATATAAAACCAATATACACAGAAAAAAGATATGGAGACATAAAAAATAGTTATATGAGTTATAAAAAAATTTCAAATGAAATAGGGTGGGTTCCAGAATATAATATTGTAAAAGGACTTAAGGAGACAATAAAATTCTATTCACAGAATGGAGGAGGGAAATGGAAGCAAAATTAATAACTTCAACAGAAGAATTTTATAGTTTAAAAGATGATTGGGAAGAGCTGCAGGAGCAGGATCCAGATGTGACTTATTACAGCACTTTTGAATTTAATAAAGCGTGGTGGAATGTATACAAAGAAGCTGATGATAAATCTTTATTTATAATTTGTATTTATCATAATAACAAGGTAGTAGGTATTGCTCCTTTTATTATAGAAGAACATAAAAAAGCTATATTTTCATGGAAGGTTTTAAAGTTTTTAGGACGAGGAGATTATTTAGGAGTAATTATAGATAGTAAGGAAGGTAATGAATTAACAATAATTAAAGAAATTTTTAAAGTAATAGAAAAATTTGAAGATAAGTGGGATAGAATTCAACTTACACATATAAAGCATAACAGTTTATTAGCTTTTTATTTATTAAAAAGTCCCCAATATAATCAATACTTTAAATATTTAGTTGAGTGCCCATGTGTATATTTAAATAAATATGAAAGTTTTAATCAATATGAGATAATATATAGCCTAAAAAAAATTAGAGGTTTAAAAAATAGATTGGTAAAAAAAAGATTTAATTTTAGAATTATTAATAATAAGACAGATTATGATGTATATGAAATTATTTCCAAAATCCATAAAAAAGAGCAGCAATTTTTAGTTAAACAGAAAAATATGATAGATAGGGAAAGTCTTTTTAACGATAAATATTACTCAAAATTTGTTAAGGATATATATGCAAATAATAGAAATGTGGTAACTTTTATTTTAGAAGATAATAATGGAGAAATTCTAGGTTATAATACTGGCTATTTATATAAAAGAATTTTATATGATTGGAATTGTGCTTATAACCCTGTTGCGGAAAATTATTCTATAGGAAGAATACTACATTATGAATCTGTTAAATATCTATTTGAAAATAGGATAGCAGATGTTTGGGATTTTGGTGCAGGTAGATATCCTTGGAAGTTTTGGTTTACAAAGGATTTTATTTATGATTATCAATTAGATATGTGGAATTTAAAAAGTGAAAAAGGAAAAAAAATGAGTAATATTAGCAAGTTAAAAAATAAAATAGTGCTTTAATACAAATGGAGATATAATATGGCATCCGAAAATAAAAAATTAGTAAGTACAGGGTCAATATATGTGGTAACGTCTATTATAACTCAATTGATTAATTTATTTTTAATACCCATCTGTACAAAAAATTTAACAACATCTCAATATGGACAGTATAATATAATAATTGCACTTCAAGGGTTATTAGCGATTTTTATTACTTTTGGAGTATATTCAGGTTTTTGTAGATTTTTTAATGAATATGAAGATAAAAACCGACTTAAAAATACAACTCTTACATTTTCTATTGCTTGTGGTTCTATATTTACTATATTAGGAATACTAATTAGTCCCTTTATTGCTTCTTTTATTTTCCCAAATGATATAGATGGAAGTGAATATATAAAATATATTGTTTTAAGCTCAGCAATAACTAGTATTACAGCAGTTTATGAAAGTTATCTTTCTATGCAGTATAAAGCTCTTCAGGCTTCTCTCATAAATATATCTAACATGTTAATTAAAATAATACTTTCAATTTATTTTATAATTATTTTGCAAAAAGGAGTACTTGGTATACTGGAGGCGCAGTTTTTAGCTAATTTAGTTATAGTAGTAATTTTATTGGTATGGGATATAAGAAACATTAAATTTATCATTTGCAAAAAAGAGCTAAAGCAAATTTTAAAGTTTTCTTTAGGATTAATACCTGGTAATGCATCAGCCTGGGTATTAACATTAATAGATAGATATTTTATAAAAGGAATTATTAATCTTAGTGCTGTTGCAGTTTATTCTATGGCTTATAAAATTGGTATGCTTATAGAGCCAGTTTTCATTAATCCATTCAGCAAAGCTTTTATACCCTATAAATTTAAAGTTTATAGAGATAAAAATGGTAAAGAAAAATTAAAGAATGTTTTTAAATATTTTAATTTTATAAGTTGGTTTTGTATATTAGGATTATCAATATTTGCAAAAATGTTTATTGAAATTTTATCAACACCAGAATATGTACAGGGTTTTAAGATAATACCTATAATAGCATTTTCTTATTATTTATATGGATTAGGAGCGTTTTATTGTATCGGATTTCAGATTGCAAACAAAACAATAATAGATTCTATAATATTGATTTTTGCTGCAGTAATTAATGTATTATTTAATTTAATTCTTATTCCCAAAGTAGGAATATATGGAGCGGCAATTTCTACAGTTATTTCTTATTTATTTACCAATTGTATGTACTATATATTTGGTAGAAAGTATTATAAAGTTGGTATAGGAATTTTAGAGCCAGTTAAATATGGTTGTATATATGTAAGTCTTTATATTATATATTTATTAAGTAATAAGATCAGTTCTAATGTTTACTTTGAGATAGTTTTCAACATAATATTATGCGGTTTATATATAATATTATGTATTATATTTAGGTTTATTTCTTGTGAAAAACTATTATCTCTAATTAATCCAAATGATAGCAAATCGTCAATAATAGATATAACATCAAAAAATAATAGTTCATTGTCTATAAACACTAAAATTAATTTCCAACAAATAATTATCACACCAGATAGCAACCGAGCTTATGTTATTAATCCAGGATATAAAGACATATCTGTAATTGATATTTCTAATAATGTAGAAATAAATACTATTAGTATTAATCATATAATTTCATGGGATGTAGGAATTACGCCAGAGGGTAGTGGAGTTTATGTTATCACTAATCTAGGATTAGGTGTATCCGTAATTAACATGTCTACTAACATTGATGTTGTTAATATTTATATTGAAAATTCTCAAAATGGAATAGCAATTACACCTCATGGTAGGGTAGTTATTACACCTAATGATACACGGGCGTATGTTATTAATTCAGCTAATAATAATGTGTCTGTAATTGATGCTTTTTCTAATAAGGTTATTAATACTATATATATTAAAGACGCTCTAAGGAGGTAGAGTATTTATTAGAATATATAACTTAGACGTTGAAATAAGTTATATTACTAATCCTAATATTTTTCAATGAAAAATTAGTTAAGAATAATATATTCAAAATTAAGGGGATTTAAAATGAATATTGAAATTTGCAAATGGTATGGAAATAAAAACTCACCAGTTTTATTATTTATTGATGATTTAGCGAATGTATGGATTGATACTAATGGTAACGGAAAAATTGATTTGGGTGAGGACTGGGGTTATGGAAAAAATAGTGAAAATTCTTCTTTTAGATTTTTAAATGAAGTTATTTTGAAAGATTTTCCACAGGTTAAAGTTACTTTTTTTGTACCAGTAGGAATAAGAGTAGGAATGATAGAAAGTTCTAAAATAAAATTCATATCTAAAATGATAAATTGTGATGAAGAAACAAAACAATTCTTTAAAAGTATAAATGATAATTATAAATACGAAATAGCGTATCATGGAACAACACATGGTAAAGCAGGAAAAACTGTTTTTCATTTTAAACAGGAATGGATATTATATAGAAACTTAGATGAAGCAATAAAAACAATAAATAAAGGTAAAAAAATATATAAAGATGTGTTTGGTGAATATCCTAAAGGTGGAAAATATTGTGGATATGAAACGAATGAATTTTCAGATGAAAGTATAGATAAAACTGAATTTTTGTGGTGGTGTAGATATTGGAATAGAGGAATTACTTATAATAAGGAATGTACTATAGGGGGAATAGATTTTAATACCATAACTAATTTTGATATAAAAACTTTTGGAGAAAATCAAGTTGTAGATATACCGTCTACAGTAGATGGAGGATTATTAACAGGAATTTTAAATCCTAATATAAAAACTGTAAAAGGAATAGTTAAAAAAGTTTTAAAAAAATATTTACTAAAAAATAAATTAAGGCAAATTGATTATTTACTAAAAAATAAATTAGTTATAAGTATACAAGAGCATATTTCGCCTTTAACGAATGCCGGAGGATCAATTCCGCAAACTCCAAATATTTTTAATGATAAAGAGAGTTTACAGTTTATCTTTAATTATTTAAAAGACAAAAATATTTGGTGTTGTACAGCAACAGAATTAGCTGAGTATTACTGGCTGAGAGAGCATGCAAAAATACAACTTATAGATAGTAACAAATTTATTGTTAAATATAATGATGAAAAAGAAATTAAAAATAAAAAATTAA
This sequence comes from Clostridiaceae bacterium, assembly GCA_036677675.1. Taxonomy (GTDB): domain Bacteria; phylum Bacillota; class Clostridia; order Clostridiales; family Clostridiaceae; genus Clostridium_H. Next base: position 15,983 of record JAVBWC010000088.1, on the reverse strand, counting down.
CTCTTAGATTTGATAATGATGTAAAAAAGATAAAGTTACCTGATTTAAGGGTAATTGAAAGTAGAACAAGTTGTTTTGATATTGATGTTTTAGATGGAATTTATGAAATATTATAAGGGGGGATAAGTTTGAATGATATCATAATAAATCTAAGAGAGGGATGGAATAATCAAGGATGCACCTATACTAGAGGAAGTGCATTTTTAGAAGAAAAGCTATTAAAAGGTGCTGAATTGACTGCATATATTGAAAATTCAACAGAGAAAGATAAGAAAAAATTAATTGAAAATCTGAATGGTTTTTTTTCTGTTATTCAGAAAAATAGTGAAGGTATATTTATTGCTGTTGATAGAATTCGCAGCATTCCTTTATTTTATGCCAAAAAAGAAGAAAAATATTTAATAAGTGATGATCCATATTGGATTAAGGAAAATATTGGGGATAACAAATTTGATGAACTATCTAAGAATGAGCTTTTATTAACTGGTTATGTTACAGGGTCAGATACATTATATAAAGATATAAAGCAGATGCGAGCAGGTGAAATTTTATATATAAAAAATGATGAATTAACAACAGATAAATACTATGAGTTATTTAATAATGATTACTTTCATTGTTCGAAAAAAGAGTTGTTAAAAAAGCATTATGAGGTTTTGTTAAAAGCTTTTAAGAGACTCATAAATTATGCTGATGGAAGAACAATTGTAATTCCACTTAGTGGAGGATATGATTCAAGATTAGTAGCTACAATGTTAAAAAATCTAGATTATAAAAATGTAATAACCTTTAGCTATGGAAAATTTAACAGTCCAGAAGCCGTAATAAGTAAACGAGTTGCAGAAAATTTAGGATTTAAATGGTTATTTATTCTATATGATAATGATAAGACTTATGAATGGTATAATTCGGAAGAAAGAAAGATGTATGGGAAAATGGCAGATAACTTATGTAGTACATGTATAGATAGAGAATGGCCATCAGTGTGGCAGTTAAAGAAGAATAATATGATACCTAAGGATGCTATTGTTGTTCCTGGACATTCAGGAGATTTTATTGGAGGTAATTTTATACCTTTTGAGTTGTATAAAAAGAAAAATATAAGCGGTGAAGAAATTTTTGAAGAAATTTTAAAAAAATGTTATGTAATGTTCAATTGGAAAGGCAAAGAAACAGTTTTAAAAGAACAATTTGCTAATAAATTTTTTAAGGGTGAAGGAATTGAAAAGCTTGATTTATGTGATAATCCAATTAACATTTATGAAAGATGGATATGGCAAGAATTACAAGCAAAGCATATGGTTAATCCAATTAGAATATATGATTTTTGGGGATATGAGTGGTGGATGCCTTTATGGGATGTAGAATATATTGAATATTGGAGCAAGGTCCCTTTAAAATGGAGAATAGGCAAAAAAATATATGATGAATATGTAACACAATTCTATTCTCATATTGCAGAAATAAAACTAGAAGAAGCTGTAAAAAGATATCCAGCTAACAATATTGATTTAAAGTCTGTATTGAAAAGAAAAGTAAAAGAATCTCTCATAGGTCCATTAGCAAGAAAACTTTATAAAAAAATTAGTACCAATAATTCAACAATGTTAGTTCTTAACGAAGAGGAGAAATTTGATGCTGATTGGGAACAATGTTTTGGTAGAATGAACAAAAATTTATATAATGAATTATTACCCTATATTGTAGGAAGAGGTTCAGTTCTTAGTTTGGAAAGATTAGGATATATTTCTTATACAGATGATAAAGCTTCATTGGAACTTATAGAAATGTTAAAAAGGTTTATGGGGTAAGTTATTAGTTTTCTTTATTCATTTGATAAATATTTTAACAGTGATGTTTAGAGAAAGCATATGAAATATTCAATATTACTTCAAGTTAGTAATTAATATATAAGATATAGGGAGATATCTATATTATGAAAAGAGGAAAAGTAGATATAAGATTAAGAAAAATAATTAATAACATTATATCTATAGTGTTGATTATTGGTTCCATTACCATATTATTTAAAGTTATAGAAAATGATAGTTTATATATTGGTTTAGAAATTTTATTTCTATTTATTTATTCTTGTATTATGATGAAGCAAATTATTAAGAATTCAGTCAATCCTTTAATTGATATTAGACTATATGTTGTTATCATATATATGATATATAACTTATATACTCCAATAGTATTTATATTTTCAAACTCTGATCAGATTCTATATTATGGTATTGTATATACTAAATTAGATATGTTAAAGTCATTAAAAATTTCTATTATATATTTTGTTGCATTTTCTATCCCAATTATTTGCTGTAATGGTATTAAAAAAGATATAAAAAATGAAGAGATTGAACAAGCAAAGCATTGGGGTAATTTAAGATATAAAAAAATAAGCTTTTATGTGTGGGGGATTTTATGGATCATTGCATTTATATGGTATATATATCCTTATATTAAATTAGGCTGGTATAATGCGTTAACATATGGTAGATGGGAAAGGGGTATGAGATTTGGGATTATAAAAGATGCTTCTGGTAGTGTAGGGAAAATATTAAGTACGCTATTTCCTTCGTATTTATTAATAGTAGCAAATTTAATATTATTTAGGAGTATTGCTTTTGAAAAAAAGCTAAAAAAACAAAGAGGTTTGCTTTTTCTATTAATAGTATTTGAATTTATATTTTATTTATTTATTGAGGAAGGCAGAAGAGAGTTCATGTATATTATAATTATGATTTTTTCATATTACTTATATTATAATTATCATAAAATAAATTTTAAGACAGTATTGAAGTGTTTTTTTGTTGGTTTAATATTAGGGGGATTATTTATTAGTTATCAATATTATAGAAATTACTTTCCTTTAGCAAGGCAAAAGGGTATTACTTATGCCTTAGAAGCTAAGCGCAATGATGATAATAGAAATAGCAATATAGAGAAGTGGTATTATTCTGAATTTGGAAGTGTATATATAAATAATTTATCTACTGTAAAGTATACACCAGGTTTATTTTATGGCAAAACTTATTTAGAAGCAATTCTTACACCTGTTCCAATTATCAGCAAAGTTTTACCAGAATGGTTGGATTATGATAAAGAGAAAACTTCTTTGATAACTAAATGGCAAATTGATATATATCCTGAAATATTTACAAAAGGAGGTGGCTTGGGATTTTCACCTGCTTCTGAAGCATATTTAAATATGGGGTATGCTGGATGCGTTTTATTTGGAATGATAATTGGATGGATTTTTAATTTTATTTATTTTAAGTTACTTAAAACTAAACTTATTATATTTTATTGTATGTTATTACCACAAGGGTGGAATTTTTGTAGAATATCATTTACGGGTGTAACAGGTGAGGTGTTTTGGTTTGTTTTATGCTATGTATTATATACACTTATTATTAATATCTTTACTCAAACTAAGAGAAAATATATAAGTTATTTATAAAATTTATGTAAGAATAACCTCATAAATATTTATTAAACAAGAGTAAAAAATAATTTATTTTCAGTTTGTTTTGTGGATTAAGCCGCTGATAAAATTAGTTCATTTTATCAGTGGCTTGTATATTTATCATATTTACTATGTTACTCATCCTCATCTTTATCCCTACCAGCGGCTTTACATAAAGCTAGAGTCACAATTATAGCAATGATAAAAAGTACACACAAAAAAAGCGAAAAATTTTTCACATTACACCTCCATAATTATATACTGATAATATAAGTAAAATACTTTATAAATAATATATTAAGTAATTATATGTATCATAAAAAGTATTATTTACCAAGTGGTTATTCTTTATATACAGTAGTTTTATATGTTTATAGTATTATATACGTATATAGTAATTGAATTTTGATAGGTCTAAGAAAAATTAATTGGAAATTTTTATATAGTAAGTAAGAAGGAAAGTAATAAATAAGAAGGGAAGTAATGAATAAAAAAAAGAGTAAGTATAGAAATATAATAATAAGTGTATTTGTGGTTATGATTAGCATAATGTTAGGAGTTTTTGTATATGGACATTTACGCTATCAACATATAAAAATAAATACTGTCGCTAGGGTTAAAGAGAATAAAGACACCACTTCTGTGGCTAAAGATAATGAAGTTTTAGAAGTTAAAGATAAAAATGAAGGAGATATTTTAAATATTGCTTTATTTGGTATTGATAGAAGAAGTAAAGATGAAGCAGCTCGTTCAGACTGCATTATTATACTTAGCATTGATAAAAAATATAATAAGATAAAAGTTTCTTCGATTATGAGAGATACCTATGTAAAGATAAATGGGCATGGCATGACCAAAATTAATCATGCTTATGCTTATGGAGGACCAGAATTAGCTATTAATACCCTTAATGAAAATTTAAATATGAATATTACTCAATATGTAATAGCTGATTTTGAAGGATTAAAAAATATAATTGATACATTAGGTGGAGTAGAAATAGAAATTAAGAGTTATGAAATTCCTTCAATGAAATATGTAGGAATATATTCTCCGGGTAAATATAATTTAAATGGTACTCAAGCTTTGGCCTATTCAAGAATAAGGTATCAGGGAAATGGTGATTATGAAAGAACAGAAAGACAAAGAATTGTTTTATCTAAGATTATAAGTAATATTAAAGATGAAAAACTTAGTAAATATCCTCAGCTTGTAGAACAGCTTATTTCCAATGTTGAGACTAACATTAAGAAAGCTGATATATTAAAGATAGGTATCTCAATATTTACTTCAAAGATAGAAAAAATAGAAATGGAGAGATTTCCTAGAGCTGGTTATTGCGCAGGTAAAATCATTAATGGAGTATGGTATCTTGTAGCAGATTTGAAAGCAACTACTGAACAGTTACATGAATATATATGGCAGGATAAATCTCAAGATAAAAATATAAAAAAATAATTTTAAGTTAATATACTAAGTATAATTATACATTAATAGAAAAAACTGAAACACACAGTGATTGCAGTTTTTTCTATATAGTCTGTGGTAAGTATATACACCATATCTACTATAGTATAGTTGGAGAAGATTTTAATACCCTAATTCTTTTCCCACAATTATAACGTGAATTCTTCCCTTTTGTCCTTGCCTTCTTATTAAAACATAATCATTACAAATTCTTTCAGGACTATTACAATCTACGCAATAACCTAAAGTTGCACAAGGTGTTTTTTTATTTAATCTTTTAGTATTTGCTGGAGCAGCCAATCTTCTATTTCTTTCAATGGCTTCATCTACATTCTTTACTATTTTATTGGTTCCAATAATAACTATTACCTTATCAGGACCATAAATCATAGCGGCCACTCTATTACCATTTCCATCTACATTATAAAGCTCACCATCTTCAGTTACTGCGTTACTGCTTGTAAAATATGCATCAGCAAAAAAGCTTTTTCTGTAAATCTCTTTAATATCTTCATTACTTAGATCAGATTTATATCTATCCAGAAAATTATATTTTGCACTACGAAGCATATCTATAACTCCTGTTTCAAAAAGAGTCATAGATCCTCCAACTGATACTGTATCCCCTTCCTTTATAAGCTCATCAATTTTATTAAGTAGGGAGTTTTCATCTTCTACATAATAAGCTTGCATATTGTTTTTTTCTAAATTTTCAATTGTCCTTTGAACTTTCTTTTCAATGACCCATTCCATATTTTTATCCATGAAATAAACCTCCTTATATAGATATAAAAAAATCGTTACTGTTAAGAATATAATTTTACTTATATATTTGCATACAAGATAATTATAAACTAAATGTTATTATGAAGTAAGTCTGTAGCATAAAAATCCTAATAAGTGAGATAGTAATAATAAAAACGAATTAGAGGTTTTTACAATGAAATCTTATAAAGATTTTAAAAAAAATAAATGTAGTTCAGATACACAGCATATTAAAATTAACGACTTAAATGAAGAAGATTTAATGCTTAATTTAAAAGACAATATCAATAAAATAGAAACAACTTTAGGGCAGAGTACTGATATTGTGACTAGGCAATTTTATATTGATGAAGATGAAAAAATAAAAGTAGGAGTGGTCTATACTGATGGACTAGTAGATAAAGCATTAGTACAGGAGCTTATTATAAAAACTCTAATGATAGATTTTAAATTAATAAATTTTCATTCCATAGATAGTAAAAATACCTTTCAAATTTTAAGAGATTTTGTTATTACAGCTGGAGAGATAAAAGAAATTACGAACTTTAAAACATTATATAAGTACATGCTATCGGGATATACAATAATTTTAATTCATGATTATAAAAAAGGATTTGCAGTAAGTTTAAAAGGGGGAGAAAGTCGAGACGTTAAAGAACCAAGTTCACAAACTGTTGTAAGAGGACCTAAAGATGGTTTTACAGAAATGTTACGTACTAATACGGCATTAATTCGACGAAAAATAAAAAGTCCTAACTTGTGGATAGAAACTAAACCAATTGGAAGGGAGACAATGACTGATGTTGCAATTATGTATATTAAAGATATTGCCAATGAGAAAACTGTAGAGGAAGTTCGTAGACGTCTTGAAAAAATTGATATTGACGGCATATTAGAAAGTGGTTATATAGAAGAATTTATACAAGATGAAGTATATACTCCTTTTCCTACAGTACTTAATACAGAAAGACCTGATTCAGTAGCGGCAGGATTATTGGAAGGTCGTATTGCTATTTTGGTAGATGGAACACCATTTGTGCTTTTGGTACCAGCTTTGTTTATCGATTTTTTTCAATCCAGTGAAGATTATTACATGCGTTTTGATATAAGTACCTTAATTCGTCTCATTCGATATATTTCATTTTTCCTTGCATTATTTGTACCTTCCTTGTATATAGCTGTAGTAACTTTTCATCAAGAAATGTTACCTCCTAGTCTTCTTATGAGTATTGCTTCCCAGAAAGAAGGAGTTCCTTTTCCTACTGTAATTGAAGTAGTTATAATGGAAATTACTTTTGAGATTTTACGAGAAGCAGGTATTAGAATGCCAAGAGCAATTGGTTCTGCTATATCCATTGTAGGTGCACTGGTTCTGGGAGAATCTGCAGTAAATGCTGGTATTATTTCACCTGCCATGGTAATTATAGTATCCATTACAGCCATCAGTAGTTTTGTATCACCTGCATTTATTATGAATACTTCTGTTAGAATGCTGCGTTTTATATTTATGATATTAGCTGCTACATTTGGTCTGTACGGTATTATTTTAGGAGTGATTGCAATGATTTTACACTTATGCAGTATACGTTCTTTTGGTATTCCATATATGACTCCTATAGGACCATTTATTAATGATGATCAAAGTGATTTCATTTTTCGTGCTCCTCATTGGAAAATGCATTCACGCCCACGATTAATAAATCAAAAAAATATAATTCGTGAAAATACTACTGGTCCTACAAAACCTCATACTCAAAATGATACAGAAGAAAAATAATGTATTAAAAACTAAAGGAGTTTTTTATGAATAGAAAATTAATTTTATTATGCATATTAATGAGCTTCATAATATTTTTCGCTGGGTGCTGGAGCGCTACAGAATTAAATTCACTTTCTATTGTTACAGCAGTAGGCATTGATAAAAGTGAAAGTGGATATCTTGTTACAATACAATTGATGAATCCTTCAGAAGTAAGGGGAATAAAAACTAGTATACGTGTACCTGTAATTACTTACCAAATAACAGGTCAAAACGTATTTGAAGCTTTTAGAAGATTAAAAAAACAGACGCCTAGAAAAGTCTACATTGGTCATCTTAATGTAATTGTATTAGGAGAAGAATTAGCTAAGGATGGAATAGACAAAATATTAGATTTCTTTTTTAGGGAGCATGAAATACGAACAGATTTTGCTATTATTATAGCAAAAAATATAGAGGCAGAAAAAGTATTGAACATCTTAACACCACTGGAAAAAATTCCAGTAAATAAAATACATAATTCATTGGAAACATCTCAAGATTTATGGGGTTCTACTTATGATGTTCATATAGATGAGTTAATAAATGATTTGATTAGTGAAGGAAAAAATCCAGTGGTAACAGGAATTGAGGTAATAGGTAATTCGAAAATAGGAAGTAGTATTAGTAATGTGGAAAATGTTAAGATACCTACTATTGTAACAATTTCAAATATTGGAGTTTTTCAGAAGGATAAGTTAATTGGGTGGTTAAGTGAGAATGAAGGTATAGGATATAATTATATTATGGGCAAAATAAAAAGCACAATTGTTACTCTTCCTTGTGAAGATGGAAATATAGGGATTGAATTACTAAAAATAAAATCAAAAATAAAGGGGAAAGTAGAAAATGGAAAACCTAAAATAGAGGTTAAACTTTGGGTAGAAGGTAATGTAGCAGATGTGGGATGCAAAGTAGAACTATCGAAATCTAAGAATATTTATGAATTAGAAGAAAAGCTACAGAAGAAAATAAAAATAGACATGGAGAAAACAGTGGAAAAAGTGCAAAAAGATTTTAAAAGCGATATTTTTGGATTTGGTGATGCTATTCATCGTGCTGATTCTAAAGCATGGAAAGAATTAAAAAATAATTGGAATACAACAGGATTTGTAGATTTGCCAGTAGATATACAGGTTACGGCTAAAATTTCAGGAGTGGGTACTGTAGTGGACTCTTTCTTAAAAGAGTAATTTTAATATATAATTTAATTTTGTTATAAAGTCTTAAATGAAGGTGAATTAATGTGGAAAAAGAGAAAATAAGCAAAAGACAGCTATTTTCATTAATGGTTTTATTTGAAATAGGAAGTGCAATTGTAGTTGGATTGGGAATGAAGGCGAAACAGGATGCTTGGTTAGCAATTCTTTTAGGAATGATAGGGGGATTGGCGTTATTTTTGATATATGGATATCTGTTTCAATGCTATTCTAATATGCCATTGACCATCTATATAGAAAAAATTATGGGGAAATATATAGGAACAATAGTAGCTTTAGGTTATAACTTTTATTTCATATATATAGCTGCAAGGGTACTAAGAGATTTTGGTGAGTTAACTAAAACTACTATATTGCATGAAACACCACTTGTTGCAATCAATTTTTTGTTTGTTTTAATTGTTGGATACGGCTGTTATTTAGGTATTGAGGTTTTAGCGAGAACAGGGGAAATTTTCTTTATAATTATAATGATTTTAGGAATATTATTTACAGCCTTAGTTTTTATTTCTGGTTTGCCTAAAGTGAACAATTTGCTACCTGTTCTTGAAAATGGGTGGGGAGCTGTGTTATCAACAACATTTCCTCTTACACTTTCTTTTCCTTTTGGAGAAATGATAGTTTTTACTATGCTGTTGCCCTATTTGAACCAACCTAAAAAGGGAATAAGAACAGGATTATTGGCTATTTTGTTTAGCGGACTAATTTTAAGTTGGATTATAGCAATAAATATTTCTGTTCTTGGTGTTTTTAATGCTGAACAGGCTGCATTTCCTTTATATAAAACTATAGAAAAGATAAGTATTGGTGACTTTATACAACGTTTAGATGCTATGGGTGTTGTTATGTTGGTAGTAGGTGGGTTTTTTAAGTGTGGGATTTTCTTTTATGCAGCACTGATAGGCCTAGCAGATTTGTTTAAAGTAAAAAAATATCAAACATTAATTATTCCATGTGGAATTATTCTTGTAATTTCTTCTTTATATATAGCAGATAATTATGTGAAACATATAGAGATAGGGCTAGAAAAAGTACCTATATATTTACATATTCCGTTTCAGATAATAATCCCTATAATTTTAGCACTTATAACAGTAACTAAAAAAAGATTTTTTAATCTAAAATAATTTTTATTAAAGTTAATTATAATAGAGAAATACCTTTGTAAATATGGTATAATTTTTTAAATATATAAAGGTTGGTGAATGAGAGATAAAGGTAAAATGACTATTGGATTGATTCAACATTCTTGTTCACAAGATAAAGAATTAAATTTAGATAAGGTTGTAAGCATGATAAAAAAAGTAGCAGCAAAAGAAGCTCAGGATATATGTACCCAAGACCTGTTTTGTAATACATAAGAATAAACTGATAGTTTTAAAAACTCTTAGCTTTATAAATGAGTAATTAAAAAAAATATGTAATTAATTTGAAAAATTGATAATATTGGTAATTGGTGATATAATATATATATTCTTGATGTTACTTACTGACATTTTAATTATATGGGTAATATAAGCTTATCAGAAGAATTAAAAATGTTGTTATTATCATTTTTAATTCTCAATAAATTTAATACAAACATTAACATTGAAACTTGTGTTTTGAATTATGTTAAAATATTTGCTAAGGGGACAACCTCTTAGTTTTTTTAGTGAAGTTATTAGGGTGCTTAAAAGTTTATTGTTATAAATTTCGTAGATTTCTTTGGTAAAATATAGGGGGAGTAATAATGAACAGAGTTTTAAATGTTGGACTTGATGTTGGTTCAACAACAGTAAAAATGGTCGTTTTAGATAATGATAATAACATTCTTTATAAGAATTACACAAGACATTTTTCGGATATTAAAAACACAGTTGTTTCCATGCTACAAGAGGCAAAATCTATATTCAAGAGAAATTTATTAACAGTAATGATTACAGGTTCAGGAGGAGTTAATATTTCTGAAAAACTACAGGTACCCTTTATTCAAGAGGTTATTGCTTGTACTAAGGCTATTGAAAAGGTAATTCCTAATACTGATGCTGCAATTGAGCTAGGTGGTGAAGATGCTAAAATTACCTATTTGGGAGAATCCGTTGAGCAAAGAATGAATGGAACTTGTGCTGGTGGTACAGGTGCTTTTATTGATCAAATGGCAGCATTACTTCAGACTGATGCTTCAGGATTAAATGAGCTGGCAAAGAATCATAAGAACATTTATCCTATTGCATCTAGATGTGGTGTTTTTGCAAAAACTGATATTCAGCCGTTATTAAATGAAGGAGCTGCAAAAGAGGATATTGCTGCATCTGTTTTTCAGGCGGTTGTAAATCAAACTATTAGTGGACTAGCACAGGGAAGACCTATTAGTGGTAATGTAGCATTTCTAGGTGGACCATTGCATTTTATGTCCGAGCTTAGAAAGAGGTTTATTCATACACTTAAACTTGAAGATAAAAATATAATTTTTCCAGAAGACTCTCAATATTTTGTAGCAATGGGAGCAGCATTGTCCTCCAGAAATGAGGAACCTTTTTCTTTTGAATGTTTATATGAAAGGGTTCCAGGTATTTATAAAATGAATAATAGTGAGAGTGAAAAGTTAGAGCCTTTATTTGCAAATGATGAAGAATACGAAGAATTTAAGGAAAGACATTCAAAAAATAAAGTAAAAAGAGGAGATTTAGAAAGCTATAAAGGAAATGTTTACTTAGGTATAGATGCAGGGTCTACTACAACAAAGGTTGCATTAATAGATGAAGAAGGAAGTTTATTATATTCTCACTACGGAAGCAATATGGGAAGTCCCTTAGAGTCTACCATTGAAGTTTTAAGGGATTTATATGAAAAACTAAATAAGGACACAAGAATTGTGAATTCTACAGTTACAGGTTATGGAGAGCATCTCATAAAAGCTGCTATTAAAGTAGATATTGGAGAAATTGAAACTGTAGCTCACTATAAAGCTGCTGATTTCTTCTTGCAGGGTGTTGATTTTGTTTTAGATATAGGTGGACAAGACATGAAAAGCTTGAGGATTAATGATGGAGTTATTGAGTCCATTATGTTAAATGAAGCTTGTTCATCAGGTTGCGGTTCTTTTATAGAAACCTTTGGAAATTCATTAAATATGAAGGTTAAGGATTTTGCTATAGAAGCAATAAAATCAAAAAAACCTGTAGATTTAGGAACTCGCTGTACTGTATTTATGAATTCTAAAGTAAAGCAAGCACAAAAGGAAGGAGCAGAGGTAAGTGATATTTCTGCTGGAATTTCAATATCAGTTATAAAAAATGCTTTATTTAAGGTAATACGATTGAGAAATACAGAAGAGTTAGGTAAAAAGGTTGTTGTGCAAGGTGGAACATTTTATAACGATGCAGTACTTAGAGCTTTAGAGAAAACCATTAATAGAGAAGTTGTACGTCCAGATATTGCAGGAATAATGGGAGCTTTCGGTGCAGCACTGATTGCAAAAGAACGTTATGAAGCTGGACATGAAACAAGTCTTCTTGAAGGTAAAGAGTTAAAGGAATTTAAAATAGAGACATCTATGAAACGCTGTGAATTTTGTGGAAATAATTGCTTAATAACTATTAAACACTTTTCTGATGGTCGTCAATTTGTTTCAGGAAATAGATGTGAAAGAGGAGCAGGAATAGAAAAGATAGAAACTGATATTCCAAACCTTTATGAATACAAATATAAGAGAGTATTTAATTATAAGGCGTTATCTAAAGATGAAGCTAAAAGAGGAATTATTGGGTTACCAAGAGTTCTTAATATGTACGAGGATTATCCTTTCTGGTTTACATTCTTTACTGAGCTAGGTTATAGGGTTGAAATTTCAAGTCGTTCATCAAAAAGAATTTATGAATTGGGAATGGAGACTATACCTTCAGAATCTGTTTGTTATCCTGCAAAGCTTGTGCATGGACATATTACTGATTTGGTAAATAGAGGAGTTAAGAAAATATTCTATCCATGTATACCATATAACAGACAGGAGGATAAGGCAGCCAATAATCATTATAACTGTCCAATAGTTACTTCTTATCCAGAAACAATTAAGGCTAATATGGATATTTTAAGAAACAATAATATTAATTTTTATTATCCATTCTTACCTATTGATGATCCTAAGAGAATGGTTAAACGATTGGCTGAAGAATTAGTACCAGAAGCAATAACAAAGAAAGAGATAGAGGAAGCTGTTAGTAAAGCTTATGAAGAACTAGAAAGATATAGGGATGATATAAGAAAAAAAGGGGAAGAAGCTATTAAATATATAAATGAAAATAATATTAAAGGCATTGTTCTTGCAGGAAGACCTTATCATATTGACACTGAAATAAATCATGGAATACCTGAAATGATTAAATCCTTTGGATTTGCAGTTTTATGTGAGGATTCAATAGGGCATTTAGGAAAGATTGAAAGACCACTTCGTGTTGTTGATCAGTGGGTATATCACTCAAGAATGTATGCAGCAGCTTCTTACACTGCACAGCAAAAGAACTTAGAACTGATTCAACTTAATTCCTTTGGCTGCGGGTTAGACGCTGTAACAACAGACCAGGTAAAAGAGATTTTAGAGGGCTATGGAAAGATATATACTGTACTTAAGATAGATGAAATTAATAACTTAGGAGCTGCAAGAATCCGCCTTCGTTCATTAATTGCTGCTATTGCAGAGAGAGTTAAGAGAAACTTTGAGCCTAAGAAGTTATATGAAAATCCTGACAGAATATTATTTACAGAGGAAATGAAGAAAAATCACACAATATTAGTGCCGCAAATGTCTCCAATACATTTTCAGTTTTTAAAATCTGGGTTTGAAAAAGCGGGTTATAATATTGCGATTCTACCATCAGTAGATAAGGCAGCTATTGATGAAGGCTTAAGATATGTAAACAATGATGCGTGCTATCCATCTATCATAGTAATAGGGCAGATAATGGAGGCTTTAAAATCTGGTAAATATAATTTAAATAACACTTCTGTTATGATATCACAAACAGGGGGAGGATGTAGAGCTACTAACTACATTGCTTTTATCAGAAAAGCATTAAAAGATGCAGGTATCGAGCATATACCAGTTATTTCTTTAAATGCAGCTGGACTTGAGAAAAATCCAGGATTTAAAATAACATTTCCAATGCTGGATAACTTAATTATGGGAGTTATTTATGGTGATCTTCTAATGAGAGTTCTGTATAGAGTGAGACCATATGAAAAGATTTCGGGTTCAGCAAATATGATATATGAAGAATGGGTAGACAAGTGTATGAAATCTTTGAAAAATGGTGGAAGAAGAGAGTTTAAAGAAAATATATATAAAATAGTTAAAGACTTTGATAATCTAGAGATTTATGAGGATTTAGTGAAGCCAAAAGTAGGGGTTGTAGGTGAAATTTTAGTTAAATTCCATCCTACTGCTAACAATAACATTGTAGAATTACTGGAAGGAGAAGGAGCAGAGGTTGTAGTTCCAGATTTAATTGACTTCTTTTCATACTCTGCTTATGATAACCTAGTTAAATATAAAGAATTATCAGGAAGCTTTTGGAGCATGCTTTCAGGAAATATTTCAATAAAGGTTATTGAATATTACAGAAAATATATGAAAAAAGCATTAGAAGAAAGCAAGAGATTTGAAGCTCCAAAATCAATAGAAGAGATAGCACATGGTGCAAAAAGATTTCTATCCCTTGGGAACCAAACTGGAGAGGGATGGTTTCTAACAGGAGAGATGGTTGAACTTATTGAAAGTGGAGTAAATAATATAGTTTGTCTTCAGCCTTTTGCTTGTCTTCCAAATCATATAACAGGAAAAGGAATGATAAAAGAGCTTAGAAGGGTGTATCCACTATCTAATATTGCACCTATAGATTATGATCCAGGTGCTAGTGAGGTTAATCAGCTTAACCGTATAAAATTAATGCTTTCTGTAGCCTTTAAGAATTTAGATAAGGATTTAGTAGTATAAGATAATATTATAAAAAAATGGACTCCTAAAAATGAGTCCATTTTTTATTCCATGACTAAGAATTCTAATACCTTTTTCAAGTGGAAACCCAGCTTCATTTTTCAGGTAAGTGCTCAAACGTTTTTGAATTTTAGTTTTATTTTATAATTGATAAAGTTCTTTTGCTAAATTCTTTGGTAAAAATACTGTGACAATAAATCTAAGTGGAATTAAGCAAATTTCATTTTCAGCTTCAGTGAGTACAACACCATTTTCTACTTTCAAAATTAGTAAGTTCTTAAAAATTCCTTCACCACCGTTAAGTAAAATGTCTACTCTTTTGCCTACTAATCTATCAAATAAGTTTCTTAAATAAGTATTTGTATCCTCTCGAGTCGATTCCGTAGGAAATCTATAGAATGAGTTGTACATTAAAAAACCTCCCAATAAATCCAATCATTATATAATATGAAGATATTATAAATATATTCTATATAGTAAGTGGTGGGGATATAAATTTATTTTTGTTATCACTTGGTTTTTGTAAATAATAGTATCTCCTTGTACATCTACATACAGTCTGAATTTTACCAAGCAGTAATAAATTCAGCCAAAGTATTAGGATTAAAAACATATAAAAGCAGCATTTAGCATGTAAAATAATTTTCTAAATATTAGTATGGTATTACATATTTTGAATTATAATGCTAAAAATATGTATATGGAAATGAAGTTTACAAGGTTTATAATTTATGGATTAGTAGGATGGTGTGTAGAAATTTTCTGGACTGGTTTAGGATCCTTCACAAGAGGTGATGTAACTCTACGTGGATGGACATGTGCATGGATGTTGCCTATATATGGAATGATGATTTTTTTAGAACCTATCCACAACAGAATAAGAAAATGGCCGGTAGTTTTAAGAGGAGGTGTGTATACCTTATTAATATTTTCTGTAGAATTTCTTACCGGTACATTATTAAAAGTTATTATAGGTGTATGTCCATGGGATTATTCAAGAAGCCCATACTCCATTTTGGGTGTAATAAGATTAGATTATGCTCCATATTGGTTTGTTGGTGGATTATTGTTTGAAAAGCTCCATGATGTATTTGTAGAAATTAGTGCTTTGAGAAAATTCTTTAGAACATAACCTAAGAAAATTGCGTAGCAATTTTCTTTAGTTTACAGAGGACAGTTTACAGTTTACAGTGAAGGAAGTTTTTCTTACAGAAAAACTACAATAAAAAAACAAAACCTAGTGTAGCCTTTGGCTATACTAGGTTTTTATACTTGATTTTAAATTTT
>JAVBWC010000087.1:0-8371 GCA_036677675.1 Clostridiaceae bacterium | reverse complement strand
TCCTGAGCCAGGATCAAACTCTCAATTTAAAAGTTTAATCTATACTCATGTTTGAATTGACTGACTTTGTTATCTTACTTCTGTTTAATTTTCAAAGACCAATTTTCTTGCTGTCATTCAACAACTCGTTTAGTATATCATCTTTCAAGAGCTTTGTCAACAACTTTTTTTATTTTTTTAGGTTGTTGTCTTATGCCTCTTATGTTACCGTCCTCATTGGGACAAAAATTATTTTACCACAAATATTTTTTTATATGCACTTATTACTAGCTGTTTTTTTAAAATATATTCACATCAAATGCATTTTTCTTTATTTTTCTACATTATTCTTGCATTGATACACTTGGATAAGTATTCGATATGTATAATTCCTACGCAATAGAAAACCGCTGATTAATTAATCAGCGGTTTTCTATTCTATATTATTCTGTTTCTCCACAAAGGAATAATAATTCATTCCATCTTCTATCAACTTCAGCTTGAATTTCAGCTATTTTAGCTTTTCCTTCTTCTGATTGGAATAAGTGTTTGAATCTTCCTTGTGGTTTCATCCATTCTTCTACAGGAAGTTTTTCTTTTGGTTTGTAGTTTAATTTGTACTCACCATTTACAACTTCATATAATGGCCAGTAGCATGTTTCAACTGCTAATTTGATTAAATCAAGTTCAGTAGCAGTATCACATCTCCATCCTCTTGGACATGGAGCTAATACATTTAAGAATGTAGCTCCTTTAAATTCATTTATAGCTCTGTCTGATTTATTATATAAATCCATCATGTATTTAGTTCCAGGCATTACAGGAACAGTTTGAGCTACATATGGTAAATGATGTCCTGCCATTATTTTACATAAATCTTTTCTATATTGAGATTTTCCTAATGAGTCACTTCCTTGAGGAGTTGTAGTTGTATCAGCTCCTGCTGGAGTAGCTGATGATCTTTGGATACCAGTATTCATGTATGCTCCGTTGTCGTAACAAACATAAAGCATGTCATGTCCTCTTTCCATAGCTCCTGATAATGATTGGAATCCGATATCATATGTACCGCCATCTCCACCAAATGCTATGAATTTATATTCTCCTTTAACGTCTCCTCTAGCTTTCATTGCTTTAAATGCAGCTTCAACTCCACTTACACTTGCTCCAACGTTTTCGAATGCTGTATGGATGTATGAATCAGTCCATGCACTATATGGATAAAGTCCAGTTGAAACTTCAAGACATCCTGTTGCATTACCTACAACTGCATGATCTTCAGGTTTAACTGCTTTCATAACCCATCTTGCTACCATTGGAGCTCCGCAACCAGCACACATTCTATGTCCGCCAGTTAGTCTCTCTTGAACATTAGTTAATTCCTTTAATGTTGCCATTTACAGCACCTCCTATTCTCTTACAGCTAAGTAGTTATATTTTTCGTATTTTCCAGTTTCTACTGCTTGTCCTAAATCAGCAAAAACTTTTGTTAAATCATTAACTGTAACGTCTCTTCCACCTAGACCATAGATATAGCTCATTATTACCTTATTATCTGCTGTTCCATATAATGCACTAACAATATCAGTGAATAATGGACCACCATTTCCTGAGAATCCTTCAGCTTTATCCATTATAGCTATAGCTTTAACGTTCTTAAGAGCTTCAGCTATTTCTTCTCCTGGGAATGGTCTATATAATCTTATCTTAAGAACACCAGCTTTAATACCTTGTTCTCTTAAGTCATCAGCAACTCTCTTAGCTGTTCCTGCTGTTGAGTTTATAACAACCATAGCAACTTCAGCATCATCTAGTTTATATTCTTCGAATAATCCGTATTTTCTTCCTGTTAATTCTTCAAATTCTTTAGCAACTTGAAGTGTAACTTCTTTAGCATTTAATAGTGCTTGAAGTTGTTGTCTCTTCATTTCCATATAGAAGTTTGGAAGAACTAACGCTCCTACAGCTATATTTTGTTCTCCAAGTAATCCTTGGTTTGCTCTCTTGTTTGGTCCAACAAATTCTTTAACATCTGCATCTTTCATCATGAATACATTTTCTACAGCGTGGCTTGTAATAAATCCATCATAACAAACCATAGCTGGAGTCATAACATCTGGATGCTCAGCTATTCTTACTGATTGTATAAAGTTATCATATGCTTCTTGAGTTGTTTCAGCATATAATTGAATCCAACCTGTATCTCTTGCACCCATTGAATCTGAGTGGTCATTATGTATGTTAAGTGGAGCTGACATAGCTCTGTTAACTAATGCAAGTATTACTGGACATCTATCTCCTGAAGCTATGTGAAGCATTTCCCACATTAACCCTAATCCATTTGATGAAGTTGCTGTCATAACTCTTCCGCCAGCTGCAGATGCTCCTATACAAGCACTCATAGCACTGTGTTCTGATTCTACTGGTACGAATTCAGTTGTACATTTTCCATTTGCTTTGAATGATGCAACATATTGTGGAACCTCTGTAGATGGAGTTATAGGGAATGCTGCAACTACATCCGGGTTAATTTGCATTATTGCTGTAGCAACTGCTTCGTTACCACTTAAACTTTTTCTTAATTGTTCAGCTTTAGCCATTCTTTTTCCTCCTCCCTACTCTTCAGTTACAAATTCTAATGCACCGAATTTACATTGTTCTACACATACTCCACAGCCTTTGCAGTGGTCATAATCAAATCCTACTACTTTACCGTCTTTAGCCATGATAGACATATCAGGACAAACAGCCCAGCAGAACATACAATGTTTACATTTTTCTTCATTCCATACAGGTCTCATAGATCTCCAGTCACCTGTTTTGAAATCTGCAGCATTACCTGCATCAAGTATAGCAGTACCTATTGGTAGTTCATTCCATTTTGTTTCTGGAGTAACATTCATTCTTCTACTCAATTCCATTCACCTCCTGAAGAGATCTCTTAAGAGCTGCCATGTTCTTTGGAATAACCTGTGGTTTGTTAGCAAATTTATGCTTGAAAGAATTTTCCATATCAGCTACGAATTGATCTTCATCCATTACTCCACTTACTTTAACTATACCAGCAAGCATTGGAGTATTTGGGAAGTTAGCACCTAAAGTTTCTTCAGAAATAGTTCTAGCATCTATTGTATAAACTCTTCCTTCATAACCTTTTAATTCTGATTTTATTTCTTGTGGAGTCTTTTTAGTGTTTATAACTATAGCTCCCTCTTTCTTTAAACCAGCAGTACAATCAACTGTTTTTAATAAAGTTTCGTCAACAACAACAACATAATCTGGTTGATAAATGTTACTGTGTACTCTTAATTCAAAGTTAGCTATTCTGTTATAAGCAGTAATTGGAGCACCCATTCTTTCTGGACCGTATTCAGGGAAACCTTGAATATACATTCCAGTATTAAAAGCAACTTCAGCTAGTAGTAATGATGCGGTTTTAGCACCTTGTCCACCACGACCATGCCAACGAATTTCAACTAATTTTTTATCCATTGATTTTTTCCTCCCTTCATCTTCATACAAAAATTTAACTACAATATATAAATATTTATATATTGTATAGCAGTCACGTGAAAACGTTTAATGTTATATAGCAATATTCCATTGTATTAGTACAACAGAACATTGTCATATTTCACTCTTAACGTCTTCTAACTATAACAGCTATACAAATAAATTGTAACAGATTAACAATAACCATGTCAAGATAAAACACAATTTTACATGAAATACTTTACATGTCGAATTTCATTAATTTATAATAACATTTTAAAGATAATTAAAAAGATTACTCCTGGCACTCCAAAAAATCCAGCAATCAATGCAGTACATGCATTTATTCCTATACTGAAACCAAAATATGCTCCTAAGAAATTAAAAATCAATAATAAAACAACACCCAAAACTCCATTTATTAAAAGCTTACACAATATTTTTAATGGCCATGCTAAAAGTTTTGCTATTAAAAACAATAAAGTTATAGCTCCTACAAAATAAGCAACATATTCCATATTACCCCTCCATTTATTTTATAAATGTATTTTGAAATTCCTACCCCTTCATTTATTTTAGCCTACTGAAAATTAGTTTTTCAACTAAACCTTTCTACATTTCTAATATATTTTATTAACAACAACATTATTTATATGCTAAAAAGCTTCTGTTTTATATCACTAATTATGATATAAGACAGAAGCTTTGTTACAATTATTATTGTTAAAGTTCTATTCTTCCTTCTAAGGCTTTAGATAGAGTTACTTCATCAGCATACTCTAAGTCTCCCCCAACTGGAATTCCATGAGCAATTCTAGTTACTTTAACACCAAGGGGTTTTAATATTTTTGATATATACATAGCTGTAGCTTCCCCCTCAACGTTAGGATTGGTTGCTACTATAATTTCTTTAACATCTCCATTTATTCTTCTAACTAACTCTTTCAGTTTAATATCATCAGGTCCCTTACCAGACATAGGTGATATTACACCATGTAGAACATGATAAATACCATTGTATTCTCTTATCTTTTCTACAGACATAATATCTTTTGGTTGCTCAACCACACATATGGTGCTGTCATCTCTATTTGGATTAGAGCATATTGCACAAGGGTCAGCATCCGTATAATTACCACATACAGAACAATATCTTATTGTTCCTCTAGCCTTAATTAGAGCGTCTGCAAATTCCTTAACCTCTTCTTGAGGCAAATTTAGTACATGTAAAGTAAGTCTTTGAGCTGTTTTATATCCTACTCCTGGTAACTTTGCGAATTCTTCTATTAATTTTTCTATAGCTACAGGATAAAAATCCAAATCTGTCACCTCAATAATTAAAACATTCCAGGCATGTTAAGTCCACCCGTAAGTTTTTTCATTTGACTAGATGTTTCTTCATCTGCTGTTTGTAAAGCTTGGTTGCATGCAGTTAGAATTAAATCTTGAAGCATTTCAACATCATCTGGATCTACTGCTTCAGGATCTATTTCTATATCAAGAATTTGCTTCTTTCCATTAACTGTTACTTTAACAACACCACCACCAGCAGTTGCTGTAAATTCTTTTTCTTCTAATTCAGCTTGCATCTTTTCCATTTGCTGCTGCATTTTTTGTGCTTGCTTCATTAAATTATTCATATTCATTCCACCCATTCCTGGGAATCCACCTTTTGCCATAACCTTACCTCCTAATTATACTTTTCTTTTTTATTGTTAGGTTTCTCATTCTCTTAGTCTTTTAACATTTTACCATTTACAATTTTATTCATCAATTATTTCTACTAATTCTTCTCCAAAAGCTTCTTTAAGAATTTCTTCACGAGACTTAGAAACCTCTTCTTTTTTGTCTACAGTATATTTTATTCTAATTTTTTCTTTTAGTGCCTCCAAAAAAACTTCTTCTATTATTTTCCTATTTTCATCCTTTTGAAGCCTGTTTATATTGAAAGCATACTGAGAATCATATTTTATCTCTACTACTCCATTTCTGCAAGATTCTATCTTACCAGTAACTAGAGAAGCATATAATACCATAAGTCTTCTTCCTTTTAATACCTCTAATATATCTCTCCATGATTTTTTTATATCTTCAACAGTTAATTTTGAATCTACATTCAATTCTACAGCAGTTTCATTTTCCTTTTTGTTCTCAGGAATCTTAGTAACCTGCTTTCTTATACTTCTTGATGCTTCACTATAATTCTCATTATTAGTTTTTTCACTTTTTATTGTAATATTGCCTTCTTTAATCATGTTCTCAAGTTTATTTATTCTGGCTAACATTATTTCTTTAGATGTATCATATTCTACTTTGCACATTTTTATTACTGCAAGCTCTAAATATATTCTTCCTTGTTTACTCCACTTAGACTGTTCTTCTGCTTCTTGAAGAATTCTTATACATCTCATTATCTCTTCAATTCTTATTTTATTACCTTGCTCTTTTATAAATTCTATGTTTTCTTCCGACATATCCAAAACTTCTTCAGGTCTTTGGCTTACTTTTACCATCATAAGATTTCTCATGTGATATATCATATCTTTTATGAATAAGTTTATATCCTTCCCACCATAAACTATGTCGTCAATTATTTTTATTGCTTCTTCAACATTTTTATCAATAATTTTATCAGTAAGCTTTAATAAATTTTCATTTGTAACAAGTCCCAGCATATTTATAATCTGATCATAATCTACTTTTCCATTTCCCATAGATATTGCTTGATCTAATATACTTAAAGCATCTCTCATAGCTCCATCTGACATTCTAGAAATTAGCTGAAGACTTTTATTATCTGCTAAGTTTCCTTGTTCTTTTGTAATTTTAATAAGTCTTTGAAAAATATCATCACTTTTAATTCTTTTAAAATCAAATCTTTGACATCTTGATAAGATAGTTATAGGTAGCTTTTGAGGGTCTGTAGTTGCCAATATGAAAATAACTTTCTCTGGGGGTTCCTCTAAGGTCTTTAAGAATGCATTAACAGCCCCTTGCGTAAGCATATGAGCCTCGTCCATTATATAAACCTTATGCCTTCCCTCCCTTGGAGGATATTTAACTTCATCTATAAGTTCTCTTATATCATCTACTTTATTATGAGATGCAGCATCCATTTCTGACACATCTATAGCAAGTCCTGCATTTATTTTTTTACACATTTCACATTCATTACATGGTTCTCCATCTTGAATATTAAGACAATTCACTGCTTTTGAAAAAATCTTTGCCGTGGAAGTCTTTCCAGTTCCTCTTGTTCCACATAAAAGATAAGCATGTGCTATTCTATTGTTTTTTATTTGATTCTTAAGAGTTGTAGTAACATGTGATTGACCTACTACCTCATCAAAGGTTTTAGGTCTCCATTCTCTATATAAAGCAGTATATGCCAATTGAAACACCTCTTATCCTTTACCAAGTTTATTAAATAATAATTTTATAATAATCATTATATCATAACTTCAATTTGTTTTACCTGTTTATACGCAAAAAAGACGCCTTAAAAGCGTCTTATATTATCATTAATAAAGCCGTGCACCCCGTGTCGACAGTAAGATATGAGCGTTACCTTTACAGTTAGCTCAAATCAGGTTTACCCACGGCACACGGAAGGTCTCACTTACCGCTGCTTCCTTCCGGATCTGACGGGGTTTATGAGTTTCCGTTGCGTGGGGCCCAATTCTCAACGCCACTTATAAAGGCCAGGCCTCACATCTTAAAGCCTCGACGGGGAATTCAACCCTGCTATAGCGGATTGCAGGTTCAGGACACCGCTGACTTCCCGTCTAGCACGACTCTTGGCGGAGAAAGAGGGATTCGAACCCTCGGTAGAGTTTCCCCTACACACGCGTTCCAGGCGTGCTCCTTCAACCACTCGGACATCTCTCCATAACTGAAAACTTATTATTTAATTTTCACTCGCAAAAATTATTATACTATTTCTTTGTACATATTTCAAGGTATTTATTCCTAGAATTGATTAGCTTATATTATATTATATGCTATATTATCAATAATAAATCCTCTACAGTTAAATTTTATATAATAATTTTTATTATTTAATAAAAAATAACACATAAATCATATCTTTGAAAATTTCTCTACTACTTGCTTTAATGTTTTTCCTTTATAGTTAGTAACTTTTATTCTTATTTTTCAACTAGAAATCTTAGTAGGTTGAGTAATTTTAAGTTTTTTATATCATAATTTTTAAAATTATAACTAACTTTTTTATAAATCAGTTTACATGAATGACTAACTTTTAACTAGTTATATGGATGCAAATTAGATCATATGACTTTTGATTCTTAATGCAGAAAAATTATTTCAGCAGCAGCCCAAAATATAATTATCACCCCAACCAGAATAGGTAAAAAATTCAGTAGGGCTCTATCTTTATTTTTAACTATTGATATAATGCTAGTAAAAAATGCTACCAATCCTAAAGTAGCAATACAAAACGTCATAATTGGAATTGCAATTTGTATTTTGAGCCAAATCAAAATGATAAAAGCAATACTTAATCCAATTGACAATTTGCCTAGAATACTTTTAGGTAGTAATTTTGTTTTCATATTCTTAATCTCCCCTCAAAAATGTAAACTCTACTTAATTTCAAGATATTAGTACATCAGGATTCAGTATATTTAAATTAAGTTTTATAAAAATATTATTATACTTTTAAAAAATTATACCATGGTTTTATCATAAAATATAATTACTTAGTACCAAAATACTTCTATGTCTTATGCATTTGTCTAGCTTTTAATTTTTTATGTAATCATATTTTGCTAATGTGTCTTAATTCTTTTTTTGATATTAGAGTTTTATATGGTCATTTAAGAATATTACCCTGTAAATCTATTAACAAATTATTAAAGATTATATTCATAAGCATAAA
>JAVBWC010000086.1:0-9176 GCA_036677675.1 Clostridiaceae bacterium | reverse complement strand
ATCATCTCCACCAACTCCTCTTAGAATAACTTTCCATAAGAGGATTTATTTTATGCAAGGAGGAAGATTTTTTAGATATAATTATGGCCTAGTATTAGTATGTAAAAAACACTTGTCATAACATTATTGTATGATTCAATTTCAGATATTTTGATTAGAGCAGTTTGATAACCTAATTCTAAATTTGCTAAAATATCAGTCTTATCAAACAAATCTTTTTCTGATTTCATTGGATATAAATGCCTAAGTTCATTAGATGCTTTACTGTATTCTCCAGATTGGAAATATTTTTTTGCTATTGTTACTTTTGTTGAATAATAATCACTATATATACCAATACCAATAGCTATAGTAAAAGCACTAATACATCCAATAATAACTTTATTTTTTATTTTCATATTGAACTCTCCCTTTTATTATATAAACTATATCCGCTCTCATTATGATATTCTTACTATAACTCAATGCTCTGCTATTATATTGCAATACTTTTACGACACAATAAAATGTAAATTGTATTATATTAATTACTGTATTTAACCATATTTTTTAGCTTTAGATTACTTAAATGGTATTTAATACTATCTATACATTTCTTTTGTATATGGTAGCTTGTAGAAGATACTCCTCCAAAATCTCCAAAATTAACCGCTTTCATGCCATTTACTATAATAGTATATATTTTATGATAATCATCATTACTTAAATTTCTTCTAAAAACACCTTTATATAATAAATAATCGTAAGTCAAAGTTAGTGGTATTAAGAAACTTATCAAAAAACCATGATTACCTTTTGGTTTTTCTTTAGTTGTAAATTCCTTAGAAAATATACTTTCTATATCTTCTATAAAAGATATTTTTTCATAAAAACACAATAAACCAAACATAAATTTTTCAATTTCTACTTTCTTATGTTCTAATTTTTCACCTTCTAACTTTTTCATATGACTCATAAATCTTTCAACATAAAATGGAGTATCATTTTTGCCTTCTATTAAACCAGAATAAGCATAACCTAAGCAAGAATACACATAATAATTAATAGTCTTATCTTTCTTTCGTGATTCAGTGCATTTAAATATTTTATTGAATATAGATAATTTAAATAACCTATCCATTAAATTTTCTTTCATCCATAATGAAAACTCTGAGCGATAAACAACTTCATTTAATTCCTGTTTTGATAAAGGATTAGTAGCTTGATTAAAACGAGTAAATACTTCGTATTCTAATTCTTCATTTTTAGATACATCAATTATTTCCACATTTATCTGAGTTTTATAATCAAGTTTATTTCTAATATTAGAAGGTAAATCTTTATATTTTAAACCTTTTAAACCTTTTAATATTGTTAAATCAGTTAAACTATATTCATTCTTACTATACCTATACATAGCTCTTAGTCTATGAGCACCATCTATTACATTTAACAAAACTTTGTCTTTTTCTGTATTTAGTGATAGATAAATAATAGGAATAGGTATATTTAATAATAAAGATTCTATTATACTGGACTCTTTTTTTTTGTTAAATTTATACTCTCTTTGATAGTCAGGTTCTAAAACAATCCCATTATGCTGATTTTTATTACCTAATTCTATTAAATTACATACCTGTTCAAAGTAATAAGTGTTTTTAGTTACAGAACATTTCCACTTATCTAGATTTTCTAAAATTTGTACTGTACTACTCAAATCGAATTTCCCCCTTAAGTTACGCTGTTTTTGATAATATCATCAATATATTTTTTATTTATAATTTTAAAACAATAAATAACTTTAAAAATATTTTCAATAAATCTAAAATATCATTTATGCTATTCTTTTATATATAAATTGTAACAATCATACTTCATATTTATTTAATATTCTATTTCTAATAGTAATTAAAATGAGTATTAACTTTAATGTAGAATTTCAATTACAACTTATATATATCAAAAGGTACTATAATTAATCGTCAACTACTTGTACTATTTTAGTATAATAAAAACTTCATAGATGCTAAAGCTATATATAATATAAACTCTAGTTCTTAATTTTTTCTATTATAAACCTTAAAATAACAAACATTACTTCTGTATAGCTGTTACTCTATCATTATCTAAATACACATATACATTATTTTCATAACACCATTGTTCACTTGTTCCACTACCAGTAATAGTTGTGTTAATTTTTTTAGGTTTTCCCCAAAAATCCAGCTTTAATAATTCTTCTTTTGACATTCCTATAGCAGGTGTATTATTAACAAAATTATATGCATTAATCCATTCATTCGTATCTATATGAAATATATCTTTTAAATAATATTCAATCATGCTCTGAGAAAAATAAGCTATCTTTGGACTTTCTTTGTAATAATGTATATCTTTTATAATATTTAAAACAGTATTTTTATTATAATTAGTACCTGTATCACTTAAAATACTTAGTTCTGCATATGCAATCAAATATTTTGCATCAGCTTTATATTCGTCTTCATAATTTTCAGGGTTACCAATGATTTCTTTTATCTTATAATAAGCTTCAGTATTTTTTTTAGTTGTATAAGGTTGACTACTGATTTTATTTGCTTCATTTATAGCCGCTTTTTCCTTACTTAATTTATTTTTAGTATTTTGAAGTTTTGTTAACAACTTATCGGAATCCCTATATCTCGATAGTTCTTGTAAATTTTTTATTGCATTATCATATTTTTTCTCACTTATAAGAACCATTGTAGTTTCATATTTCTTTTGGTTTTCTTTTCTTATGTTCGATAAATGGTTAAAGTAAATAGCTCCGTTAATACATATTATTATGGTGGCTATTATTATATATATTTTTAAATACTTTTTCTTCATAGTTTTACCTCTTTTTGCTATTAATTTAGCTTTTTCTTTTAATATTACATTTTCATATCATCATATAATTTTCCATAACATAAGTTGCCAGCCATTCAAATGTTGCAGCTCCTATAAACATAAAAATACGCCTGGTAGTTTCATTTTGTATATATTTTGAAATATTTTTACCATTAGAATATACATAATTTAAATCTGATTTTGTAAACTCATAATCAAGGTTATGAGCATATTTATTTCTAAGTTTATTAAGCTTTTTAATATTAAGATATAGTTGTTCTGGTATTAACCCCATATTATAAATAAGTATGAGCTTAATAGAAAAATTTAAATTTCGATTAAGAATTTCTTGTGGCTTTGGTGAACTTAAATCTATTAACTTATTTATCCAAAACTCAGTATACAAGTGTATGGTTAATACCTTAGTAGTTGGTTCTTCAATTAAAGATAATTTTTCAAAATATTTATCAAAGTATTCTTGTTTAACTTTTTCGTAACCAATACATTTTTCTGTCATATTAACTGTGTCCTCTTTCTTAAATACAATTATTTCATATTTTCTTTGAAATTGTGTTGCAACAATACATGTTCAATTTAAGATAATCCTAAGGTAGCTACAATAAACTATAAACTTACCTGCAATTCATTTCTATTATCTGATAATTATAAGCACTATCTATGATTACAGGTATACTAAAAGACCAAGTTTCACCACTCTTCAGATTAGTTATGTTATCAAAAGGAGTGTCTAAAACATTACCACTATCATCTGTTATCTTAGCTTTAACTTCAACATAAGAACAATCAAAACTATTATTATTTCTTAATTTACCTGTTATATATCTTCCATCATTAGTTGTCCCTTTTTCAATCAATTCTAATCCATTCATAGAAAAGTTTTGTTTTGCTTTATTCTTTTCTTCTTCTTTTACTTTTACTATAGTCTCTGCATATTCTTTATCTTTCTCTTCTTGAGTTCTTACATCTATACCTATAGCACCTAAAAAATTTTTTTGATTATCATTAAGGCTTTCTTTATTATCTATTTTTACTAGAGATTTATCCGCACCATCATTAGCCATTTTGTCAAATATAGGAAAATATTTACTCAAGAAAATATTTTCTTTACCATCCTTCAATACAATATTAACTGCCTTACTATATAAAGTCTGTTCATTACCGTCTTTGTAGTTTGAATTTATACCCATATTTAATATCTTTTCACACTGGGATATATCTTTTTTAGATAAATTATGTAAAAAACTCTCTCTGAGCTCTTTTTCCTTTTGCTCCTTTTGTTCCTGTATGTTTTGAGGTTTGGGTACTTTACAACCTACAAGTCCAAATATCCCAATGATACAAAGTATTACAAGTATAAGCATTTTCTTTTTATTCATTTTATATGTTCTTCCTTTCTTTGATCTTACTCAATCACAATTTATTTATATATTGCAACATCATTCCATATCAAATTATATCATATTAAACCTTATTATAACAAAACAATATATTATTACCAACAAAATAACCCTAAGTACCTAATACACCTAGAGTTATTTTTTATCTAATCCTTTTTAATTTTCACTAGAACTAACTTCACTTCTCCTCCTCATCTTTATACTCTTCCTTCAACTTTTCAATTCCTTTATTCCTCAAATATCTCACCTGTGAAACTGTCTTATCTATATCAGCTGCTATTTCCTTATAGCTCTTCTCCATTAGGTAGTGCTTCTCAATAACTTCTCTTTCTTCTGGAGCTAACTTGTCTAATTCTGCTCTAAGTTTTAATACTTGATTATAAGCTATAACTTCGTCTTCCAGTGTAAAATCATACTGCTCATCCCTATTCATTATATTTTCATCTGGAACTTCTCTGTAATGCTTTATCTTACCCTTTAAAAGAGCATAAAAGTTTTTATCAATTGAATTTATAAAATAGCCATTGTAGGATCTGCTGGCAAGCTTGTACATATGTATTGCTTTTATGATTGAAAGATACCCATGCTGAACTAAGTCATCTAAATCATATCCTGGTATTTTAAGCTGCCAAGCTTTCTTAAATATATAATTCTTATATTTGTTTATTATCCACTCAACAGCCTCTTTATCTCCAAGTTTAGCTTTTTTAATTATATCTTCCAATAAACACACCCCTCTTTCAGATAACAATAAACAGCAACTATACATTTTATGTATTTTCAGCAAATCATACTTAACTATCCACTGTTCTATTCAATATATTACCATTAATTATATTATATACTATTTAATGTGATTTATTAATTAATATTTTATATTTACTAACAATTCTTTTGCATTAATAAATATATTTAACATACTAAAAAAACAAATATCTTTTTAGGTAATTAATTGAATTTAAAATCTCATCCCCTTAACAATTCTATAAAAACTACTAATCTTCTTTATCCTTTTCTCCTCTAAATTCATATATAAATTTAAAAGAAAAAATTCTTAAATTCAAGGAGGTGTTCTTGTGGAAAATGAACTTTTAAAATTAGCTTCATCACAAGGAATATGGGCAGCTCTATCAGTTGCACTTATTTTTTATATATTGAAAGCTCAAGAAAAAAGAGATATGAAACAAGAAGAAAGAGAGAAGAACTATCAGGGCATAATAGAAAAGCTTACTGAAAAATTCAATATAGTTGAAGATGTTAAAAAAGATGTGGAAGAGATTAAGGAAAAGTTAACAATTAACAATTAATAATGACTAAAATTCTTAAATTTACAATAATAAGTACCCTGTAAAAATCTAAAGTAAAGAAGGTATAATATGAAGATTATAGAAACTAACTTGTCTTTTGGAGCACTAGACCATAGAGCTTCAACAAAAGCAATTGTACTCCATCATGCAGAGCATAAAACTTGGAATGTATTTGATGTCCATGACTTTCACAAAAATACTAGACACTGGAGCGGTATTGGATATCACTTCTTCATAGATAAGAGCGGTAATATATTCAGAGGAAGACCTGAAAACATGACTGGTGCTCACTGCCTAAATCATAATCATTATACTCTAGGAATATGTGTTCAAGGAAGCTATATGACAGAATATATGCCTGATTCACAAAAACAATCTGTAATAGACCTATGTAGGTATTTATGTAACAAGTACAATATAAAAATAATTAAAGGTCATAAGGAACTGGGTTCAACAGACTGTCCTGGAACTAACTATCCATTAGCTGAAATAAAAAATGCTGTTTTAAGCTCTGGAACTTTAACCTATACTGTAAAGAAAGGTGCTACTTTGTGGGCTATATCCAGAAAATATAATTTAAGTGTAGCTGAGTTAAAAGCTCTAAATAATCTATCCTCAGACATTATATATCCAAATCAGATATTAAGACTTAAATAACTGCAGCTTGCAGTTATTTTTTTAGCACTTTTTTTCATAAAAGCATATATAAGTTTGAAATTAAAATGAAAGGAGCTGTTACAATGGCTAAGTCAACAATTGTAAAAACTTCTATTGCCCTCAGATATGTAGCTGGGCAGGATGAAAAAGGCAAGGAAATTTTCAAGAAGCAAACCTTTAATAAGGTAAATATCGCCGCAACAGCAGATCAGCTTTATAATGTTGCAAATGCTATGGCAACAATGCTGGTATCTGGTAGTGCTGACATCTTCAAAGAAGAAGAATCAGCTGTAACAAACGCATAGGAGGTGTAGTAAATGAGAGTACTTGTAATGACTTTTTTAACTGCTGGTGGACAGAAAGCATCCATAAGAGTCAGAGATGTTAAAGATTCTCTTGATCCATCTGATGTATCTACTGTAATGGATAATATAATTGACAACAATATTTTCTTCACATCATCTGGTGAATTAAAATTTAAAGACTCTGCTGAAGTTGTAATAACAACAAATGAAGTTGTAAATATCTAAAAATGAGCTGCTATATGCAGCTTATTTTTTAAGGGGGTATATTTTTGCCAAAGGAAAATGTGAATCCAAACAATAAAGAATTTAAGAATTTTAGAAGTTCGGAATTAAAGAATTCTGGAAACAAAGAAGAAAAAAATCTAAGAAGTGAAGAATTTAGCAATCTAGGTGGCAAAGAAGTTAAGAATTTTAGAATTAAGAAATCTAAAAGTAAAAATTCTTACGAAGAATTATCCAGTGATACGATAGAAATTGATAAAAACTCTCCTGAATTTGACCTTAATGGCTCTGAAATATTGATGGGTGGAGATATTGATTTTTCTAATGCTAAGGTTGAGAAGCAGTTTACCTTTAACTCTAACAACACCCCTGTACTAAATGTAAATATAAAAGATGAAGATTCTGAAAAGCTGGATATAAATTCTGTGGAAACTGTTGAAGAAGCTCTCACAGTAAAAAGAAGCTACAGCCTAAGACCTTCCACAGTTAAAATGCTGCAGGAACTTAAGGTTTTCATATATGATAATCCATACATAAAATACAATGATATTGTAGATGCTGCTATTAGGTTTTTTTATGATTTTAAGAAAAACAGCAAGTAACTTTTCATATTAAGAGTATACTTGCTGTTTTGTATTATTTTCTCAAAATTTCCTGGCTCCATTTAGGCATAATATTACCTTTCCATCTAATTGTTCCATTAGCTATATAAGCTATCTCTTTGAATCTATTTGTATTGTCATATATATTTATTTCATCACATATATCTAATACTTTCTTTAAATTATCTAAGGATTCATAATATCTTCTTTCTATAGTTTCTTCTGGAATTCCATGTCCGCCCTTAGAAACTCTAATTTTAACTCTTTCTTTAGCAATCTCTGGGTTATCTACACCAATATAATTCATTACTATATAGAAACCTTTTTCTTTTGCTTTTTTTATATTTTTAATAATACTTTTACCTGAAAGAGTAGTTTCCTGATTAAAGGATATATCATTTTTAATATAATAATCTATTAGCTTTACTGCTTCTCTGGCACATTTCACTTGAAGATTGTTATCTCTCCAAGAACCTATTATTGCTACCATTTCATCAGTATTTATTCTTTTTTCACTCTTATTTTCTTCATAATAAATAGACTTATATATGGATGTTTTACCTGCACCATTAACACCAGCAAATATAGTATAGGTAGTCATTAAGCTTCCCCTATTATTCTTTCTTGTTCTTTTTGTAATACTATATTAGATAAAGCAATATAAAAATCTTGTTCTTCTTTTGTTTTTGCCTTTTTAAATAATTCTTTTAAGTCTTTATATGAATATTGTAAGAATTGATCATATAAATTATTTTTTTCATTTATTTTTTTCATAACACTTCCTCCAATAAATAATATCCTTAATTATATTATAGCCTAATAAGATATTAATTTAAACAGGTCTTTTTTCACAACATGTTTTCTAATTGATCATAGAATTCTAAGGTACTCTGCAATAATTCTTCAAGTTAATAGCAACAAAAACTGAACCAGTTTTTGTTGCTTGATTTTTTTATGATTTTAAGAAGAAACAGTAAGTGCATTAATTTAAACACTTACTGCTTTTTTATTTTATAGTTCTCTTTTTATTACTAAATTTTGAAAGTTAATATTCATCCATATATTTCTAAAACTAATCAATTTCTCCTGCTGTTTTTAAAACCTGATTATACAGCTTTAATCATTTCTGCTTTCTCCCAATTCATCTTTAAAGTCTTTTAATGCAATTTCATCAAGACGAAATTCATCCTCTGTATATTCACTCCATGGTATATTTTTATTTTTAAGTAGAGTCATAAAATCTGCAAGCTCCATTTCTGCTATTTCAGCTGCACGTGCTAAGGATACAGATCTACTTGTAAATAACGCAATGGCTATAGATATTGTTATATTATCATTTAAATATTTTGAAAGACCTAAATCTTCTATAAGAGGTATCAAATCATTAGATATATTTAAATCAACTTTTACTTTTTCAGCACTCATTTATTTCACACCCTTAATTTAATTAAATTATGCACTGATTATATTTATTATTATATCCTATATTACGCATAATTTAAATTCAAATTCCTTATAAAATATCTACCTAACCTTAATTTCAAAAGATTAACAGTTACGTTATAGAAAATAACATGAACATTAGTGAATTATGTTTTTTATTGCTAATTATATCCCAAAATATTTATTTATAATCTAGGGTCATGTCTCAAGGGTCTTTCAGTCTGGGGTATTCCTCTGTGGTAGTGCCCAACTTCGCCAAACTATTAATGTCAATATTTTTTTGTACGATTGTGCCAATATTTTTATGTACAGTTTTGCTAGTTAGCCTTATTAGATATCTTAGAGAGAGCAGAAGCTGTTCTATAAGAATTTCCT
>JAVBWC010000085.1:0-9849 GCA_036677675.1 Clostridiaceae bacterium | reverse complement strand
TTCTAGTTTAGAGTTTACAGTGGACAGTTTACAGTTAAGGATATTTTGCTAACGCAAAATTTAAAATGAAGTATAAAACCCTAGTATAGCCAAAGGCTTACACTAGGGTTTGTTTTTTTTATTGTTAGTTTTTCTGTAAGAAAAACTTCCTTCACTGAAAACTGTAAACTGTCATCTGTAAACTAAAGAAAATTACCTTGTAATTTTCTAAACTATTGACAACGCAAACAAAAAGTGTTATCCTTTACACGTAGACAACTTAATAGAAGGTAACTTAATCCTTCAGGGCGAGGTGGAATTCCTCACCGGCGGTTATAGTCCGCGAGTAATGGTACAAGTTGTATTATTGCAGATCTGGTGTAACTCCAGAACCGACAGTATAGTCTGGATGGAAGAATGGATTAGTGGATTTATGGATTTATATACATATAGAGTTTTTGTAGCTATGTGTTAATTCATGCATTTTTATTTGTATATTCAAGCCCTGAAAATTATATTTTCAGGGCTTTTGTGTTCTAAATAAAAGTGTGGATAAGTTAACAATTTTAAATCCTAGGTGTTAGTATTTATGCCCGTACATTTTAAAGTTTTAATATGGGTATCATATCTAATAATCGATTAATTATTTTTCCATGAAAAAATCCCTAAATTAAAGTTGAAAAATTTATATAATCAAAAATTAAAAGTAAAAAGCCGAGAGTAAAGGATACTTTACTGTGGCAAAATTAAAATATATTAATTTTTAAAACGGGAGGTGATTTAATGGATCAGCATTATATGAGAAGAGCCATTGAATTAGCCCAAAAAGGTGAAGGATATACTAAGCCTAACCCTTTAGTTGGAGCTGTTATTGTAAAAGATAACAAAATTATTGGAGAAGGATATCATCAATTATATGGAGGACCTCATGCAGAGGTAAATGCCTTCAGAAATGCTTTAGAAGATGTTAAGGGCGGAAAAATGTATGTTACTTTGGAACCATGCTCTCATTATGGAAAAACGCCACCTTGTGCATTGGCTATTGTTGAAAATGGAATAGAGGAAGTAGTAATTGGAATGAAGGATTCTAACCCACTAGTAGCTGGACGAGGTATAAGCATATTAGAAGAAGCAGGTATAAAGGTAACTTGTGGAGTTCTTGAAGAGGAAGTAAGAGAGTTAAATGAGATTTTTATAAAATATATAACAACAAAGCTGCCTTTTGTAATAATGAAAACTGCTATGACATTGGATGGGAAAATAGCAGCTTATACAGGAGATTCAAAGTGGATTACAAATGAGTTATCAAGGCAATATGTTCACAAAATAAGAAATAAGGTATCGGCAATAATGGTGGGCATTGGAACAGTACTTGCAGATGACCCTATGCTTACTACAAGATTGGAAGATAAAGAAGGAGCTGACCCAATAAGAGTAATTGTGGACAGTAGTGGAAGAATACCATTGGAAGCAAAGGTTTTAAATATTGATTCAGAAGCAAAAACTATTATTGCAGTTACAGAAAAAGCAAGCAAAGAAAAAATCAAGATGATAGAAGACAAAGGGGCAGAAGTTTTAATAATACCTGAAAAAAATAATAAGGTAGACCTTAAATATCTGATGAAGAAATTAGGAGAAAGAGATATTGACAGTATTCTATTAGAAGGTGGAAGTACTCTCAACTACTCAGCTTTAGATGAAGGAATTGTAGATAAAGTAATTTCCTTTATAGCTCCTAAAATCATCGGAGGAGAAAAAGCCAAAACACCTGTAGGTGGAGAAGGTAGAGAATACATGAGGGATGCCATTGCTCTTAAAAATATAAAAGTATCAACATTTGGAGAAGACGTTGTGATTGAAGGAAGGATAAAAAACAATTGACAATTGACAATTGACAGTGGACAATTTAGGATGTTTTGCTATTGCAAAACTAGAAATTTATATGGTAGCAAGGCTACCTACGTATATTACAACTTGTTGTAATTGCGGATTTAGAATTAAGATTTGCTTAATTCTTTCCTTCATTGTTAACTATCAATTATCAATTGTCAACTGATTAAAGGGTGGTGATTAGAGATGTTTACAGGATTAGTAGAAGAAATAGGAACAATTGATACTGTAACTAGGGGTGTTACTTCTGCAAAGATTAAGATAAAGGCAGAGAAAGTGCTGGAAGGTGTTAAGCTGGGAGACAGCATAAGTACTAATGGAGTATGTCTTACAGTAACCCAATTTACTAAGGATAGCTTTGTAGTAGATGTTATGGCAGAAACCATGAGAAGAAGTAGTTTAGATGGCTTAAAAAAAGGTGATAAGGTTAATTTAGAAAGAGCCTTAAGCGTTGGAGATAGATTGGGAGGACACTTAGTTAGCGGGCATATAGATGGAACTGGTGTAATAAATAAATTTGAAGATGAAGATAATGCTACATGGGTAAGTATAGAAGCTCCTAGCAACATTCTAAAATACATAGTTATGAAGGGGTCTATAGCAATTGATGGAGTAAGTTTAACAGTTGCTTATGTGGATAGTGAGATTTTTAAGGTGTCCATAATTCCTCATACTAAAGATGAAACAACTCTTTTAAAAAAGAAGGTAGGAGATATAGTTAATCTTGAATGCGATATGATTGGAAAATATGTTGCAAAATTCTTAGGGGTTAGTGAAGAAGAGGAAAAACCAAAAAAGTCAATTGATATGAATTTTTTAAAAGAAAATGGATTCTTATAAGAGGGGTGTGTAAAATGCAAGAAATTAAATTTAATACTATTGAAGAAGCAATAGAAGATATAAAAAATGGGAAAATAGTAGTTGTGGTAGATGATGAGGACAGGGAAAATGAAGGTGACTTATTGATGGCTGCTGAAAAGGCAACTCCGGAAGCTATAAACTTTATGGCTGCTTATGGAAGAGGGCTAATATGCATGCCTATGACAGGTGAAAGATTGTCAGAATTAGCTTTAAATCAGATGGTATCTAATAACACAGATGCAAAAGGAACTGCTTTTACTGTATCTATAGATGCTGTAGGAACAACTACAGGAATATCAGCTCATGAAAGAGCTATGACTGTTATAAGGGCAATAGAGGATGATGCAAAACCAGAAGATTTCCAAAGACCAGGTCATATATTCCCACTTCAAGCTAGAGACGGTGGAGTTCTAAAAAGAGCAGGACACACTGAAGCTGCTGTAGACCTTGCAAGATTAGCAGGACTAAAGCCAGCTGGAGTTATATGTGAGATTATGAATGAAGATGGAACTATGGCGAGAGTTCCACACCTTATGGAATATGTTAAAAAGCACGACTTAAAAATCATAACTATTGCTGATTTAATTGCATATAGAAGAAGAAATGAAACCCTAATAGAAAGAGAAGGGGAAGCAAGTTTACCTACAAAATATGGAGAGTTTAAATTAGTAGGTTATAGAGAAAAATTAACTGGAAAAGAGCATGTTGCTTTAGTTAAAGGTAATGTAGGAAATGGAGAACCAGTGCTAATTAGAGTACACTCAGAATGTTTAACAGGAGATGTTTTAGGATCTCTAAGATGTGATTGTGGAGATCAGTTAGCAGCTGCTTTAACTGCAATTAGTGAAGAAGGAAGAGGAATACTTCTATACATGAGACAAGAGGGAAGAGGAATAGGACTTCTTAATAAAATAAAAGCTTATGAACTTCAAGATAGAGGAATGGACACTGTTGAAGCTAATATTGCATTAGGTTTTGCTCCAGATTTAAGAGATTATGGAGTTGGTGCACAGATACTTGAAGATCTTGGTGTTAAAGAAGTAAGACTTATGACTAATAACCCTAAAAAAATATCAGGAATTTCAGGCTATGGAATAGAGATAGTTGAAAGAGTTCCTATACAAATGAATCACAATGAAAGAAATGAATTTTATTTAAGAACTAAAAAAGAAAAAATGGAACATATGCTATGTTTCGATAAATTAGAGGAGGAAAAGTAAGATGAAAGTTTATGAAGGAAATTTAATAGCAGAAGGTTTAAAATTTGGAATAATAGTAGGAAGATTTAATGAATTTATAGGTGGAAAATTATTAGATGGAGCACTAGATGCTTTAAAACGTCATGGAGTTAAAGAAGAAGATATAGAACTTACATGGGTACCAGGAGCTTTTGAAATGCCTCTTGTTGCAAAAAAAATGGCTAAAACTAAAAAATATGATGGAGTTATATGCTTAGGAGCTGTTATTAGAGGTTCTACTCCACACTTTGATTTTGTATCTAGCGAAGTATCAAAAGGAATTGCAAATGTATCATTAGAAACAGAACTACCTGTAATCTTTGGAGTACTTACAACAGATAGCATAGAGCAAGCAATAGAAAGAGCAGGAACTAAAGCAGGAAATAAAGGATATGATGCAGCAGTAACTGCAATAGAAATGGCTAACGTATTAAAAGAAATCTAGTATAATATAAACTGACTGTATATTTACAGTCAGTTTATTATTTTAATGGGAGGAAATATCTATGGATAAACTGAAAAATATTAAAACAATTTTCTTTGATTATGATGGAACTCTTCATGACAGTATGTATATTTACAAATCCGCTTTAAAAAAAGCATATGCATATTTAGTAAGTGAGGGTTTAGCAGAAGAAAGAGAATTAACTGATGAAGAAATTAAATATTGGTTAGGATTTAACAGCATAGATATGTGGGAAAAATTTATGCCAGAGCTTTCTAAAGAAATGCAGCAAAAAGCTAGAAAAATGGTTGGAGAAGAAATGAAAGCACTAGTTAAAGAAAATAAAGCAGCTCTATATGAGGGAGCTATAGATACTTTAGAATATCTAAAATCAAAAGGGTACAACCTGGTTTTTGTGAGTAACTGTAGCTATTATTATAAAGATATTCATAATAAAGCATTTGGTTTAGATAAATACTTTCAAGAACTGGCTTGTGCAGAAGAGTATGAGTATATACCTAAATACGAGTTTTTAAAAGAGGTTATGAAAAAATATCCAAAAGATATGGTTATAGTAGGAGATAGACACCATGACATGAAGGCAGGGAAAATGAATAACATATACACTATTGGATGTGACTATGGTTTTGGTGAAGAAGAAGAGCTTGAAGAAGCAGATTTAATTATAAAAGATATAAAAGAGTTAAAAGAATATTTATAAGCTTATGTACATATCTAAATTTTACAATTACAACCAAAGTTTTCAAAAGTTAAAAATAGATTTTATAAAGGATAGTTCTCAATCATTACAAGAGATTGAGAACTATTATTTTGTTTTTATTCATTGTCTTAAATCATTCTTAAATATTCCTTAAATTAGATATAATACTATTTAAAT
This sequence comes from Clostridiaceae bacterium, assembly GCA_036677675.1. Classification (GTDB taxonomy): domain Bacteria; phylum Bacillota; class Clostridia; order Clostridiales; family Clostridiaceae; genus Clostridium_H. Next base: position 4,538 of record JAVBWC010000085.1, on the reverse strand, counting down.
CATCATATTATTGAGTATAATAATATATAATCAAACATTTGTATGATATATGCAATTACTAGCCATAAGACTACTTTTAAGAATTAGTCTTATGGCTGTTATGTAGTAAATTAATAGGTGGTAGTCATCAGATAAATTTTTGGGAGGATACTTGTAAAATGAAGAGAAAAATAGTATCTGCGGTAGTTATAACTATAATTGTGGCTCTAATAATAGTATTATATGCATTAGGGATTGTTATGGGAGTATTGGAATCAAATATAAGTCCTATGTTTTTGATACTGGTTGTAGGGGCTGCTTTAGCAGTAGTAGGTGCATTAATTTATAATTTAATAGAAAGAATTAAGGAAATTAAGGAGGAAGAAGAGGATGATATTAGTAAATACTGATTATATCACAGGGAAAGAAATTGAAACTTTATCTATAGTAAAAGGTTCAACTGTCCATTCAAAAAATGTAGGGAAGGATATTTTAAGTGGTCTTAAGACACTAGTTGGCGGAGAAATTGTAGCTTACACTGAAATGATGGATGAGGCTAGAGCTATTGCTACAAAGCGTATGGCAGAGGAAGCAGAAGCTTTAGGAGCAGATGGGGTTATAAATATTAGGTATGCCACAAGTGCTATAATGCAGGGTTCAGCAGAGGTTATAGTTTATGGAACGGCAGTAAAGTTTAAGTAACCAGCAATTAGTAACCAGTAACTGATTATTGAATAAGTAATATTGATAATTAGAATATATATGGGGGCAGTCTAAAGTTTTACTTAATTTTAGTAAGAATTTGAAAACTGTCCTCTCATTTTGCCATACATCTTAATTATTTATCATATATATAATTAACAAATTCCATATAAGGATAGGGTGGTATATATGATAAATATTATTTGGTTCTTTTTGTTGATTTTTGGAGTGGTGTTTGGACTTGCTACTGGCAAAGGGGATATTATATCAAAATCTATAATAGATTCTACAGAAAGTTCTGTTCAGCTTTTAATAGGACTAATAGGAATGATGTGCCTTTGGAGCGGTGTTATGAAGATTGCTCAAAGAAGTGGAATAACAGAAAAATTAGCCAAGCTTTTGAAGCCTTTATTAAATTTACTTTTTAAAGATGTTTCAAAAAATGAAAATGCCATGGGAAGCATATTACTAAACTTAACATCAAATATGCTAGGGCTTTCTAATGCAGCAACTCCTTTTGGAATAAAAGCAATGGAAGAGCTTCAGAAGGTAAATCCTGATAAGGATACTGCAACTAATGACATGGCCCTATTCTTAGTAATAAATGCAGCATGTATTCAGATCATTCCAACCTCTATTATTTCTATGAGAGCGGCTTGTGGTTCTCAAAATCCTGGAAGCATAATTATACCTGCAGCAATAGCAACAGGAATTGCGGCTATTATGGGGATAATATATTGTAAAGTACTAGAAAAGTTTTTTTAATTTGATAAATTATAAATTAAAACTGGAGGGATTTTTAGTGCAGTATATTATTATTTCTATAATTCCTGTATTATTGGGTTCCATAGTTATTTATGGGATGACTAAAGGAGTAAAGGTTTACGAGTGCTTTGTAGAAGGGGCAAAGGAAGGACTCATGGTATGTTTTAATATATATCCATATTTACTAGCAATGCTTTTGGCTGTAGGAGTATTTAGAGAGTCAGGGGCATTAGGATATTTTATAGAGATTATAAAGCCTGTGGTTAAATTTATAGGGCTTCCCCCAGAAATTGTACCTCTTGTAATGGTAAAACCACTATCAGGTAGTGGAGCACAAGGAATTTATATGGATATTTTAAATAGATATGGAGCAGATACATATATAGGGCTCGTAGCTTCAATAATAATTGGTTCTACGGAGACTATATTTTATACATTAACAGTTTACTTTGGTGCAGTAAATATAAAAAAAATAAGGCATACCCTTTGGGCGGCTATAATGGCAGATTTAACAGCTGTAATTGCTGCGGTAACTATTGCTAAAATTATGTTTAAGTAAAATAGGAGGAAAATTATGATCGAAATAACAAGTGTAAGTAAGAGCTACAATGGAAAAACAAAAGCTGTAGATAATATGGATTTAATCATCAAAGATGGAGAGATTTTTGGCTTTTTGGGACCAAATGGAGCTGGTAAAACTACAACAATAAAAATGATTACAGGAATCTGTGAAATTGATTCTGGAAGTATTAAGATTAATGGAACGGATATTAAGGATAATCCTCTTGAAGTAAAAAAACAGTTTGGTTTTGTGCCAGATAATCCAGATATGTTTTTAAGACTTAAAGGAATAGAATACTTAAATTTCATGGGAGATATATATGGAGTTGAAAAAGAGGTAAGAAAAGAAAGAATTAAAAGTCTTGCAGAAAGATTTGAAATGACATCTGCCCTAGGAGATCAAATTCAAAGCTACTCTCATGGAATGAGACAGAAAGTTATAATAATGGGAGTTTTGATACACGAGCCTCCAGTTTGGATTTTAGATGAGCCTATGACAGGACTTGATCCAAAATCATCTTATACATTAAAACAGATGATGAGAGAACATGCAGACAGTGGAAAGACTGTATTTTTCTCAACTCATGTTTTAGAGGTTGCAGAAAAGCTTTGCGACAAGGTTGCAATTATTAATAAAGGTAAAATATTGTTCTGTGGAAGTATAGAGGAAATGAGAGAGCATGCTAAAGAAAATCAATCCTTAGAAAAAATGTTTTTGGAGATGACTGAAAATGAGTAGGATTATAGCCTTAACAAGGATATTGCTAAAAACTAGTGGAGATTTATTTGGAAGTAAAAAAGATAAAAAAGGCAGTAAATTAAAGACAGCTTTACTTACAGTGTTAGTAATATGCAGCTTCCTTCCTTTAGCAATAATGTTAGGATTCTTCGTTTCAGAGCTTTATGAGGCTCTTTCTATTATAGATCAAGAAGGTATTATCTTAAGCTTGGGATTTGTTGCTGTAAGCTTAATTATATTTTTCTTTGGTGTATTTTATGTTATGGGAACCTTTTATTTTTCTATGGATATAGACAATTTACTACCACTTCCTTTCAAAGCTTCAGAAATATTAGGAGCCAAATTTGTAGTAGTTTTAATTTATGAATATATCACAGAATTACTATTTTTACTTCCAGTTATAATAGTTTATGGTATAAAAAGTAGTGCAGGAGTTTTATATTACATATACAGTATATTTATATATTCAGTATTACCAGTAATACCTCTTGTTTTATCTTCTATAATAGTTATGGTTATTATGAGATTTACAGGCTTCACTAAAAATAAGGATAGATTTAAGGTAATAGGGGGTTCACTAGCAATATTTTTAAGTTTAGGATTTAATATATTAATTCAAAAATCTTCAAGGACTGCCTTGAATCCTGAACAAATGCAAAAAATATTTATGGAAGGCAATAATTCTCTTGTAAATATTATATCAAAAATGTTTCCAAGCACTAAAATTGCTTCAATAGCTCTTCTTGAAAGTAGTAATATGACAGGAACAATGAATGTCCTTATATTCATAGGCATATCCATTTTAGCTATAGGTATATTCTTAGTATTAGGAGAGGGACTTTACCTAAAGGGTGTTGTGGGAATTTCTGAGACTACATCAAATAGAAAAGCATTGAGCAAAGAGCAGCTTAATAAAGAAATAGTAGAAAATTCATTATTGAAAACATACTTTATGAAGGAAATGAGGATTTTATTTAGAACGCCTTCCTATTTTATGAACTGTGTATTTGTAAATTTCTTATGGCCTTTGTTTTTACTTATACCATTTTTAGCAGGTGGAGAAGGACTTAGTGATTTAAAAGAGTTAGGGCAAATGATAGACAATCCTAAAACAGCAGCAATAGTAGTTGCAGCAGGATTTGCCTTAATAGTATTTGTTACTTCAAACAATGCTATAGCATCAACGGCTATTTCAAGAGAAGGAAAGAATTTTTATATTAATAAATATATGCCTGTTAGCTATGAAAAGCAAATAATAGCTAAATTATTATCAGCCTTCAGTATGGGCATTGTAAGCATGGCATCATTGCTTTTAGTCGCAGTGATATTATTTAAACCTCCAATAGTTATCTTGTTTTTGATTTTGGTATTAGGACTGCTTGGAATTTTATTTAGTAATTTAGTTGGTATATTTATTGATATAACTAGACCAAAATTAGATTGGGATAATGAACAGAAGGCTGTAAAACAGAACATGAATGTACTTATAAACGCACTTCCTTGTATATTATTAGCAGCCCTTACAGTATTCATTGTATTCAAGGCAAAACTAGAATTGATAACAGCTGTAGCATTGATTATAGGAGTCTTTGGGATTATAGATTTTATACTTTATAAAATGCTTATGACTAAGGGAATTAGAGCATACAATAACATAACTGAATAATGTTGCGACGCAACATTATTCTAGTTTAGAGTTTACAGTGGACAGTTTACAGTTAAGGATATTTTGCTAACGCAAAATTTAAAATCAAGTATAAAAATCTAGTATAGTCAAAGGCTACACTAGGTT
>JAVBWC010000084.1:0-45372 GCA_036677675.1 Clostridiaceae bacterium | reverse complement strand
TTCGTCATAAGATATAAATAAAAATATTTTTCCTCAGGTGTCAGATCCAATACAAAACCATCATTCCAAAACTCAGTATGAAGTTGCCTGTACTTTGCCACCATTGCACCCCCTTCAATTAAACTTATAATTTTCACTAGATAAGATTCTCTTCTTTATTTTCTTTTGAATTATTTTTAATCCACTCTATTAATTTTACCTTTGGTATCCTTATTTTCTTAGGCCCTAATCTTAGAATTGGAAAATTCTTTTTACAAACCAGCTCATAAGCTGCACTTCTTCCTATTCTTAAAACCTTTGCCATCTCCATTACAGTTAACAATGCTGGTAATTCATTAATCTCTTTATCTGTCACAAATACCACTCCTATATGTTTAAAAATTTAGTTCTTTTATGTTATCTAAATCCGATAAATCCTTGCCGTTAAAATCTTTTAAAAACCTTAATAATGTTGTTCTTGTTACCTTAAGCCTGCCTAACTTAAGAGCAATTAAAAGCCCATTTCGTATTAAATCATATACAGTATTCTTATTTACTTTTAAAATTGCTGCTACTTCTTCCACAGTATATAAGTATTCTTCCATACCCTTCCCCCCTCTCACTAACTCAAACTGGAAATATGTCTTCAACCTTAACGTTATACGCTTTTGCTATTAACGTCTGGCTCTTCTTTCTGGGATAATTTTTACCTTTTTCCCAGTTCCAGTACATCTTCTGATTTGTATTACATTTTTTAGCTGCTTCTTCTTGAGTCCAACTGTTAACTACCCTTAAAATTTCAATCTTTTTATTCCAAGGTAAGTTGCTAATTACTTTTTTAATAATCATATTTAGTCTCCTTTGTAATTCTTAAACGTTATTTGCGTTAAATAATATACCATCATTTTGTACAGTTTACAACTTACTTTTGAGTTATATTTTGTTAAATTTTTAAATCATTTTACATTTTCTTCATTTTCTTTACATTTACGTTATTTTATTTGCATATTAACGTAATTTTATTGACATAATAACGTTGTGGGCGTTATAATGTTTTATAATGATTTTTTAAACAAATCTTCATGGAAAGGAGTTGATTACTTTGGTATTATCAAAAAAAGAATTAGGAAAGTTAATAAAGCAAGCACGAAAACTCCACTCTAACAGAATAGATAAAAAATATACTCAACAAATGTTAGCTAATGACATAGGTAAGTCTCAAAGTTACATTGGAGATATTGAATCTGGAAGGACTTACCCCAGCTTTGCTGTTTTAAATGAAATAGCTAAAGCTTGCCACGTTCCTATTGGCTATTTCCAAGATGACCAAAAAATTAATGAGGATATAGATAAGTTCATTAAACTGCAGCTAACTGACTTAGAAGATGGAGAAGTACACAAGATAAGAGAAGCAATAAAAGAGGATCCTGATACAAGAATGAATTACATATATAATCTTATACATAAAGATAATAGTAGTACATTATATGAAAACTCTCCAAATAATTCATTCAAGACTCCCCAAGAAGCTATAAGCTATATATTAATGCAACCAGTAATGAATGAACTCTTTGAATTTGACATAACTAAAATGAATACTGAAGAAATAATTCAGTTTGCAAATGAAGTAATGCGACAAATTAAACTTATTAGTTATAAGTACAAGAAATAATTTTAAGAGTTAATTTTTTAATATTTTACTACAGAGTAAATAACCAGTTGTTAAAACTTAGCCATTAAAATGGTTAAGTTGACTGGTTTATATATTAACATAAAGGAGAGATGCTCTATGAAAGGTAGCGTAAGAAAAAAAGGTAACTACTGGTACTATTGTTTTGATGTTGGAGTAGTTAATGGAAAAAGAAAACGTATTGAAAAGAAAGGAGGCTCTACTAAAAAAGAAGCAGAAAAAGCACTTAGAAAAGCATTAACTGAGTTTGAAAATTGTGGTTCTATTATGATTGAAAGTAATATTAGTGTAGCTGATTATTTTGATTATTGGTATAAAGAATATGTACTAATAAATTGCAAATATAATACTCAGCAAAACTATAAAAGAGTAATAGATCGTCATATAAAACCTGTTTTAGGAATATATAAACTAAAATCATTGACTCCTGCTGTATTACAAGAATTTTTAAATAAAAAATATAGAAATGGTTTTGCTAAAAATACTTTGGGGAATTTTTATGGTGTTCTTTCAGGTGCTTTAAAAAAAGCTGTATATCCTTATCAGTTAATAAAAGAGAATCCAATGAATTATATAACTATGCCTAAATATAATGATTCCATAGCTGATAAAAATGATTTAAAAATAATTACCTTAGATGATTTTAATAAAATTGTAACTAGATTTCCCCAAGGGAGCAGCTTTTATATTCCTCTTCATATAGCTTTCAATACAGGAATGAGAGCAGCAGAAGTTTGTGGTCTTACTTGGGACTGTGTAGATTTTACGAAAAAAACAATTACTGTGGAAAAAATAATATTATACAAAAATAAAGAATGGGTATTTGGTACTCCTAAAACTAAGAGTTCAAATAGAACCATTCTAATTGGTGATACATTATTGAAAATACTTAAAAATCATAAAAAATATCAAATCGAAAATAAATTAAAATATGGTAAATATTATACTGATAGTAATTTTGTATGCACTAAAGAAAATGGTGAATTAGTGTCTACTGATAGTTTAAAGTATTTAAGCCGAGTAGTCAATTATGAGCTTAGAATAAATTTCAATTTTCACTCTTTGCGTCATACTCATGCAACTATGCTCTTAGAAGCTGGAGCAAATATAAAAGATATTCAACACCGTTTAGGACATAGTAAATTAGCTACTACTATGGACACATATTCTCATGTTACAAATAACCTAAGAGTAGATAGTGTAAATAAGTTTGAATCTGTTATTTCATCAATAAAATAAGCTTTCCGCCAAGTATAAATTCACGTCGGAAAAATGGCGGAAAACTTCACTATTTTATCATATCAAAAACGTGTGAACCCTTGATTTTACTTGTATAGCTTCACTACACTTTCCACATGTGTTGAGTACTAACCGTTGAAAACTATATTTAAATAAATAGCTACTTAAAAAAACAGTAGCCATTTAATCTATATACAAACAAAAAACCAACATACAATACATACAGAATGCTTTGAAAATTACCCCATAAGTTCATTTAATATCTTAGTTGAACCTTGGAATCTATAAAAAATCTTAATAGTACCATCCGCTTTTATTACTATTTTTTCAATAAATCGATTTATTACCTCCCTTGTAATATCTTCAAAATCAAGAGCCCTTGCTACAGCCAATTTTACCTTTGAAATAACATCATCATCAACCTTATCTGATAAAATTTTTTCAATTCTATTTTTCCTATTCTCAAGCTCTTTATGTTCTATATCTTTTGAAGCTATAAACATATCATATTCACCCTTTGTAATGTCATCTGATATATACTTGTCCAAAGCCTTATTTTTAATTTGAGCTATAGACTCTATTTTTAAATTCATAGACTTAAGTTCCTTTTCAAGCCTACCCCTCTCTTTTTTTAACTTATCTTTAATAAGTGAATACTGTATATCACCCTCTAGATTTGTACTCAGTTTTTTCAAGTCATTTCTTATTACAGCCTTTAATGTATCCTCCAATACATGGTGATCTGAACAAGCCTTATTACCATGTTTATTATACCTTCCACATATGTACCCCTTTCTGTTTTTCTTGTAATGGAAAGAACTTCCACATTCATTACAATATACTATACCAGTAAATAAATGTGCATTTTCATGAACTCTACTATTTACTGATGGGTTATATACTGATTTTTGTCTTCTTGATTCTATAAGATTTTGAACTGCCTTAAAATCTTCTTTTGAAATAATAGCTTCATGACAATTTTGTATTCTAATATGCTCTTCATTAGGGATATGTTTTCTTTTCTTATTTGTAACACTAATAGTGGTTGTCCTCCCTTGAACTAAATCTCCTGTATAATTGGGGTTTTCCAGTATTTTTCTAACCGAAGAGCCATGCCAAAAGCTACTTTCATTTTTCTTATTAGCAACTTGTGATGGTGTCCTAAATCCTTCTTCATATAATACCCTTGCAATAGCATCAAACCCCTTACCATCTAAATAAAGCTTGTAAATCCTTTTTACAACTTCAGGCGTTTCATCATCAGCTACAATAAGCTTTCCTTTCTCTACCTTATATCCATAAGGAGCATTTGAGCCTCTATAAAATCCATTTTTAGCTCTTGTATTAAGAGCCATTTTTATTCTACTAGATGTTCGTTGTGATTCTTGTTCATACATCCAAGCATAAAATCCAAACATGTGTGTTTCACCTTGCAAGGTATTTATAGCATTATCCATAGTTACAAGATTTATTCTATGATTTTCAATAAGCTCCTTAATTTCAAATGCCAAACCTTGATTCCTTGCAAGTCTTGAAAGCTCTTTTGTAAGAATTATATCGAACTTGTTTTTTCTTGCATCCTCAATGAGCAGTTGTAATTCTTTACGATTTTTCTTAGTACCACTCTCAATATCAACATAGAAATTATGTATATCCCATCCTTTTTCTCTAACATAATTTTCAAAGTACTGTCTTTGATACTCTATAGAAGATGCCTGTTCTTCTCTATCAGTAGAAACACGAACATAAATCGCACACCTCATACTATGCCACCCCTTCCTCTGAAGATGCAGTAGCATTTATCTTGTTGTGATGATAACTCTCTTTGATACAGAAATCAACCTCTGATTCAATAATACTTAATATTATATCCTTAAATGATAATCCATTATTATCAAACACTCTTTCAACATTTGGACATATTAACTCATTATTTGCTACAGCCGTTTTTACATTAGACATTCGTCTCACTCCTTAAATTAATTTTTGGGAGTTTCTTAACTCCTGTCCAATATAAAAATAACTCCTCCAAATTTTTTTAATAGAGCAAACTTCTTAAAATTTACCCCCAATTGTGCTTCTATACCTCGCCAGCACCTAAACTCCATTAAATTGCTAAAAAAAATCACACCTAAGAATTTCACCATTAAAATTTATAATGACTTACTTCTTAAGTGTGATTTTTTATATCTTATATACTTTAATATACCTAATTTCTAGTTTAAAATATTTATTACAACTTCATCAGCTATGCCTGTTATTTGACTACTAGTAGTAATTACCATATCAAATTCGCATTTATTATATGCTTCTACTAAACTTTCTAAATCACCATAACTTCTGGTGATAATAATATTATGTTTTTCTGCATATAAATGTGCTTTGTTCAAAATTTCTGCTCTGACTTCCTCACTATTCTTCTTAAATTTACTATCAATAAAAATAGCACCTGTTACTATGTCACTATTACCTTCTATTACTTTACACATATCTATATTCCCTCCTGATTTAAATTATTTTTTCTTCTCTTTGTGCTTTTAATGCCCTATACAATACAGATTGAGATATGCCCATAATATTACAAATCTCCTTAATACTGTGAGTTTTTGCCTCATATAATTTTAAAGCCTTCGTGACTTTCTTTTTATCAGTCTTCGGTCTTCCTCCTACTCTTCCCCTTGCTCGTGCTGATGCAAGCCCTTCTTTTACTCTATCTGTAATTATATCCCTTTCAAATTGAGCCAGTGCAGCAAGAACTGTAATCATAAGCTTACCTGTAGATGTACTTATATCAATTCTTTCTTTTATAGATATATACACTATACCCTTTTCAGACCATTCATTTAGAATGTTTAATAAATCTGCTGTACTTCTTGATAATCTTGAAAGTGACTCTGTCAAAACTGTATCACCAGGTCGAAGTTGCCTTTTCATTTCATCTAGAGCTGGACGCGAAAATTTTGTTCCACTAATTTTTTCAGTAAAAATATCAGCTTCATCAACCCCATACTCTTTAAGAATATCTATTTGTCTATCTAAATTTTGCTCTACTGTACTGACACGAGCATACCCGAATAATTTACCACCCATAATCTTCACTTCCTTTTCAAATACATATCTTTTTAAAATATAGTTTTTAATTCTATGGTTACTGAATATACTTTCAAATTACCAAATTCCCTTAAAAAGAATTTTACACTTTTTATAATTACCAAAAACCTAGTTTATAAGGATTTAATTTAGGTAATAGTTTTGGCAAAGAAATTATCATTTGACCCCCTAATTTTATATAGAAAAAATTCATTCCCTAAAACTACAGTTATTGAAAATACCAAAACTATTTTAGGTAAAGAAAAATTTTTCTAAACTACCAAAAGAATATCGGCAGGATTTTAGAAAAGACTTGTAAGCCTTTTTGAGAACCCCCAAAACCGTGCCAATACAGAAAACCAACACCAGCTATAAAATACGCTAGAAACGATTTTTGAAGCATTGTAAAACACTTGGAGAACAATTTACTGGAACTTTTTAATTGACTTTATTGACAATATTTGAATAGTAACAAAATCATTTTTTCTATATAAGTTTGGAACAATAAGTTCTCCAAATACAAATGGATTTGAACTTCCATCTATGATTCTTTCTACCTCTTTTTGATTTCTTGTTTCAAGCCATTTTTCAAGAATATTTGGAACTAATGATGTTACAACATTTTTCTCAGTACCTTCATCTATATAGGTTATTAAAGCTTTATGTTTACTTAAATAATTTATTACTGAGTCTATATGATTTCCTATAGAATACATAGTAGTCATTACAGTTCCCTTGTCATTACATTTAATCTTTGCTTTACCAAGCTTCAATCCACCAGAATCTGGAGTAATCATTACCACCTCAAAAATACCTGAAGCGAGTTCACTATAATTAGTAGAAAGTTGCACCTGAAAGCTTTCCATTTTCTTTCTTTTCTCAGTTTTAGCAAAATGCTCTTCAAGAGACTTAAGCACTCCATAACTCTTAGTTGCAAAAAATACCTTTGGATTACCTTTTTTATTTTCTAATGAAACCCAACACAAGCTACTGCTCAGCAAATATGACGTAATCAATTCGTTCTTATGATAACTTGTGAAATTTACTGAAAGCGGTATTCCCATGCGTCTTATCTCACTAGCACTATGCATAGCTAACTCATCACCAAGAAATCCTCGTTCTGTCACTATATCATCTACTGAAACAGTCCGAAACGTATTTAATGGTTGTTTTAGATAGCTTATCATGTACCCTTTTAAAGCTCCTAGATCATACATATCCTTATGTAGCATATTTTTACTACAACAAGCCTCTGTAATTGGTCTACCTAAATATCCAAAATAATTACAATCCATTTTCTTCATCTTCAACACCTCCTACATTTATACTTAATGTAAAATTAAATGATAGTTCTGTGAAAATAGTTGAAGAAATTATTACTTTTTCTATAAAAAATAAAACCATATGATTAAATTATCCACCCGTATAATTGCAATATTTTGCTTAAAAACAACTTACAAAATAAGAATTTGAAACTTACAATTAAGATACTTACTTTGTAAGTTGTAAGTATTTATATTTATTTTTTTTGTAAAAAATCTAAGGATTTATAGTGAAAATCTACTAATTTATAAATAAAATTAACTTTTTAAAAATAAATATGTAATATTGAGTGTAAGTTTTGCTTACAATTCTTATGACCAAAACCATAGATTTTTGAAAAACCCATGTAGTATAGAAATAGAAAAGTTATAATGTTTCAATAGGAAGATCTATTTAAACTTAATGAAATATAACTCAATATTATAATATCAAGTGCCTTTTTTATGCATTAATTTAACTGATAAAGCACAGCTCTATTCAATAGAACTGTACTTTTTAATCATTACTATACACTACACTTTTTTAATGCTTTTCTTAAGTATGATAAATTTATTCCATTATCTCTATATCCTTGTTCTATAATTCTATAGTAATATACTGATGGAGATGCAATTTCGCCTGAATTTATTAAATATATCATGCCTTTTATAGTCTCACCACTATTAAGTTGAACTGTTATCATTTCCTTTCTATAAAGTCTAGGAAACCCTTCATATATATCCAAATTCTTTTCATCCTGTGGCTGAATTTGAAATAATACTACTGGAACCTTACATCGTGCTTTAGGCTCTATTGTAGCAACTGCTCGTCCATTTGTACCCCTAAATAATAACTCATATCCTTTTACAAACCCTGTACTTATAACTCTTGCTGTAGGACACCGATATAACATTTGTTCTAGATTCATGTTGCTTCCATAAGCTACATATATCTTATTTTTCATGACAAAATTCATCCTTTCTTTTGAACTTATTTATACTCTATCACGCCAAGCAATATTACCTGTTAAATTTTTAAGTAAATGATACCTTGCAGTTTTAAATTCTTCACTAATCATGCCTAGTTTTAACAAATACCCTCTCAGGGTATATTTAAAATTCCCTGTAGTAGGAACTGTCTCTTTATAAGATGCTTTTTGTGCATTTAAAGCCTGTGTTACCAACAACAAACAAAACTGTATATAAGTTTTTACTTCTCCAGCATGAAGTACGGAATTAAAAAGCCTAAACTCCACTGTTTTTTGCCTTCCTCCTAATAAATTATGCAAATTTAAAGCTTTGTATCTGGTAGGGCTATAATGAGATGAACGAGTATAGTTAAACCCCTCATACCAAATATCAGCCATACTACTTAAAGTATCAGGCTTTATATTATTTAACTTTTTTATGAACTCCTCTGTAAGTTTTGCACAATACCTCAAGCGTCTATCATCAACTTTTAAGGCTTTATATATAAGGTTTTGCTTACTGTAAAATATATTGCATAAAAATCGTAAATGCTTAGCATCAAAATTTTCTGCTCCAATATGAATATGCATTCCAGAACTACTATTAACAAATGCCCCTGCTTTTCTTAGTTTTCTTATAATCTCCTGTAAATTCTCTATATCTTCATAATATAAAATAGGTGTAACAAACTCACAGGCATATAAATCTGTTGCTGAAACAATATTACCATTCACCTTTTTTTGTGTTCTTATGGATGAGTCTCTCATTATTGTCCAAACTCTTCCTCTACAATCTGTTACTGTGTATTTGTCATAGCTCCCTCCACTATGTTCACCCCTTGTTTCAAAATGTTGTGCTATGACCTTACATGCATTATTCCTAGTTATGCCAGTAAACTCTAATTCTACTCCAAAACTTAATGTTCTATAATCCATGCTTTCACCTCCTATATTGCTGTTCCAATATAGGAAAATATCTTGAAATATATGGATGTTTGTATAATTGTTACTCTATATAATGAAAATGTCAATAAAGTATTAAAATCACTGTACCCTTATAAAGTACAGTGATTTTTCACTACCACCATATTAACTATTTTTACTTATAATCCTGAAAGTGACACTTTGTATTTGGCAATTGTTTCATTAATATTTTCTGTAGGATTTACTCCACTTACATATATTCCTCTATGATTTTCATATCTTTTTGCTATAAATATAATATTATCTATAAGTATTTGAAAACCAATATCGTCTGTTTTAATTATATCAGTCCTAATATATTCAAAAGCTTGTTCATCTGTACTAAATTTTGGTTTTCTACTAGCGTTTTCTCTTTTTGAAATATAAAGTACTGCAGCTTTAGTATTTATTTTAACATGTAAATCATGATGACCTTCATTGTGATTTTCTACCATTACCCCATTTGCTAATAATAGAATTTTACTTAAGCTTCTTCTATAAACACTATTGTTAATCCCATAAAACCTTATATATACGAATTTATAAGATTCAACTCTTTTACCGCCTTTATTCCTAATAATAATATCATTTTCGCCTATAAATCTGCTCAATTTCTTATCTTTATCCTCATATATAGCTATGATTGATTCTTGATTTTCAATTATAAATCCAAAACCTAGATCATCAAAAGCTATAGTCTGATATTTTTTGTGATTTCCCTTACTTCTGTAACTAATGTTGTTAATGTAACTATAAAATTCTTCTTCATTATTAAATATATCGTAAAGCTCCTTATCAGTATTATCCATAAATCCTTCCTCCTCATCTTTTTTTTACATTCTGCCATTTAAGTGATCAGAAGTCTTCTTAATTTTTTTATTCTTATTACTTGAAATGGTGTTTGTATAATAAGGGAACATATTGTATTTAGGGTAAAACTTAATAGGTATCTTGATGTCCGAACCACCTAAACGCTGTTTTAATATAACCAACTCCATTTCCCATATTTTTTTACCCTTTGCTGTCTTAATATTAAAATCTGAATTACCAACCCCTTCATGCTGAATTCCAACGATGGTATCCGCATTATACTCAAGCCCACCAGATTCCTTTAGACTATCCATAGTAAGCTCCTTATTATATGACATACGGTTCACAGTCGAAATTAAGATTATTGGTAGCTTATACGAAATTGTAAAAACTTTAAGCACTTCTATGAGGTGGTCCATTTTTTCTTTATCGCTATTAGTACCCTCTACAACTAACTTTTGTATATAATCTATAATTATAATAGGACTTATTTGTTGCTCCTCTACATACTCTTTAATAATAGTACACATATGCTTAAATACTAGACTATCACCTACATCCATTATTCTAAGATTTAAAGTGTTATTTCTATAAGCCTCACAAGTATCACTAAATAATTTAGACTCTTTCAAACCATTCTCCTGATGTTGCAAGACGTCAGTTGTGGAAAAACCTTCTTCTTCTGCCAGAATATAAGATGTTCTACTTAATCCCTTAGCAACAATTTCTTCTTTGCTCATATCGTTGCAGAAATATATGACTTGATTGCCTAACTTGCTTAAATTTTCTGCTATTGCTAAAGCCGCAGTTGTCTTACCTATGCCTGGCTTAGCTGCCATTACAGTTACTCCTGCCCGAATTCCACCATTTAGATGTTTATCTAATTCTTCTATCCCAGTAGAAATTGACTTAGATGAAATGCCCATATTATTGAGTACATCATCCAAGTTATTACCTTGTCCAATATTTAAGTGTGGCATAGCTGTTGTGCTATTATTACTAATATTAGGTTCACTAGCTTCCTTTTTATTGACTTTATTCATTAAACTATTTTCACTATTTATATTATCCATTTTTATTTTATCCCTTCTTCTGATAGCAGATATCTTGAAATTATTTCTAGATATCTGCTAATTGTTTTTAAATTTTAGGTTAATTTATTTAAATATTACCTTTGTACCACCATACATTGCTGCTAAATCACTAGCAGTAACCTCTGAAAAAGCTTTTATTTCCTCGTTTGTTAATGAAGATTCACTTATATCAACATAACTTCCCATGTGATAAATCTCTCCAATTGCCTTCAATGTTTCCTCCCGGTTATCTACATAAGCCTCCGTTATATCCTTAAATCTATATAAAAACGAACCAACTCCAATTTTACTATACTTGTGCATATAAAAATCTATTTCCTCTCCTAATACCTCTTTATACATCTTTATGCTTGAATTTAAACCACTTTTATCATTATCAAATAGAACAATAATATGTAGATCCTTACTCCTTATAACATCAGCTTTTCCAAGAATTTTGGAATAATTATTAACTCCATTAATAGCTATTGCCTTGTATCCTAACTGCTCTATAAGAATAGCATCCAATGCACTTTCTACCAAAAATATACTCTCATCTTCTAAAGCTTCATCTAAGCGTTTAGAGTTAAATAGAGAAACTTCACCTTTATTCCAGTACTTTCCATAACCATTACTATCACCCTTAAAGATCCTTCTAGTTTGGAATCTATCATCACACATTATTACTAAATACTTTTTGTTTTGGTAAGTCCAGCACCTAAGATTAAATTTCTTAGCACTCTCGAAAGTAATACCCCTTTCTGCAATATATCGCATACAATCTGGATCTTCCCAAGCAGGAATGTATATTCTATTATTAGTTTTAGTTGCTGAAAAACTTTTCCTTGCAGAATTAGGAAAATCCATTTTTGCACAACTTGAATTTGTATAATTACTACTTTTTTTAATACGCATATTCTCAGTAATCTCTTTACCATCTTCAACCAAAATTTCTATTGCTGTAAATTTCTGTTCAATAAATGAAGATTTTCTAAGTAATAAACTTATTAAATCAAACACATCTCTTGTTTCCCCTGGCTCCATGCATCCAAAGCAATGCAGATCTGATTTTTCCTTGTTATACATTAAAGAAGGTGAGTGATCTAAATGAAGTGGGCAGAGCATATTTCTATCTAAAGGTATATTTGCGGTCTTTAGTATATCACCAAGTTTGCCCCTCAAAAGTCTTATTTGCTCATTAGAATTTGCACCTTCAAATTCTTCCCTTGAAATAAGAGGGAAATTTTTAATTTCCCCATTATTCAATTTTTTTAAAATAGTCTTTACCTTCTGTATCCATTTTGCCTTTGGATTAATAACTTCCATTCTCTTCCCCATATTACTCCCCCTCGTTAGTATTTCTTTTGAACCCCTTATAGGAAATATCAATAACAGCATCTAAATTTGATATATTAACACTTGGGATACATATTTTAAGGTATTTTAAATCATTAAAAAGACTAGTTTTATCCTCTAATATATCGTATACCTTGCTAAACACCCTTTTTAATTGTTTGTTCTTATTGCTTGTACTAGTATTATTGCTTAAACAAATTGCAGTAAGCTGTGGTATTTTTATAATTATATTTCTTACAGATATATGAGCTTTATTTCCTCTAGCTCTTGCTATTAAATTAGCTATTTCTATAGCCACAAGAGCTGCCGCTTTGTTTTTTTCTGTTAAAATATTAGCGTATACTTTATCTGTATAGTACTTACCACGCTCTCCATAATTATTAAAGCATTCATTAATAACTGCATTAAAAGCCATGTGTAAATACTGACTTTTAATTATAAGTTTGTCCTGCTGTTCTTCTATTTCAATTAGAGGAAATACGCCTACACCAGGAATAATGCCATATACTTTACTAATTTCTATTAGTTTTTCTACAATTTTAAAACCTTTTGAGCCTGTACTAATACCTAAATAGTTACTTAATTCAATTACTGTGGTTTCAAATACATGCTTGTTTCTTATGTCTTGTTCTGCATATAAATAAGAGAATAAACCATATATAAGCATTGCTTCTTTTATGGGCTTATTAACATCAGGATTAGCTACAAGTTCAAGTACTTCTTCTTCACTTAAAACAGAACCTTTATAATAAAGTGTGCTCACTTTAAGCAAATAGTCCATGTTTTCCGGATTAAAAACTACTGCCTTACAATTTTCATCAGTAACTGCATTCCTTAACATATCTTGACCCCCTTTTAACGTTATAGCATATATTCTTTTAACCATAACTAACCTCCCTCTCTTTTTGTGATTACAAGCTTATATACCAACTCCTTGTTCAACTCATAAATTATTTTTCAACTCATGAAAAATAATTTTCAAATAACCTTTTATAAGCTGGATTAAAGGAAAATATCTTTGTAACCTATTTAATATATTTCTAACTGTTGTCCTAACTGACCAATTTGAAAAATCTCACCTTAAAAATTAAATCTCACAAAAATATTTTTAAATTATCTTAAATAACTATTACCACTCAAAACTGTAATACTACCCTATCCTCACTTTCACAATATTCTCAATATAAAAAACTAGTTTTCAATCTAAATGACTGTATTCTTAGGTACTTAATAATTAAATCCATATGTAGGTAAAGTATGTGTTTTTCCTATAT
Organism: Clostridiaceae bacterium; assembly: GCA_036677675.1. Lineage (GTDB taxonomy): Bacteria > Bacillota > Clostridia > Clostridiales > Clostridiaceae > Clostridium_H. The sequence goes on along the minus strand of JAVBWC010000084.1, from coordinate 31,629 downwards.
ACCAATATAAAAATAACTCTTCCAAAAACAAATGTTTTAGATAAAATTTTATAAAAACAGGGATTTTAAATTAAATTTTGTTCTTTTTTTATGTACAAATACATTTTTAGATTTTAAAAAAGAAAAACCTTGAAATCATAAGACTTCAAGGCTAATTTTAATTATTTATTTGTCAGACACTTTTATTTAAAAATCATATAATCTATTTTAATAATTTATATATAAATATAGGTAAGTAGTAGGTCTTTTAGCATCACCATCTTCTGTATGTATTTTAGAACTATAATATTTTGTTCTTATTCTTTCGGTTCTAAAACCTAGTCCAGTATATAATTTATGAATTTGATAGTTCTTGCTATGGCATACCATAGCTTTGCCTTTAGCTTGTGAAAGTAAGTGTGCAAGTTCACTGTGGTCTTTTAATTTAAAGGAATTTTCATAATAATCTGTACCATCATAGTAGGGTGGGTCACACATAAAAAATGCCTCAGCATCATTTATGTTCTTTTTAATTATTTTCTTATAATCTTTATTAGTTATTTCAACCCCATTGAAACGTTTTGATACAGCAAAGAATCGTTCACATTCACTATAGTAAAATTTTGAATAATTTCTGCCTTTACCATTAGCACGAAAGCCTTTTATATGAGTGCCCAAAAAACCACATCTATTAATATAAAAGAACCGTACTGCTTTTTCTAAAGGATCATTGGGTATTGGACTTGCTACAAAACTATAATATACGTCTTCGGAGTAAGGAAGAGATATGCAAGCATTATATAATCCTAATGGATTATCCCTTAATACCATAAAAAAATTAGTTACATTTCCATCAATATCATTATATATTTCTTTAAATGCCCTTGGTTTCTTCAATAAAATACTTGCTGTGTTTCCAAATGGTTCTATATAGGCTTTATGTTCTGGAATAAAATCAATTATTCTTTTTGCCAATCTGTTTTTACCCCCAATTGAAGTAATTACAGAACGTTTTGAATCTGCTTGAAATCTATGTTCTAACTTATCATCTATAAGCTCATTAAACATTTCGGTTATACTGTTTGTACCATATTCAGACATTAAATATTCAATCTTGCTTTTTGATATGCGCATTGATACTTTCACCGTTTCATCTTTTATTGTTTTCTTTTCCAAATATGTCACCACCTTGATGATATTAATAATATTATGTTCTACAAAATTCTAAAATTAAATTTAAATAAGTATTAATGGTAAAGTGGTAATTTGGTAATTTACTTGTTATAAATAGTATGTTACCAGATTACCTATTACCATTTTTAATACTTGTCTACATTTTCTTTAAAAAACTAACACATTTCTTTCCTCCAACATTTTTATCATTTGTTCCTTTACCAGTCCTCATCAACCCTTTATCTTTAAGCAATTTTCTCAATACTCCTCTGTCAAAACCATATTCTTTTTCAAGATCATTGAAGGTTGTAACTGGTATATTTATATAAGCATCCTTAGAATTATAGTTATGGCATTTTTTTTCATCAATTTTACAAAGCATTTCATAAGCTTGTTCAAAAGTACATTTACTTTTAAAAGAACTTTCTTCAAATTTTTCTACCATATACTTGCCGAGTTCTAACAAATATTCACGCATATAGTCAATATCAAAATTTATCCCAATAAGATTACGCACAAGCTCAGCAGTTACTGTAATATGAGCAATAGTTTCAGCATACCCTTGTGCTATTCCATTATCCTCTGATATACTTTGTAGATAATGCACTTCTTCTTGGACCATTTTTAATATTGTATCATGATTATAACCTTTTTCTGAAATTTGTTTTGCAAAAGCTGTTCCTAATAATCCATAGTTATTTCTTGAAAATTCACGTATGTATTCAGCAGCTTGAGCATCTTCTGTAATTTCACCTTGTCCAGCTTCTATTTCTATACATCTTCTTAGTACCCCAAACTTATCTTTTTCACAGCTATTAAGCATTGATTTTTCAGAGCTTGTTATTACTGATGTATACCAATTTAATGTAGGATTAGGTTTAAAATCCCTACCTAATCTTTTTCGACTTTTACCTTTTGTAATATTATATATAAGACTAGTCCACTCATATTCTCCATTATACCCAGTTGACGTATCATCAATAATCACAGCAATTCCATTGTTATTGTTAAGAAATGCTTCAAGAGACTTTGGAGTAGAATCAAAGGTTGCAGTTATTCTGCTTTCATCTGGTTTACTATAAATACTTGTTGCCAGCTCACTAAGTCTACTCTTACCAATACTAGATTTACCACAAATATTTAGAATAATAGTATTATGCTCTAATATTCCAATTATCATAGAAGAAAATGCTGTTGCTATAATCACCTGAGCTATAATTTTTTCTTTAATAACCTCATTAAAAAACTTTATTGATTCTTCATAAGACCCTAATCCTTTTAGATGGTGCTTACTATCAGATAAAACATACTTACTTTCATCTAATTTATTAAAGCCTCTAACACTAGTATTCTCTATTATATTTGGAGCATCTGTTAAGCTTATGCAATTGCTTGTATCTGTGCTATTGTATTCTACTGTATTGCTAAAACAGACTAATTCTGAACCATGAAAGAATTTTGAACCATTAGAATTAGTTTGCCAACCGATCTCACTGTAGCAATATAATAAAGGTATAGATTCATAATAGTCAATATACATTTTCTCAAGCAATTTCCACTTATTCTTAGGTAAAGGTATCCCATAATCTGCAAGACGATTTATCTTATTAAGTTTGCTTAATGTAAATTCTATTGGTGCTGATAAACTTGTACCCCCTTTTATTGTAAATATTAAAGTTTCCTTTCCAGTTTGCACCTCTTTTATACGCATTACACTTAATTCTCTACCATTCTCTTTAAAAACTAGCGTAGCACCTTCCTTATTAATAAGAATTGCACTTGCTTTTGTACTATTTTCTATACACATAAAATTCCACCTTATTAATATAATTTTTGTTGTACAGGTAGCATTAGCTTTAAATGCTACCCACACTTAAAGTTTTGTTATAATTATCCTATTCTTACAAGTCCACCGTTTTTAGCCTTAACTACAATATCACCCATATCATCAATATTGTATGTTTTATTTACTACATATGCTGAAACACACCCCTGTTTTGCTAAAGAAAGTACTTGCTGTACATATTCTTTAATTATAATCTCACATTTTTGGTCACACTCTATGTCTTCATCCGATAAGTAGACATCTTTAGAAATGTCTTTAAGCACATAAAGATAGCTTGTCATTTCCATCCCCATTTCCCTCAATGAAAGGCTGGCACTAGAGCCAAAACTATATCCATCGTGTATAACATGATAAACAGCAAGTCCCCACTTATCCAATTTTTTAATAACAGATACATCATTTGCATTAATATCACATGTCATGCCCATGAATCTACTTCTAACAATACGACCATTTTTAAAGCTCTGTATGACTTTTTTAGGAAGCCCAACTTCCTTCATAATCTTCTGTGCAAGTTCCATACTTCTTTTAAATTCCTTATCTTTTTTTCCTCCTTTAGTATTTTTATCATTGATAATATTTTCCTTTTCTGTTGTCATTTAAAACAACCTCCTTGAATTAAAGATACAGTTTGATATCTAATACATAGCTGAATTTAAATTACATACTTTTGCACAAGATATCTATACTGTTCAATTTTAATAATGTAACTCAATAAAATATTCCTAAATTAATCTATCTCTTTCCAATGTTTTAAATTTTTCCTCAAAAAATATTATTTTTCCTCAAGCACATACAACTCTCTTAACGATAACTACAACAGCATAGTTTTACAGCATACTCTCACCAAAAGTGACATTATATCTTTTTAAAAGAACAAATAAAAAAGCGCTTAGGATATCCTAAGCGCACAGATTACAACTCAATCCAAAATTTCAAGTCCAGAAACTTTAGAATTTTTCCTGAAGTTTTTTCTTAATTTGTAACAACCTTATTAATGCTTTTAAGTCCATATCCCATACCACTTTGGGACTAACTCAATGAAAAAATTGATATTTTGCTGATATTTTACTGCTTTTTTTAGAATTACTTACCCAACCATCATAATTTATAAGCTTTATAAATTATAACTCTTCATTTTTTCATCTCATATCACCCCATATATTGAAGTACATACCAAGTAACACTTATATGATGTAAAAACTACTTATAATAATACTTTATCTTATATTCAACAAATTATCTGTCGGACACTTTTTACCAAAAATACTATAATACGATATCAAGTTAAACTCTTATGTTTTTATTAATTTTTAGCTTTCTATACCAAAACAACAGCTATACTTTTTCTATTCCAACTTAGCAGAAGTCAATTTCCTGTGCAAATTCAACAACTCATCAAACTTATGCCCTTGTTACATCAGTAGTACCTTATACTGTGAATATAAACTTAAGTAATATCTATCCTCATAATCTCATATATCTCATTTCTCATAAACTCATCACTAACCTATTGCCTATTCTAAAAGTGATTCCCTCTTTGAATAAATAAGCCTATAAATAAGAGGAGGGTATAATGCCCCTAAACCCTATTTTTATAGGCTTATCCCTTTAGGGTGGATGACGAAGTCATTCCTCCCTACCCTATATTAAAATATATTAGAGTACCTACAACACCCCAAAAACCTAGTAAAATCAAGCCTTTAGAAATTATAATAATACCACTTCCTAATAAAAAATTCCACTTCCCTTGTTAAAAATAAAAAAAGAATGCTCTCTTTTAGAACATTCTCTATCTTTAACAAGAAATAAATTTTCTCACTTTTATTCTTATACCTAAACAATATAACATTATGAACTACAATACTCACAAAGCTATATTTTTTATCTATATATAAAATGTCCTAACTTTAGAACATTCTCTCAATTTACTTATTTATTCAAATGTTGGCCCTACTAATTTGGATGAATTTATACTTGCTGGACTTAATACTTCAGTCTCTACACTCCACCATTTACCCCCTATTTCGGCTATTGGGTAGGCATGAGTTCCAGCCTTAACTATTACTGTATTATAACCTAAAATGTCTAAAATAGCAATCGTTACTTGTGACGATGCATCACAATCCGTTCTATCTCTAAATAGTACGTCATATGCGGAATTAGGTGTACCATCACCTGGATCTGTTACACCTATATTCAACCTTGATGTTATAACTCCCCCTTTCATTATTTTTAATATATCAGCTTGGCTACACTTTGTCAATGCATATCCTATTATTCTATGTCTATAATTTAATTCCTTGTATTCTTCTGAACCTACTTGATAATCTGTATCACGTTCTCCATTTAGATATCTTATAGTGAATTCATCTAATTGCATATTATCTAGTTTAGCTACTTCTGCTTCTAACTTAGCCATTACCTTATCATATTCGGCTTGTGTTTTACAACCATAAGTATGTGTACCATATCTTGTTCTTATTCCCGCATATGTTGTTGATTTGTTTACTACAAATGACATTACTGTATTATCTTTAAAAGCATTTGAACCTTTTCCTATTACTATAGCGTATACTTGACCTTCTTTATAACCACCTTGAGGTGCTTTTATTACTAAATCTTTAGTGTTAAGAGGTACATCTGATCTCTTATCTGTTGCATAATTCTTACCTACTTCTTGATGCCAACTTACTTCTACTTTTTGAGTATTTCCATATTTATCTATTACCTTTACATTTGATAAATCTATCTTACTCGTGTCTTTTCCATTTGAATTACTGAATTTTATAATCCATTCTTTAGTTGTCGGTGTATGATACTTTGTCCCTAAGTCCTTATAACTACTTGTTTTAAGCACTTTTTGTACATTACTTTTTAATGCTCCTAAATCTGTTTCTACTGTTGCAGCAGCTACCCCCGCTAAAGGTTTAGTTATTGGTGCTGTCTCTACACTGGTTACTGATAGTGCTTGAGAAGATTGATCGTTGACAATTTTACCCCTTATTTTTGATATTTTTTCTGTAGTTAAAGTTACCTGTGCTGTACCTGTTGCAGTAGTAATTGCAAACCCCTGTATGGAAAACATACTAGTTATAGTTACACTTAATAATAAAGCCTTGACTTTGTTGCTTTGCATATCTGTTTTTACCTCCTCTAAATTCTATAAAAATATTTAATAAGTATATATTTCATATATAACCATTCTTTTACTGATTGTATCAATTATAACTTCTATACCATTGATTTTCAATATTGTTTCTTAGATTTTCTTATTATATATTAAATAACTTATAACTTATTAATCTACAGTTCCTTAACTCTAGAATTTAATGTATTATAAGGTTTACAATTTTCAATTGTCACATACTTTTATAATGTGTTTAAAAGTAAAATAAAAAAGAATACAGAATATATTTAATATCCTGTATTCTCTAATCTTATTTTATTCCAAATTCCATTCTTAAAGGTGTTTTATATGCTTCTCCATCTATTGTCTCTACCCCTTGTATGAAAATATAATATGTTTTGCCTTTTTCCCATATTGGTTTATTGTCATAGTTTAATGTTATTGACTTACCAGGGTCATCTACCCTCACTGAAACACCACCCATTATATTTGCCCCATTTGGATCAGTACTTATATAAACTTTTCTTCCCTTGTATAAATCCATGTTAGATATGCGTTTATTGAAGTTTATTTTCCAACTCTTACTACTATCTGTTATACTTTTTTTTGCACCATGTGACTTCCAATTGGTTACCTTTTCTTTTGAGGCTACAGCTTCAATCTCTAAAGCTGACCATTTTTTATTCTTCCAAAAATCTTCAACTGGAACCATGAAATTTTCCTTTCTTTTACCTTTAATAGCATCATCGCTTATATCTATTATATATTTTTTACCGTCTATTCTTACTACTACACCTTTATAACGCATCATTTTATCAAAATTTGGATTCTTCTTAGTTAAAACTATACAATCTACATCAATACCAGCTTTCTTTAAAAAATATTCAAAAGGTTCTACAAAATCTTCCGCACACAAAACATCTGTGCTTAAAATATATACTCGTACACTAGATAGTGAAAAAGGTAATCCTATTTGTGTACTGTCTAAAATATAATTGTGTATTATTTCTACCTTCTCAGTGTCGGACATTCCTGGCTTCATTAAAGATAGTATATATTTCTCTCTTTCTTTCAATTTTATTATGGCCTGCTTATCTTTATCCGTTAACGTTGTGCTAAAAGGTAATTCCATGTCCCATACACCGTCTTTTCTCTCGGTAAAAGTCATAAAATGCTTACAAATACCAGTAGCTCTATCATATTTAGTAAGTAATCTACTTAAATACATAAAATTATTGCTTGTTCCTTGTATATCTGAAGGTGCATTTTTTAAGCCTATTACCCCTTGTCCTTCTCCTTCTGTTATTATTTTTTCCATAGCTTTCTCTACTGCATCCTTATCATTGTAATCTACAAATATATCTGCTTGAGATGCTTTCAAGTAATTTGAATAATCAAAAGTTATCATAACATAAAATAAATCTGGATGCCATGAATCATGAAATGATGCTTCTTTTATATAATTTTCTTTCATAAATTCTGGTGTGAGTATTTTCTCCAAATACTCTTTACTAATTAAGTTACCATCTACTTTACCTATATAACCATATTTCTTTGTTTTCTTGTTTACATCTATAAAATCAAGCATTGAACGCGCTTCAGATGACATATTCTCTATTCTATATTCTTTACCATTTGTTGTACCATTACCTGTATAAGCATCATATGAATAAGTTACCCCATTTACTACTACTGTATTAGTCACTGCAGCAAACGCTGTTACATGATTCGCTGTAGCTGTCATTAATGTTACAGTTAAAGCTAATGCTGTCAAATACAAACTTCTTTTACTTCTCATTCTTTACACACTTCCTTATTATATTTTTATAAACTTTATACTATTTAATTTCTTATTCGTTTATTTTTACCACAATAACCTCATTTAACTATTTTAACATATTATTCTCAATATGTTTACCCTGCAAAGGCATAAAACTTACCTTTCTAAAATGAAGCTGATAAATATATGTATATTTCTTACTACAAAAGTATAAAGCTATGCAATCAAAACTTACTTTGATTGCATAGCTTTTAATTTTAAGATAAATGCCTACACCTTACCTATTTTCTTTTTATCAACACACAGCATTCAACATGAGGGGTATGTGGGAACATGTCCTTAGCTATTACCTTCTCAATCTTATATCCTGCTTCTATAAGAACCTTTAAATCAGTTACCAAAGTCTTAGGATTACAAGAAACATAAATTAAATCCTTAGCATTAAACTCTATTACATATTTCAATGCTTCTGGATGAACTCCTGGTCTCGGTGGGTCTAAGATTATTATGTCAGGTTTAACTTTTACATTTTTAATAACCTTAGCTACGTCTCCTGCAATGAACTCACAATTGTCAAGACCATTGAGCTTAGCATTTTCATTAGCTGCTTCTACTGCTTCCTCTATAAGTTCTATTCCAACAACCTGTTTTGCATTGTGAGCAGCTATCTGTCCTATAGTTCCTGTTCCACAGTAAAGATCAAATACTACCTTTGATTTTGCATCTCCCATAAAATCTCTAACTATACTATATAACTTCTCTGCACCTTTAGAGTTTGTTTGGAAGAAAGAAAATGGTGATATTTTAAACTTAAGACCTAATAACTCCTCAATTATATAGTCTTGCCCATAAATAACTTCTACTCTGTCAGCTTGAACCACATCTGATAGTGAATCATTTATTATATGTAAAATTCCTTTTAATTCACCCTTATAGCTTAGATTCTTTAACTTTTCTGCAATCTCTGTCATATCAAAATCTATTTGAGATGTAGTTACCAAACTTATAAGAAGCTCTCCTGTATTTTTACCTTTTCTTATAACTAAATTTCTTAAATAACCTTCATGGCTCATTATTCTATATTTAGGTAATCCTTTTTCTCTAAAATAATCCAGCACAACTTTTAGAGCAATTCTAAAATCTTCGTCTACTATTTGGCATTCGTCAGCAGTAACTATTCCAAAGCTTTTTCCTTTCATATGCATTCCAAGACACAGTTCTCCACCTTTTTCCATATCGCCAAAAGAAAACTCCATTTTGTTTCTATATTCCCATTCTTCTGGGCTTCCTTCTATACCTAAAAATTCAAAACCATCAATACCCGCATTTTCAAATAATTTTAGTACCTGTTCTTTTTTAAACTCCAATTGCTTTTCATAAGAAATAAATTGGTGAGAGCATCCCCCACACATTTCAAATACAGGACACTTTGGTTCTATCTTATAGTCTACGTCTTCAAGAATTTCATTTATCTTTGCCTGTGCATTTCCACCTTTAAATTTATGTACAAAAGCTTTAACCATCTGGCCTGGAAGTGCATTTTTTATCAAAACTTTATTACCTTCATGGTAAGCTACACCAAATCCTGGAAATTCTGTACTTTCTATTTTAAAATCGTATACCTTTCTTTTTCTCATATGTTTGCCTTCACTCCTAGATAAATTTCTTTATTTTGTTATTCTTATTCTTGATACCCTTTTTCCTATAGTATCTGCACTTTTGTTTTCCATAATACTTGTATAAAGAAGTGATGAAATTAAATAAAAGACAAACAGCATTGGTACTTTTTCTTTTACATAATATCCAGCAGTTATTCTAAGTAATATATCAAATATATATAGTGCTGCAATTGAAATTATTCCAGTTGATACTATATCAATTACACTTGATTTAAATGTATCCATAAAAGTTATTTTCTCTTTTGCTTCATAAGCAAAACTCTCAATACTTTCATTTTCTATTTTCATTTCCTCATCCTCTACTGCTTTCGCAACATTTTCTTCTTTTTTATTCTGTTCTAACATATAATTTACCTCCCTTGACAAATAAAATCAAACTTACTTCAAATGAAATTTTTATTAAATCTGAATTTTAGTTGAACCACTCCACAAGCTTTACAATTGTGATATTTCATCTTCTACAACGTGAAATATCACAATTGTAAAGTTCTTAGATAAACACATAAATTTATTATGCACCAGTATTATGCATATGTAAAGTAAATACAAGTTAAAAAATCCTCTAGCAAAATTGCTAGAGGTAAAATAACCCATCATTTACTACCTTCATCATACGCTTCTGCAATATGATGAAATCCGTATTTTCTCAATTCTTCTACAACAATTCTGTGAATGTCTTCTGCTTTAATAGAATCTTGATTATATGTCTTTATAATACCTTCTATACTTTGAGCAACATGATCAATATCTGATGAGTTTAAAGGTTCTTTCAAATCATCAGAAGCTCTCATTATTGATACCTTAATCTTATTAATGTCAAACTCCTGCAGTCTTCCATTTCGCTTAATTACTTTCATAAAATCCTCCTCCTAAATTTAATTATAATATACATTTTTAACTTAATTTGAAAGATAGTTAATAAGCAGGTCAATTGCCTCTTTGGTCAACTGCCTGCTTAATTCGAGGTATTTATGTCAATTGCCTTTTTCATGGTCAATTGCTAAATAATTTAAACGTTTCCTTAAAATGTATCACTGCACTTACATGTATAATATACATCTTTTAGTCCAAGCTGTCAACAGATATTTTAAATTTATTTTTAAAATTTATTTGAATTAAATTTGACTTTTTTTATCACTAAATATATTTATATTATTTACTCTCCTACACCCTTTGCTACAAAAATTCTCCTTTTTTATGCATACCACTTCTGTAGAACTACATTTGGGACATTTTCTCTCTTTATTTTCATAATTTACTTCAAAAACATCTCCACATTCTGTACATTTTAAAGCACAAATATTTATGGTGTAATTCCCACCTTCTATTTTTATAGCTTTGCCTTCTGTTAAAGCTTGAGCAACCTTTCGTCTTGCTTCGTCAATTATATTTTGAAAAGTCTGCCTTGATACCATCATTTTTTCTGCACATTGTTCCTGATTTAACTTTTCAATATCTTTAAGTCTCATAGCTTCTAATTCTTCTATTTTAAGTATGATTTCTTCCACTTCACATTTTCTTTTGTTCACTGGAATGAAATAATTATTTTCAGGAACAAACTGAACCCTTCTCCATTTTACAGGTCTTGGCATCTTTATCCTCCTTGTTATTATAACAAATATTTATACATTTTATTATAATAAAAAAAGGGGATAAAATCACCCCTTTTTTTTTATTCTCCACAATGTCCTTCATGTGCATGTTCACTACATACTGATCCTGTAGACTGTACCATTCCTTGTAGGTAGCCCTCTACGATTTTATCTGCTTCTCCACTAGCACCTACAACAACCTTAATGCCATTTTCATTAAATAGTTCTTGAGCAGTTGCTCCCATTCCCCCAGCAATTATTACATCAGCATTTTGTTCTTTTAAAAACACTGGCAAATAACCTGGTCTATGACCTGGATTTGCAACCATTTCATTACCTGTAACTTTATTATTCTCTACATTATAAATTCTAAACCCTTCACAATGTCCAAAGTGTCCACTTACAACATTACCCTCTACTGCTACTGCTATTCTCATTTAAATTTCCTCCTCTTTTTTATATAAAATTTTTTTTATTTTTTTCCACATTTTAATTATTTCTAAATTTACTTTACTTTCCTTATATTCTGTTATAGGTTTTAATTCATTGATAGCTTTCATTACTGTATCATCATAAGGAATTTCTCCTACAACTTCGTAATTTTCTTTTCTACAGAAGCTTTTTATTTCTTCTGTAACTTGTTCATTTATATCTGATTTATTTATACATACCAAAGCTTTCACTCTAAAATAATCGCAAACCTCTAAAACTCTTTTCATATCTTCAAGCCCAGATTTTGTAGGTTCTGTAACTACCAAAGCTGCATCTGTTCCAGTTATTGAAGAAATTACAGGACATCCTATACCTGGTGAACCATCAATTATTACAAGATTATCTTTTGAATAATCTTTTGCATTTTTTCTCACTTCAGTTATAAGCTTTCCAGAACCATCTGCACCTATTTCCATTTTTGCTCTTGAAATGATTCCTTTAGATGTTTTTGTAACCAAAGTTTTAGCTCCAATATCATCCTTTATTTCAATTGCACCACTTGGACATACTAAGGAACAAGCTGTGCATCCTTCACACTTGTACTCATTAATTTTGTAATTTTTTATTGCATCAAAGCGGCATACCTCTTCACATTTTCCACATTTAATACACTTATCTATATTGATTTCAGCTTTTTTTCCCGTAATAAAATTATTTCCTTCTATATCTTCTCCTTTATACATTAGATAAAGATTTGGTGCATCAACATCACAATCTGCCTTTACTACATTATAAGCAAGCTCTGATAAAGCCACAGCTATAGTGGTTTTGCCAGTTCCTCCTTTACCACTTATAACAACTAATTCCAAGATATCACCGCCTTTATCTCTTCAGCAATACTATCAAATATAAGTTTATATTTTTCTTCACTAACTAGCATATCTCCTTTTGAATATACCTCAGCTATTTCCCTGCTGTAAGGTATTGAACCAAATACTTTAATACCTTCTTTACTACAGTAATCTCTAATTATGTTATCTTCTTCTATCTCTTTATTTATAATTACTCCAAAAGGTATATTAAAGTTTCTTACAAGCTCTACAGCAAGTTTTAAATCGTGAAGGGCGAACTCTGTAGTTTCAGTTACAAGTACAGCCGCATCTACATGTTGAAGAATATTTACTACATTGCAGGAAGTTCCTGGAGAACAGTCTACAATGTTAACATTACCCTTTATACTGTTTAAAAGTTTTTTTATCACAGGAACAGCCATAGGTTCTCCAATATTAAGTATTCCTCTCATTGAAGTTATATCCTCTGATTTTCCTTCTTCTATAACTCCAATTGCTCTTTCTTCAAAAGTTATAGCATTGTTAGGACAAACTATCTGGCAAGCTCCACAACCATGACATAATTTTTCAAACAACAATATATCTTTTTTTGTTTTTGCTAGAGCATTAAATTGGCATATCTCTGCACATTTACCGCACATAATGCACTTTTCATCTTCTATTACAGGATATATAACTCTAACATCTTCTTTTTTTACTATTTCAGGCTTTAGAAATATAAATCCATTTGGCTCTTCTACATCACAATCAATATAATTGGCCTTTAAAGCTTTTGCCAAATTTGTTGATACTGTTGTTTTGCCTGTTCCGCCTTTTCCACTTAATACTCCTATGTTCAAAGCCTTCAACTCCTATCTTCCCATACCTTTATGAGCTGCTCCAGCACCTGAAATTTCTTCAAGTTTTCCTTCTACATACATTTTTATAACATCTTCAACCTTTGCCTCTGTTCCTTTAAATATTTTTATGTTTGACTCATTTAGTATTCTAAAAGCATTAGGACCTGCACTTCCAGTAATCACAACATCAACTTCATTATCTACTACTTGCTGTGCTGCTGTTATTCCTGCTCCTTGTGATGAAGTAACCCCCATATTTTCCATTGCTGTATATTCATTAGTCTCTGTATTAAAAATTTGAAAATAACTGCATCTTCCAAATCTAGGATCTAAAAGATTAGTTTTATCCTTACCTAAAGCTGATACTAATATTTTCATTGTTAATCCTCCTATTCTCTAAACATCTATGTTGCGCATACCCAACTTTTTTTTCACATTATTTATTATGTCATATGCTATATATATTATACACCATTTTTTGTTTAATGGCAAATGCCAATAAACAATTGTTATTTTATTATATATATGCTATATTTTTAATGATGATTTAATACAAAGGATGTGATAATTTTGGAGCTTATTAAATTAAAAGGAAATACATACTATATCCCTTCACAAACTAATATTGGAGTATATGTATTTAAAAATAAATTCTGTCTTCTAATAGATTCAGGAATAAATAATACTATTGCAAGAAAAATTGATGAGGTTCTTAAGGAAAATAATCTTCATCCAAAATACATAATTAATACACACAGTCATTTAGATCACTGTGGTGGTAACCACTACTTTAAGGAAAATTATCCTGGAACCATAGTTTATACTTCTGAAAAAGAACGAATATACATGGAAAACCCTAATCTACATGCTGTTATATCTACATCAGCAGTTCCTTCAAAAAAATTATTTAAAACAAAAAAACCCCATGAGATAGACTTTTCTTTAGAATATGGGATAAATAAAATTAATGATGATAAATTTGAAGTCCTATCTTTAAGAGGTCATTCTGAAGGAGATGTTGGAATTATAACTCCTGAAAAGGTATGTTTTCTAGGAGATAGCATTTTCAGTAATGAAACTTTAGAAAAATATCCTTTTCCATATCTCTTTAATGTAGAAGAAAGACTTGGAACCTTAAATAAATTAAAGGATGTTGAAGCAGAATATTTTATAATAAGCCATGGTAAAAATTTATTAAGTAAAGATGAACTCAATATATTGGTAGATGCCAATATAGAAAATATAGAAAAAACTTCTCAAACAATCCTAGAACTATTGGATCAACCTTGTACAAGAGAGGATATTTTAGAAAATATAATAATATTAAATGATATTTCCGTTGATGTGAAAGAATACTTACTTGACCTATGTTCTATTTCTGCATTCATATCTTATCTTTATGATTTAGAACTAATAGACTGTTCTATTGAAGACGGAAAGCTTTATTATTTCAAAAAATAATAAAAAGCATATATTGCTAGAGATACTTTTACGCAATATATGCTTTTCTATTTTTTCATATCTATAAATTATTATATTTAAAATATATGGAACACTCTTTAAATCTTTTATATTTTTTTATCTTTTCTGTAACATCTACTTTTTTAAAAAAGAAAAATGAAATAGCCTCCCATAAAAACACCCAGGCACCTATCAGTATACCTTCTTTTACAGTACTAACCAAAATATTCTCTTTATAAACACCTGTAGATAAAAATATTATAATTAAAAATGAAAATGACATTACAATATATTTTAATATTTTTTTATAAGATTCTTTTAAAAACTTTGTTTCTGACATATAGTAATAGTAATAATAATTCTTAAAGCCCGATATTAAAGCCTGTTCCCTATTTTCGTCTTTTCCCTGTTGTGAAATATAAAAACACACATCAACCCCATATTTAAAAGGTATATCTTCAGAACAATCTTCTAAAAAATCTGCTAAATCTGGATCCATATCTCTTTTTTTAAAAGGAGCATTATCCCAATCATTAAATACGTCATTGTACTTGTCTAAAGATATTGGAATAATATAATTGCCTGTGTCTAAATTTTTCTCATATATCTTGTCTAAGTAATCACCTTTCTTTATAACCCTATCCAAGATTTCTCCTGCCCTTCAATCCAAATTTATATATCTATTATTATTATATTCTTGTAATTATAAAATAAGTCATGGTATTGTTTTGATTTATTGCTTATAATAACAAAATTAAGCCTTTCCTGTTCTTAATGAATCTATTATTTCTTTAGGGAAATTTCTTTCTTCCATAGCTTTTATAGTTTTTTCATATTCATAAGAAATTTCAATTATCTCAAATCCTATAATATCCTTGTCACATGTTAAAATACCATATGTAGCATTAGGTCTTCCTATTTTAGGCTTACCAACACTCCCATCATTAATAAGCAACTTTTCTCCATATTTTTTCATGTATGGTAAATGAGTGTGAGCACAAACCAATATGTCTCCATCATATTCCTTCATTACTTCTTCAGCCTCTTTAGAATCTTCTTTTAAATATTCATTTATACTTCTAATGCTGCCATGGATAAAGGTTATAATTTTTCCTTTATCAACAACAGTAATATCTTCTGGAAGTCTTTTTAAATATTTTTTATTATTTTCATTTACTTCATTTACAGACCAAGGTAGTGCAAAACTCCTATTTAGTTGGTTATCTTGTATATATTTTATATCGTTGCAGACAACAGCGGCATCATAATTCCCCATAATAACTAGAATATCTTCTTTTCTAATTAAATCTATGACCTCATTTGGAAAGGGACCATATCCTACTAAATCTCCAAGACATATTATTGTATCCACATTTCTATTTTTTATATCCTCTAATACTGATTTTAGTGCAAAAATATTTCCGTGTATATCTGAAATAACTGCTATATTCATGAAAATTCCCCCTAAGTTTAGTTTTAAAATATTAGTTTCTGTAGTTTATTTAGTAATATATAGATAATATTAGATAAACTTCTTTTCATCCACATTATCTACATATTTATACTATAATAATATAGCATTATTTTCAATTAATTAACTTTTAATTAACATATATTTTAACTAACTCTATTCTTTTATTTACTACTTTTTCTATAAAAAAGGTAATATTCTTATATTCTACTGAATACTCCTTGTCTTCTACTGGAATTATTCCAATTAAATCCAAAATAAATCCTCCCAAAGTATCAACATCATCCTCTGGCAAGCCAATACCTAATTCATCGTTTATTTTCTTTATAGATATTAATCCACTTACAATATAAGTGTCTTTATCTATTTTAATAATAGCTTCCTCATTTTTTCTAAGTTTATCATATTCATCAAAAATATCTCCAAGTATTTCTTCAATTAAATCCTCAATTGTAACAATACCTGAAAATCCTCCATATTCATCAATTAAAATAGCCAAATGATTATTACTTTCTTTTAACTCCCTGAATAATATATTTATATCTTTTGTTTCTGGAACAAAATATGGCTTTCTTGCTATATCTTCTAAAGATATAAATTCTTCTTTCTTACCTACTAAGACCTTAAGTAAATCCTTCATATTTATAATTCCTATTATATTATCCATGTTACCTTTATATATAGGAACTCTAGAATATTGTTTTTTTATGATTACATCCACAGCTTCATTTATATTCATTTCTACATCAATAGCAAAAACTTTAGTTCTTGGTGTCATTACTGCTTTTGCCAATTTGTCATCAAAATCAAATACACCTTGTATCATTTCTTTTTCTTCTTTGTCTAAAACTCCCTTTTCCTCTCCTTCATTAATAATTCTTCTTATTTCTTCTTCAGTTATTTTTTCTTCAACCTTGTCATACTTAATTCCTAATAATGAAATTATAGAATCTGTGGAATACGTAAGAATTCTAACAAAAGGTAAAGTAATTTTGTATAATAACATTATAGGTCTTATTGTAGACATAGCAATCTTTTCAGACTTTTGTACTGCTATACGCTTTGGTATTAATTCTCCTAGCACTAAAGTAATATATGCTAAAATTATAGTTACAATAATAATTGCTATTTGACTACTGGCATTGGAAATAATTTTAATATCAACTTTTTTTAATAACTTTCCCAATTGTTTTGAAATACTAGCAGTTGCTGTAGCACTGGCAAAAAAACCTGCTAGAGTAATTCCTACCTGAATTGTAGCAAAAAATTTACTAGGTTCATCAACTAACTTTACCAATAAACTAGCTTTTTTATTGCCCTTCTCCGCCAAATTATTCATCTTATTTTTATTTAAAGAAATAATTGAAATCTCCGCTGCTGCAAAAAATGCATTTAAAAAAATTAATAGTATTATAAAAAATAATTGCAATACAAAACTTTCATTATTATTGTTCATATCTTTGTTTCCTCCAAAGACTAAATTGGTGAAATATATAAATATTATTCCATTAACAGTTATAGATTATTATAAATTTTGTTATCCTATTAGTAATTGATGAAATTTCATAATTTAAAAATATAGTTTTATGCAATTTCCTAAATTATAAATAAAAGCTTAAAGTTATTTATTAAATTATTCATTTGCTTATTTAATACAAATACTTTAAAATAGTTAAAGTAACTTATATAAAGTAAGGAGATTAAATATGAGAAATATAAAAATTACTATTCAGTATGATGGTTCTAGATACAAAGGTTGGCAAAAACTTGGAAATAATACTAATACTATTCAACACAAATTAGAAAAAACTTTAAGTGAAATACTTAGAGAAGATATTGAACTTATTGCATCGGGAAGAACAGATGCAGGGGTTCATGCTGAAAATCAAGTGGCAAATTTCTTTACAAATTCTAATATTTCTATTGAAAAACTTTTAGATTTTTGCTATAGATCTTTACCTCAAGATATTGTAGTTAAAAAAATAGAAGAAGTAGACGAATCCTTCCATTCAAGATTTAATGTTTCACAAAAAGTTTATACCTATAAAATACATAATTCTAAAATTCACGATGTTTTTAATGGTAAATATACCTATCATGTTAAAGAGAAATTGGATATAAAAAAAATGAAAGAAGCAGCCGAATTTTTTATAGGTGAACATGATTTTAAAAGCTTTACAGCTCTAAAGTCTAAGAACAAATCCACAATACGCAAAATATACTCTATTGATTTTAAAATATCTGGAGAAAATATTGATATAATTTTTACTGGAAATGGTTTTTTATATAAGATGGTTAGAATTTTAGCTGCAACTTTAATTGAAGTAGGACTAGGAAAATTCCCTGCAGCAGATGTTAAAAGAATAATGAATGAAAAGAATCGGTCTTTGGCATCTGATACTGCACCAGCTCATGGACTATTTTTAACTAATGTTATATATTAAAAGAACTAAGCCTCTATTTTATTAGGGGCCTAGTTTTTTTATTCTATTATGTCAATACTTTTCCTGAATCCCTCATTTCTACTAGTTCCTCTGGATAAGGATTAAATAGACTTTGGTTTATCATATCTTTATCATCAAATCTAACAGCATAAGATTTCGTTAGATATAGAGGCACATTGTAAGATATATGTCCATTTTTATACTTATCTAAAGTATCTAATGTAAAATCTTTTTCTTTATCAGAAAGTTTTTCAGTAAAATGTTTATAACATTCCATTAATGTACTTATTTTAGATGTATACCTTGCATTTTTAGCGAAAACTAAGTTTAAGTACTTTTCATACTCATTTATAAACAATTCTAAGTTTTTCTCTTCTTTATTTTCTAAGATTATTTTGTTTAAATTTTTAAACTGTGTTTTGTTATACATAGTAAATAAGAGTTTATTTTTATTGTGAAAATTAATAAGATCTTTTATTTTGTTTATTTTCTTTATTTCTCTAAATTCTCTCATAATAAATATTTTTGTTAAAAAATGCTCTCTTATATCAAAATCTTTAAGTCTTCCTTCATCTTCTATAGCAGTCCCTATAAACCTATCTATGACCGCTTCTCCAAATATTCCTTTTCCTTTAGAACTAGAGACTCCTTTTCCACTTCCATTATATATTTTTACATCTTTAATGCCACAAGAAGGGGATCTACTTTTTAAAATACATCCATCTACTTCATCTATATGATTCAAAAACTCTCCTGAAAATTCAAACATCACATCTGTATAATCCTTCCCTGTTTTAGGCTGAATTAACTTAATGCCATCACCGTTTTTTACTATTCTTATTACATCTCTAGGAGTTGTAAGTCCAATTCCTACTTCAGGACAAACTGTTATAAATTTAACATAGTCCTTAAGTTTTTCCACAAATTCATCTTTTGCCATTTCACCGTTATATCGACAGGCTTCAAATCCTAAACACTTACTAACTAAAATAGTAGGTTTATAAAAATCTTTCACACTGCTCACCACCTCAACTATTCTTAAAATATATCATTTGTAATCCCTATTTATTTATGCTAAAAGATAAATTTTAATTGAATTAGTTGCATAAAAAAATTAGAATTCAGATAGAGCTTTTACTCCATCCAAATTCTAATTGAACAACTCTAAGATAAATTAAAGAAGTTAATCGTCTAGATAAAAAGGGTATAATATCTGCTTATATTTTCCTCTAATTCATCTATGCTTATAAACCTTGCTTTTCTTATCACTTCTTTACCATTTATAAAAAAAAGAATAGCTGGTATTGTAAAAATTGAAAACTGACCTGCAATTTCAGTGCATTGATCTATATTTATTTTCTTGAATTTAATTTTAGGATATCTTTCAAGCATTAACTCAATTTTAGGTAATAGAGCATGACATACTCCGCATTTATTTGAAGAAATATATACTAAAGCTAAACAATTTTCCTCTATAAATAGTTTTAGTTTATTTATTTCATCTTTAGTTTTCATAACTTTATTAATCCTTTCTTTTACACCTAGTGTAGTGACTTACGCATACACTAATTTTTTTATTTTACATACGCAGCTAGCATATGATTAGTTGTTCTTTACTTTAATATGAATAAAAATATAGGATAGCTAGTAATATATTTAACTACCTATCCTATATTTATTATAATATATTTAGTGAGTAAGGACTATTTTTTAATTCTATAATACATATTTAAATACCATAAAGTAATGACAAAAGCTCCCTGCAAGAACAAATAGATGAAATATTTCATGAAATCCAAAAACTTTAGAATTTATCTTAGGCCATTTAGCTCCATATATTACTGCACCTACAGTATAAAAGACTCCACCTAATATAAGCCATACTATACCTTTTATATTTATAGCCTTAGAAATAGGAGAAATTAAAAATACTGCAATCCATCCCATAAATACATAAAACAAAGTTGATAACCATCTTGGACAATTGAACCATATCATTTTAAATGATACTCCTATGACAGCTAAAGCCCATATAGATATAAACATTATCCATCTTAATTTTCCATTTAGTGAAATAAGACATACAGGAGTATATGTACCTGCAATTAATACAAAAATCATAGAATGATCTAATTTTCTTAAAATTTTAATAACCTTATCTGAAGATTTAACAAGATGGTAAACGGAACTTGCCGTATAAAGCAAAATAAGACTTATTCCAAACATTATTACTGCAACCAACCCCAAAGGTGTAGAATTTGGAATATTAAGTTCATATATTATTAATATTATCAACCCTATTAAAGATGCTAAAGCTCCAAATAAATGGGTCAATCCACTAACTGGATCTCTAAATATATTTTTCATACCCTTTCACTCCTTATTCTAAGAGATATTACTAAACATCAATGCTCTATGACATAGTTTTTAATACTACGTATCTTATTACACTTATTTTACCACATCAATGTTTTAAATATAAGTGTCATATTTTATCAAATACTTTAATTTTTCCTTAATAATTAAAATTATATTATATTTAATAGATTTTACTATAAATTTCTATTCATATCACTTTTTTTAATATTCACATATTAAAATGTAGTTTTAATTACTATTTGTTGAAATATAGTTATATATATGATAATATTTTTTTAAGTCGATTAAAATAATAGGAGTGTTTTTATGGAATTTAGGGACAAAGATCTTGATTCACTTATAGAAAGACTTTCATTAAACGAAGATTTAACACTTTCAGATATTCCCTCATTAGATTTATATATGGATCAAGTAATAACATTGTTTGAAAATAAGTTAAATCATCTTAAAAGGAATGAAGAAGATAAAATTCTTACTAAAACAATGATAAATAATTATACCAAAGCAAAAATACTTATACCTCCAAATAAAAAGAAATATACAAGAGAGCATATAATATTACTTATTCTTATATACTATTTAAAACAAAATTTATCTATCAATGATATAAGTTATTTACTTAAACCAGTAATAACAAGTTTAGAAGGTGATTATATAGATAGACTTGAGATTGATAAAATCTATGACTCCTTCTTGAAAATAAAGAAAGTTGAGGTAGACAATCTAACTAAAGATTTACAAGAAAAATCCTCTTTGATTAGAGAACACACTCAAAATCTGGATAAAGTCCATTTATCTCAAATGCTTGTTACAGTTCTTGCCCTAATAAATGAAGCTAACATAAAAAAAAGATTAGCTGAAAAAATAATTGATGAATTTTTTATGAAACTTTAATACTTAAAAATAAAAGCAGCGTAAAGCTGCTTTTATTTATTGCTGTTTCCATTTAGCTAATGCATCAGCAAGTGCTGAATTTATTGGTTCATCTGCCTTTTGATTTTTTAAATATTTGTTTACTTCTCCCTTACTAATAGCTTTGCTTTGTTTTTGCTTTCTTTTATTAAAAACTGATAATTTTTCTCTAAATGCACAATTGGTGCAAACAAAAATTTGCCCTTCTCCATGACCTCTTAATTCTAATTTTTTGTTACATTCGGGACATCTAGCATTAGTTACTTTTGCTACACCTTTTCTATATCCACATTCCCTATCTTGACATATAAGCATTTTCCCTTTTTTATTATTTACCTCTAATAAATATTTTCCGCACTCTGGGCATCTAGCTCCTGTCATATTATCATGTCTATAAGTATCTTCACTGTTTAATACGTCATTAACAAGCTTTGCTGCATATTTTTTCATATCATCTACAAATTTTTTGTTATTTAGCTTTCCATTACTTATTTTTGATAACTGCTGCTCCCATTTAGCTGTAAGTATAGCAGATTTCAAATCAGAAGGTACAAGTTCTACAAGCTGTTTTCCTTTAGAAGTTGGAAATATTTCTTTTCCTTTTTTCTCTATGTAGAAGGTATTAAATAATTTTTCTATTATATCAGCTCTTGTGGCAACCGTGCCTAATCCACCAGTCTCTCCTATAGTTTTTACTAGAGATTTATCATTAATATTTATGTATTTTTGAGGATTTTCCATAGCAGAAAGTAAAGTAGCTTCATTAAATCTAGCTGGAGGCTTAGTCTGTCCTTTAACAGCCTTTACCCCTATTAACTTTATCTTATCTCCTTTATTAATCTCAGGTAGTGGTTGATCCTTTATAATATCCTCTTTTTCATTATAACTGTCATAGTCATCATCTTCAGAGAACTGTTCCTTACCATATACAGCCTTCCATCCTAAAGCCTTAACTATTTTGCCTTTAGCCAAAAATGTTTCTCCATTAACCAAAGCTTTAACTGTAGTTTGCTCATACTCAAAAGGCGGATATAATACAGCTAAAAATCTTTTTATAACTAAATCATAAATATTTCTCTCTTCTGTGCTCAATACTCCTAAACTTACCTTTTGTTCTGTTGGAATTATAGCATGGTGATCTGAAACCTTACTATTGTCTACAAAACCTTTATTCCCTTTAACCTTATCTCTATGGACAGTAGTAGCTGCCTTTGCATATGGACCAACTGCTATACTTTTAAGTCTTTCAGGTATAGTTTCTACTATATCAGTAGTAATATATCTTGAATCTGTTCTTGGATAAGTTAACAGCTTATAATTTTCATACAATCTTTGCATTATTGACAAGGTTTGCTTTGCGGAATATCCAAATATTTTATTAGCATCCCTTTGAAGCTCTGTTAAATCATATAAAAGAGGAGCATATTTTTTCTTAGCTGCTTTTTTTACTTCAAAAATCTCTCCTACATTTCCATTGATCTTTGATATAATCTTGTCAGCTTTTTCTTTGTTAAATATACGAGTTACACCTGATTTTTCATCTTGCCATTGAAGAGTAAATCCTGACCCACTAGCTGTTATTGAATAATAATCTTTAGGAATAAATTTTTTAATCTCTTCTTCTCTTTCAACAATCATAGCAAGAGTAGGCGTCTGTACTCTCCCTGCTGAAAGCTGTGCATTATATTTGCATGTCAGAGCCCTTGTTACATTAAGTCCTACAATCCAATCAGCCTCTGCCCTACATACTGCTGATGCATATAGATTTTCATATTCCTTACCTGACTTTAAACTATTAAAACCATCTTTTATAGCCTTATCTGTTTGAGAAGATATCCACAAACGTTTAATATTCTTTTTAAAATTTGCTTTTTCAATTATCCATCTGGCAACAAGTTCACCTTCTCGTCCTGCATCAGTAGCTATTATTAATTCATCAACATCTTTTCTATTCATTATTTTTTTTATTTCATTAAAATGCTTAGCTGTCTTTTTAATTATAGATAAATTCATTTGCTTTGGTAACATCGGTAGAGTATCAAAACTCCATTTTTTATACTTTTCTCCATAGCTTTCTGGATCAGCTAAAGTAACTAGATGTCCTAACGCCCATATAACAATATATTTATCACCTTCTAATGAATCTTTTCCTTTTTTATTGCACTTTAGCACCTTTGCTATATCTCTAGCTACTGAAGGCTTTTCTGCTAAAACTATAATTTTTCCCATCCTGTATCATCCTCTCGTCTTATTAATTAATTTTTATCATATGTTTATTTTCTCAATCCATAACCACCATATACTGCTTTAGTGTCATTAATAGATATAACAGAAGGAATATTTGTATTCTCTATAATCTTTACAATTTCATTTTTTCTTTTTCTTTTAGCATGAATAAGCAATACTTTTCTTTTAGTGTTTATCCCTTCTCCTTCAATAACAGTTACTCCTATACTTTCCTTTCTTAATGTACGAGCAAGCTCTTTACTGTCTTCCTCATTAACTATAACATTAATAGTTAAAACTCCCAAAGTTAACTTATCCTCCATAATACACCCTATGTAATTACCACAGGCAAAGCCCAAGGCATAGATAATCATCTTTTTAGAATCTTCTTGTATTCCCGTTAATACAGTACTTATAACATAAATCCAAATTGATACTTCAAAAAAACCAATTATAGCAGCAAAAAACTTTTTCCCTCTTGTTATAAAAACAGTTCTAACAGTAGTTAAGAATACTTCCAATATTTTTGCAAAAAATATAAAAATATAAGTTAACATTTTATTCTCTCCTTATTTGTAAAATAAAACTACTTTGCTATTATATTCTACACTATTAAATAGTTTTTTTAAATAAAAATAAGATGCCTAATAAAAATTACTAGAACATCTTATCTATATACTCTACCAACCTATAAACATTTGAGTCCAATATAACTGTCCGTTTTTTGCCTTAGCAACTCCTACCCCTATTTCAGAATAGTTAGCATGTAGTATATTTTGTTTATGTCCTGGAGAATTCATCCAACCATTCATTACCTCACTAGGTGTTCTTTGTCCATAAGCTATGTTTTCTCCAGATATTCTATAATTTATTCCAAAGTTTTTAATCATGTCAAAGGGTGATCCATATGCAGGTGATGTATGTGAAAAATAATTTTTATCTATCATATCCTGTGATTTGTATCTTGCAACTCTTGATAACTGCCAATTAGCTTTTATTGGTTTTAGTCCTTGTTTTCCCCTTTCAATATTTACTAATCTAATTACTTCATTTTCTAATTTTTTTACTTCACTTAAATCTGGAATCTTAATTATTCTATTAGGATATATTAAACTTGGGTCAACAATCTGGGGATTAACTGATAATACCTCTGAAATACCAACCTCATGCTTCACACATATCTTCCATAAACTGTCCCCCTGCTTAATTAAGTAATCAAAAGTTTTATAATTGATTTCTTGTGCTGATGAACTAAAATTCATAGTTAACAATAAAAATAATGTGGATAATAAAGCCTTTATACTATTTTTCTTTTTCATAAATTTACCTCTCTTTATAATTGTCTTATAATATATTTTCCATGCTTTATTCTTTGCAAAATGCCGATTTTTATTTTTGTAAATTATAGAAATATAACTAAAGCCTATAATAAATATATTTCTTAGCACTAAAATAGAAGCTGTAAGTTATTTTACAGCTTCTATTCTCTATCTACTTATTATCTTTTATATCATCCCTATATATAACTTTATTTATCTCTTTTGCTAAAGCATCCTTACTCACATTTTCAATATTATCGATAGAATTTAATAGTTTAATTATTCTATATTTAATGTTTTCATCATTAAGCTTCATGTGTTCGTTTATATAATAGGTTTCTCCCATATCCATTATTCTTGCGGTATACTCTTTTGATTGTAAAAGTGTCTTAAAGCTTTCTTGTGCTTTTGTATCTCCATGAACAAGTAGTATTTCTTTTGGCTTTTCCATGAATTTATCTAACCAATTTATCAACCCTTCTCTGTCAGCATGACCTGATAATCCTTCAAGAGAATATATCTTAGCATTGACAGCTATGGGTTCTCCAAACAAATTAACTTTTTTATTTCCATCTAGTATAGCTCTACCTAGAGTACCCTCTGATTGATATCCTACAAATACAATTGATGACTCTTTTCTCCATAAATTATGCTTCAAATGATGTTTAATTCTTCCTGCCTCACACATTCCACTGGCTGAAATAATTACAGCTCCACTTTCCATATTATTTATTTTTATTGATTCTTGAGGTGAACTTGTAAATACCAATCCTTTAAATCTTAGAGGATTAATACCTTTATATAACAGCTCCTTAGTTTCTTTGTCAAAATATTCGCTGCATCTTTCAAATATTTTAGTTGCATTTTCTGCAAGGGGACTATCAACAAAAACGGTTATATTGTCTAATTCATTATTTTCAACATATTTATTTAAAGCATATAAAATCTCTTGAGTTCTTCCTACAGAAAAAGATGGTATAACTACATTTCCTCCCCTTTCAAAAGTAGCTTTTATAATATTTACTAATTCTTTAAAAGACCAATCAATGTCACCATGTATTCTATCTCCATATGTTGTTTCCATTATTAAATAATCAGCATAGTTAATGCAAAAAGGATCTTTTATTATAGGCTTATTAGTATTACCTAAATCTCCAGTATAAACAATTTTAACCTCTTCTTCGTATTCTTCTTTAATATATAATTCTACTATAGCAGAACCTAACAAATGTCCTGCATCTCTAAACCTAATTTTAAATCCATCAAAGACTTCAATAATTTCATCATAATTATATTCTGTAAATAAATACATTGATAACTCAGCTATTTTAGCAGTATATAAAGGTTCTATAGGCTGAAGTCCTTGCCTAATTCTTTTTCTATTTTTCCACTCTATTTCTGTTTCTTGTATATATCCACTATCTGGCAACATTATACTACATAATTCCTTTGTTGCTTTAGTGCATAAAATTTCTCCTTTAAATCCTTTTTTATAAAGTAAAGGAATTCTACCACTATGATCAATATGTGCATGAGACAAAATAACATAATCAACTGACTTAGGGTCAAAATGAAACTCGTTATTTCCTCTTTCCTTTTCATCTTTACCTTGATAAAGTCCACAATCTAAGAGAATAGTTTTATCATTTATTTTTAAAATATGACAAGAACCTGTTACACATTTAGCTGCACCATAAAACTCTATTTTCATGTTTACTCCCCCTGTCTTGCTGTTAATGTTGTTATTCATATTATATTATATATATGGACTATTTTCAAAATTTTCTAACTTCTATTTTTGTACATAAATATAAAACAGTAACAAAAACTTAATTTCATTACTGTTTCATAATTTATTTAGTATATTGTTTTATTAATTTAATTATCTCCTCTACTCCCTTATTAATAGAGCTTGAGTTCATTTCTTTTATATATTTATCTCTATCTCTATACAGCCCATTTAATGCCTTAATAAGTAAATTACTATTAAGCTCCTGTTCTTGTAAAACCATGCTGTATCCATTTTTTTCAAAGGAAGAGGCATTTAAAATTTGATCTCCTCTGCTAGCTTTAGCTGATAGAGGTATTAATAAGTTAGGTTTTTTCAAGGATAATAATTCGAATATTACATTTGCTCCTGCTCTTGAAACAAATATATCTGCAGCAGTCATTAAATGTGGAAGTTCTTCATTGACATATTCAAATTGTGCATACCCTTTTACATTCTTTAGCTTTTCTTCCAAATTTCCTTTGCCACATATATGAATAATATTAAATTTTATAAGTAGATCATTTAATCCTTCTCTTATAGCATCATTTATAACTTTAGAACCTAAACTTCCTCCTATAATCATTAAAATAGGTTTTTCATCTTCAAAACCACATATTTTTCTACCTTTAATTTTACTGCCATCAAATAATTCACTTCTGATAGGTGTTCCTGTAAGTACTCCTTTATTATTTTTTATTTTATTTAATGATTCAGGAAAAGTAACACACACTTTAGTACAAAATGGAACAGCTAATTTATTTGCTAGACCAGGAGTCATATCAGATTCATGTGCAATAACTGGAACTCTATTCAAATATGCACCCATAACAACTGGAACTGATACAAAACCTCCTTTTGAAAAAACTATATTAGGTTTTTCTCTTTTTATTATATTTTTAGCCTCAAATACTCCTTTAATAACCTTAAAAGGATCTGAAAAATTTTTTATATCAAAATATCTTCTTAACTTTCCACTAGAAATGATGTGATATTTTATTTTCTCACTCTCAATTATCTTTCTTTCAATTCCATTTTCTGTACCTATATATTGTATCTCATAGCCTAATTCTTTCAACTTAGGTATAAGTGCAAGATTAGGAGTTACGTGTCCGGCTGAACCGCCTCCAGTCATAATAATTTTTAGCTTTTTCAAATCACCATCTCCCAACTACTATCACCTTCATATTTTAGTTTTCTTCCATACTTATTGTCTATTATTCATTATTCCTTGTCAATTATAATATAAAAATTTTTAAATAAAAAATAACATATGATATTCTTTTTACTAAAATAAGTACAAACTTCAACTTGTACCTCTAATATACTAATATAATATTTAATAAATAGGTTAAGATACTAGTGTACCACAAATTCTTCAATAAAAAAACATTATGTTAAAAAGGAGGAAATATTATGGCACAAAAATTAATACCAGAAGCTAAACAAGGATTAAATAAATTTAAAATGGAAACAGCTCATGAACTTGGAGTAAATTTTACAGATTATAATGGCAACCTTACTTCTAGACAATGCGGTAGCGTTGGTGGAGAAATGGTTAAAAAAATGGTAGAACAATACGAAAGAACTCTATAATTTTTAATATAAGCAAATAAAAAATAGGAGAGATAGAATAACTACCTCTCCTACTTTTTATTTTGCACTAATATAATTATAATAATATAGTTTTATCTTCATATTTTAAAAATATTGTTAGATTTAAAAGTATATTTTATTTCATTTAGGGTATTATAATTCATGTATCACGATAATAATTGAAAAATATAGTTTGGTATGAAATCATATTTAATTTTAGAGATAAGTGTCTTAATTTCCTCTAATCTTCTATTATATATATCTCAATAATGGATAAGCTATTATTACAAAGGAAAAAGGAGGTGAAAATTAATGGCACAAAAATTAGTACCAGAAGCTAAACAAGGATTAAATAAATTTAAAACAGAAGTAGCTACTGAAATGGGTGTACCTTTTACAGACTATAATGGTAACCTTACTTCTAAACAATGTGGTAGCGTTGGTGGAGAAATGGTTAAAAGAATGGTAGCTCAGTATGAAAGAGGTTTATAATAAATATATAATATATAATTTAAATTATATATTATATTAGGAAAAACGCATAAGGTAAATGCCTTATGCGTTTTGTTTGTCAATTTAAATAAATATTTTAATTATTCTTTATATGGTACCTTAAAAATAAAAACTTTACTAATTTTATTTTAATTCAAATTCTAGGTAATCCTTTTGTAGGTTTTTTCATATCTGGGTCAACATCTAAAGTAATTGGATTTGCACTTTTTTGATTAGTTGTCTTATTATCATTTTTTCTCTTTTTTTCTGATTTAGTTGCCATAATACTCACTCCTTTCCAATAATATGTTTCCCACACATATGAGTATTATTCAATTAATGTACCTCCCATAGTGAAGTTTCCATATCTTCATTTCTATCACCAGTATTTAATTCTTTTATCACCATTCCCCCAGTTCTGCCTTCACACTGTTTTAATATTTCTGCAAAATAA
This sequence comes from Clostridiaceae bacterium, assembly GCA_036677675.1. Taxonomy (GTDB): domain Bacteria; phylum Bacillota; class Clostridia; order Clostridiales; family Clostridiaceae; genus Clostridium_H. The sequence goes on along the minus strand of JAVBWC010000084.1, from coordinate 1,806 downwards.
GCATCCCAGGTTGATCCCAATGCCGTTTGCATCTCATTTTCATAAGTTCCTTTAAATGCAGACAAAATATCACTGGTGCTGTATTCTCCTGTGCCAAGTCTATTAATTAAAACATTGTGTAAATTCTCAACTTCTACTTTTAAATCTCCATATTCATAAAAATCTATCATGCCTCTCCTCCTTTCCAAGACTATTTTTTGCTTAGAAAATTGTTTTATACCCTACTCCTTACTAACTTTAATTAAAAAATAATAAGTCATTCTGAACATTGAATGACTTATTATTTTTTATACATTCTATTTAGTTGTATTTCCTCGCTGATTATTTGTTTGGTGCTTTTGATTTGATTCTTTAGACCCTGAACGTTTTTCTGTACCTTTTTTAGCCATTCTTTTCACCTCTTTATTATATGATTTTCTATATTATTTTTTACTATAACTTTTATTTAATTCATAAAATAACAATATTATTTGTTTATATTTATAATATAAAGATTAATAACTTTTATATACTTTATAACTACTCTGCTCCAATATACTCTCTATTTTCTCATCCTCATTTTCTAATTTATTTTCATAAAAAGTTTCATCATACTCACTAAGGTAATTGTATCCAGTTATAACGCTCTTCATCATATTATAAGGCTCATATTTAATCACTTTATCACCACCTAAAAGTGTTGTTTATTATCTTCTTTGTAAAATGGCTTTTTTTCTTCACTAAATGGAAATGGATTACTTTCAATATTTGTACCTAATTCATGTGTATCGATTAACTCAGTATTATTACCTATTACAGCAAATTCATCCTCACTACTCACTAGATTGTATCGCTCATTAATTTTATCTATTTCATGATGAATTTTATTCTTGTTATTTTTTGTATAGCTTCTTTTCATTTTCAACACCTCTTTTTTACATTTATAATTAGCTTATCCTTTGAAAAATCTTTTATTCTTATAATCTATATTTTAGAGTTTACATTATTATTTTAGTTTTCATAATTGTTAATATGTTACCATACTTAATTAATAAAAAAGAGCCCTAAGGCTCATTTATACTTTACTTATCATTTCTTCTTGATTTAATATCACTTTTCTCACTTTGAATATTACTGCTATCAGTTCGTTTTGTACCTATATTTACTTTCTGTCTATTTATATCACCCTTTTTGCCTTTATGCATAACTACACTCCTTTCCTATATTATATTTCCCATCTATACATAAGTTATTCTTTATAATTTTTGTGCTTTTGAAAGTATATTCTCTAATACTTCAATAATACCTTTTAAGATTATTATACTATTTAAAATTATTAAAATAAAAAACAGCCTTTAAAGGCTGTTTTTTTGGTGGAGATAAAGAGATTCGAACTCTTGACCCCCTGCGTGCAAGGCAGGTGCTCTCCCAACTGAGCTATACCCCCATATACTGTTTTATTAATTTAAATGGGGTGGACGAAGGGACTCGAACCCTCGACAACCAGAACCACAATCTGGCGCTCTACCAACTGAACTACGTCCACCATATGGTGCGTCTTAAGAGATTCGAACTCCTGGCCCACGCCTTAGAAGGGCGTTGCTCTATCCAGCTGAGCTAAAGACGCATGTTTTGGAGCGGGTAAGGGGAATCGAACCCCTGTGTTCAGCTTGGAAGGCTGACGTTCTACCATTGAACCATACCCGCTTTTTTGGTGCTGGCACCAGGACTTGAACCCGGAACCTACTGATTACAAGTCAGTTGCTCTACCAGTTGAGCCATGCCAGCATATTTGGCGACCTAGAAGGGACTCGAACCCTCGACCCC
>JAVBWC010000083.1:0-16963 GCA_036677675.1 Clostridiaceae bacterium | reverse complement strand
ATTTCTTTAGTTTGCATCATTAAGCTACTGCACTCTCAAAATACATTATCCAAATCCAAATAAGTAAAAGTAAATAGAAGACTACTTTTTGAATTTTTCTATATATCCCATTGAGACTTATAGAAAATAACACTCTAAACTTAACTGATATAAATAAAAATATTTCTTATACTTTTACCAGTTTATTTCTAAACCTACTCCAACTTCTTTTACAGGCAAAGCTTTATGTATTTCTGCTCTAACAGCAAATGAAGCACAATGACAAGGATATAATTCCTTTAAGTTGTTCTGTTTTAGGTAATCGATAGTTTTATTGACCTGCTCAGTTACTTCAAATAAATGAAATCCTCCTATAACCCCTAATACTCTATTATCTTTACATACTTCTTTTACGTATTCTATTATATTGCATATCCCACTATGAGAACATCCTGTAATAATATAAATGTCATTTTGACTTTTATATGCAAGGGCTGTATCATCTATTACATAATCATCAACTGAAATTTCACCAACAATTTGTTTACCAATAGGTTTTCTATTTTCAAAGTCGTTTATTTTAGGAATTTCCCCTAAAAAAGTTATATGTTTGCTAACTTTAATAGGTTCTTTCGAAAGAATTAGATTGCATTTTTCTTTTAGTTCTTCTTGCAAAATAGGAGAACAAATTTTTAAATTATCTATTACTTTTTCTTTAAATGCATCTGGATGAGCAATAATAGAAATATTATTTTTATTATTTTGTTCAAAATAATATTTTAATCCTCTTGTGTGGTCATCATGACCATGTGAAATAACAATAGTGCTTATCTTTTCTAAATCTACACCTAATGCACTTGAATTTATTAGAAATAAATCAGAATACCCTACGTCCAATAGTAAGCTAATATCTTTATCTTCAATATAATATGAAACAGCAGGTTCACCACAATAATATTGGTCAATGTATGTATTGTTATCTACTAAAACTTTTAACTTCATCTTTTTTCCTCCTTTGCCTAATATGAATAACTTCACAATAAATTATATACAACATATTAACAATCATAAAATTATTAGTAGCCTTCTATTATTACTTTCTAATACAAATCAGCTCATACCATATCCCCTTCAAAATCCTATTTACTGATGTTATATCTTCACAATTTATTTTACCCTGGTGGCAAAGCATTGTAAGTTGATTAAGATTTGTATCTACCTTTGAAAGCTGATGAATAAAATCTTTTATTCCATCAATAACTATAATTTCATTATTTAGTGCTGAAGAAATAACATAATTACTAAAAGTCATATTGACACTTTTAGCCTTTTTCTTTATGCCTTCAATTTCTTTTTCTGTCATTCTAATATTGGTCTGTATATTTCTTTTTCTCATCCATTGCCTCCTTGCTGAAGACATTTTTCAAAAGGGGAGTGGGGATTCCCCACACTTTACAAGCTATTGGCTATACCAATAGGAAGCTTGCCCTCACCAAAGTCACAGGCTTTGTTCTTGGTCTTTTAGGTTATTGAAAAATAAGTAATTCATCTTCTGCAACTATATGTGGCAATGTATTTTCTGCAGTTTTGTCATATAATTTGTTTATATTTAAAAGCTGTTCATTAAAATCTTTGCCTTGCGGCATATGTCTTAATATCTTATATCTGTCCCTATATTTTTCTCTTATCTGCTGACATGCAAAATGCCCTACTTCGTCATTATCGAGGCAGGGCATTATTTTAGTTATATTAGGATTTTCTTTAAGATAATATTCAAGAGCCTTATCAGCAACCCCACCAAGAAAAATACAGTGACTTTTAAAAGCTTTAATATCATGCTTTTTTATTAGTGTTAAATAACTGATCAAATCAATAGGAGCTTCAAATGCGCATACTGTATCATTGGTCCCTGACCTACAAAATGGATATGTCTTATGTGAATTTTTTACATCACGTCTATATGACTTTCCTGTAGTATTAGTACTTCTTACACTTGCATATTTACCCTGTCCTTTATTATCATACCCCACAAAAACACAACTTCCATGTTTATTTTCATAAAGCTTATCTCTCTTTACAAAGTCATAAACTATTTCTTTATCAATATACCTTGTATTTATGAGATATGCGAATATATGCTTAAAGGTACTATTTTTCTCTGGTAATATAAATTCTCCTTTTTCTTCTTTCTTTTCAATTTTATGTAGTGTATAGCTTACAATTTCATTATCTATATTTAGCATCTTCTTTACTTATTCTACCCATGTTTTACCCTCCATTTTCATAACAAATTGAATAGCTCCACTGCCTTTATTTTGAGAAAACCAGTTCCACTTGTGACCATTTCCATGAATATATAAACCACCATAACCTTCAATTTTAAAGGATCTTGAAGTAACTCGCTTTACTGTATACCCTATACATTTTTTGAATACAATCCACTTAAATAATCCTTTACTGCAAGTTCTTTTAGTTCTTTAGAATATTTTTTACAAAATCATGCTCTATTCAATCCAGCTAATCCATATTTGTTATATTTTTCTCGCCATCTATTTATTGCATAACAACTAATTTGATATTTGTCGGCAAGTTCTTCCCATGTATAATTACCTTTTAAATATTCCGTTATAATATTTATTTTCTCTTCAGCTGTATATTTTTTATAAGACATAAAATACTCCCCCTATAGTAGCAGATTTTTATTTTTTAATCTGTCTACTATAAGCGGAGCATATCATCTCTTCATAGTCTTTTTCTACTTTATATTAATTTATAACAACGTATCCCCTTACACCATATCAAATACCCACTCTTACTTTCACACCATCAATTTGCTTTTTATTCTTAAAATCATCACTTTGCGTATTGAATTTAAAAAAGCTCGTAAAGTGCATGAATTCTTGGATTAGAATCAAATATCACAGCGTCTACGCCTCCATCTTTTGAGGATCTAGTTACCTTTACTTCAGTATCTCCTTCTTTAAATTCTTTTTCAAAAAATTCAGCCATAAGGTGCTCAAAATCCTGCCAATCAATCATAGCTAAGTTTACTGTATTTTCTAAATAATCTAAAATATTCTTTCTATCAATAAATCTTTCATCTTCTTTACATATAGTGAGTATTGGTTTGATTGGTGTTATAGAACTTAATTTTGCACAAGCTATACCCCCTAAGTTTTTAAAACATATTTTAGGATCTACTAAATCTAAATTTATATCTTTAAACTTTTCTTTCTCTACTTGAACACTTAGTATATACCTATTTTCCCTTTTACCAATAGCTTTATTTAATACATTTACAATACCATTAAGAGAAATAGCAGATAATACGTCTTCTTTATCCGCATTAAAAATTTGGTGGATTATCGATAAAGATATCTTATATAAGGTATCTTCATATAACTCCTCTAGCATTTTTTTACTCATAGATATATCTTTTACTTTTTTATCTGTTTTAATATATTTATATTCTTTGATATTAGGAATACTCTTTAAATTCGGTAAAGTATAATTTAAAATAAGAATTTTACTATCTTTATCATATTTAAGTTCATATTCTTTTTTATAATTTAATGGTATTTCTGTCTTACTTAGTATCAATGAAAAATAATTCTCAACACCTTCTAATATATACTTTTTATAATAATCATAAATTAACTTTATTTTTTTATTATGATTATTTATATTTACATAAAATTCATCTTTTCTTTTATTCCATTTAAACATCTCATTTTCCCACTTTGTAAATTGCTTCATATATTCTGCATTCAATTTAAAGTTTTCATCATCTATTTTTCTTGCAGTTGCTTTCCATTTTTCTAATTCCTCTCTGTACATTTGTTCACAATGTTCTGTTTTAACTCTTCCAAAGTAAGATATAACATAATCCAAGATTCCTAATTTAGGTTGAAATCTTTTCTCATCTTTACTTGGTTTATGCGGATACTCCTTCTCTTCCCTTTTTATAGGTTTTATTGGCTGCTTTTCATTAAATATTTTATCTTTTATAAGAAAATCTTCAATATTAATACATTTAGTTAAAGAATCTTTAAGTATATTATTCAACCTTGTTTTTTGTTTTTCGATATCTTTATTTTTATCGTTTACCAGTTGTTTTAATTCTTTTTCTTTTTCTTCTTGTTGCATTTTTTCTTTTACTTTTTTCCACTGATCATCCCATTTATTCAGTTGTAAACTTACTTTTGTATTTAACTCTAATTTATTTTTAGCTGATAATTCTTTAGACTCATTTAACCCATTATGTATTATAGTTTGTGAATATGTAAGCACTTTAGTACAATCTTTATTCCATTGTTTTTTGATGCTCATTTTTTCAACTAACAATTAAATCTGCCCTTTCTATTGAGTATCTTATAGTATTTTATATTATTTACTATTTTACATAAGTTAACCATAGAAAAATGAAATTTTCTCAAGAAACAAATATGAGATACAAGCAGATAGTCTTCTACCACCTTCTTAGCGGATGATAGATCAACTGTATTTACTTTTCCTTGATGTTTTTCTCTATTTATATGTATCCACACACGAAAGCCCACGAGTATGGGTACATGCACTCGTGGGCTTCAAACCATTGATATTATTAACTTTTATCTATATGTGTTTCCTTTCAAGATTAACTACCATGTTAACGTGTTGCCTGATAGAATACATTATGAAAAACTAAATCACCTTTTTATTCCTCATAAATTACTTTTCCAACTCTTTCTATATGTTCTTTTAGTTCTTCATGATCTGAATGTGTATAATCAACTATATCAAAGAAATATGGCATAGGACTCTGTTCTTCAAGCTCTGCATGAAGTATTGACAATATATCAAAAGTTATTTTTTCTCCGTAAATTGCAATGTCTATATCAGATCCAGGTTTATAATTTCCTTTTGCTCTAGAACCAAATATCACAGCTTTTTTTATTTCAGGGAACTTTTTTATAGTTTTAATAATATAATCTAAATCGCTATCTTTTAATCCAAAATTCATATTTGTTCCCCCAGCTTATTTAATAATTCTTTAATAGCAGGATAATATTTTAACTTTATAAGCTTCTCTGCTTCTTTTGCAACTTCTTCATCATAAGTGTGTGCCATTAAATTTCTTTTGTTTAATGCATCAATCCATATATGTCCATCAGTAATTAACTGAATTTGAAAAGCTGTCTGTATAGTTCCTCTAGGACTCTTTACTTCAAATCCCTCTAGTTCTAAATAATCTTTCATTGTCTTCCTTGCTAATTCAAAAGTATATTCAAAACACTGAATTAACCCTTGAACTTCAAACTTATTAAGCTCACCTTTTTTTATAAATTCTGTTAATTGTGTTGTAGCCTTTTTATAGTTAGAAAATCTTTGTTTCCAGCGTATGTCTTCACTCATATATAAACACCCTCTCTTAAATATTTAACTTATATATTTATGTTCTCGTATACGAAAGCCCTCAAATGCATATGTCCAGAAAATTAATACCTAGAATTTTACTTTCTCATAATTACCTATCTTTATACATATATCTGTATCTAAAATTATTTTTTCATACTTCATTGCCCCTCCTCCATAATTTTAAGTATCTCTTCTTCTGAAGGAAGTTCTATGTTTTCTTCATATATATTAAACTCACTTGGTTTTAAATTAGATAGACTTAATAAGTGATTTAACTTTTCATAAGTTATTTGCTTTTTATCATATAGTTCTAAAGCCATATCTACCAGTTTATCCAGTTTGATTTCCTTGGTTCTTTCATTATTTCTCTTGCATAAACCTAGTCTTTTTTGCCAAACCATAACGCCTTCATTTTCTTTTCTATCTTCAATATTTAGAAGTTCATTACATTTATCTAAAGATATATAGTCTATTTCATGTAGCCTTCTAACCAAAGTTTTATAAGGAACTAAAAAAACATCCATAAGTTCAACTACTTCTCTTAAACCTACGGAGTTCTTTTTAAAATGTCTTATACTTAATTCATTTCTAAAGACTTCTTCTGGTAATAAAAACTCAGCTGCAAATCTATTAGCTTTTAAATCTTCTTTATTTATTTCATCAATAGGCATTTCTTCTTCTAAAACTTTACTATTAAGAAGCTCTCCTTTGTCTATATCTGAATACCATATATGATATAACTCATGTGCAGCTGCAAATACTTGCTTTTCCAATGGAATATATGAATTTATATATACAAATTTCCTATCTTTAAACTTGTAAACAAAGCCACAAATATCCTCATCTTGTATTGGATAATAAAGAGTTCTACAACTCATTTCTAAAATTTTAAATATATCTTCTTTTATTATCCTATTACTTTTTTTTAATTCTCCCAACTTTCCATTAACTTTATCTATAATTTTCATTATTTCTTCTTGGGATAATAAATTTAAAAACTCTTTTCTAGTCATATAAAGCTTCCTCCATTGAAATTATCTCTCCAATAACTGAGCTTAAAAACTTTATATCCTCTTTACTCTGTTCTTTAACCTTTCCCATAAAGATTAAAACTGGTTCTTCTACTAAATCTTCTTTTTCTTCAAGAAGTCTTTCCATATTAATTTCTAAAGCCTCTGATATTTTCTTTATCTCAAGTGCATTAATAGCCTTTTGACCTTTAACTATCTTACCCATTACCTGTTTTGATACTCCAATTTTTTCAGCTAGTTCTGTCTGATTTATATTTTTTTCTAGTAAAACCTCTAAAATATTTTTTCCAACAGTTTCAAAAAAGTTCATATTATCTCCTCCTAGTAAATAAATTGTTTACTATTATGCTTTAATTATAATATATGTAGACCATGCAGTAAATGTTATATTTACATTATGAACTTTTATTGTAAATTAAATAACATGATGTAAAAAAATAAAACTCCTTAAGTTCCAAAATTCTTAAGAAGTTCTATTCTTATATTCTTTAATTCTTACAGCTCCATCTCATTCAATATATCTCTAAGCTTTTTCAATTCCTCAGCTGATAGAGTTATTCCTTTTCCCATCTTTTCATGTTCAGGTGCCCAATCTCGCAAATCGTATTTAGGATCTCTTCCACTCCAGCTAATTAAATTTAGTTCTTTTGACCAGCCTTTTGAAGATTCTGAAACTACTCCTATAGTTTCTTTGATTTCATATTTAATATCTGGCATATTCTCTTCCGGCTCCTCTCTCCAAAATTATTATTTATTAGCTTCATCATATATTTTCTCTGCTAAATAATGAACCATGAAATTTTGTAGATTTGCATTAGTTAATATTTCTTTAACTAATCTATCGTTTCTATTTTTTGTTTTAACTATTCCTCTTTTAAAATAACTCTTTGCAAATGTATTTACTAAATCCTCATAACTATTTGCCTTAGCTATATCCATGATATTTTTATCCTGCTTAAACATTTCTTCATATTGATCAATTATTATTCTGTCCTCTTCTGTTAATCCAATGCCAAAAACATCATTTATTCTTTTTATAATATCATCTAAATACTCTTCTTGCTCTTCATTAATACGTGACTCAGCATTTTCTGATATTCCAACTAGTTCACCTTCACCATAGACTAAAGATATATCTGTTCCTTTTTTATCATCTTTACCTAACTTTTGTAGTTTATAGTAATCTAAACTTAAAACATCATCAAGATTTACCTTTTCTTTACCCTTCTTAGGTAACTTCTTTAATAAAGCTACTAAATACACCTGTAGTCTTAGAAGATTTAAATTTTTTAAAGGATATATTTGAAGTAAGAAATTATAGAATGTTATATATTTCTGTGCTTTCTTTTTAAACTCATCTGCCTGCTTCTCATCATCAGCTTCAATAAAGCAGTACCTTTCTACACCTTTGTCAATTATGCTGTTCATTTTTCCATCTTGTGCATTAGTTCTTTTTTCTTTATAGAAAAGAGTTGCAAAATCCTTTACTTCTTCATCATAATAAACTCCATATTCATGCAGCTGATACCATAAATCATTTACTACATTTGGATCTGTAACTTTATCTATATTAGTCATTTCAAAATATGGCTTGTATGCCTCTTGAATGTCTTCTACTGAATTTTGGAAATCTAATATAAATGTTTGTTTATCAGGATAAGTTCTATTTAACCTTGATAGAGTTTGTACCGTTTTTACTCCATCTAGTTTTTTATCTACATACATTGCACAAAGTTTTGGTTGGTCAAAGCCTGTTTGATACTTTTCTGCAACTATAAGAATTTTAAACTTATCTTTTTCAAATGTGTTAGGTAGATTGTTTTCAGTAATATCTGGTGCAACTTCTTTATTCATAGATACTTCTGTATATTCTTCACCTTCATCCTTAACAGTTCCTGAAAAGGCTACTAATGCTTTGATATTATATCCCTTTTCTCTAATATACCTATCTATTGCTAACTTATATCTTACAGCATGAAGTCTACTAGCAGTAACAACCATTGCTTTAGCTTTTTCACCTATCCACATAACTCTATTTTCAACAAAATCATCTACTATTGTTTCAACTTTTGTTCTTATATTATATTCATTTAAGCTAACAAACCTATTAATAGCTCTTTTAGCTTCACCCTTATCAAATTCAGGATTATCAGCTATTTTCTTTCCAACCTTATAATAAACACTTACTGGCATATAATTCTTAAGAACATCTAATATAAACTTTTCTTCTATTGCCTGTTTCATTGAATATAAATGAAACTCATGGGGTAATCCATCTTGTCCAACTCTACCGAATATCTGCATTGTTTTATTCTTAGGTGTAGCTGTAAATGCAAAGAAACTGATATTTTTCAAATCCGTTCTTTTTTCAATTAACTCAGACATCTTGTCCATACTAGATTTTTCATTTTTTTCTTCATCTGCTTGCTCTTTAGCTGCCTCTTCTAATGTCTTTCCAGCTAAAGTTTCCTTTAATGCACTCATATTCTCTCCAGAAGTAGAAGAATGGGCTTCATCTATTATTACTGCATACTTCCTCTTTTCTAAAAAATCTATTTTAGGAAAAGCATATTGGAACTTTTGAATTGTTGTAATAATAATTTTAGCTCTACTCATAAGTGCATTAGCTAAATCAGTTGAATTTTTCTTATCATCTATTTTAACTACTAATCCTTTTTTATGCTCAAGTTGATATATAGCATCTTGAAGCTGCTTATCAAGTACCTTCCTATCTGTTACTACAATAACTGAATCAAATATTGCATTATCCTCTTCATCATGTAAACTTGATAATCTATGTGAAGTCCATGCTATTGTGTTTGTCTTACCACTACCTGCACTATGTTGAATAAGGTAATTTAAGCCTGCCTTATTTATCTCTAAGTCTGCTACAATTTTTCTTACAGCATCTAGCTGATGATATCTAGGGAAAATTGCTTTTTTCTTTTTATTCTCATCTTCTTGAATAAAATAAAAACGCTTAATAATATCAAGCAAACTATCTTTTCTTAATATTTCTTCCCAAAGATAACAAGTCTTTTCCTTACCTTCTACTGGTGGATTTCCTTTTCCTCTATTATGTCCTTTGTTAAATGGTAAAAAGAAAGTCTTAGCTCCTTTAAGCTGTGTTGTCATATATACTTCATCAGTATCTACTGCAAAATAAACTAATACTCTTTCATTAAATCCAAATAACTTTTCTTTAGGATCTCTATCCTCTTTAAACTGTCTTATAGCGTTATAAACATTTTGCCCTGTAAATTGATTCTTAAGCTCCATAACTATAACTGGAAAACCATTTACAGATAACACTACATCTAAAGTATTGTTATGCTTTGAGCTGTATTTAAGCTGTCTAGTAATCTTAAATATATTTTCTTTATAATTCTTCAAATCTGTTTTATTAGAACTTAAATTAGGCTTATTATAAAATAACTTAAAAGTACCATTCATCATGATATCTTCTATACCATTTCTCAAAACATGAATAAGCCCTCTTCTATTTATATTTGAGTTAACTAAATCTAAAAATGACTTTTTCCAATTAGAACCTCTATTAAACTTAAATTCATCTAATAAATCTTTTTGAGTAGCTTCCAAAAATCTAAATAAATCTTCAGTAAATAAACAATACTGTAAATCAAACTCCTGAGAAACTCCTTGTTCATATCCATCTGAAACCAAATAATTCTCAATGCTTTCTTCTAAGTTTCTTTCCTTAGGTAACAAAGCTCTTCCCCCATTCTACAATTGCATATACAAATTAATTAAACTTGGAAAGTTATGACCATCATCAATAAAAAACTGTAGATATTCATTATATTCCTCATAATTTTCCCTATAAACCTCTAGTATATCTATTAAAGCTTTTCTAGCTTCCTTTAACTCATAACAATTCAAATTTAAAAGCTCTATTGTATAGGTTGCTCTCATATATTCATTGCTATGTTCGTCATTACTTTTAGGTATTACCTCTCCATTAGCAATATTATAACTAAAATAAATCTCTGGATTATCTACAACTGGATTTATGAATTTGTCATCATATTTATTCTTTTTATAAATTCCACAACTATTTTTTTCATTGCATGAAACTAAAAGGTTATTATAATTCTGAAATTCTTTGGGATAGTTATCTCTTGGCTTAATATGCTCTATATGACCATCATTATTATCATATATTCTCTTTTCACAATAAGGACAATATTCATTTTGTTCTAAAACTAAAATATTTTCTTTAATCTTAGCTTTTATATCATCCTTATTGTAATCATTCCATGACTTAGGAGAGTATTTCTTCTTATATTCTAATAAAAAGTTTGGCTCTTGTTCTTTGTTAACTTTTAGCATTCTTCTTATTCCTAACAGATATATCCAGTCTTATTCTCATAATATCTTTATCTAAATCTCCTAAATACTTTCTTAAATAATTAAATGTTTCTTTAAATTCTTCTGTATCATATAAATTTTTATTTAATAATTCATAGGCTTTGTTTAATTTAATTGTAATATCTTCATTTCTTAAACTATCCACTTTCATAGTTGTACTTAATATATCACCTATGTTTTTTCCATAAGTTTCATTTAATTCATTATTGTCAACAAGCTTAATACCATCTTTATCTTTCTTCATAACACACAATTGTTTTGATTCTATATTACCAATAATATGTGGTGAATGAGTTGCTATAATAAATTGATTATTTTCACCTATACTTTCATAAACATCAATTATCTTTCTTTGCCATTCTGGATGCAGTGATATTTCTGGCTCATCAATTAAAATCACAGAATTATTTACCTCTAAAAATTTTAAAGATAATGCCCTTAAAAATAATTGTTTTTCTCCTGAAGATAATCCAGTAATATCAAATTCTTTTCCTAAGCTATTTCTAAATATAGGTTTTGTTTCGCTAGTTTCAGAAAGACCTACTAACTTAACATCTAAATCCATAATGGAAAATATGCTATTTATTTCATCACAAACTTTATCTATAACTTCCCCTATAGTCTTATCTCTATTTTTAAATATTTCCTTATTTATTTTAGTTGCTATAAATGATGGTATATTTTGAGTCATATTTTGATCAATCACATTTTGAAAATCTGGTGTGAAATTCAATGTGTTATCCACTTTACTAACTTTTTCAAAATTAATTTCTGCTGGCATATACACAGCCTTAGGATCATTTTTATCTAATTCAAAACAATGTCCATCAGGATGTAATATACCACATTCATTATCTTTTAACTTTACAGTCACTGTATATAATGCTGGTGTCAATTCTACATTATTGTTTCCTACCTCTTTATACCCATGTTTATCTATATCAAAAGAATCATAAATACTTTTTAATAATGTAGTTTTTCCAGAGCCGTTTTCACCAATAATAACAATAGTGTTTAATATATCTTCATTTGAATCTTTAAAATCTATCTCTAAATTATTAAATAATTTATGCCCATTATATTTTATTTTTTCTACCTTCACTCTCATACATCTCCTTTCCTTAAAACTATTGTATCTCAACCTGTTTTTTGTAAACCATGAGAAAGTTCCAAACTTTAATTAAGTGAAATTTTAATATATATAACTAATCTAAAACTTCTATTTTTCCTGTAACTGCTTCACTTATTAGGCTTTGTTTGGCTTGTTTTAGTTTTTCTATGTTTAAGATTAACACATTCTTCAATTTATTCATATCTTCTAATCTAATTTCTAAAGCATATGCTATTTGTCTTTGCTCTTGGCTAAAAGGTAGAGGTAAAATGAAGTTTAAAAATTTATCAGTTTGCAATCTCCAACGTCCCATTCCAGAAACTCCTTGAGCAAGACCATAGAATACCCTATTGTAATAACATGATTGAAAAATATAATTATAATACTCTTTACAATTACTATCATTAATTAACCTAAATACTCTATAATCTGGACTAGTAACTCCACTAAATTTTGAACAATCAACAAATCCAGTTAATAAGTCCATATGATTCATTACAAAATCATCAATATCAACAATTTGATATTTAGAATAATCCATTGCAAGTTGACCTTCATTTTTGGTAATATCTTTTACTTTTATACCAGATTGTGTAACTGATAAAACATCATATCCTATCTTACCAGCAATATTTTTCTTAATCCTAAATAAATACTTTAATTTTTTTATTTCCCATTCCTTAGGAACATCCCCTAACCATTCAACTCCACTACCCTTCATTTCTTCTTTTTTTCTTTCCACTAACTCATATCCATCAGAAGTTTTAACTACCTTAACCTTACCAGTTACAACTTCACTTATAAGACTTTTTTTAGCTTCTTCTAGTCTTTGAATTAAAGCTTCTTTTTTTGAAATTATAGAATCAAATTGAGCTGTTTTTTCATTTAGAAAACTCACCAATCTATTCTGTTCATTCTTAGAAGGTAATACAAACGATATACTTCTAAAATCATCTTTATTTAGTTTTGGTTGCGCCGATGATTGTGTTGATTTTATCTTTAATTGTTGCTGAATATGATTACTATTTGCGCTATATATCATAAATTCATTTTTTACAATACTTTCATCAAATTTAGCCATCATCATGTTAGGTGCTAATGTACATGGATAGTTTATTACTGGCATCTCACACACAAATCCTGAGTTTGCTCCTACATTAGCTATTAAAAATTCTCCCCCAACTAATTTGGATTTACTTAAGTAATTATAGGCATCCTCACTAACATAAATACCTTGATTTCTTAACCCTTCTCTCAAGTCTACTAATCTTACTAGTCTTGCATAGTCCTCGTAATCTAGATATTTAACATTCTTAGCTAAATCACCAAATGAACCATTAGCAGTGTAATCTGTTAGTACTTTAGTTACATATCCCCACTTAGAAACTGACCATTCTTTTGGAATCTTCCCAATCCATTCAACTCCACTATCCTTCATTTCCTCTTCACTTCTATACCTATATCTCATTCCACTACTCACTTCATTGTCAATTGTCAATTGTCCATTGTCCATTAATTTAGCACCTTCTTTATTTCAACTGCTATTTCACCTTCAAGCGCTTCAACCTCTTTCATTATTTCAGTAAAAGATCTTAATTTTTCATACTTATAGAAATGTCTAGTAAATGGTATTTCATAACCTATATTGTTAAAGGTGCTTTCATCCATGTATGCATCAGGTACATGTGGTTTAACTTCTCTTTCAAAGTAAGCATTTATATCTTCCTTTAATGGAATTGATTCTGTATCTTTTAAGTTAGAATCGCTTTCTATATTTCCTTTAGAATCTTTGCATACATCTGCGTTGACCTTTCTTTCTCCAATGGCATTCCATATAGCTTTTAAAAGTGCTGCTCCTAGTTTAATTTCAAACTCTTTAGCTTTTCCTTTTAGCTCTTTTATAAAAACTTCTCTATTCAAGTATTCTTTATCTGAATCAAAATTTTCTAACATTTTTATTAATTTCTCTTGCTCTTCTCTTCCTAATGCTTCTTCTTGAGCCTTTACTTCTTCATTCTTTTTCTTAGATACTGCTAAGTTAATAAATTGAGTAGTTTCCTTTACTCTTTCTATAGCTTCTTCATTTACTTTAAAACTTAGCTTTAATGGTCTTTCTATAGTTATTTTTCTATATCCAAACTCTTTATTATCAAAGGTTTTACAGTTTTCATTTTCTTCAAAGCTTTCATATAAAGCTTTAATTTCTTTTATTTGTTCTGGTGATATTTCTTTTCTCTTATTACCTAAGCTCTTTCTCATAGATTGATAATACTCTGTTGCATTAACAAGCTGTATCTTTCCTTTTCTCTTTTCATTTTTTCTATTAGTAAGAACCCATATATAAGTAGCTATACCAGTGTTGTAGAACATATCTGTAGGTAATGCTATAATTCCTTCTAATAAATCATTTTCTATAATCCATTTTCTTATATTTGATTCTCCACTACCTGCATCCCCTGTAAATAAGGGTGAACCATTGAATATTATAGCTATTCTGCTTCCATCTTCATCATCATACATTTTACTTATCATATTTTCTAAGAATAGAAGAGAACCATCACTTACTCTTGGAGTACCTGCACCAAATCTTCCATCAAAGCCTAACTCTGCTTCTTCCTTAACCCTCTTTTCTTCATCCTTCCAAGTTACACCAAAGGGAGGATTACTTATAAGGAATCTCATATGTTCTCCACTGAATCTATCTTCTGTTAAAGTGTTTCCAAGTCTTATGTTATCTGGATTTTGTCCTTTCATTAACATATCAGCCTGACATATTGCAAAAGATTCATCTAATAATTCTTGTCCATATACATTAACTATTGCCTTTTCATTTAACTTCTCAATATAGTCTTCACCTATTGAAAGCATTCCACCTGTTCCGCAGCAGAAATCGGCTATAGATATTACCTTACCTTCTTCAGTAAGAAAACTTTCTTTACCCAAGAATAACATTTCCATACAAAGTCTAATTACTTCTCTTGGAGTATACTGCTCCCCTGCTGCTGAGTTTTCTGTAAATCTTCTTAGCATTTCTTCATATATATATCCCATTTTATTATTAGATACTGCATTTATGTGAAGATCTACTTCATACATTTTTTGAAGTACTGCATATAATTTATTTTTTCTATCTAATTGAGCTATCTCATCTTTAAACTTAAACTTACCAATTATTTCTTTTACATTATTAGAAAATCCATTAAGATACTCTTCGAAATTTGACTTTATATTTTCACTATCATCTAAAAGCTTCTTCCATGTAAAATCAGATACATTATAGAACTGTAAATTCATATTATAATTTTCTTCTAATTCTGCTATTACTATTTCATCTTTTTCTTCTTCTGGAAGATAATCATAACTACTATATACTTCTTTAATTATTTCTCTATCATAATTATCTAATAAACAATCAAATCTTCTTACTACTATCATTGGAAGCATTACTTTTCTATAATCTTCTTCTTTATATGTTCCTCTCAAACTTTCTGCTATATTCCATAAAAATGGAACATGATTAAAATTACTGTCCATTTACCTTCCTCCTAGTGTTTATTCAATGTTTTGTCATACCGTGTACAAAATTATTATCTATATAAAATAATACCAATACTTCTCATATAAAATAGCAAATACATTATACCATAAAATGTAATACTAATAGTCAAATAACATACTAAAATAACGTAAAATAATCTTTTAATTTTCACCAATCAAATCAATATTTTACTATAATTTTCATAAGATATGTTAGTCATAGGCTAGTACCCCCTTTAATGGTGGTAACACTTTTAATATAACCTTTAAAATATACTTATAATCATTTAAGGGTGGTGGGTGGGATATAAACATTATTATATTCTACATCTCCTGGGACAAAACTTGCAAGCCCTACACTTACTGGAGCTTGTTATGGTTTGTCAAAGGAATGTAGAACTATAATTTCCTATTTGATAGACCCTATAGGAATACCTGGAGAAGGACCCCAAAGGAATACTAAGAAAGGGTGGACTTGCCTTGCTGCCCAAGAAGTAGGGACATGACTTTTCAATACTTGTACCTGCTATTTGGAGCTGGAAGCATGTCCACCCTGCCCCTACGCTCTGTCGGGTACCCGAAAAAACAAGTTGGAGGGCTTTAGATGTACTTGAGCTGTAGAAGGCTTGAAGATATGAAAGACTTATAGAGCTCTAGTACTTCTTAGCAAAACAATGAAGTTTGTTGGGTGACAGGGTTTAGCGCCTGAAGAATTAATATATATACTGCCAATAACAACAATACTACTAATACTCTATATACTATATAATTATTTTTTTAATTTTTGTTTATTTGATTTATCTCTAAAACTAAAATTTACTCTAACATTATAAGCTGCAGCTGAAATAAACTAAGAGCTGGCTGTGCCAGCTCTTAGTGAGAACAACGCCCATGGGCGGATTAATTGAAAATGGACATGCTTTATATCGGCTAATAAAAGTTTGAAATTAATAACCTCTAATAACAGATTTAAAGATTGTCCATTTTCTATCCTATTCCCTTTTCAAGTGGAAGTGGAAAGCCAGTCTATTGTTGAAGGGTTTTTCTGAAAAAATGGACCGGCTTCCGACTTCCACTTTAGGCGTAGCCGATTATAGATTAAAAAAGGCTTACGATGCAGTTTTTGCATGGTAAGAATTTTTTAATTTCCTATTTTATTCTTTAGGAGTAGAGGTGTTGGCACGTCTGCTCCGCTTACCCTTAAAACATTATGTTCAGTTAACACATACTCCCAACCAAAATTCTTCCAAGATCACTTTGCTTTTTTATTATCCTTCAATAGTTTTACTACACTGTTAAATATACCTTCATCTATCAATCTATTAGCTATATTTTTAGGATTTAAACTATTCTAATATATCCAATCCACTTAATACTTCCTGCTCCTTAGCTTGATATAAAATATTATTATATATATCTTTTATTTCTTCTGGAGAAGTCATTCCTACTCTTGATTCTTCACTTGTATTTTCTCCAAAATACTCCTTCATTTCATTATGTTCACTTAATAAAGCATTTA
>JAVBWC010000082.1:0-20218 GCA_036677675.1 Clostridiaceae bacterium | reverse complement strand
ATTTCTTTAGTTTGCATCATTAAGCTACTGCACTCTCAAAATACATTATCCAAATCCAAATAAGTAAAAGTAAATAGAAGACTACTTTTTGAATTTTTCTATATATCCCATTGAGTCTTATAGAAAATAACACTCCAAACATAACTGATATAAATAAAAATACAAAAAAATACTTATGTCTAACAAACAACTGATCTCGTATTTGCCAATACAATACTCTCCACAATGATGCTGTTGGATAATCAAATGGTATCCACTGAATACTCATTAAAGTTAGCAAAATAAAACTAATTATTGCAATACATACACATCCTTTTAAATCTATTCTCATAATCATATTAAAATTCTCCTTAAGTTTACTACACAATATCTTTAAATTATTCAACACCAATATATTCAATTATACTGTATTAAACCTTATTAACTAAATAAAAACATTGCTTTATCCATATACACCAACCATCCCTTTAATAAAATAAAAAAATTTCAACTCAAATCAAGCTGAAACCCTTTATTATGGCGGAGAAAGAGGGATTCAAACCCTCGGAACGGCATATACCGTTCACTTGATTTCGAGTCAAGCACCTTAAATCACTCGGACATTTCTCCATAGAATATTAAAACTCTAAAATTTATTATATCACAAAATTAATATATTTTACATATTATGGATATTTATTTTCTTCTCTTTTTAAAAAATTCCATAATAATATCACTACATCTTTCATCATACATCCAATTTACTTCTATAAAACTGTTTAATGCCTCATTCTGTACTATATTAATATTAGATCCACAGGCACCAGCTACAGGATCAAAGGTACCTATATAAAGCTTTCTTATACGTGACTGCAAGATAGCACCAGCACACATAGGACATGGCTCTAGAGTTACATACATCTCACATTCATTTAATCTCCAGTTATTTAAAATCTCTGATGCCTTTTTTATAGCAATTACTTCTGCATGAGCTGTTGGATCTTTTAAAGTTTCTCTTAAATTATGAGCACTAGCTATTATTTCTCCCTCCTTAACTATTACAGCTCCTACTGGTACTTCATTAAGATATTCAGCTATTCTTGCCTCTTCTAGTGCCTTTTCCATAAATATTTTTTTCATCTTTGTTTACCTCTTATTCATATTACTTAATACATAAATAATAACCTTCATAATATAAATATATTACAAAGGCTTTACTTTATCATGTATTATTTTTTCATAATTGTATTTTCTATAATACTTTTTAAATCATTAAGATACTTTTCCTCTTTTTGTATCATTTCTGATAATACACTATATGTTTTGCTTTGTACATCTACTTCTTTATTTACTAATCTACCTTGAATATCTATAATTAAAGCACTATTTTTCTTTTCAAAATCCAATGCTAAGTTCAAAATTTCTTTCATATTCTTAGGATTCACTTCTAAAATATCAACTCTATTTTTATATTCATCAATTAAAAATGAAATTTTATCATATATCCAAAAATCAATTTTTTCAACATCTTTTCCAATGTTTTTCTTCAATTCTTTGTAATATACAATATGTTTTTCTTGTATTTTCATAAGAGCAATTGCTACTAAACTAAATGCTTTATCTTCTTCATTCATCTCAGAAATATTTAAATAAATTTCCCTTGTTTTCTTTTTAATCATCATAAGTTTATCTATTATGTCAATTATATTATATCCCATATTGCTGTCCCTTTCTTCATTTGTATTAATGCCTCAATATTATTAACGATATTTTATTATATATCTTTATATATCTTGTAAACTTTATATCTAATAATCATATTATCTCTCATGAATTAATACATTATTAGTTAAAAACTTTTAATATACAAAAGTCTTCTTAAATTCCAAATTAAAATTTATAGTACTGTATTATAAGATTGTCCAATTCTTGACTTACTCTCACTATTTCATCTTCTCTGTATAAATTTTCTGTTTTGGTGATTAATGAATTTAATATTCTTCTCTTTTCTTCAATATCTATTTGTAAAAAAACTGCCTCATTTGACCTCATAATTTTTACACCAGCTTTCTTTACTCTTTTTATATATTATAACATCCCTTAAAATATTTGTAAATATTGTAAAATGTTATAAATTACCATAAACACTTTTCATATCTAACTCTAGTCTTACATCATATTAAAATTAATTCATTTTTTAAAAATTCCGTTTAAAACAACTATTTCTAAGTCAATATTTGTTTTAAACAAAGACTTATATAAAATAAGACTATGTTTAAAACATAGCCAAAATAAAAAATACTAGTCCAAGATATATTCTTAGACTAGTATTTTTTATTTCATATGGTGCACTCGAAGGGATTCGAACCCCCGGCCTTCCCCTTAGGAGGGGGACGCTCTATCCTGCTGAGCTACGAATGCTTATTTGTTTTTACTATAATATTTTATTGCAGTTTTTCCATAATGTCAACCTTTCTCCTGTTTATATGGTTATTATTATAAATTTTTTATTAATTTTACAATTAGTTCATTAACCAAATATAAATAAAAGAGTATAATAAAAGTATAGTTTTTAATTACATACTTTTGTAGGGGGTATATGTTATGATGGATGAAATAAAAAATATAATTTTAGCTGGTATAGGCTCAGCAGCTTATACCTATGAAAAAGCTGCAAAATTAATTGATGACATGGTTGAAAAGGGTAAACTAACTGTTGATGAAGGTAAAGAATTATCTCAAGAATTAAAAAGAAATTTAACAGATAAGACAAAAGAAGCAGCTAATAAAGTAAGACCTATAACTAAAGACGAAATGAAAGAGCTTTTATCAGGAATGAATTTTGCAACAAAAGATGAGATTGAAGAAATAAAACAAAGACTTTCTAAATTAGAACAAAACGCTGAATAGATTTAAAAGCCCTAACAAAAGTTTAGGGCTTTTATTCACTACTGAAATGAGGTATATTATGTCTAAAAACTCAGTACAAAGATTTAGAGAAATAGTAAGAACACTTGCCTACCATGGCTTTGGATATATTGTAGACAGTAAAATAAAAAATGATAATAAAGCACCTGCAAATTTAAGGAAAGCCTTTGAAGAACTTGGACCAACTTTTGTAAAAATAGGTCAAATATTAAGTACAAGACCAGATTTGCTTCCTACAGAATACATAGAAGAGTTATCAAAGCTTCAAGATAACGTACAAGGTGAATCTTTTTATAATATAAACAAAGTTTTTTATAGTGAATTTAATAAGTCTATTGAGGAAGTTTTTAAAAGTTTTGATGAGGTTCCCCTTGCTTCTGCATCAATAGCTCAAGTTCATAAAGCAGTTTTAAAAAGTGGAAGAGAAGTAATAGTTAAAATTCAAAGACCTGAAATTGCTGAAAAAATGGAATTGGATATATCTATATTACAAAAAATAACTAAGCTAACTAAGGTTGGCTTTGTAGATGCTCTTATCGATCCTAAAGAGGCTTTAGATGAGCTTAGAATAGCTACTGAACTAGAGTTGGATTTTAAAAATGAAGCAAAAAATATTGATAAGTTTAGACTCCTAAATAAAAATGTAGCTCCTGTATACGCTCCTTATATTGTACATAGTCTATCTACAAAAAAAGTTATAACCATGGAAAAAATAAATGGTTTTAAAATAAATAATATAAAAACATTGATTAATGAAGGTTATGACCCAGAGGATGTAGGTAGAAAATTAGCACTCTCCTTCTTTAAGCAAGTATTCGAAGATGGGTTTTTTCACGTAGATCCCCACCCTGGTAATCTACTCATACAAGATGGCAAGATTTGTTATATAGATTTTGGTCTAGTAGGTAGTCTTTCTAACTCCTTTAAAAATGCATTAAACGATATGCTGATGGCTATGGCATATAGAGATATAAATAAGCTTATTTCTGTACTCATGGCAATAGGTATAAAAAAAGGGTACGTCAATAGAAACAAGCTTTTTGAAGATATTGATTATTTGATGGATAGTTATCTTTCAACTTCCTTAAATAATATACAGGTATCTGCCTTGCTTCAGGATATATTTGATACTGCTAAACATAATAACATAAGACTGCCAAGAGATTTTACTTTATTAATGAGAGGTATGGTAATCATAGAAGGAGTAGTTACAAAACTTGCTCCAGATCTTCAAATATTAGATATAATTATACCTTACGTAAAATCTAATAATAAATTTTCCATACTAGATACTCTAGATTTTGATGAGGTATTAATTAGATTTATTTCTTTTACAAAAGACACTTCTCGCCTTCCAACTAAAATAATAGAATTAACTGACAGTGTAATTCAAGGTAGAGCAAAAGTACAGCTGGAGCATAAAGATTTAAGTAAAAATGTAAGCGAAATAAATAGAATGGTAAACAGAATGATACTTGCCCTTGTAATTTCATCAATGATAATAGCTTCTTCTTTAATCTTAAACACGAATATTGGACCTAAATATCAGAGTATTTCCATCATAGGGCTTACTGGTTACGGAATTGCCGCTTTTATGGCTTTTTGGCTTCTAATATCCATAATTCGTTCTAGAAAGATATAAAAATGAGATGCAATTATGTGCATCTCATTTTTATATCTATATAGTTACTTCTATTCTATCTTTTATTCTTTCCTGTACCTTATCTGCGTGACCTTTCATTGCTACTGAAATTGCCATAAATACTATCATAATTCCTATAAGAACTACTGAATTTTCAGTAAGATTAGAGTAGTTTATACCTGAAATTATCTCTCTAAGCCCTCCTATTGCATAAGTAAATGGCATTATAGGATTTAATGCTTTGAAAAATCCTGGAACAAGTTCTAGGGGGAAAGTTCCTGCTGAAGATGTTAATTGTAATATAAAAAGTACCATTGCCAATAATCTTCCTACTTGGCCTAACAAGTATATCAAGCTTTGCATTATAGCTATAAACACAAAGGACAATAGTATGTTAAACAAGAAATATAACGGTACATTAGCTGGCTTTAATCCTAATAACAATACAACCACACTGACAAATACAGCCTGAAGTATTCCTATAAATCCATAGGATAAAAATTTACCAAGAACTACTGATGCAGGACTTGCATCTATACTCTCATCTACCTTATCTGTTATTATGAAGAACATCAAAAGTGTTCCTACCCATAAGGATATAGAAATAAAGTATGGTGCAAAACCTGTACCATAATTAGGTATATGGTTTATTGGATCTTCTAGAAGCTCCATAGGTTCTGATACAAATTCCCCCATATCTTTACTGCTAGCTTTTAAATTGTTGCTAATTTCATCAGAGCCTTCTTTTAATTTATCACTTAATTCCTTTGAACCATCATATAGTTTACTTACCCCATCTGTAATCTCTGGCATCTTACTATTTAATTCCTTTAACCCAGCAGTTAATTGTACTGAACCATCATGTAATTGTCCTACTCCAACTTCTAAAGCATTAGAAGCTTCATATAATTTATTAACTCCACCATTTAACTGCGGCATAACACCAATTAATTGCTGAGCCATAGCTATATTATTATCATTTAATGCATTCTCAGCTACTTCAAGGATTTTTTCATTATTCTTTAAATCCTTTTTCATTTCTAAAAGCTGAGGAAGTAGATTATTTAAATAATCTACATTTTCTGGGCTTAATGCACTCTTAACCCCACTTATAAGCTGTGCATTCTCTTTTATATCCTTTTGAACAGCTTCTAAGCTTGAAATGTTTTTTGACATTTCATCCATAGTTGAAACCGAATTCTTCATATTTTTTGAAGCCTCTGAAGTCAACGTATTATATCCTTCAACTACTGCTGTCAATTGAAGCTTTTCTGCTTCAGATAAATTACTATTGGTACTTATGGCCTTTTGAATTTCTGATTTATGCTTATTAAGTTCTTCTGCATTAGATATAAATTCTTGTGATGCTTCCTGCTGCTCTTTTAAAAAGCTGCTCATGCTGTTAACATCAACTGAAGTTAATGCTTCTGCTTCAGTAAGAATTTTTGTAAGCTTATCTGAATTACTTAATAACCCCATAAGTGGCTTAATTTTATCTACATCAACTTTTGCTAATGCTTCTGCATCCTTCATTATTGTCTTAACATTATTAATATTTTCCTTTTGTAACAATCCTTTTAATTCTGGATGTTTTGAAAACTCTAAAGATGCTTCATCCACCTTTGTTTTAAGTTGCCCTACTCCAGCACTCATTTGAGGAAGGCTACCTTGTAATTGTCCAAGTCCATCTGTAAGTTTACTTGACCCATCATAAAGCTTAACAGTACCATCTTGCATTTTAGGAATACTATCTTTCATAGTTCCTATTCCCTCATATATCTTTGAGCTTCCATCAACAGCACTGGTCATTCCATCTTTAATCTCATAAAGGTTATCAAATGCTATCTCTGTAAACTTATCTGTAATATTTTTTGTTATATTTTCTTTAAGTTCAGAAGCAACTCTTTTATTGATTTGAGATGCTAAAAGGTTCTTTTTCTCATTAGCTATATATTGTATTGACGGTTTTTCAAGTTTTCCATCTTTAGCATTAGCTATCTTCTTAGAAAAGTCTTCTGGAATTATAAATACAGCATAATACTTTTTACCTTCTAAACCTTCTTTTGCTTCCTTAACATTTGAAACAAAATTCCATCCTACCTTTTTATTTTCCTTTAACTCTTCTAAAATATCCTTTCCATAAGTTACTTCTTCATTATTAAGTGTGCTTCCCTTGTCCAAGTTCACCACGGCAACAGGCATTTGTTCAAGTTTACCATAGGGATCCCAAAAAGCCGCAAGATAAAGCAAACTGTATAAAATTGGTACAATTATGATTGCTACAACTGATACTCTTATAAACCTGTTTCTTAATATGCTGGAAATATCTTTTCCTGCTATCTTTAAGAATTTCATTAAATCACCCCACTATTTAATTTGTTTTAAATAAACCTATACTGACTATTCAGTATAAACTGACCAGTCAGTATATTTATACCTCTTTTCTATTTATATGTCAATACTATTTTTACAAATAATTATAAATTGCATTGAAATAAAAACAGCTTAAAATCACATTTTTAGTGGTTTTAAGCTATTTTACAAATATTGTATAAATTTTAGTTTGTCATTCCTTTTAATAAGTAATTAGTTAAATTATCTATTATTTCATCTATATTTACTGTATCTTCATTAATGATTTCATACACTGTATTTGAACATAATGCTCCAAAAAAAGTATATGCCATAAGAGAAGTATTTCCCTTTTTGATAATTTCTTTATCCATTGCTTCCTTCAAATATGATTCTATTAGCATAATATAATTTTGAACTATATCACGTAGTTCTAACTGCCTTAATTCCGTTCCCCAAAGCTGACTCATTATCACTTTAAAAAGATCCCTATTTTTATACACTAAATCTAACTGTATCTTACATAGAACTTTTAACTTTAAGATAACATCTTCCTCATTATCAACACACTCTTGAACATTCTCTCTTATTTTATTCATACCTTCTTTTACTATATATTTAAAAATTTCTTCTTTACTTTTAAAATGATAATATAATGTGCCTTTTGCTACTCCTGCATTCAAAGCAATATCATCCATAGTAGCTCCATTATATCCATTAGAAGAAAAAACCTTTATAGCTGCTTCAAAAATAGTATTTTTGGTTTTATTCATATATATCACTCCAAAACTTTTATACTTTTTAGACTGGTCGGTATAGTTTATTTATATTTATTATACTTGTTATGGATATACTTCTCAATATATTTTCTATTAAGTTTACACCCAGCTTTATTTTTCAACATATGTAATATTATAATTTACATATAAATATTAACGATTTTATGATTTAATTGAAGAATAATATTATGAATAAAAAATAATTTTATAAATAGACTTTTCAACTATGTTATAATAAAAAATATTAAACTATGTGAGGTTATAATATGATTAAATATTTTAATAGAGAAATCAAGAATTACGAAATTGAAAAAGTAGCAGGAGATAAATATCTACATTGGACTTACTCTTCTCCAATAGGCATGAAATTATTAGACCTTTTAATAAAAAAGAGACTATTTTCTAAATTATATGGATGGTATTGTGATACTGGATTAAGTAAGAGTAAAATCCAAAAATTCATAGATGACTTTAATATAAATGAAGAAGAATTTAAAGAATTAAAATCTAGCTATAAATGCTTTAATGATTTTTTTACAAGAAAGCTTATAAAGCAAGCTAGACCTATAAATTATGATACCAATATACTTATTTCTCCTGGAGATGGAAGAGTTTTAGCTTATGAGAATATAGAGATTAATAAGCTAATTCAAGTAAAGGGTTTAACGTATAGTCTCGCAGACTTACTTCAAGACCAAGAATTAGCTAAAAAATATTCTGGAGGTTGTTGTATTATATTAAGGCTTTGTCCAACAGATTATCATAGATTTCATTTTATAGATGATGGTATATGTAACGAAACTAAAAAAATACATGGACATTTTTATTCTGTAAATCCTATAGCTTTAGAAAAAATACCTAAATTATTCTGTGAGAATAAACGAGAATATAGTATTTTCCACTCTGAAAACTTTGGTGATGTAATATATGTAGATGTTGGAGCCACTTGCGTAGGATCTATAATTCAAACATATACATCTTTTAAAAAAGTTAAAAAAGGTGATGAAAAAGGTTATTTTAAATTTGGTGGTTCAACAACAATTTTATTTTTTGAAAAAGATAAAATCAAGATAGATAAAGACTTAATAGAACAAACTAGCAAAGGCTTTGAAACTAAAGTATATATGGGAGAAAAAATTGGTCTTAGATTATAATTCTAAGACCATTCCTGTTTTAGCTTTTATTACTTCTCCACTAAATTCTTCTTTAGCTTCCCTAACTAATTCATTAATATCCCCATATTGAGGCAAATGAGTTAGCACTAATTTTTTTATATTTGAATTTGCTGCAATCTTTCCAGCTTCTCCAGCAGAGAGATGTCCTTTTATCTGTCCCTTTTGTTTATTAAACAAACTACATTCACATAAAAACACATCTGCATTTTGTGATATTTGAAGAACGCCATCACCCCACTCAGTGTCTGCACTATAAGAGAATACTTTCCCCTTTTCTTCTAATCTCATACCTAAACAAGATGAAACATGATTCATCCATTGAAATGTAATACTTAAATCTCCAAAATTGATTTTGGAATTTGGGTCTATTGGTTTTGCAATACAAAAGTTTTTATATGTTAATTCCTGAAATTTTGCATCTGAATTATGTACATATATATCCAAAGTTTTTTTTCTCATTCCTAATTTATATGCAGCTGCTACCTGATATTGAAAACAGTATATATCTGATATATGATCTGCATGATAATGTGATAAAATCACCGCATCTATCTTATTTAAATCTATATAGTTTTGAACTGTTGACAATACTCCTGAGCCACAATCTATTAGTACACTATATTCACCACTTTCAACTAAATATCCTGATGTAGCTTGATTTTTACCTGGAAATGAACCACTACAACCTATGACTGTTACTTTCATATTTTCACCTTCTCATTTAATATATCTTAACATAATTTATTTAGATATATTAACATTATCCCCTATTTTAGCTCAGATATTTCTTTTTCTAGTTCAATTACACTTGAAGCAACTTCCTGAAGAGATGATGCTTGATTAGTTGTGGTATAAG
This sequence comes from Clostridiaceae bacterium, assembly GCA_036677675.1. GTDB lineage: Bacteria > Bacillota > Clostridia > Clostridiales > Clostridiaceae > Clostridium_H. Next base: position 10,507 of record JAVBWC010000082.1, on the reverse strand, counting down.
AGTTTTTCTCAACACCTTGGGATATTTCAATTATTGTACTTTTAATATAATCTAAAGTTTCATTGATTTGCTTTAAGGATTGTTCTGAATCCAAAGAAAGCTTTCTAACTTCATTAGCTACAACATTAAATCCCTTGCCGTATTCCCCTGCCCTTGCAGATTCAATTGCTGCATTTAATCCTAAAAGATTAGTTTGTTTTGCTATCTTCTTTATTATATCTACCACTTTATTTATATCTACAATATATCCTTCTAATTTTTTAGATATATTTTCCATATTTTGACTTGTACTTGATATTTCTTGTGACCCTACAGAAATATCTTGAATTTTAGATGAAATTGAATAAATTTGATTTATAACGCTTTTTATTACAGTTTCTTTTTTATGGTTTTCTATTTGTCTTCTCATGTCTTCTACTACAACTATTGCCGCCATCTTCTGTAAACTCTTTGTAATTTGAGGATCTCCAGTAATACCTATGCAACCTATTATGTCCCCATCTACCCTTATAGAACCAGTATATCCTGGTAGAACTCCCTTCATATTTTCTGAATCATCTACGGTAATAGCGGCAAATTCAATATCACCAGCCATTATCCTCCTTGCCCCTTCATGGATAGTTCCGATTCTTTCTTTCTGAGTACTGGCAATTATTTCTCCACCTTCACCCATAAATTGAACATTATTCTCCATTACTTTATGTAACATATTAATAATTTTATTAGCAAGTTCTTTAGAAACCTTATGTTTATTACTCATCTTAATCCCCCACTATCATTTTGTTTAATTATATATTAATTTAATAAAAGTACTTTCTATGTAAATTTTAACATATTTGATTAAAATATAATATAATTGAATTACTATTTTACAACTGTAATAATTTTCAATGGAAAATGTACCCTTGTAAATACTTAATCTATAGTAAACTCATTACACTTTACTTACTATGTTATCAAAAAAATAAAAAACCCTGTAACTATTCAAATTACAGGGTTTTATGGTGCGTCGGAGAAGATTCGAACTCCCGACCAACTGGTTCGTAGCCAGCTACTCTATCCAACTGAGCTACCGACGCATAATTTATGATAAATCTATATTAACATAGGAATTATAAAAAATCAATACTTAACCATTACTGCAGATCAGGTTTATTTATTACAATTCCTATGTAATCTAGGATGTAAATCCATAATTAAACATCATTAAAAAACACTCAATATATATTGAGTGTTATGGCGGAGAAAGAGGGATTTGAACCCTCGCGCCGGTTACCCGACCTACGCCCTTAGCAGGGGCGCCTCTTCGGCCACTTGAGTATTTCTCCATATGTCCTACTTTAAGAATAACATTTATTAATGGCGGAGAGATAGGGATTCGAACCCTAGGTACGCTCTCACGTACGCCGGTTTTCAAGACCGGTGCCTTAAACCAACTCGACCATCTCTCCGTAAGTTACTTTAACATTATAATATATAATATCAAAGTTGTCAATACATTTTATTTATTTTTTATAATGGCGGAGAGATAGGGATTCGAACCCTAGGTGCGCTCTCACGCACGCCGGTTTTCAAGACCGGTGCCTTAAACCAACTCGACCATCTCTCCTCGTTGCGACGATATTAATTATATCAACTTATCGCCGCACTGTCAACTTTTTTTCTATATTTTTTTTGTATTATTTTTTAATTTTTTCTTTTCATATATAAGCTAACAATTTTCTTTTCTAATTCACTATTTTAGTTCTGTCATTCCTACCATATACGGTCTTAAAGCTTCTGGAATTGTAACTGTTCCATCTTCATTTTGGAAATTTTCAAGTATTGCTGCTACAGTTCTTCCTATAGCTACTCCTGAACCATTTAATGTATGAATAAATTCTGGTTTAGCTTTTGCATCTTCTTTGTATCTTATATTGGCACGTCTAGCTTGGAAATCTTCAAAGTTACTACAGCTTGATATTTCAACATATCTATTATAGCTTGGCATCCAAACTTCTATATCATATTTAAGTGCTGCTGTAAATCCTAAATCACCTTTACATATCCTAACTACTCTATATGGAAGACCTAGCCCCTTTAGTACTTCTTCTGCATCATTTGTTAACTTTTCAAGTTCTTCATAAGATTGTTCTGGTTTTGCAAACTTAACAAGCTCCACTTTATTAAATTGGTGCTGACGTACAAGTCCTCTTGTATCTCTTCCAGCTGAACCTGCTTCAGCTCTAAAGCATGCACTATATGCAGCATGTTTTATTGGAAGTTCATCTCCATTTAATATTTCATTTCTATAAAGATTAGTTACTGGAACTTCTGCTGTTGGTATTAAGAAATATCCATTATTTTCTACTTTAAATGCATCTTCTTCAAATTTAGGTAATTGTCCTGTTCCCGTCATACTATCTCTATTTACCATATATGGTGGAAGTATTTCTGTATAGCCATGATCTAATGTGTGCTTATCTAAGAAATAGTTTATAACAGCTCTTTCAAGTCTTGCTCCCATTCCTCTATATACAGTGAATCTTGATCCAGTAATTTTACCAGCTCTTTCAAAATCTAATACACCTAATTCTACACCTACATCCCAATGTGCTTTGGCTTCAAAATCAAATTCTCTAGGTTCTCCCCATTTTCTTATCTCTACATTATCTTCATCAGTTGCACCATTTGGTACATTTGGATTAGGAATATTAGGTATTCTTAATAATATGTATTTTATCTTTTCATCTACTTCACTAAGCTCTACATCATGTTCTTTTATTTCATCAGAAAGCTTTTTCATTTCAGCCATTACATCACTTACATCTTTTCCTTCTTTTTTAAGCTTTCCTATTTGAGTTGATTCACTATTTCTTTTACTCTTTAGTTTTTCAACTTCAACTAATATTTCTCTTCTTCTTTCATCAAGAGCTACAACATCATCTATTAATTTAAAGTCAAAATCTTCGCCTCTACCTTTCATTAATTCTTTAATTTCTTCTGGATTGTTTCTAATTCTTTTTAAATCTAACATTTATTATACCTCCTAGTATTTTATACCATAACCAATAACTCTAATACTCTTTAATTTTAATCAATTAGAGTTATTATAAGGATTCATATCTTCTTGCACAAACAAAAAAATCTTTTCATACCTACTTTGCAGTAGGGACGAAAAGACTCCGCGTTGCCACCCTAGTTGATTTATATATCTATAAATCCTCTTATAATATTAACGGCCTTTAGCCGTATTGCTCATCACAATCCCTCTGAGGTGGATTCACAAAACAATTGATATCGATTCACACCGTCCATCGACTCTCTTAAATCACTTATTAAGCTACTTTCCTCTTCAACAGTTTAAATATTGATTTTTAATTAATTATAATTATAATATTAGAAATTGTCAATAAATTATTTTACTATATTTTTGGCACAAATTATGTCTACACCTGTATTTAAAATGTTCCTACATATAACATCTCCTATCTTTAATGGAGCACCAACATGAATTCTGCTCAAAGCTTTTGAACACTCTATTAATAAACTTTTCTCAATAGGCTTACTACTTTTTACAGGAACTACTCTATATTTAGACCCTTTTATTCTCACAATAGATGTGAAAATTTCTCTAGAATTTCTCATAACACATGCCCCCAAATAAATTCTAATTTACATCTCATCAAATTCCTTTACTCTATTCAATAGGATTTTAGAATTCTTAGAGTCCTTAACTATATCCGTCAAATTTTTATTAGTTTCTCTTGCTAAAATGCATATTATCTTACTAAGGCAATGGGCACCTTTACACCTTCCTGAACCCGCCCCAGTTCTTCTCTTTATTCCTTCAACAGTACGTGCACCTAAAGGCCTTCTTATAGAATCTACTATTTCTCCTTCGGTAATCATATTGCATACACATACCATTTTACCGTATCTTTTATCTAAAGTAATAATTTTTTGTCTTTCTTCATTTGACATCTCTATAAATCTGTATATTTCTCTTCTCTTATCATTAAAGTCACTTTTTATTTTACAGTTTAAATTACTTACTACAGTTTCGCAAATAATTTTTCCTATGGAAGGTGTCATAGTAACTTCAGCATAATTTTTACCTGTAACTTTTATGTATCCCTTATGGACTAAGCTATCATCTATTACTATAGTGTCGTCATAAAAAGATGTCTCATAAAAAGTATTAATATCTTGAGGTTTTAATCCATTAACCAACTGTTTAACTTTTGTATAACACTCTTCATAACTTAAATTTTCTTTAGTCTTTATTGCAGCTATGTAATTTCCCTGCACTGTAGGGCATACATATACAATTTCATCCTTATTGTAGCTAAAAACCATATTAGAAAAGCTACCTTTAAAGCTCTTTTCTATTAAAAAATATTTAAGATCTCCCACTTTTTCGCATAGTTTCTCTTTAAAACCATCAATATTATAGTCCTCTGGTGTAGTATTTATAACCATTTTACATGTAAATTTATTCTTATTTGTTTCTACCTTAAATCCTTTATTAATCTTTTTAATGTTTTCTACTGTTTCTTCAAGTTTAAAAGCTACTCCATTATCAAAGGCTACTTCTCCATATGCAATACCTAGATCATATGGAGAAATTACACCAGTATTTTGAGAGTATAGAGCTTTATTTACTTTAATATTTAAATTTGGCTCCAACTCATAAGCATACTTACCATCTAAAAGTGCTATGTTGGATATTCCTCTTTTTATAGCTCTATTGTATATCTCTTCTAATTTTTTTTCTTCTTTTTCGTTTTGTGCTACTATTAAGGAAGGTTGTTTTTTATATGGAATATTAAACTTTGAAGATAAGGTACCTATTATTTCATTTCCCATAAATTCCAACTTTGACATGATGTTATTATTGCATTGTATACCATCATATATTATAGATGAATTAACCAAAGCTACATCATCTACTATGTCATAGTCCTTCTCAATAAGTGCAATATTTAAGCTGTACTTTGATAATTCATAAGCTACAGCACATCCTATTAATCCACCACCTAATATAAGAACGTCATAATCCATAATGCTCCTCCTACGTAACTTATATTACTCATATAATTTACTTTAGTAATTAATTTTTATGTTTTTTCTCCTACTATATTATAATCTTTTTTTGTATAAATGCACAAATATATTTATATTTTTATGAAAGTAAGGTATTAAGATAAATCTAAATACCTTACTTATAAATGAATTTTCTCTTTAAGGTTCTCAATACATTTTATTATGAGAAAAAACAAAGAAGGTATATATCTTTTTTATATACCTTCTTTGTTTTTTACTATATTATATCTACTAATCTAAAGTATTTAATATTTTACCTAACTCATTTATATACTCGCCATATTTAGCCCAGTCACCATTTTTTTGAGCTTCTAAGGCTTTATCATACAATTCCTTAGCCTGTTTTACAGCAGCATTTGCTTCACCAGAAATATTTTCTTTTTCCGAAATATTAGATTGATCTTTTTTATCCTCATAATTAAAGAGCTGCTTAAGTGCCTCTTCAATATTTGGTGCTAAAGTCATTTTATCTCCATAAGAAACAACTACTCTCTTCATTTCAGGTATACTTTTTTCTCCCTGAGCTCTTAGATATAGCGGTTCAATATATAACAGAGAATTTTCTACTGGAATAATCATTGTGTCCCCAAATTGTACTTGAGATCCTTCCTTGTTCCAAAGAGATAATTCCTTTGATATAGTAGTATCTTGATTTATTTTCTGTTTAAATAATATTGGACTATTAACTGTTTCATCACCTGCTGGGAATTTATACAATACTAGTTTACCAAAATTATCTTTATCCATTCTTGCTCCAAATAAAGCTATCATATTTTCCCTTTGGTACTGATTAAAATATTCAATTAAAACCATTTCTTCTTCTTTTTCACCAGGTAATCTCATAATTACATATGATGCTTCATTTATAGTATTCTGTCCTTCTACCTGCTTTTGATTTTTAGCTATATCCCATATATTAGTATTTCCAAAGAAGGAATCTGCATTGTTAACATGATATTTTTCCATAACCTTACATTGGGTAATAAAATAATCTTCAGGATATCTAAAATGTTCTTTAAATCCATCTGGAATATCCTTTATATATTTAAATAGCTTAGGAAAAATCTTTGCATAGCTATTAATTATAGGTTCATTTTTATCAACTATATAAAAATCTGTATTGCCATCAACAGCATCTATTATTACCTTTACTGAGTTTCTTATATAGTTAACACCATTTATAGGTTCTGAAAAAGGATACCTGTCAGATGCTGTATATCCATCAATTATCCAATACATTCTTCCATTATTAATTACCATATATGGGTCCTTGTCATATAGCAAAAATGGTGCTATTTTTTTTACTCTTTCAACTATATTTCTGTATATTAAAATTTTACTATCATTAGTTATATCTCTTGATAATAAGAAATTTATATCATTTTTATTTATAGAAAACAATATTCTATTTAAAAGATTCATTTTTATTCCAGCATTACCGTCATAATTATTTCCAGCATTTTCTCCACTTTCTTTTGGATAATCTAATTCTTTTAAATTAGTATTTACAACAGCATATTCATTTGTTTTTTCGCCAAAATAAATTCTTGGATTATCAAGTTTTATCCCTGAAGTATTTTTCATAGGCATATCTTTTATTATAAAATCTGGTTTACCTTCGCTAGTAACAGAGTTAACCTTGCTCATAACCACTCCATATCCATGAGTGTATATTAAATGCTTACTCTGCCACGTATTAGCCTTATCTTTAAGCTTTTGGTAATCTACTTCTCTTGGAGATACAAATACTTGTGTGTATCTACCATTGATATTATATCTATCTATATCCATATCATTAAATCCATAGTAATTCTTCTTACTTTCAACTTGATTATAAAACTCTAAAGCAGGTGAAACAGAGTTTATTTTAATATTATCTATAGTGTCTCTATTTCTTTCTATAGCTTGTTTATCTAAACTGTTGTGTAATGGATATGACTTTTGATCGATATTATCAATATCAAAAGCTTTTTTTGTATACTGAATATTATAATCTATAAAGGGAGTTTCCAATCTTTTTTCATTTGATTTTACAACAAAGTTCTGCCATATACCTGAAACAATACCTTCTGAAACTATCAATACTGCAATTAATACTGCTGATATAATTATTGGCTTAACTTTTGACTTTAAAACACTTATAAATATTACAACAGCAGAAATTAATGCAACAATTACTATTACTTTATAAAATTTAAGCGTAACAGTAGTATCCGTATAGCTAGCTCCAAAAACAACTCCTCTTGGGGAATAAACTAAGTTCCAAGACTTTATTGCATAACCAAGAGATATACAAAGTAATACAAGAGCCCCTACAATAGCTAATTGTTTTCCTGCAAACTTTGTAATTCCACTTTTAAAGCTATCAACCTTTGATGTATTATTGATACTACCTTTATGCCTATAAACTATTTTATCTCTAGTGTTCATTCCAAAATATATTAAAACAGTTATTACTACTAAAAATACTAAAAGTGACATAGCTGCTTGATAAATTGACTGGATTAAAGGTAGTTTAAATATAAAAAATGATATATCTTTATTGAAAATAGGATCTTTAACATTAAACTCAGAAGCATTAGCAAATTGCAATATTCTATACCAGTAAGTGGATGCAAAAGAGAAAGAGATAAAAAAGGATACTATTAAATCTACTATTATAAAAATCTTTCTTTCCCTTTTATCCTTTGTAGGGTCTACTTCTACTACAGTCTTCCACCTAATAATACTTTTTTTAATGCTTTTATAATAAAACCATATAGCTGCATAGCAACCTATAAAAATTGGTATCATTAGTTTTAAAGTAGCAGTTACCTTTGTAAAATATATAGATAAATATTCAACTTCACTAAACCATTTTACATTTATTGTGAAATTAACAATTTGATTTAAAAATACTGCTATTAAAACTAAAACAACAATTCCCCATCCAATTATATTTCTTTTTTTCATTACTTCACCTCTTATCCATTCTTAATATTCTTCCTAAAGTAGAATACTTTGTGTCTATTGCTCCTGTAGGGCATAATTCCTGGCAGCAAAAACATCTTATACATCTACTCATTTCCCACTTAGGTATTTTCTTGTCTCCTTTGTTTATCATTGTTATTACCTTTGGGTCTTCTGGACAAACTTCTCTACACCTAGAGCAGCTGATACATTTATCTAGTATTAAGCTTGGATTTGGTGCTATCATTCCTCTTAAAAAATTAGTAACAGCAGGACTTATAAAATAGAAATTTCCACCTTTTCTACAAAGCTCAAAATCTTTTGGCTTCATATTTTCTATGGACTCACCTAACACTTCTATTTCCTTTGGAAGAACTGTTCCCCACTCACTATCATACGCTTCTTTTAAAACAGGAGTATCCAGTGGATTGTCATATCCAATGAGTCTTGCAGCTACAGAATCAACTGAAGTAACGCTTTTTCCCATTATAATTGTATCCATCTTTTTAGGGGTTCCATTCTTAGGTCCATTTCCTTGCATTGCGATAATTCCATCTAAAATAGCAAAATCTGTATGGACTAAAGTGTTTAAATCTAAAAGCATTTTGCAAAAATTATTTGCATTTGGCATTCTAGTATGCCATGTAGCCTTTTGGGTTCCAGGTATACACCCAAACTGATTTTTTACTGCTGCTGTAAAATAAGCCATAGCATGAGTTTTAAGCTTCGGAAGAGTTATAAGTACATCTGTTTCATAAGCTGCTTTTGCTATATTCCATGATTTACAAAGAATAGAATCTTCAAGCTTAACATGAACACTTTCTCTAAATTCATCGAATTTAACATCATACTTATTGGCAACTTCCATAAGTCCTGATCTTTCTGCAGCCTTTCTTGAATCTCCAAAACCTGGGGAATCCCCAAAAGTTATATTGCTAGAGTAATCCTTTATTATTCTTACTACAGCTTCAAAAACCTTATAGTTTGTAATAACAGGTGATTCTTTTCCTTCTATACTAAGCATATTAGGCTTTAAAAGCACTTTACTACCATTTGGTATCAGATCCCTTAGAAATGAATCTCCTCCTAGTAATTCAAATCCCTGCCTAATTACTCTTTCTAAAATTTCTACATCATATTCACTACATTTTAAAAGAGTAACTTGTTCTTTTATAGTCATACACTTTATCCATCCTTTAATTTTTATTTACAAAATTTATTTATTTTAAGTTAATACTCTTCAATGAGATATCCTTTACTTTTTAACTCTTTCACTATATTATTTATAATTTCTTCGCTTTCTGCTTCTATAGTATGCAAATGCACTCCTTTAGTAAGTGACAAAAGAGGTTCTGCATTATATTCTTCTACTCTCTTTACAAAGCTTTGAATATCATATAAAGTTTTTATCATAAGCATAGCTCTTATTTCCCCATAAACAGGGTGTTCAACAATAACATCTCTTACTGTTCCTCCATACTTAATGACACACTGTAACTCATCCTCTATATTTTCTCTACTGTGAGAAAAGGGTAAAACTCTTTGTGTATTTACTTTTTCGTGATTTGGCATTAAGTATCCTTCTGGTGTAGCAATTATATCTAATCCTTCTGCTCTTAATATAGCTATATCTTTAACTATAACTTGCCTTGTTACACAAAGTTCTTCTGCTATATCCTGACCTTTTTTAGGACTTATAGAATTTCTTAATAAATTTTCAATGTAATTTCTTCTTTCTTTTGTGTTCACTATGTCACCACCTGAGTACATATTTATATACATCTACTAATTTTGGTTATCATATTGTTTTAAAATATTTAGTTCATTATCTCCTATTATATCATTATTATGATGATTTTTTACTAAATATAGAAATCTTTCATCATATCCATATCCTTTTAATATTTTATATCCATTTTCACCGTGATTATAATAGCTATCTATTATTTTAATATTTTCATATCTTCTTATTTTATTTTTAAATAAATGCCCTAATACAACCACAAAGGATTTTTCTAATAAATTTAATGGTTTACTAACTTTACCTATATCGTGAAGTAATGCTGCTTTTATTAATATTTCATTTGTAGAGTATATTTTTTTTATATCTTGTGCTGTTTTTATACAATGTTTTTGCTCATAAACAGCTAATTTATTAAATAAATTAATTTCATTTTCATTAAGATACTTTTTTAGAAAGTCTTTATCCTTTAAACTTATTGTTGACGTAATAGCCCAATAAAATTGTTTTATTCTGTATAGAGACATTTTATTTTGCCCTTTCTATTCTATTAATTCTCAAATATATTATACTACATTTTCAAAAAATAAATAAAGACAGTCTTTTACAAGACTGTCTTTTAAAATGGTGGAGATAAAGAGATTCGAACTCTTGACCCCCTGCGTGCAAGGCAGGTGCTCTCCCAACTGAGCTATACCCCCATATGGTGGACCTTCAGGGACTCGAACCCCG
>JAVBWC010000081.1:0-9839 GCA_036677675.1 Clostridiaceae bacterium | reverse complement strand
CTACACTAGGGTTTGTTTTTTTAATTGTTAGTTTTTCTGTAAGAAAAACTTCCTTCACTGTAAACTGTAAACTGTCATCTGTAAACTAAAGAAAAGTGCGTCGCACTTTTCTTATTCTCCACTTTTTCCTATATCAGATAGTACAAGTCCTTTATTATGATCAAGTGCCCAACTGATTCCCCAATCGCTTGTAAATAATAGTAAATCATTATCTTTTAAGTCTTTTACTACCTTTGTATCACTTGTTACACTTAAATTCTCTGGTCTTCCTTCTATTTTCTCAATCCATCTTATATTTCTAAAAGCTAATCTTTCCATTTTTATGTCAACATTATATTCATTCTTCAATCTGTACTCTAAAACTTCAAATTGAAGTACACCTACAACACCTACAATTATTTCCTCTACACCTATATGAAGTTCTTTAAATACTTGTATAGCTCCTTCTTGAGCAATTTGAGTTATTCCTTTTATAAACTGCTTTCTCTTCATAGTATCTACAGTTCTTACTCTTGCGAAATGCTCTGGTGCAAAGGTTGGAATACCTTCAAATTTAAACTTATTAGATGTAGGGCATAGTGTATCACCTATTCCAAATATACCTGGATCAAATACTCCAATTATATCTCCTGCATAAGCTTCATCCACTATTTCTCTTTCTTCTGCTAAAAATTGTTGTGGTTGAGTTAATTTAATTTTTTTTCCCTGCTGAACATGGTATATTTCCATACCTTTAGTAAATTTACCAGAACAAATTCTCATAAATGCTATCCTGTCTCTATGAGCTTTATTCATATTTGCTTGTATCTTAAATACAAAGGCTGAAAAATCTTCATTAAAAACGTCAATTTTTCCTATGTCTGAATTTCTTGAAAGAGGTGGTGGAGTAATTCTTAAAAATTCTCCTAAAAATGGCTCTACACCAAAATTTGTTAATGCACTACCAAAAAATACTGGTGTAAGTTCTCCATTTTCAATTCTTTCTATATCAAATTCTTCTCCAGCTTCGTTTAAAAGCTCTAATTCCTCAACTAATTTTTCATGTAAATCTTCTCCGATTAATTCTTTAATGTTTTCATCCTCTAAAGAACCTTCTACTACCTTTACTGCACTTTGACCATGGTTTCCACCTTCAAAAACTAATATTTGTTTTTTTTCTCTATCATATACACCTTTAAAATTAGCTCCGCAACCTATAGGCCAATTCATTGGATAGGATTTTATTCCTAGTTCACTTTCTAATTCTTCTAATAAATCAAAAGCATCCTTTGTTTCTCTATCCATCTTGTTTACAAAAGTAAAAATAGGGATTTCTCTTAAGCTGCAAACATGAAATAACTTTCTTGTTTGATCCTCAACCCCTTTAGCTCCATCTAGTACCATAACAGCACTATCAGCAGCCATTAATGTTCTATATGTATCTTCACTGAAGTCTTGGTGTCCAGGAGTATCTAATATATTTATACAATGATTTGCATAATTAAATTGCATAACAGATGATGTAACAGAAATTCCTCTCTGCTTCTCTATTTCCATCCAATCCGATACAGCATGCTTAGCTGCTCTTCTAGCTTTAACAGACCCAGCTTCACGAATTGCTCCTCCATATAATAGGAGTTTTTCTGTAAGTGTAGTTTTACCCGCATCCGGGTGGGATATTATAGCAAAAGTTCTTCTTTTTTCTATTTCTTTAATAAAATCTGCCACTTATTTCTCCTCTTTCTCCTTATAAATTTAAACTTTCCATTATGATTTTAACTTTATTATATATAACTGTCAAACACAATAAAAGGTTTGCTTATAAATATTATTAATTTTAATATTAAATATTATAATATTTGTGTTAAAATATAGACTTAGAAATACGACTTTTCAATTTATAATGGGTCATTATTCGCCCCACGTATATTAAACTGTTTTAATATACAATCTCACAACAAATCATCAAATACTTACATTAATAAAATCGGAGGTTTATATATGTATAAGTTAATTGCACTAGATATGGATGGAACTTTATTGAAAGAAGATAAAACTATCTCTAAAGAAAACTTTGAAGCTATTAAAAAAGCTAAGGAAAAAGGAGTTAAAGTAGTTTTATCTACTGGAAGACCTAAAAAAGGAATAGAAAAATACCTAAAAGAATTAGATTTAATTTCTGATGAAAATTATTGTGTAACATACAATGGTTCTGTAATTCAAAATACAGGAACAGAAGAAATACTTCACAAAAAATTACTTACTTCTGAAGATGCTCACTATTTACATTCTCTAAGCAAAGAACTGGATATAAATATTCATGCCTTAACTCCAACTTCATGTATTGCTCCTAAATTAACAAAATACACTGAACTTGAAGTTACAATGAATGACATTGATTTTGAAGAAGTAGATTTTACAACCTTAACTGATTCTACACCTATTATAAAAATTATGTTTATAGGCGAACCTGATAAATTATCTCAAGCAATAGATAAACTGCCTGAGGAAGTGTATAAAAAATATACTGTTGTGCAAAGTGCACCTTTCTTCTTAGAATTTTTGGACAAGAGCGTAAACAAAGGTACAGGTGTTAAAGCCCTTGCAGATAGCTTAGGAATAAATAAAAATGAAGTTATCTGTATAGGCGATGCTGGTAATGACATTCACATGATTCAATATGCTGGATTAGGTGTAGCTATGGGTAATGCTTTTTCAGAATTAAAAAAAGTTGCAAATTATATTACCTATACAAATGAAGAAGACGGTGTAGCTCATGTTATAAACAAATTTATATTAAATACTCCTAATTTCTTTATTGAAGATGACCAAATAGAAAGTGAGGAAGCTGTATAATTTAAACTAGCTTTTTATAACTAAAAATTTATAGGAGGGTCAATATGTACAAACTAGTAGCAATTGATATGGATGGTACATTATTAAGAAATAATAAAACTATTTCAAGGGAAACTTATGCTGCAATTGAAAGTGCTAAAGCAAAAGGTGTTAAAATCGTTTTATGTACGGGACGCCCTATACAGGGAGTAAAACAAGCTTTAAAATATTTAAATTTGATAAGTGATAGTGACTATGTGGTTACATGTAGTGGAGCGGTTGTAGAATGCACAGGTACTGATGAAATAATTTCACAAACCAATCTGACAACAAAGGATGTAGCATTTTTATATGATCTTTCTAAAAAATTAAATATAACTTTAAATGCTGTAACACCAGACTACCTTCTAACTCCTACACTAAACTTTACAACAGCAGTAGAAGCTCATTTAACAAACCTTCCTATGAAAATTATAGACTTTAATAATTTAAATGAGAATATATCCATAAGAAGAATTGCTTATATAAACGAGACCCAATCCTTTATCAATAAAATAAAATCTTTAGTTAAACAAATAGATATTAAATATAATGTCTTAGATCTTTTAAATAGAAATGATGGATTATTTTGCAACCCCAATAATCTACCTAATGAATTATATGAGAACTATACTGTACTAAAACCTTCCTCAAACACTTTAGAAATATTAAGTAAAAATGCTAATAAAGGCACAGGAGTTGCTGTCCTTGCAGAAAAATTAGGTATAAAAAGAGAAGAAGTTATTTGCATAGGTGATTCAGGAAATGATATCCACATGATAAAATATGCAGGACTTGGAGTTGCCATGGGAAATGCTTTTCCTGAAATAAAGGAAATAGCTGACTATATAACTCTTACTAACGAAGAAAATGGGGTTGCTAATGTTATAAATAAATTTATACTTAAAAAAGAAGAAAAAGCAGTTTAATAAGTAAGAATGTTATTAATCAACATTTTAAAGTGAATAGAAAATGCTTTACTATTTATTAGTAAAGCATTTTCTATATTATATTTTTAATCTTAACTTTTCTATTCTATTTCTTCCTGATTCTTCTACTATAAATTTTATATTACTTTGTTCAATGGATTCACCATCTTTAGGAAACTTTCCAAAAATATCTATTACATAACCACTTATAGTGTTAAGATGCTTTGACTGAAGATTAATTCCAATAACCTCTTTAACTTCTTCAAGCCTAGTAGTTCCTTTAACTACAAACTCTCGGTCGTTAATTGATTCAATATTGCTCATATGTTCATCATATTCATCCACTATCTCTCCAATAATTTCTTCAACTAAGTCCTCTGTAGTTATAATACCCTCAGTACCACCATATTCATTTAATACTACTGACATAGAAATTTTATTTTTCTGCATATTTGAAAATAATTGGGTTATAGGCTTACTCTCAAAAGTATAATAAACATCACGAATATATTTTTCAATCTTGAAATTCTTCCCATCATTATAATAAAATAAATCTTTTACATAAAGCATACCTACAATGTTATCAATATCTTCATCATATACTGGGATTCTTGAAAACTGTTCCTCAATAAAAACCTTTTTGATCTGTTCATAAGAGCATTTTATATCCACTGCAACAATATCTTGTCTTTTAGTCATTACATCTTTCACTTTAAGACTATTAAATTCAAATACATTTTGTATCATCTGCTTTTCTTCAAGTTCTAATATTCCTTCTTCATGGCTTACATCAACCATAGTTTTTAGTTCTTCTTCAGTTATAATAGGTTTTCGACTACTGTCTTTATTACTTAGCATCCTAATAATAAAATTAGTTATATAAGTAAATATTATTATAATGGGATTTAGTAGTTTTATTATCATTGATATTAATCTAGAAACCTTTAGAGATACCTTTTCAGCATTATTTGCTGCTAATGATTTTGGGGTTATTTCACCGAAAATTAAAACTAATACTGTCATTATGGCAGTAGCAATACCGACTCCAGCAGCTCCAAAAAAATCCATTGCAAGTTTAGTTGCAAGAGCAGAAGCCCCTATATTAACTATGTTATTTCCTATTAGTATTCCACTAAGCAGTTTGTTTGGATTGTCTATCATCTTACTAACTATTTTTGCTCCTCTTACCTTACTTTCAACCATATGTCGCACTCTTATTTTACTTAAAGACATAAGTGCTGTTTCTGATGCTGAAAATAATGCAGAGAAAAATAGCAAAACTATTAATAATATTATTTGCCCCATACTATTAGCATCCATATTTTCACTCCTATATAAATATCTTCTTAATAAAAAATATGTAGGCCTAAGTCTCTCTCTGTACATAAACCTTTATCTTTTCAATTCTTTTTTCCTTTAATTCTTCTATCTTAAATACTAAATTTTCATATTCCATACTTTTTTCTTCGGTACTTCTAGGTATACGTCCAAGAAGGGCAATTATAAATCCACCTATTGTATCATAATCATCACTTTCAATATTTACATTGAAGTAATCATTAAAGTCATCAATTGAAAGCATACCATCTATTACAAAAGTATTGTTATCAAATTTCTTTATATCTGGCTCATCCTCATCATACTCGTCCTCTATATCACCCATAA
Organism: Clostridiaceae bacterium; assembly: GCA_036677675.1. Classification (GTDB taxonomy): domain Bacteria; phylum Bacillota; class Clostridia; order Clostridiales; family Clostridiaceae; genus Clostridium_H. The sequence continues at coordinate 4,392 of JAVBWC010000081.1, read as the reverse complement.
TCTCTTCTATAAGATCTTCTATAGATACTATACCTGCAAAACCTCCATATTCATCTACCAATACTGCTAAATGTTTTTTAGATGATTGAAGTTCTTTAAATAGTTTATGTATATTTTTTGTTTCTGGAACAAAATATGGTGTATGTAATATGCTTCTAATATTCACATTTTCAAAGCCATGCTTTCTAGCTTCAATAAAAAAGTCTTTGATATAAAGAATACCTATAATATTGTCACTATCGCCTTCATATACAGGTACTCTAGAATATCTCTCCTCTATTAATTCATCCAAGTATTCACTTAAAGATTTTTCTATATCAATTAAATACACATCAGTTCTTGGTGTCATAACTTCATAGGCTAATTTATCATCAAACTCAAATATATTATTTATCATTTCTTTTTCAGTTTCATTTATAATTCCATGTTCTTGTCCAACTTCTACCATAGACTTAATTTCCTCTTTTGATACCTTTTCGTCTAAGTCTTCTTTATCTAGACCTGCTAAACTCACTAATATATTTGTTGATGCTGAAATAAGTTTTACAAATGGTAACATTATTTTAGACACATACAATATAGGTATTACAGAAAACATTGCAATAGCCTCTGATTTTTGCAGTGCTACTCTCTTTGCAAACAATTCTCCGAATACCAATGTTATATAAGATAGTATAATAGTAACTATTATTAAGGCTATTGACCTACTATATGGTATATTAAACCTGTTCAAATATTGTGATAGGTCATATGATAACCAAGTAGCTGCATAAGCACTAGATAAAAATCCAGCAAGTGTTATACCTACCTGTATAGTAAATAAAAACTTAGTTGGCTCTTCCATAAGTTTTATTAAAACTTGTGCTTTTTTGTTACCTTCTTCTGCAAGAAGTTTTATCTTGTTTTTGTTTAGTGATACTATAGCCATCTCTGCTGATGCAAAAAACATATTGAGTAATGTTAAAATGAATATTAAAACTAGTTGCGAAGTTATATTCGCAGGCTCAGGTTCTAATTCCATTAGCAGTTCCTCCTAAAATATAAAATTTTTCAGTATTTATGATATCATAAATATTCTATCTTTTCATAGTTAAAAACTCATTTTAACTATTTATTAATATTTAATTTGTTCATTGTATATATTTTATATATATTTTTTAATATTATACTTAACATAATAAATAGTGGAATACCTACAAAAGCACCTAATATTCCAAATAACGTTACGCTTATAATTACTATTAATATTACCGCTAAAGGATGTACATTTAGCTTGTTTCCTATAATGTTAGGTGTTATTAAATTCCCTTCTATCTGTTGTACAATTATAGATACTATTAAGATTTTTATAATCATTGCTCCATTTATTGTAAGAGCAATAAGTAACGCTGGTATTATACCTAAAAATGGACCTATAAATGGTATTATTGAAGTTATCATTGAAAAGAAAGCCATTAGTAAAGCATTAGACATCCCTATTATTAGATACCCAATATACATTAAAATTCCTATTATCATTGCAACTATTAATTGCCCAGATATATATGTTGATAGTACATTATCTATTTGTATAAACATATCCTTTATTTGCTCTCTATAATTCATAGGAATTTGTTGCATTGCCCACCTTGCAAACCTTTTATCTTCTTTTAAAAAATAAAATGAAATAAATGGCACCAATATTACTTGAGTTCCTATGCTTCCTATTTGAGAAAATACGCCTACAGTACTTCCACCTATCTTTACTATTGCCTCCCTTGAGGTCACAAGAAGGTTTTGAGTAAATTGAAACCTTGAAAGCATTCCTTCTAGTTTGCTATCTACTGTATTAAAGTAATTGCTAACTGAATTCATATCATAGGCAAATGCTCCTGTAAATTCATTCTTTACTGCTACTCCTCCAAAAACTATAAATATACTTAAAACAGAAATAAATATTAGCATGGTTAGTAATATTACTATACTCTTGTTTATCTTCTTATTTTCAAATTTTCTTATTATAGGTCTTAATGCATAGTATAAGAATACTGATATAATCATGGGAATAAGCAATACATCTGTGATACTTTTTAAAGGTGTTAGTATATAACTTACTCTGTTTAAAAGCATGATTATAACTAGAATTAAACTAATATTAATGAGCTTGATTGTATATTTGTTAATATTCAAATAAATACCCCCTTTCATATTCTTATTAATCATATTATTAGTAATTTACCAAACATTGAAATTGATGTCAATTGAAAACAATTCAATAGATAATATAATCAATATCAATCTTCAATATTCTTTTAAATCTTCAAAATCAGCTTTTTAACTTTATCTATTAATTTTTAAACTTATCTTAACAATTTATGTCCATTGGTATTACTAAAATATTATGTGCATAAACTGATTAGAAAATTGTTGTTGTAAGGGCTTTTATTTAAAAGTTCATACAAAAACCTATGAACAAACCGTAGGCTATATATTTAAAATGACTATACAACCTACGGTTTGTTTATAGATTTTGCTTTAAAGATAAAAAAAGTATTTTACTTAGACATAGGAATAAATCCTATCTTTTTCTGTACCTTTCTAAGTGTCTTAGTGGCTACATAATTTGCCTTTTCTGCACCTTTTTTATAGATACTTTCAAGATAAGCTTTATCTGAAATTAATTCTTTAACTCTTTTCTGGATTGGTTCTAGTTCTGAAATTATGGCTTCAGCAACGTCATTTTTAAATTGAGCATATCCTTGCCCGTCATATTCTTTTTCTATATCTTCTGGAGTCTTACCTGTAATTACACTTAAAATAGTCATTAAATTTTTAACTCCCGGTTGCTCATCTGAATATTTAACAACACCAAGACTATCTGTTACTGATCTACTTATCTTCTTTCTTATAACTTCTGGTGGATCCATTAAAAGAATATATGAGTTAGGATTATCAGATGACTTAGACATTTTTTTGGTTGGTTCTTGTAAATCCATAATCCTTGCTCCTGCCTTAGGAATATATGGATCTGGTATCTTAAATGTAGGACTATAAGTATTATTAAACCTCTCTGCTATATCTCTAGTTAATTCCAAATGTTGTTTTTGATCTCCACCAACTGGTACTAAATCAGCTTGATATAATAAAATATCTGCAGCCATTAGTACTGGATAATTAAACAGTCCTGCTGATATGTTGTTTCCATATCTTTGAGATTTATCTTTATACTGGGTCATTCTACTCAATTCACCCATATATGTATTACAATTCAAAAGCCAACCTAATTCACTATGAGCTGGTACATGTGATTGAATAAACAATGTATTTTTATCCGGATCAATTCCAGCTGCAATATATACAGCTAAAACTTCTAAAGTTCTTGCTCTTAAATCTTTTGGAACTTGCTTTACAGTTATGGCATGTAAATCTACTATACAATAATAGCATTCATACTCATCTTGAAGCTTAACCCAATTTTTCAATGCTCCTAAATAATTTCCTATAGTAAGTTCTCCTGATGGCTGTATTCCACTAAGAATAACTTTTTTTGCTTCTTGCTGTTCCATTATTATACCTCCATTTTTACTTAAAGTTAATATGTATAATTTTATCACTTCCAACAGTAAAAGTATAAATAAAAAAAGCCCTATGTAACAAAAAATGTTATATAGGGCGTATTATACACGCGGTACCACCTAAATTTAAAAAGCTAAAGCTTTTTCTCATTACAGATACATTATAAATATCCTACCCTTATAACGTAAGGTAACGTCTAAACCTACTAAAAATTCATTTGGAATCTCCAAGACCCATTCAGCTTAATCATAATTGTTGTAATTTCACCACCTACAACTCTCTTTAAACCTGTTTTTAAGCTTACTTACTTCTCTTCATAGATTTTTATTATCTACTTTTTCTATATAATATTCTTATTATATATTTTTGTCAAGTATTAATTATTTTTATTCACTTTCATTTATCTTTCTCTTTTAGATTTATTTCATAATTATTTTTTTTTAGTGGAATACTAATTTCGATAAGAAAAGATAAATTGTGAAAGGGGTTTAATAATGAAAAAAAACAAGAAAAAAGATATACAAGAAAATATGCAAGCAACTACAGTATATGGTCCTCATGAAAGAGGCTATTTAGAGGAAAAACCCAAAATAATAAAAGCACATTCTGAAGTTGACTATACAGAACTTCCTGACCCTGTAAGAGATCCTATAGTTTCAAATGACATATCAAATGCTGAGTTTGATTATACTTACAATGGAGGAGACGATATATAAGAAAATTGCGACGGACTTTTCTTTAGTTTACAGATGACAGTTTACAGTTTACAGTGAAGGAAGTTTTTCTTACAGAAAAACTAACAATAAAAAAACAAACCCTAGTGTAGCCTTTGGCTAT
>JAVBWC010000080.1:0-4568 GCA_036677675.1 Clostridiaceae bacterium | reverse complement strand
TAATTTTTTAAAATAGGCAACACAGTTGCTTTATTTGTCATGCACTTTTTTAAGAAACTAAAATTATAAATTTTCTTTTAAAATTATCTTGACTTCATATAGTTAGTCTCTTTTCATACGCCTCTGTTATTTGTCTAATAACTATAAGTCAATGTTTCTCACAACTTTATTATCTACAATTTTATATTGGCTACCTACATTATATCAAATCCTACTTTTTTTTAAACTTGATATAAAGAATTTATTAATGCTAACATTGACTATTACTGAATTTAAAATAAACCTCTACGGTCTTTTCCTTTTTATCTTTATTCTCTGTAACAACAATTTTATCTATTAAACTTTCAATAATAACTCTATCAAACTCTTCAAAGTTTAATATTCTATCAATTTTTTCTTTATACTTCTGATAAAGCTTTTCTGCATCTTCACAGCTTTTTTTTAAGCTTTCAATTTCTTCTTTTCTATTGATTAAATGTTCTTGCTTTTTTTGTATTCCACTTATCAGGTTATCAAAATTCCTTTTACTGATAGTTTCTTCTAAGCGGTGCATATATGTCTTTTCAAATTGAAAATCCAGCTTTTTAAGCTCTTTTTCAATTTTCTTAAGCTCCTTCTCATAGTTGTCTTCATTTTTACCCTTCTCTTCTGCTAATTTATATAGTTCCTTTGGATTAACCATTTTTTGTACATGTATTTTTAAACTACTTTTAATAATCTCTTTAAGATATTCTTCTTTAATAGAATGAGCTGTGCATCTTCCACCACCCATTTGACTGTTTGTACACTTATATCCTTTATACCTAGCCCTGTAACTCATACTTCCACCACATTCATTACATTTAAGAACCCCTGAAAAAAGATGTACATTTCCACCTTTATGTCTGAAATTCTTACTTCTTTTCTTTATAAGCTCTTGAACCTTTTCAAAAACATCCCTCGAAATGATACCCTCAAATTCTCCACCTACAATCCATTCATCTTTTGGAGTAGTTTTTACTTTTTTAATTTTATAACTCACTTTTTTCCATCTTCCTTGAACCATAATACCCCCATATTTAGGATTGGTAAGTATATATCTTATGGTATTGTTAGTCCATAGTCCAAATTTTCCTTTTGCAAAATTTTTAACTTGAGATGATGGCGGCTCTATTCCTTTGTTATTTAAATGAGTTGCTATGCTTCCCATGCCCCAGCCTTGAATATATAAATTAAAAATTTCTCTAACCACTTCTGTAGTTTCATCTTCCTTTGAAACTAATTTTATATTCTTAACGTTGCCATCATAAACTTCTTTAAATGCATAACCATAAGGAGGCTTAGATGCAATTGATGATCCTCTAATCATTCTCTGCTTTAATCCATCTCTTGTTCTTCTACTGCAATCTTTAATATACATCTCATTTAAAATATTTTTGAAAGGAACTATATCATTGACTTCTTCTATAGTATCTACATTGTCCAAAACAGATACAAACCTGACTCCATTTTCTTTAAAGTAATCTTCCAAATAATATCCTGCTACTACATAATTTCTAGCAAATCTTGATAAATCACGAGTTAAAATCATATTAATTTTACCTTTTTCTATATCCTCCTTCATTCTTATGAAACTATCTCTTTCAAAGTTTGACCCTGAAAAGCCTTGATCTTCATATACTTCTACAAGATTATATACTGCTTCTTTATCCTCTTTGCTTTTCTCTAACAGCCATTTTCGTAAGCTTGATACCTGGGCAGGTATTGACTCCTGCTGCTCTTTTTTATCTGTAGAAACTCTAGCATATATTGCAACCTTCCAAACCTTCTTCAAACCATTCACCTCTTGCTTTCCTTCTGGTGTATGGTATTTGCTTCAGTATTTTTATTATAGTTTATCATTTCTTTCTTATCATACATTTTTAGTTTATTAATAACTATTTTCTCAATAATACTGTTAAAGTTTTGCTGCCCATAATGAAAATTAACTTCTAATTTAGTTTTAGACATAAAAAAACCCCAGCATATTATTTTCCGTTATATAATATGCTGGGGTTTTTAATACTGTTACAAAATATGAAGATCAACTTAATTTTTTGTTTCCATTATTCTAAAAAACATATTGCCATACTCTTCCACAATTTTTTCTACTGCATCAACATTATATTCTGTACAAAAATCTTGATCCTTTACTAACAATAGGCACTCATTTATATATTTAACAAGATTCTCATTTATTATTGTATAAACAGAAGGTGCGCAACCAGAAAGCCCTCTTAAGTTTTTCTTTAAAAAAACTTTTTTGTTATTTACATTAACTGAAATTTTAAAGAAATTCACATCATAATTAAGTAATTCATCATTCAAAATTGTGATTTTAATATCATTATTTTTCTTCATGGATTCTACTATTTTAAGAGCATGATTTTTTCTTTGTTCTATAGTTAACTTATATCTAACATCAGTATAGAATATATCTCCTTCTTCAATATACTTCATAAGTGCAGACTTTAAGATAATAAAATCAATTTTACTTTTTTCAAATCGTTCTTCCCATGTAATTTGTAATTTTCTAAGTAAAAACGCTATGTCGTTACCAAAGCCTTGTTCATAAGCTGCTTCAATAATATCCGAAGTAATATCAGAAGGTAATAGAAACTCAAATCCTCTGGTAGAAACAAATTTAAACTCATCATTAGAATAAAAATCTGTTCTATATCCAGTTTGTTCTAATACTGAAGGTTCTACGCATCTGATTAAAAGATCTCCCATTCTAAACTTAGCAATAGTTTTATCATATATTGTATTTACTGTTTCCTGATCTGTTATAACCGTTGCTACATCCATACCTCCATCAGAATCTAATGATAAAATAATTGCAAATTTATCTCTAATTGCTATTATATTTAGCTTATCCATGTTTTTATTATCAAAAAATTCAAATTCCATATTCCACTTTTTATTTAATATAAAATATATTCTCCATAAATAAAAATTAGGATTTGTTTCAAATTCATCCATATCAAATCCAACCTTGGCAGTAACCTTAATATCACGAATCTTATATTCCTTCATTGTATCAAGATTAATATCAGCTGTTGCCTTGCAAATATCCACTGTACATAATAATTCAACGTCTGTTGTTGAGTCCTCAATAGTTGTAGAAATAATTTCTCTAATAAAATTAATAACTTTATTTTTGCCAACGATAACCTTACTTTCATCATGCTTTTTTTCAGTTTTTTCATATAAATCAATTTCTGATTTTTTATATGAATTATCTAACAAAGTGTATATTTGATTTTTTAGTATACTATTAATTTTTGAATCTCCCGTATCCATAGGTTCTGGAATTTTAAATAATTTATAAAACTCTGTAACTATATTTCTTTTTACTATTTGCTCTGAAAAAAATACTGATGCTTTTTCATTAATAATTTCAATGTTTTTAGAAGTAGGTATTTTTATGTTATTACACCATTTACTTATATATGATATATCATATCCTACAACTTTGGATAACACCACAAATTTAGTATCCGTAAAACATAATAATTTTTTTAATATAGAACCATAATTTTCTGCTTTTTTCATGGAACACCTCCAAGAATTTAACTCATTTATACATTTGATAATTGCAACGCACTTTGTATATATTATAACAATTATAGCTTATAAATTCAAATTCTCCCTAAAATCATCAAATATTTGACACCTAGAAATTTATACCATATCATTGATGTACTTTATAGTTTTATTTGGATCTATTTTATAAATAAAAACAAGGAAATCAGCAGATGTTTATTAAATTACTGATTTCCCTTAATAACTGTTATGTGGCATTAATTATTAAAATTTGTAAAGGTTCAATCCTATTTCTTCACTAAACTCCCTATCCACATTACCTTCAATAGCATCAATAATCAATTCACAAGTAGCACTAACAATCGCTGAATTCAAATGTCCTCCACAGACTTCATACTTAGCATTTGACAAATTACTATGTATATGAAGGTACGTTTCTCCATTCATTGTGGCTATATTTCCCACTAAGCTTGTAATTTCATAATCCCCAGTCACTGTTGTTGAATGGTACTCTTTTTTACCTGTTTCAAAAAGCCCTATAGTTGCTTTACTTACTGCACCAATTCCATATACTGAACCTAGTTTAATATTATTTTGTGTACAAAATTCCTTTAATGTTTCAACAATTTCCTCCCCTTTATCAATTCTTACTACATACTTGCTTCCAAACTTCTTGTATTCCATGATTTTTCCTCCCCATATAATAGTTATAAAATTTTCATACTAAAGCTTTAGATATTTTAAAGTAAATAGTCTCTGGCAGATTTAAAAGCTTTTATATTTATATTATACAGTATTTTTCTTTTAGATTCACATAACTACAGCTATAAAACAGAGTAAAAAACCCTGTGAAGGCATACCTCTAGCCTTACAGGGTTTTTATCTTTAGTAAAATATATTCGATATTATATATAATCTAGAGATTACATCATTTCACAGAAACTTTGTACTCTTGTCTTAACTTGTTCGAAAGCTGTTGCTTCTTGGTCGATTTCTATATATAA
>JAVBWC010000079.1:0-33002 GCA_036677675.1 Clostridiaceae bacterium | reverse complement strand
TTATGCCTGGAGATCACATAGACATGACAGTAGAATTAATAACTCCAGTAGCAATGGAAGCTAACTTAAGATTCGCTATCAGAGAAGGTGGAAGAACAGTTGGTTCAGGAGTTGTGACTACTATAACTGAATAGTTTAATTTTAAAATTTAATGTAATTAAGAATTCTAAATAAAGGCCTTTATAAAATTAAAAGGAGAAGGAAGAAACCTTCTCCTTTTGTATTCAAAAAAAGTTAAATTTATCATTTTTTATTGAATAATTAATAATAAAGAAAGAAATTGTGATAAAAAATAAAAAATACTTGTCAAAACAGAAAAAATATTATACAATATAAGAGTTGTGACACGAGGGAAGCGATGAAGCAAGAGGTTGCTGGAGGTTTCCAGGGTATTCTTAGCTGAGCATGCTTTGATCTTGAATCAGGCGGCAGTGTTGTGCAAGGGTGAAGGTGTGGTTAAAAATATGCAACACCTGGAGCAGTTTACACTACACTGATGTTACATCTATGAAGTAAAGAGGAACGAAAAGGAGGGAAATATAATGGCAAATCAAAAAATTAGAATTAGATTAAAGGCTTTTGATCATAATATTTTAGATCAATCAGCTGAAAAAATTGTTGAGACTGCAAAGAATACAGGAGCTAAAGTGGCTGGTCCAGTACCGCTACCTACAGAAAAAGATATAGTTACAATCTTAAGAGCGACTCACAAATATAAAGATTCTAGAGAACAATTTGAAATAAGAACACATAAGAGACTTATCGACATATTAAGTCCATCACCAAAGACTGTTGATGCTTTAATGAGATTAGATTTACCAGCAGGTGTTGATATTGAAATAAAACTATAATTATCACGATGTATCATGAGATATTATGATTGCAAAAAGTGATCCGCTAATATTTAGGGAGGTGCGCAGAATGAAAAAAGCGATATTAGGTAGAAAACTAGGAATGACTCAAATATTCGATGAAAATGGAAAAGTAGTTCCAGTTACAGTTGTAGAAGCAGGTCCATGTGTAGTATTACAAAAGAAAACTGAAGAAAAAGAAGGATATAATGCTATACAAGTAGGATTTGAGAATATTAGAGAAAAATTAGCTAACAAACCTAAGAAAGGACATTTTGCTAAAGCAGGTGTTTCTGTTAAGAGAATAGTTAGAGAATTTAGATTAGACAACATTGACGAATATGAAGTAGGAAATGAAATAAAGGCTGACATATTTGCAGCAGGAGATAAAGTAGATGTATCAGGAGTTTCTAAAGGTAAGGGATTCCAAGGTACAATTAAAAGATGGAACATGCAAAGAGGACCTATGTCTCATGGTTCTAAATACCATAGAGCGGTTGGATCAATGGGTGCATCATCATTCCCATCAAGAACATTCAAAAACAAGAAAATGCCAGGACAAATGGGAAACAAGAAAGCAACTGTTCTAAATCTTGAAGTTGTAAAAATCATGCCAGAGAAGAACGTTATTTTAATAAAAGGCGGAGTACCAGGACCAAATAAAGGCTACATTGTAATTAAAAACACAGTGAAAGCTTAAAGCTTTGGAAGAAAGGAGGATATAGAATGCCTACAGTAGATTTATTTAATAGAGAAGGACAAAAGGTTGGAGATATTCAATTATCAGAAAACGTATTTGCAGTAGAAGTAAATGAAAGTGTTTTGCATCAAGTTGTAGTTGCACAACTTGCAAATAAAAGACAAGGAACTCAATCAACTAAGACTAGAGCAGAGGTTTCTGGGGGTGGAAGAAAACCTTGGAGACAAAAAGGAACAGGTAGAGCAAGACAAGGATCAACAAGAGCTCCACAATGGATTCATGGTGGTATTGTTTTTGCACCAAAACCAAGAAGTTACAGAATGTCTATTCCAAAATCAATGAGAAGAGTTGCAATGAAATCAGCATTAAGCAGCAAGGTTGTTGAAAATGAAATAGTAGTTCTTGAAAATTTAGAGTTAGATATGCCAAAGACTAAAGAAATGGTTAAAATGCTTAATACATTTGAAGCTAAAAAGGCTTTAATCGTTGTACCAGAATCTAACGAAAATGTTTATAAGTCAGCAAGAAATATACAAGGAGCAACTGTGATTCCTGTTAATAATTTGAATGTTTATGATATATTAAAACATGATAAATTCATTATTACAAAAGAGGCGGTTGCTAAAATCGAGGAGGTGTATGCATAATGACAATGAGCAGTTATGATATCATAAGAAAACCAGTAATAACTGAAAAAAGCATGTCTGATATGGCAGATAAAAAATACACCTTTATAGTAGATATACATGCTAACAAATCTCAAATCAAAAGAGCAGTAGAAGAAATATTCGATGTAAAAGTTGAAGATGTAAATACTGTAAGAGTTATGGGAAAAGTTAAAAGAGTTGGAGTACATGTAGGAAAAAGAGCTGACTATAAGAAAGCTATAGTTAAGCTAACAACGGAAAGCAAAACAATAGAATTCTTTGAGGGAATGTAAGAATTCAAATAAAGCAGTTATTGGTGAAAAACCAGATAAGCTATAAAAGGAGGGAATTTAGATGGCAGTTAAGAAGTTTAGGCCAACAACACCTTCAAGAAGACAAATGACAGTTGCTACTTTTGAAGAAATAACTACTAATCAACCAGAGAAATCACTTCTTGTTACAATAAAGAAGAATGCTGGTAGAAATAATTCAGGAAGAATAACTGTTCGTCATCGTGGTGGTGGAGAAAAGAGAAAATATAGATTAATAGATTTTAAGAGAAGTAAAGATGGAATACCTGCAAAGGTTGCTACTATAGAATATGATCCAAATAGAACAGCATACATAGCACTTTTAAACTATGTTGATGGTGAAAAGAGATATATAATTGCACCAGTTGGATTAAAAGTTGGAGATACTGTTGTATCAGGTCCAGAAGCTGATATAAAAGCAGGAAATGCACTTCCGCTTAAAAATATACCAGTAGGTACAGTAATACACAATATCGAATTACAAGCAGGAAAAGGTGGTCAAATAGTTAGAGCAGCAGGAGCTTCAGCTCAACTTATGGCTAAAGAAGGAAATTATGCTATTTTAAGACTTCCAAGTGGTGAAATGAGATACGTAAGAATCGAATGTAGAGCTACTATAGGAACAGTTTCAAACTTAACAAATGACATTATAAACATAGGTAAAGCAGGAAGAAAGAGACATATGGGATTCAGACCAACTGTTAGAGGATCTGTAATGAACCCTAATGATCACCCTCACGGTGGTGGAGAAGGTAGATCACCAGTAGGACGTCCGGGTCCAGTTACACCATGGGGAAAACCTGCTCTTGGATATAAAACTAGAAAGAATAAAAAATATTCTGATAGCATGATTATTAAGAAAAGAGGACAAAAGTAATAAATAAATAGAGGAAAAGGGGAGAATTTATATTCTCTTCCTGGACTTTAAAATGTATGAAAGGAGGACACTAAATTGGGAAGATCAATTAAAAAAGGACCTTACGTTGCAGAATCATTAATAAAGAAAATTGAGGCTATGAATGAAAAAGGTGACAAGAAAGTTGTAAAGACTTGGTCTAGATCATCAACAATATTCCCTCAAATGTTAGGTCATACTATAGCTGTCCATGATGGTAGAAAACATGTTCCGGTTTATATAAGTGAAGATATGGTAGGACATAAGTTAGGAGAATTTGTTTTAACAAGAACATTCAAAGGACACGTTGATAAAAGCGAAAAATCATCACGTGTAAGATAGTCATAGAAAGGAGGAACAAAAATGGAAGCTAGAGCTATAGCAAAGTATGTAAGAATGTCTTCAAGAAAAGTTGGGGTTGTTCTTGATTTAGTAAGAGGAAAAAATGTTAATGAAGCTTTTGCTATATTAAAATATACTCCAAAAGAAGCAGCTACTGTAATTAATAAAGTGTTAAAGTCAGCTGTAGCTAATGCAGAAAATAATTTTAATCTAGATGTTAATAAATTATATGTTGCAGAGGCTTATGCTAACCAAGGACCAACACTTAAAAGATTCAAACCACGTGCACAAGGTAGAGCATATTCAATAATGAAGAGAACTACTCACGTTTCAATAGTTGTTAAAGAAAGAGCATAGAAGGAGGGAAATAGAGTGGGACAAAAAGTACATCCGCATGGCCTCAGAGTTGGAGTTATCAAAGACTGGGATGCTAAATGGTATGCAAATAGTAAAAATTTTGCAGATAACTTAATAGAAGACAACAAGATAAGAAAATTCGTAAAAAGCAAAGCTTATTCTGCAGGAATAGCTAAAATAGAAATCGAAAGAACTACTAAAAGAGTTAAGATAAATATTTATACAGCTAAGCCAGGAATGCTTATAGGAAAAGGCGGAAAAGGTATAGAGGTTTTAAAAAGCGATATAACAAAAATAGTTTCAGAAAAAAATGTTATAATCAATATTGTTGAAGTTAAAAAGGCAGAAACAGATGCTCAATTAATGGCAGAAAATATTGCTCAACAACTTGAAAAGAGAATTTCATTCAGAAGAGCTATGAAGCAAACTATTCAAAGAGCTATGAGAAGTGGAGTAAAAGGAGTTAAAACTGCATGTTCTGGTAGACTTGGTGGAGCTGAAATAGCTAGAACTGAACAATATCACGAAGGAACAATTCCTCTTCAAACATTAAGAGCTGATATTGATTATGGATTTGCTGAAGCAGATACAACTTATGGGAAAATTGGTGTAAAAGTTTGGGTATATAAAGGTGAAATTCTTCCAACAAGAAAAGTTAAAGTAGAAGCAGAAGAAGTTAACCAATAAGGGAAGGAGGAATAAGGTATGTTGATGCCAAAGAAGGTTAAACATCGTAAGCAACAACGTGGTAAAATGAGAGGAAAAGCGACAAGAGGAAATTTCCTAGCATACGGTGATTACGGTATTCAAGCAACTGACTGCTCTTGGATGACAAGTAATCAAATAGAATCTGCCAGAATTGCAATAAATAGATATATAAAAAGAGGAGGAAAACTTTGGATTAAGGTTTTCCCAGATAAACCAGTAACTGCAACTCCTGCTGAAACTCGTATGGGTAAAGGTAAAGGTTCAGTTGAGTATTGGGTAGCTGTAGTTAAACCTGGTAGAGTATTGTTTGAATTATCTGGAGTTCCAGAACATGTTGCTAGAGAAGCTATGAGACTTGCTTCACATAAGCTTCCGATGAAGACTAAATTTGTTACAAGAAGAGATTTTGAACAAATGGGTGGTGAAGTAAATGAAGGCTAATGAATTACAAGAATTAAACCAAAGTTCTTCACAAGAACTTTCAGTAAAATTAAATAATTTAAAGTCTGAGTTATTTAATTTAAGATTTCAATTAGCAACTGGCCAACTTGAAAACCCAATGAGAATTAGAATGGTTAAAAAATCTATAGCACAAGTGAAAACAATACTTAGACAAAAAGAATTACAATCACTTGATCAGTAGTAAACTGAAAGGAGGATTACCAAGTGGAAAGAGGAAACAGAAAAACTAGAATAGGTAGAGTCGTTTCAGATAAAATGGATAAAACTATTGTAGTTGCAGTTGAAGATAAAGTGCGTCATCCATTATATGGAAAGACAATGAACAGAACTAAAAAGTTCAAGGCACACGATGAAAATGGTGAAGCTAGAATTAATGATAGAGTAATGATAATGGAAACAAGACCATTGTCAAAAGATAAGAGATGGAGATTAGTGGAAATCGTTGAAAAAGCAAAATAATTCAATGATCGAAAGGAGGCATATATATGATACAGCCACAAACTCGCTTAAAAGTAGCAGATAATACTGGCGCAAAAGAGATTATGTGTATCAGAGTTTTAGGCGGTTCTAAAAGAAAGTATGGTAACGTTGGAGATGTAATAGTTGCTAGCGTTAAAAGTGCAACACCAGGCGGTGTTGTTAAAAAAGGTGATGTTATTAAAGCAGTTATTGTAAGAACTAAAAGAGGCGCAAGAAGAGCTGACGGTTCATACATAAAATTCGATGAAAATGCTGCTGTTGTTATTAAAGATGATAAACAACCAAGAGGAACACGTATCTTTGGACCTATCGCAAGAGAATTAAGAGAAAAAGATAAAGAATTCAATAAAATATTATCATTAGCACCTGAAGTTCTATAAAAGGGAGGTGGCTGTGATGGCTAAAGTTCATGTAAGAAGAACAGACAAAGTAGTTGTTATTTCAGGTAAAGATAAAGGAAAAGTAAGCGAAGTTTTAGCAGTTTATCCAAAGAATGGTAGAGTTTTAGTTAAGGATGTAAATATCGTTACTAAACACGTTAAACCTAATAGAGAAAACATGCAAGGTGGATTAATTAAAAAAGAAGCTCCAATAAATAGTTCAAAAGTTATGCTATATTGCACAAAATGTAATGTTGCTACAAGAGTTAGCAAAAAACTTTTGGAAGACGGAACTAAAGTTAGAGTTTGTAAAAAGTGTGGAGAAATACTATAGACTTTGAAAGGAGGTTTACTGAATGGATCGACTACAACAAAAATATAATAATGAAGTAGTGCCGGCCTTAATGGAAAAGTTCGGATATAAAAATATAATGCAAGTTCCAAAACTTGAAAAGATAGTTATTAACATGGGTATTGGAGAAGCTAAAGATAACTCTAAGGTTATTGAATCAGCTCTTAGTGATTTGCAAATAATTGCAGGACAAAAGCCTATAGTTACTAGAGCAAGAAAATCTATAGCTAACTTCAAACTTAGAGAAAATATGCCTATAGGATGCAAGGTTACATTAAGAAAAGAACAAATGTATGAATTTGCAGATAAATTAATGAATATAGCTTTACCAAGAGTTAGAGATTTTAGAGGAATTTCAGCTAAATCTTTTGATGGTAGAGGAAACTATGCATTAGGAATAAAAGAACAAATTATATTCCCAGAAATAGAATACGACAAAGTGGATAAAGTAAGAGGTATGGATATCATATTTGTTACTACAGCCAAGACTGATGAAGAAGCAAGAGAATTGCTTAAATGTCTTGGAATGCCATTTGCTCAATAATAAGGAGGGAAAAACGTGGCACGTAAGGCAATGATTGAAAAATGGAAAAAAGAACCAAAATATTCAACTAGAGCGTATACAAGATGCAGAATATGCGGAAGACCACATGCTGTATTAAAAAAATACGGAATATGCCGTATTTGTTTCAGAGAATTAGCATACAAAGGGCAAATTCCTGGATGTAGAAAAGCTAGTTGGTAAGATATGATATTTAGAAAGGAGGCATAATAAATGGTTATGACAGACCCTATTGCAGATATGCTAACTCGTATAAGAAATGCAAATATAGTTAGACATCAAGTTGTTGAAGTTCCATCTTCAAACGTAAAAAAATCTATAGCTAACATATTGCTTCAGGAAGGATATGTTAAAGACGTAGAAGAATACGCAGATGGAGCAGTTCCAATGCTAAGATTGTCTTTAAAATATAATCAAAAAGAAAGAATAATAACTGGTCTTAAGAGAATATCAAAACCAGGTTTAAGAGTTTATTGTAAAAAGGATAATATTCCTAAAGTGTTAAATGGATTAGGAGTTGCAATTATCTCAACTTCTAAAGGAATAGTTGTTGATAGAGAAGCAAGAAATTTAGGATTAGGTGGAGAAGTTATTTGTTACATTTGGTAATTTAACGTGAATAGGAGGTGTGGTCATGTCAAGAGTAGGAAGACTTCCAATAGAAATACCTAATGGAGTAAAAGTTGATGTAACACCAGATAACGTTGTTACAGTAAAAGGTCCAAAAGGCGAATTAGTAAAAGAAATGCATAAAGATATAAATATAGCTGTTGAAGATAATCAAGTGGTTGTTACTAGACCAAGTGATGTTGCTCAACATAGAGCTCTACATGGCTTAACAAGAGCATTAATTAATAATATGGTAACTGGTGTAAGCCAAGGATACCAAAAAACTTTAGAATTAGTTGGTGTTGGTTATAGAGCTCAATTAAAAGGAAAAGACTTAGTGTTAAATCTTGGATATTCACATCCAGTTGAAATAAAATCTGTTGAGGGCGTAGAATTTTCAGTTCCAGAAACAACTAAAGTAGTAGTAAGTGGAATCGATAAAGAATTAGTTGGATCAGTTGCTGCTAATATAAGAGTATGGAGAAAACCTGAACCATATAAGGGAAAAGGAATTAAATACGCTGGTGAAGTTATAAGACGTAAAGAAGGAAAAACAGGTAAAAAATAAACGTAAATAACAACAGAAAGGAGTGAATATAATGTTCAAGAAAACGGATAGAAAGAAAGCTAGAGTAAAGCGTCATATGAGAGTACGTAATAAAATTTCTGGTACAGCTGAAAGACCAAGATTAGCTGTGTATAGAAGTGAAAAAAATATGTATGCACAAATTATAGATGACGTAGCTGGAAGAACTTTAGTTTCTGCTTCAACTTTAGATAAAGATTTTGCAGCAAAAGTTGGAAGTAATAAAGAAGCAGCTAAAGCTATAGGTGAAATTATAGCTAAAAAAGCTGTTGAAAATGGAATAGAAGAAGTTGTTTTTGATAGAGGCGGATACGTATATCATGGAAGAATAAAAGAACTTGCTGAAGGAGCCAGAGAAGCTGGTTTAAGATTCTAGAAAAGGAGGGAAAACTATGAAAATAGATCCTAACACGCTAACGCTAAAAGAAAAAGTTGTGTTTATTAACAGAGTTACTAAAGTTGTTAAAGGCGGTAGAAACTTTAGATTTAGTGCTCTTGTAGTAGTAGGAGACGAAAACGGACACGTTGGCGTAGGAATGGGTAAAGCTGTAGAAATACCTGAAGCTATAAGAAAAGGTATCGAAGACGCTAAGAAACAGTTAGTTGAAGTTGCTATAGTTGGAACAACTGTTCCACATAGAATAGAAGGAAAATTCGGAAGAGGAGATGTTTTAATAATGCCTGCTTCTGAAGGTACAGGAGTTATAGCTGGTGGTCCTGTTAGAGCGGTACTTGAATTAGCAGGATTAAAGGATGTTAGAGCAAAATCTTTAGGCTCTAATAACCCAAGAAACATGGTTAGCGCAACAATAGATGGATTGTCAAAATTAAGAACTGCTGAACAGATTGCTAAATTAAGAGGCAAGACTGTAGAAGAGATATTAGGTTAGGAGGGGATCAACCTTGGCTAAGCTTAAGGTGACACTAACTAAGAGTTTAATTGGTAGAAAAAAAGATCATATTGCTACGGTGAATGCTCTTGGATTAAAAAAAATTGGGAAAAGTGTTAATCACGAAGATACTCCTCAAGTAAGAGGTATGATAGAAAAAGTAAGCTATCTATTAAATGTTGAAGAAGTATAGTAAGAGGAGGTGTAGAACATGAGACTTCATGACTTGAAACCTGCTGCAGGATCAAAAAAAGCTCCAAAAAGAATTGGTAGAGGTACTGGTTCAGGATGGGGAAAAACTGCAGGAAGAGGAGAAAAAGGACAAAATGCTAGATCAGGTGGAGGCGTAAGACCAGGATTTGAAGGGGGTCAAATGCCTTTATACAGAAGATTACCAAAGAGAGGTTTTACTAACATCTTTGCAAAAGAATATGTTGAAGTTAATGTAAGTAGATTAAATATCTTTGAAGATGGAACAGAAGTTACACCTGAGTTATTAAAAGCAAATGGAGTAATCAGTAAAATAAAAGACGGAGTTAAAATATTGGGACACGGAGACCTTGAAAAGAAACTAGTTGTTAAAGCAACTAAGTTTACTAAAGGTGCTGCGGAGAAAATAGAGTCCAACGGAGGAAAAGTAGAGGTGATATAAAATGTTATCAACCTTACGAAACGCTTGGAAAGTTCCCGAGTTAAGAAGAAGAATTATATTTACAATTTTTATGGTAGCAATTATCAGGATGGGAAATCATATTCCTGTTCCTGGGATTGATACCGGCGCATTATCAAATCTAACAAAAACAGGATCATTATTTAGCTTTTATGATTTAATGTCTGGTGGAGCACTGAGCAATTTTAGTATCTTTGCTATGGGGGTTGTACCATATATTAACTCATCAATTATATTTCAATTATTGACTATTGCAATTCCTTCATTAGAACAACTTTCTAAAGAAGGAGAAGAGGGAAGAAAAAAAATACAGCAATATACAAGATATGGTGCAGTTATTATGGCAGCATTTCAATCATTTGGAACATATGCTTTAATTAGAAATTACGGGGCAATATCAGATGTTAGTAGATTTGATGTATTTTTAATAGTTCTTACCTTAACTACTTCATCAATATTTTTGATGTGGTTAGGTGATCAAATTACAGTTAAAGGTATAGGTAATGGTGTATCAATTATAATATTTGTAAATATAATGTCTAGTTTACCACAGAAAATATTTCAAGTTGCTAGTTTACAGTCAACAGAAGCAGTAAGTTTTATAGAAATTATATTGCTGGTATCATTTTCTTTATTGCTATTTATAGCAGTAGTTATAGCTACATTAGCTGAAAGAAGGATACCAATACAGTATGCAGCTAAAAATTCTGGTGGGAGAATGTTTAAAGGTCAATCGACACATATTCCTATAAACATGAATTCATCAGCGGTTATAGCTATAATTTTTGCAATGTCTGTTATGCAATTTCCTACAGTAATAGGAGGGTTTTGGCCAGAGTCTGCTTTCAATAAATTTATATCAACAAGTAGATATAGTATATTTAGAATGAATACATGGCCATATGCATTGGCAACTGTTATTTTAGTAATTTTCTTTACATGGTTTTATACTGAAGTTACATTTAAGCCTGACGAAATGGCTGAAAATATACATAAATCTGCTGGCTTTATACCTGGTATAAGACCTGGTGAACCTACTGCAAGATTTATTTCTAGAGTATTATTAAGAGTCTCAATACTTGGAGGATTATTTGCTGCGGTGATAGCAACAACTCCTATGTTTATTGAAGCTTACAGTAATTTTAAAGGATTATCATTTGGCGGTACTGCATTGTTGATTGAAGTAGGAGTTGCTCTTGACTTTATGAGACAATTAGAATCTCAATTAGTAATGAGACACTACAAAGGATTCCTTAAATAAAAAATGTAAAGAAATTGGAGTTGATATAAATGAGAATGATTTTGTTAGGACCTCCTGGTGCAGGAAAGGGTACACAAGCAAAATTAATAAGTGAAAAATATTCTATTCCACATATATCTACTGGAGACATATTTAGAAAGAACATTTCTGAAAAAACGCCATTAGGTATAAAAGCTAAAGAATATATGGATAAAGGATTGTTAGTTCCAGATGAATTAACAATAGATATAGTTAATGATAGGTTAGCTAAAGAAGATTGTGAAAATGGATTTCTATTAGATGGATTCCCTAGAACTGTAAAGCAAGCAGAATCCTTAGAAGGTTTTCTAAGAAAAAATAATCAAAATATTGATACTGCATTGCTTATAGATGTACCTAGAGAATTTATTCTTGAAAGAATGACTGGAAGAAGAGTTTGTCCATCATGTGGTGCAAGTTATCATATAAAATTCAACCCTCCTAAGAGTGAAGAAAAATGTGATGCTTGTGGTAGTGATATAGTGCAAAGAAAAGATGATGCTGAAGAAACAGTAAAAGATAGAATAGATGTATATGAAAAACAAACTCAGCCTTTAGTAGATTATTATAAAGCTAAAGATCAATTGTTTGTGGTTGATGGTACACAATCAATTGATAAAGTATTTGAAACTATTTGTCTTCATGTAGGAAACAATAAGTAATGATTACCCTAAAAAATGATAGAGAAATAGAATATATGAGACAGGCTGGGAAAGTTGTCGGAGAAACGCTTGCTATATTGCAAGAATCTATTAAACCAGGAATAACTACTGGTGAATTGGATAGAATAGCAGAAGAGTATATAAGAAGTCGAAATGCTATTCCGTCTTTTAAAGGATATTGTGGTTTCCCTGCTTCAATATGTGCTTCTATTAATAATGAAGTTGTTCATGGAATACCAGATGAAAGAGCGTTGCGAGAAGGTGATATAATAAGCATTGATTGCGGTGCTATTCTGAATGGTTACCATGGTGATGCAGCTAGAACTTTTGCTGTAGGTCAAATTTCAAAGGAAGCTGAAAACTTAATAAAAGTTACTAAGGAAAGTTTTTTTAAAGGCATTGAAAAAGCTATAGTAGGAAATAGATTAAGTGATATATCATCAGCTATCCAACAATATGCTGAAGGTCAAGGCTATTCTGTAGTTAGAGATTATGTAGGACATGGAATAGGTACAGAAATGCATGAGGAACCTGAGGTACCCAACTTTGGAAGACCGGATCGAGGACCTAAATTAGTTGAAGGTATGGTTTTAGCAATCGAACCTATGATTAATATAGGTGAATTTCATGTTAAGGTACAGTCAAATGGTTGGACTGTAGTTACTAAGGACGGAACATTATCAGCACACTATGAAAACACTGTGGCAATTTTAAATAATGGCCCTGAAATATTAACTTTAGGTTAATCGAGGTGACCATATTGGAATATGAAAATCTTATTGGAAGAGTAGTATACTCTAGATCAGGAAGAGACTCAGAGAGAGCATTTGTAATATTTGGTGTAATTGATAAGGATTATGTCTATATTGTAGATGGTAATCTCAGAAAAGTTGAAAAACCAAAGAAAAAGAAGATAAAGCATTTAAATATAACAAATGATGTGTCAGAAGATATTAAGCAGTTGATAATGTCTGGAAATAATATTAGTAATGCAAAAGTAAGAAAGTGCTTAGAAAATAAGGACGCTAAATAAGGAGGGTTAAGTGCCTTATGTCAAAAGACGATGTAATTGAAATGCAGGGTTCAGTTTTAGAAGCTTTACCTAATGCTATGTTTCAAGTTCAGTTAGAAAGTGGTCAAATAATATTAGCACATGTATCTGGAAAATTAAGAATGAACTTTATAAGAATTTTACCAGGTGATAAAGTTACAGTTGAGCTTTCTCCATATGATTTGAGTAGAGGTAGAATAACTTGGAGAGCAAAATAGCAAGGAGGGTTAGTAATGAAAGTAAGACCATCAGTAAAGCCTATATGTGAAAAATGTAAGGTTATAAGAAGAAAAGGAAAAGTAATGGTTATTTGTGAAAATCCTAAACATAAACAAAAACAAGGTTAATAATCATTAAAAAATTTCTTAAAACCATTGATAATTTTGCAGATTTGCAATATTATGTATAGGTATGATATTAGAATATAATTTGAATAAGATTATATGCGGCTGCTAACATATATAAAAAAGAATTAACTGTTGGAAAATTAGGAGGTGTAGGATTCAATGGCTAGAATAGCTGGTATAGATCTACCAAAGGATAAAAGAATTGAAGTAGGTCTAACATACATCTACGGGATTGGAATATCAAGATCTCGTAAGATTCTTGATGTAACTGGAGTAAATCCTGAAACTAGAGTTAAGGATTTAACTGAAGAAGAAGTAAATACACTAAGAGATTATATAAGCAAAACCTTCGAAGTTGAAGGAGACTTAAGAAGAAAAATAGCTCTTGATATTAAGAGATTAGTTGAAATAGGATGCTATAGAGGAATAAGACATAGAAAAGGTCTTCCAGTAAGAGGACAAAAGACTAAGACTAATGCAAGAACAAGAAAAGGACCAAAGAAAACTATTAGCGGTAAGAAGAAGAAATAGTAAGGAGGGATGATAAGTGGCTAAGGCAAAAGTTAAAAAAACTAGAAGAAGAAAAGAAAGAAAAAATATTGAACACGGCTGTGCACATATAAAATCAACCTTCAATAACTCTATTGTTACATTGACTGATAGTGTTGGGAATGCTTTATCTTGGTCAAGTGCAGGTGCATTAGGATTTAAAGGTTCAAGAAAAAGCACACCATTTGCAGCACAAATGGCTGCTGAAACTGCAGCAGCTGGAGCTATGGAACATGGATTAAAGAGTATTGAAGTATATGTAAAAGGACCAGGTGCTGGTAGAGAAGCAGCTATAAGATCTTTACAAGCTGCAGGTCTTGAAATAACATTAATAAAAGATGTTACACCAATACCACACAATGGTTGCAGACCACCAAAGAGAAGAAGAGTTTAATTATATAGAAACAGGAGGTGTTACTTGAATGGCTAGATATACTGGACCTACATGTAGACAATGTAGAAGAGAAGGTATGAAACTATTCCTTAAAGGGGATAGATGTTATACAGATAAATGTGCATTTGCTAGAAGAGGCTATGCACCAGGACAGCACGGACAAAATAGAAAGAAACTTTCTAACTATGGAATTCAATTAAGAGAAAAGCAAAAAGCTAGAAGAATATATGGAATTCTTGAAAGCCAATTCAGAAAATACTATGAAAAGGCTGATAAAATGAGAGGGATAACAGGTGAAAACTTGTTAAAACTTCTTGAAATGAGATTAGATAACGTAGTATTCAGATTAGGAATAGCTGCTTCAAGAACGGAAGCAAGACAATTAGTTACACATGGACATTTCTTAGTAAATGGAAAGAAAGTAGATATTCCATCTTACATAGTAAGTGTTAATGATGTTGTAAGCGTTCGTGAAAAAAGCAGATCAGGAGAGAAATTTAAAGTATTTGCTGAAAATCCAAAGCCATTACCAGCTTGGTTAGAAGGCAATGTAGCAAATTTAGAAGGCAAAATTGTTGCTGAACCTACTAGAGCAGATATTGATGTTCCAGTAAACGAAACATTAATTGTTGAGTTATACAGTAAATAAGAATGGTGATTAGAATGGAATCAGTTACCCTCAGTATGGTATAATTCATTAAGGGAGGGTTCGTATGTTAGAAATAGAAAAACCCAAAATAGAATGTATTGAAGCAGCTGAAGATGGATCTTATGGTAAATTTGTTATTGAACCATTAGAAAGAGGCTATGGTATTACACTTGGAAATTCATTAAGAAGAATTCTTTTATCATCATTACCTGGTGTTGCAGCAAGTTCTATAAATATAGATGGAGTTCTTCACGAGTTATCTACTGTAGCAGGGGTTAAAGAAGATGTTACTGAATTAATTTTAAATGTTAAAGGATTAGCATTAAAAATGGAAGGTGAAGGTCCAAAGACAGTATATATAGATATACAAGGACCATGCGAAGTAACCGCCGCAGATATTACATCAGATGGTGATGTTGAAGTTGTAAATAAAGATTTGCATATAGCAACTTTAGATGAAGACGGAAAATTATATATGGAAATCAATGTTGATAAAGGCAGAGGGTATGTTTCTCAAAGCAAGAATAAGAGAGATGATTTACCAATAGGTACTATCCCTGTAGATTCAATATACACTCCAGTTAAAAGAGTTAATTTTAGTGTAGAAAATACTAGAGTTGGTCAAATTACTGATTATGATAAATTAACTATAGAAGTATGGACTAATGGTACTATAAGACCAGAGGAAGCTATAAGTCTTTCAGCAAAAATTCTTATCGAACATTTTAAATTATTCATGACACTTACTGATCATGCTGATAATGTTGAAATAATGATCGAAAAAGAAGAAGATAAGAAAGAAAAAGTTCTTGAAATGACAATAGAAGAGTTAGATCTTTCTGTTAGAAGTTACAACTGCTTAAAGAGAGCAGGCATTAATACTGTACAAGAATTAACTGAAAGATCTATGGATGATATGATGAAGGTTAGAAATTTAGGCAAAAAATCATTAGAAGAAGTGCAAGAGAAGCTTGCAGCTTTGGGATTAGGCTTAAAGAAATCCGATGAGTAAAGGAGGATGAGACATGGCACAACAACGTAAGTTGGGGCTTCCAACTGATCAGAGAAGAGCTATGCTAAGAAACTTAGTTACTAGTTTCTTAAAACACGGTAGAATAGAAACTACTCTAACTAGAGCAAAAGAAACTAGAAATATAGCAGAAAAAATGATTACTCTTGCTAAAAGAGGAGATCTTCATGCTAGAAGACAAGTATTAGCATATGTTACTGAAAAAGAAGTAGTTGAAAAGTTATTTGCAGATGTTGCTCCAAAATATGCAGATAGAAATGGTGGATACACTAGAATATATAAAATGGGACCAAGAAGAGGAGACGGAGCAGAAGTAGTTATACTTGAATTAGTATAATTAGTTTGTAAGGGGATTAAGTATTTTCTAGCTTAGTCCCCATTTTGTTATAGTCTTTATTAGAAATTTTAAAGGAGTATTTGTTCATATGAGTAAAAATATGATAGAATGCAAAAAGGTTATATATAAGTATGAAAACAGTGAAGAAGATGCCAAAATTGCTATAAATGGAGTTGACCTAGATATAAAAAAAGGTGAATTTTTAGTAGTGCTTGGGCATAATGGGTCAGGAAAATCTACATTAGCAAAACATATGAATGCGCTTTTACTACCAAGTGGAGGGCAGGTATATGTAGATGGTATGGATACATGTAATTCAGAATATATGTGGGAAATAAGAAATAAGGCAGGTATGGTTTTCCAAAACCCTGATAATCAAATTGTGGCTACAATAGTAGAAGAAGATGTAGCTTTTGGACCAGAAAATCTAGGAGTTGAACCGTCTGAAATAAGAAAAAGAGTGGATGAAGCATTACATAAGGTTAAAATGTATGAATATAGAAAGCATGCACCACATCTATTATCAGGTGGACAGAAACAGAGAATAGCAATAGCAGGTATTTTAGCTATGAAACCAAATTGCATTATATTTGATGAACCAACAGCTATGCTAGACCCTTCAGGAAGAAAAGAAGTTATTGAAACAATTAAGGATATTAATAAGAATAATGGTATTACCATTGTGTTAATTACTCATTATATGGAAGAAGCTGCTGAAGCAGATAGAATAGTAGTTATGGATAAAGGAAACCTTATTATGGAAGGAACTCCTAGAGAAATTTTTAGTAATGTACCAGTGATGAAAGATATTGGTCTTGATGTTCCACAGATGACAGAGCTAGCTTATGAACTTAAAAAAAGCGGAATAAGTATTGATTCAGATATATTAACTATAGATGAGATGGTGAATGCATTATGTCAATTAAAATAGAGAATTTAACACATATATATATGCCAGGATCACCTTTTGAGAAAATAGCACTTGATAATGTGAACTTAACTATAGATGATGGAGAATTCGCAGCATTAATAGGTCATACTGGTTCAGGAAAGTCTACATTAATTCAACATATTAATGGACTTTTAAAGCCTACAAATGGAAAAATAATAATTGATGATGTAGATATTACATCTGAAAAAGTGAAATTAAGTGATATAAGAAAAAAAGTTGGACTTGTATTCCAATACCCTGAATATCAATTGTTTGAAGAAACTATAGAAAAGGATATTGCATTTGGTCCTAAAAATTTAGGACTTAGTGATGAAGAAATATTAAATAGAGTTAAAAAGGCTATGAATATTGTGGGGTTGGATTACGATACATATAAAGATAAATCTCCTTTTGATTTAAGTGGAGGTCAGAAAAGAAGAGTTGCAATAGCTGGTGTTGTTGCAATGGAGCCAAGGGTTTTAATTTTAGATGAACCTACTGCAGGGTTAGATCCAAAAGGAAGAGATGAAATTTTAGACAGAATTAGAGAACTTAGAGAAGAATATAGTATGACAATAATATTAGTATCACATAGTATGGAAGATGTTGCAAAAGTTGCAACTCAAGTTTTTGTTATGGATAAAGGAAAATGTATTTTAAATGATATACCAAGTAATGTATTTAAGGAAATAGACATACTGGAAGAGGTTGGTCTAGCAGTTCCACAAGTTACTTATTTGGTAAGAGAACTAAGAAAAAGTAGTTTTAATATATCAGAAGATATATTTACAATAGATAAAGCAAAACAAGAAATAATAAATGTATTAAGGGGAGCTAAAAATGATTAAAGATATTACTATAGGGCAATATGTTCCAGGAGAATCCTTTATTCATAAATTAGATCCTAGAATTAAAATATTATTATCTATAATATATATAATTGATTTGTTTTTAGTCAATAGTTTTAAAGGGTATATTTTTATAATAGGGTTTACATTAACTGCTATAATTGTTTCTAAGGTGCCCTTTTCATATATATATAAAGGATTAAAACCGATATTCATATTGCTCATTATAACCGCTTTGCTAAATATTTTCATGACAGGTGGAGCACAGGGCGAAGTGCCCCTTTGGCAGTGGAAATTTTTAAAAGTGTATAAACAAGGATTAGTACTAGCTGCTTTTATGATTATCAGATTAGTTTTCTTAATTATAGGAACATCGTTACTTACATTAACTACTTCTCCTATTGAGTTAACAGATGGTCTTGAAAAGCTTTTAAATCCATTAAAAAAATTTGGTTTACCAGCTCACGAACTTGCTATGATGATGACTATAGCTCTAAGATTTATTCCTACGCTTATGGATGAAACTGATAAAATAATGAAGGCTCAAATGGCTAGAGGAGCTGATTTTGAAACAGGTAATCTTTTTAGTAGAGCTAAGAATCTAATTCCTTTATTAGTACCGCTATTTATTAGTTCTTTTAGAAGAGCTGATGAACTTGCTATGGCTATGGAAGCAAGGTGTTATAGAGGTGGAGATGGTAGAACAAGAATGAAGATATTAAAATTAGAAAATAGAGATTTTATAGCTATAACTATCATGATACTTTTAGTAGTTGTGTCTGTTTGGAGTAGAACTTTATAAAAACTAATATTATAGTTGATGATTTACTATTGAGGTGTAACTGGTGATAAAAAATATAAAAATCATTGTAGAATTTGATGGAACTAACTATGCTGGATGGCAGAGACAGAAAAATGCTATTACAATTCAACAAAAAATAGAGGATGCTATAAAAGAGATAACAAAAGAAGAGATTGAAGTTATCGGATCTAGCAGAACAGATGCTGGAGTTCATGCTAAAGGCTTTGTAGCAAATTTTTTCACTGAAAGCAATATACCACCAGAAAAATTTAAGTATGCAATTAATGCAAAGTTGCCAAAAGATATAGTGATACTTCATTCAGAAGAGGTTTCACAGGATTTTCACGCGAGATATAGCAGTAAAGGTAAGATGTATATATATACTGTATTAAATAGAAAAGATAGAGCTGCAATCAATAGAAATTATATATATAATTTTCAAGGAGAGCTTGACTTAGATTCAATGATAGAAGCTAGCAAATATTTTTTAGGAACACATGAATTTGATTCTTTTAGAAAAAAAGGCAGTTCAGTGAAAACAACAAGAAGAACTATATACTGCTTGGATATTTTAAAAAATAATGAGGAAATTAAATTTATTATTTCAGGGGATGGTTTTTTATATAATATGGTAAGAATAATTGTAGGAACCTTACTTGAAGTAGGAATAAATAAAATTAAGCCTCAAGATATCAAAGATATAATTCTAGCTAAAGAT
The DNA here is from genome assembly GCA_036677675.1 of Clostridiaceae bacterium. Classification (GTDB taxonomy): domain Bacteria; phylum Bacillota; class Clostridia; order Clostridiales; family Clostridiaceae; genus Clostridium_H. The sequence continues at coordinate 13,603 of JAVBWC010000079.1, read as the reverse complement.
AGAACTAAGGCAGGAAAATCAGTTCCAGCTAGTGGATTATGTTTGGAAGAAGTATTTTACTAATACAGTAAAAAAACTTTTAGATTTGTCAATTTAAATTGAAAGATATGTTGACACGCCCGGCTAATTGTATTATAATATTCTTTGTTTGAAGAGTAAGTATATAAGACCACAGGCCCCGGTCTTGATATAGAATAGAGAACGCTAGTGAAAAAGTTCAAGGAGGGAAAATGATGAAATCATATATCGCAAAGCCAAATGAAGTAGAAAGAAAATGGTATGTTGTAGACGTTGAAGGAAAAGCATTAGGAAGAGCAGCAAGTCAAGTTGCTTCAATTTTAAGAGGAAAAAACAAGCCAACATATACACCAAATGTTGATACTGGAGATTATGTTATAGTATTAAATGCTGACAAAATATTATTAACTGGAAAAAAATTAGATCAAAAAATGTTAAGACATCATTCATTATATCCAGGTGGATTGAAAGAGATTTCTTATAGAAAAGCTATAGAAAAGAAACCTGAATTTGTTTTCCAAGAAGCTGTAAGAAGAATGCTTCCACAAGGGCCTTTAGGAAGACAAATGCTTAAGAAATTAAAAGTATACAAAGGTTCAGAACATAACCAAGAAGCTCAAAAACCAGAAGTTTTAGAGTTAAGATACTAATAGGAACTGAAGGGAGGATATATAGATGGCTAAAGTTCAATATTTTGCAACAGGAAGAAGAAAGAAAGCAGTAGCTAGAGTAAGACTTGTACCTGGTGAAGGTAGAGTTACAATAAATAAAAGAGATATACAAGAGTTTTTCGGTTTAGAAACTTTAAGATATATCGTAAACCAACCATTAGTTTTAACAGGAACTAAAGACAAATTTGATGTATTAGTAAATGTTTTTGGTGGTGGATTTACAGGTCAAGCAGGAGCTATAAGACATGGTGTAGCAAGAGCACTTGTTAAAGCTGATGAAACATTAAAGTCAGAAATTAAAAGAGCTGGTTTCTTAACAAGAGACCCAAGAATGAAGGAAAGAAAGAAATACGGTCTTAAAAAAGCAAGAAGAGCTCCACAATTCTCAAAGAGATAATAATAAAATACAAAAGCAAGAAAGAGAAATCTTTCTTGCTTTTTTTGATGTTCCTATAACTTATAATTTTAATACTTTTTTTGATGTTCCTATAACTTATAATTTTAATACTTTTTTAGTGAAAATATACTTTTGTGCAGTAATTATTTACTTTATTGATAAGTAGAATAGATCAAACTTCTAAAAAATTTATGTTAAGAATATGTTAAAAACATAAAAATAAATTAAAAATTGTAAAAAAATATTAACATAAGTTATATAGTATTGTATTATTTGATATAGGGCATTAAAGTGGGAGGGAGAAATTTGATAAATCTAACTATTGGACTTTTAGGAGGATTAGGATTATTTTTATATGGAATGAAACTAATGGGAGATGGATTAGAAAATATTACTGGAGATAAAATGAAGGCATTTTTTGAAAAGATAATATCTAATCCAGCTAAAGGGATTCTTACAGGTGCTATTGTTACAGCTATTATTCAGAGTAGTAGCGCAACTACTGTTATGGTAGTAGGTTTTGTTAATGCAGGACTTATGAATCTTTATCAAGCTACAGGGGTAATAATGGGAGCTAATATTGGAACTACTATTACTACACAAATAATATCATTTAAATTAGAAGGAATTATACCTATATTTATTGCACTAGGTTCGGCAATGTTTTTATTTGCAAAAAAGGAGAAATTAAAAGAAGTAGGACATATTATATTAGGATTTGGTATTTTGTTTTTAGGTATGGAGTTAATGAAAGAAACTATGTCTCCATTAGCACAATCAGATTTTTTTCAGAACTTGATTGTTTCGCTTCAAGGTAATATTTTCTTAGGAATTTTTGTAGGAATGATTATGACAGCAGTTATACAAAGTTCATCAGCTTCTACAGGGATACTAGTAGTTTTAGCTGGAACAGGAGCACTTCCTATAGAAGTTGCAATACCTATTCTATTTGGTAATAATATAGGAACTTGTATTACTGCATTAATATCCAGTGTTGGAACAAGCAAAACAGCTAAAAAAGCAGCCTTAATTCATTTGTTTTTTAACATCATAGGTACATTAGTGTTCATACTTTTAATACCTTTATTAACAAGTATAGTTATAAAAATAAATCCAAATAATATTACAAGACAAATTGCTAATGCACATACTATATTTAATATAGTTAATACTATTATTATGTTTCCTTTCATAAATTATTTGCTATTATTGGTAGATAAAGTGATACCAGGGGAAGATCAAACAGAAGGTTTTGGAACTAGATATATAGATGAAAGATTGTTAGAAACACCTATTATAGGAGTGGGTCAAGCTACTCAAGAGATTGTTAGAATGTCAAGAAAGGCAAAAGAAAATTTACTTATTGCTATGGAAGCCTTTGAAACAAATAATGAGGAATTGATTAAAAAAGTATATGAAAATGAAAAATTAATAAATTTATTAGAACATGAAATTACTATTTTTTTAGTAAAACTCTCAAATACGGACATGGCTGAAGAACAAAAAAATATTGTTTTATCAATGTTTCATGTAGTAAATGATATTGAACGCATTGGAGATCATTGCAAAAATTTGGCTGATTTAACAAATGAAAAAGTTCAAAAGAAATTAGTTTTTTCAGATAAAGGTATGCAAGAATTAAGGCATTTATATGAATATACTATGTATGCATTAAGCACAAGTGTAAGTAGTTTCAAAGAGAATGATATGGCTAAAGCCGAAAGCACGTTGATTATTGAAGAAAATATAGATAGATTGGAAAAGGAGTATAGAGAAGCTCACATTAAGAGATTAAATAAAGGGTATTGTACTGCTATAGAGGGAGCAATATTTTTAGATATGATCAGTAATTTTGAAAGAATAGGAGATCATTCAACCAATATTGCTGAATCAATTTTAAATAGATAAAAAAATAAAGATAAAGTCTTGCAGTTATGCAAGGCTTTATTAATTATGAAATAGTAAAAATACTAAATGAAGTTTGGTTATTTATGTAACAAGATAAGGTAAGTAAAAAGTATAAATATAGGACAAAATATAAAATAAAGTGAAGTTTAGGAGGAGTATATATATGGTGATAAAGGATAAGTTAACATATACTATTTTAATTTTAATAATATCATCCATATTTTTTAGTAATTTTGAGTTTATAGTTTTTGCAGAGGAAAATACACAAAAAATAATTTTATTAGATCCAGGACATGGTGGAATTGATGGAGGGGCTGTATCAAAAAATGGTACTGTTGAAAAAGATATTAATTTAAGTATTGGTAAAAAACTAAAAGTAAATTTAGAGAAAAAGGGTTATAAGGTAATTATGACTAGAGAAGATGATATAGGTCTTTATTCAGATAAAGGAAGAATTAGAGACAAGAAAAATGAAGATTTGAATAATAGATGTAAAATGAAAAAAGAATCAAATTGTGATATTTTTATAAGTATTCACTTAAATATGTTTGAACAAAGCCAGTATTATGGAGCACAAGTATGGTATGCCAAAGAAGGGGAAAGTGCAGAATTAGCTCATATACTGCAGCAAAATCTTATAAAAGATTTAAATAATAATAATAAAAGAAAAGAAAAATGTGCTAAGGGAGCATATAAAATATTAAGATGCTATACCGATATACCATCTGTTTTGGTAGAATGTGGATTCTTGTCAAATCTAGAGGAAGAACAAAAATTAAAAACAGATTCATATCAAGAAAAAATAGCTACCTCTTTAGCAAATTCAATTGAAGAATTTGTTAAGTATAAAAAAGAGAAGCAGGATAATGAGGAAATTCAAGAAAGCTCTAAAGTTAAATGGATGTGGGATATTTTTAGTAGAATGACAAGTAAGTAGAAATATTAAAAACCGACATATTACCTGGGAAATATGTCGGTTAATTATAATTATTCTTCTTTCATGCAATATGGGCATTTTTTATGTACTGGATGATCTAAGATTAATGAAGCTTCGTTTAGGGAACTATACATTTCAATATCTTCTTCATAAAGTTCGTCGATTTTGCATTCAGTTTTTTCGTTTTTTAGATCATGTATTGTATTTGTTGAAAGATCATAAGCAAATCTTTTATAAAAAAACGGATATTCTTTTCTAATCATGTTTATCACCTCAATATTTATTATGTAGATTATCAATATAATTGTATCATATAACACATTCTAATGCATTACATAATAAAAAAAGTTATAGTATAGAGTAATTTTCTATATCATTATTAAATTTGTATAAATATACATTAATTTTATGGTAAAATATAAATTAGTATTGGTATATATTCAAATGAAGGGAGTTAGTTGATTTTACTTTTGCAGAAATCAGCGAAAATATATGAGAGAAATACAGGTATTAGAAATAATTGAAACAGTTAAGGAAATGTGTATTGAGTCAAATTATTATTTAAGTGATGATATAAAAAGAGCATTAAAGGATTCTTATGAAACAGAAGAATGGGAAATAGGACAAAACGTGTTAGAAAAAATTTTAGAAAATGTAAACATATCAGAAACAGAACAAATGCCTATATGTCAAGATACTGGTATGGCGTGTATATTTATAGAAATTGGTCAAGATGTACATATTATTGGAGGCAGTTTAGAAGATGCTATAAATGAAGGTGTAAGAAAAGGATATGAAGAAGGATATTTAAGAAAATCGGTGGTAAAAGATCCTTTAGACAGAGTAAATACTAAGGATAATACTCCAGCCATTATATACTATGATATAGTTAAGGGAGATAGGCTTAAAATTACTGTAGCGCCTAAAGGTTTTGGGTCAGAAAATATGAGTAAAATAAAAATGTTAAAGCCTGCTGATGGACTTGAAGGTGTTAAGAATTTTATTATAGATACTGTTAAGGAAGCAGGACCTAATCCATGTCCGCCTATGGTTGTAGGAGTAGGAATAGGAGGTACTTTTGATAAAGCTGCTTATTTAGCAAAAAAAGCATTAATAAGGTCTTTAGATATTAGAAACTCAAATGAATTTTATTCAAATTTGGAAGAAGAACTTCTTAAGAATATAAATAAACTTGGTATAGGTCCGCAAGGATTTGGAGGAAAAACTACAGCTTTGGGTGTAAATATTGAAACATATCCTACGCATATTGCAGGGCTTCCAGTGGCGGTTAATATCAATTGTCATGTTACAAGACATATTACAAGAGAAATATAGAGAAAAGAAGTAAGGTAGAGAGGTGGCTTTAATATATGGAAAAAAGAATTACTATGCCTTTAAGTAAAGATGTGATTCAGGATTTAAAAGCAGGAGATACTGTTTTGATTTCAGGAACAATTTATACAGCTAGGGATGCTGCTCATAAGAGATTAATAGAACTTTTAGATAAAGGAGAAGAGCTTCCGATGAATATAGATAATCAAGTCATATATTACGTTGGACCTACACCTGCTAAGCCAGGAATGGCTAGTGGATCAGCAGGACCCACTACTAGCTATAGAATGGACCCATATGCACCTAGATTATTGAACAAAGGTCTTAAAGGAATGATTGGTAAAGGTATTAGATCAGATGAGGTTATAGATTCTATAATAAAGAATAAAGCAGTATATTTTGGAGCAATAGGTGGGGCAGCTGCTCTTATTGGAAAATCTATAGTTAATTCAGAAATTATAGCATATGAAGATTTAGGGTCAGAAGCAATAAGAAAATTAGAAGTAATTGATTTCCCCGCTGTAGTTGTAATAGATAGTAATGGCAATAATTTGTATGAAATAGGACAAAAACAATATTTAAAGTCATTAAAATAAAGGAGGAACTGAGAAGAGAAAAATAAGCTTCTCTACTTAAGTATGAAATATAGTCAGGAAGACATTTTAATAGATAAAGAAAATAGAATAGGGTTACAAGAGATAATAATAGATAAATATAAAATGCCTTTAATAGTTACTACAGTTAATTATCCTGAAATAAATAAAAATAATGACATAACAAATAATATAATACAAAACATGGATGAAATAATATCTGATATATTTAGTTGCTCTATTCATTTTAAGATTTTAAGAATCACTGCAGAAGGTCCAATTTTGACTATTGTATTAAATAAAGAGGCTACAGATGTAAAAAAAACTACTATAGAAATAGAAGATAAGCATATTTTGGGAAAATGCATCCATATAGATGTATACAATAAAAATAAGAAGAAAATAACTAGAAAAGATTTAGGTTATCCAGAAAAAAAATGTATCTTGTGCAATAATCCATTGATAAAGTGTGTCAAAGAAAATACTCATAGCAAGGAAGAAATAGTTCAGTATATAAATGAGTGTTACAGAGAATATATGGAAAGTTTTTATGGAAAAAAAATATAGTGGCTATCAAATATGAAAAATAGTAGATCATAAATAAAAAAATAAATTATAATATAGTTAAGCCTCTGATAAAAATTCAGAGGCTTTAAATTTATAGAGGAGAGGGAATATGTTTAAAAAACTTTCATTAAAATTAAAACTAATTATTTTTATGGTTATAGCATCAGTTTCAATATGTATTGTTATTAAGGATAGAAAAAATAATAGTAAAGGTAATTTTATAATAGAGAATAAAACACATAGTAAAACAAGCAATACAGAAATAAAACCTATTGAAAATAAAGAAACTTTAAATTCAACAGATATATCTAAGAAAGATGCAACTAATAATAAAATAAATAGTAAGCTTGAGGAAAAATATAAAAAAGGATATGATGCTTTTCACAGCAAAAAATATGAGGATGCTATTAAGATAGAAAATGAAGTAATTGCAGAAGATAGAAATTTCTATAAAGCGTATAGTATAAAGGGAATAGCCTTATGTTTTAATGGAAATTATGAAGAGGGGATAAAAGCCATAGATAAGGCTTTAGAAATAAATCCAGGATATGGTTATGGTAGATTTAATAAGGGTCTTGCTTATGAGCTATACAGACATTATGATGAAGCACTAATGTGGTATGATAAGGCTTTAGAAGTTGAAAATTATATATGGAGTTATTATGGAAAAGCTAGCATCTATGGTAGACGTGGAGATATTGAAAATACAGTTAAGTATTTAAAAATAGCTATAGACATGGATGCGTCTGTAAAGAAATTGGCTAAGGAAGAAAGGGATTTTGACAATGTAAGGGAAAGTAAATCTTTTAAAGAAATAGTTCAATAAAAAAGAGATGAAAAATCTAAAAAATGATAACGTCTATAAATTTGTTTAAATTCAAATTTATAGACGTTATTTAAAAAATAATGGAGTTAGGGCCTGTACAGATCCTAACTCCATTTTCATATCTTCTTTAATTTTTTCTTGTGTTTTTAATTTATTTAATTATCTTCTATCTAAAATCATTAGTGCGATATTATTTGAATGGTCACCGATTCTTTCAAGGTTAGTTACTAAATCTATGAAAATAGCACTACCAGCGGTATTACATTCTCTTTGATTAAGTCTATCAAAATGTTCTTTTCTAAATTGTTCTTCCATAGCATCAATTTTTCCTTCAGTTTCAACAGCTTCTTCTGCCATTTTAAAGTCGAAATCTTCTAAAGCTTTTATGACACAGTTTACTGCATGACTAGCAGCTTCATACATATTTTGTGTATCTTCTATGGCTTTTTTAGAAAAAACAATAGAAGAATCATTAATTTTTAATTCAGCAAGCTCTACAATATTTTTTGCGTGGTCACCAATTCTTTCAATATCACTTACTACATGGAATAGTGAGGATACAAGTGATGACTGCTCTTGTGATAAATCAGTATTTGCAAGTAAAACCATATAATCGGTTATTTCTCTTTGTAAGAAATTAATTAGTTTTTCTTGTTCAAATACAGAGCTTATTAATTTTTCATCGTTATTTAAAAATGTTTGGATAGAATTAGTTAAGTTTTCAGAAGAAATTTTTCCCATTCTTACAATTTCTTTAACTAATTGACCAGATGCTATTGATGGAGTTTCAAGTATTCTTTTATCAAGATATTCTAAAGAATAATCACCTGTCATCTTATCATCACCTGGCACTAATTTATTTACAAACTTAACCAAAATAGGTATAAATGGTACTTGTAGAATTACGTTAGTGAAATTAAATATTGTATGTGCGTTTGCAATTTGTCTTTGTACATCTCCGCCAAGCATAGGTACAACTTTTAAAACAATGCCAAGACATAACATAAATATTATTGTACCTATAGTATTAAATGTTAGATGTATAAGGGATGCACGCTTTGCATTTTTTGTAGTTCCAATGCTAGCTAGTAGAGCTGTAACGCATGTTCCCATGTTATCACCAAAAAGTATTGGAAGGGCAACATTTAGTGTGATTGCATTTGTACCTGCAAGTGCCATAAGAATACCAATTGTAGCACTACTACTTTGAACTACAGCCGTCATACCTAATCCAACAAGAACACCTAATAAAGGATGTTTTCCAAGAGCAAGTATAAGGTTTTTAAAGCTTTCCATCTCTCTTAAAGGATGCATGGAATCTGACATCATTTCCATACCTACAAATAAAATACCAAAGCCAAGAATTATTTCACCTATGTCTTTACTTTTTTTCTTTTTTGCAAATAACACTATAGCTGCACCTATACCAAGAATTAGAGGAGCTATATCAGATAATTTGAAGGCTATAAGCTGTGCGGTCATTGTTGTACCTATGTTAGCACCCATTATAACTCCAGCAGCTTGGAATAAATTCATAAGACCAGCATTAACAAAACCAACAGTCATTACTGTTGTAGCACTACTACTTTGTATTATTGCAGTAACACCAGCACCAACAAGTACAGCTAAAATTCTATTACTTGTTAGTATTTCTAAAATTCTTTTAAGTTTTTCTCCGGCAGCTTTTTGAAGCCCATCTCCCATAAGCTTCATACCGTAAACAAATAATCCTAATCCACCTAATAGTTGAAAAATCATTACATAGTTCATAGCAACTCTCCTATTAAAATTGTTAATAATTTATTAAGTACTTTATGAATTCTATCATAGTAATGTTAAATCTATATTAAATAACGAAAATAAATTAATAAAAAAATTAATTATTTATTGAGGGATTTCTATTCCATATTTTTTACATTTTAATGATACTGTGCGGTGAGTCAATCCTAAAGCTTTACCTGCTTTATTAAAGCTTTTGTATTTTTTCATGGCTAAAGATATAATTTCTTTTTCATATTCTTCTATAGAAAGTATTTCCCCATCTCTTAAATTTATTAAATTAATATTTTTAGGAGAACTATTAGTAATATAGAAAGGTAAATCTTTAATTGTAATAATTTCATTATCACACATATTTATAGCTCTTTCTATGATATTTTCAAGTTCACGTATATTACCAGGCCAGTCATAATTTTGTATATAAGCTAATGTATTAAAATCTATTCCAGTAATTTTTTTATTCATTTTAGTGCTTATTTTTTCAATAAAGTGTTCTACTAAGGAGTTAAGATCTTCTTTTCTATTTCTAAGGGGAGGAAGATGTATGCTTATTACATTTAATCTATAATATAAGTCTTCTCTGAAGTCTTGGTTTTTTATCATTTCCTCAAGATTTTTATTTGTAGCTGCAATTATTCTAACATCAACTTTTTTAGTTTCTATTCCACCAATACTTTCAAACTCTTTTTCTTGAATAACACGAAGAAGTTTTACCTGCATAGCAGGAGACATATCTCCAATTTCATCAAGGAATATTGTTCCTCCATGAGCTATATCAAATTTGCCAGGTTTGCTTTTAAATGCACCAGTAAAAGCTCCCTTTTCATATCCAAACAATTCACTTTCTAAAAGATTCTCTGGAATAGCCGCACAATTCACTCTTACAAAAGGTTCATTTTTTCTAGGGCTAGTATTGTGTATAGCTTGAGCAATAAGTTCTTTCCCAGTTCCGCTTTCTCCACGTATTAGTACAGTTGAACAAGATTTTGAAGCCTTATCAGCAATTATTAAACATTCTTTTAGGCTGCTACTGTTTCCTATAATATTACTAAAGGAGCTGCTTAATTTAGTATGTCTTTTTAATTCTTCTTTATAGTAATTTAATTCTTCTTCAAAGTTTTCTAACTTTTTCATAAGATCTTTAATTTCATTTACTGGTTTAGACATAGAAATAACACCTTTAAAGGAACCATCGATAAATAAAGGTTGAACTGTAGAAATAATATTTAAATCCTTCTTTTGATGAACTATATTTTCTAGTTTGGTTTTAGAATTAAAAACCTTCATTCTAAGACCAGTTGGAGAAATATCAATTAAGTCTTTACCAAGAATATCGTTTATATTTACTTTAAAATAATTTTCATAAGAGGGATTTACATAACTTATTTGTCTTTTTTCATCTACAAAACAAATGAGTTCATGAGAGGTTTCTAATATCTTTTGAAATTTTTCGTTTAATTCTTTCATTCCAACCAGTTCTGATATATCTTGAAATATTCCAACAGCACCTATTACGTTATTATCAGATATTATTGGAGAACGATTAACTATAGTTACATGGTTATTTATATGTTGAATTTTTCCATAGTGACTTTCCTTATGGGTGAGTACATATGGCAAATCAGAAGTAGGGATAATATCTTTTACAAATCTACCAATAACATTTTTTGCTTGTTTGTCTATAAGTTTCAACGCATAATTATTAATAGTAGTAATATTAGAGTTATTATCAATTACAATGATGCCTACAGGAATGCTTTCTAGAATTTGTTTATTAGCTATAGTGTTTTCTTCTAAGATAGCATCAAGCTTTGATATTGAAAAGGTATTTGTACTCAACTCTTCTGATATAAATTGACATAATTCTAATACAGCAGTTTTTCCATCTATACTATCGGATAGACATGAAACTTCTATTTCTTCATTTTCTGAAAGCTTTAGAGAAATTAGTGCTAGCATACTTATAGCTATTGCTTCTGTATTGTTAAGTTTTCTTATATATAAGTCTACATTATACTTAGATTTTATTAAGGTAGCTTTGTGAACTATTGTAGCAGCTACACGAGTATGAACTCCATTTTTGATTTTTAATATAATATTTTTTTTGAACATAAAACAATACTCCTTCTATTTTAAAATATAATTACAGTTAGTTGATAAAAAATATCAAAAATCTACAAAAAGTTGATAAAAAATATCAAGTATATAATACACTATATAAATTCATAGGTCTAGTAGAATTATATAGATTTTATTAGGGAATAATAAATGTACTTTAAATTAAAACTTGATAAAAAATATCAATAGGTTTTTTATCAAGTTTCATACAAGAGATATAAATAGCTAATTTTAGATAAATATCAGAATATATAAAAATGGCATGATTATTGCTATAAATTATTAAGGATATATGTTAATAAGAATTTACAAAAAATGACTTACAATTTAATTAAAATAATAATCTATTAATTTTTAAATTGATTTTAGGAGGAAATGTAATGAAAAAAGGTATTGCTGCATCAAAAGGTTATGCAATCGGACAGGTTGTAATAAAAGAGGAAAGTGAAGTTACTGTAGTTGAAACAAAAATAACAGATTTAGAAGCAGAAAAAGGAAGACTTAAAAAAGCTATAGAAGCTTCTAGAGAACAATTATCTAAAATTAAAGAAAAAGCTGAAATAGAATTAGGACCAGAAAAGGCAGCTGTATTCGACAGTCATATGATGCTTTTAGACGACCCAGAATTTACAGGGGCAGTTGAAATGAATATAGAATCAAGCATGGTAAATGCTGAAAAGGCATTAAATGATGTTATAGAAATGTACATGGGTATCTTTGGTGCTATGGAAGATGAATATATGAAGGAAAGAGCTGCAGATGTTAAAGACGTTGGTAAGAGAATACTTGCAAATCTTGCAGGAAAAGCAGGTTCTGGACTTGAAAATTTAGAGGAAAATACTATAGTTGTTGCACATGATTTAACACCATCAGATACTGCACAGCTTGATAAGAACAAAGTTATTGGTTTTTTAACAAACATAGGTGGAAGAACTTCACACAGTGCTATCATGGCAAGAACTTTAGAAATTCCAGCTGTTGTTGGTTTAATGGATATAACTGAATCTGTTAAAGATGGAGATACTGTTATCTTAGATGGAGAAGAAGGATTAGCAATCATAAATCCTGATGCAGTTACAATAGCTCAATACGAAGAAAAGAAAGCAGCTTATGAAAAAGAAAAAGAAGAATTAAAGAAGCTTATACAGGTTGAAACACATACTAAGGCAGGAAAGCGTGTAGAAGTTTGTGGAAACATAGGAAAAGCGGAAGATATACATCAAGTGCTTGAAAATGGTGGAGATGGTGTAGGATTATTTAGAACTGAGTTTTTATATATGGATAGAAATGAGATGCCAACAGAAGAAGAACAATTTGAAGCATACAAATATGTTGCAGAAAAAGCAGCAGGTAAGCCAATAGTTATAAGAACTCTTGATATTGGAGGGGATAAGAAGCTTCCGTATCTTCCATTGCTAGAAGAAATGAACCCATTTTTAGGATATAGAGCAATAAGATTATGTCTTGATAGAAAAGATATATTCAAAATTCAATTAAGAGCATTATTAAGAGCTTCTGCTTACGGAAATATAAAGATAATGTTCCCAATGATTGCTTCACTTGAAGAATTCTTAGCGGCAAAAGAAGTTCTAAGTGAATGTATGGAAGAGTTAAGAGCAGAAGGAAAAGAATTTAATGCAGATTTAGAAGTTGGAATGATGGTTGAAATACCAGCAGCAGCAGTTTGTGCTGATGAACTAGCAAAACATGTTGACTTCTTTAGTATAGGAACTAATGATTTAATTCAATACACCCTTGCTGCAGACAGAATGAATGAAAAAATTTCTTATTTATATAATCCTCAGCATCCTGCTGTTTTAAGACTTATAAAAATGACAATAGATGCTGCTCATAAAGAAGGAAAATGGTGTGGAATGTGTGGAGAAGCAGCTGGAGATGAAGCAATGATACCAATACTTGTTGAATATGGTTTAGATGAATTCTCAATGAGTGCTACTTCAATGTTAAGAGCTAAGCAAATAATAATGAACAATTAATTAGAAGCACAGAAAAAAAGAATATAAAAGAAGTTTATAGAATATAAAAAGGCTTTATATCTTGGGAGAGGTATAAAGCCTTTTATTTTTCGTGCGTCCAGCTAAGCTGGACCATACTAGCTGGTGAAAGTCCAGTCAAGGTAATTGCCAAGAAGCCTTGTAGCCAACCACCAAGCGTAGTAGAAATACTGGGTTTGAAGCGTGGGGGTAAAGTAACCCGAAAGGGTGCGAGTGAGAATACAGGTCGTAACATAAAGTAAATTCTGCCATATCGTTAAAAAGGACTGTGAAAGCAGACAAAGAGGAAGTCGAACCTTGGGTTAATGGGTGAAGACCATGGAAGATGTGTATTAATGCTAAAATAAAAATGTACTAAGTTGCTAATATTTTTATGTACAACATTGCCTAAATTCTTTACAGTATTATTGGGTGATGAATATGATTCTAAAGATAAATATTA
>JAVBWC010000078.1:0-5311 GCA_036677675.1 Clostridiaceae bacterium | reverse complement strand
AGTTTAGAGTTTACAGTGGACAGTTTACAGTTAAGGATATTTTGCTAACGCAAAATTTAAAATGAAGTATAAAACCCTAGTATAGCCAAAGGCTACACTAGGGTTTGTTTTTTTTATTGTTAGTTTTTCTGTAAGAAAAACTTCCTTAACTGTAAACTGTAAACTGTTATCTGTAAACTAAAGAAAAGTGCCTCGCACTTTTCTTATTTTGTTTCCAAAAATCTTTTTACTCTTTCTACAGCTCCCGTATCTCCAACTACTATAAGTTTATCTCCCTGTTTAAATTCCAAATATGGTCCTGGAGATATTAAAATTTGGTCTTCTCTTTTAACCCCTATTATTGTACTTCCAGTATTGTGCCAAAATTCACTTTCTCCAATAGTCTTGCCTAATATACTAGATGAGCAAGGCACTTCAATTTCAATAGGCTCTATTAAATCTGTATTTTTAAATCTATAAGAATAATCAATAATTTTTTCATTTACTTCTTGTATTTGTTTTTCTAGTTCATTTCTATCCATAAGCAACTTCTTCATGCTATTTCTTAAAGATCCTATGCTTTCCTTTTCTTTAAAGCTTTCAACAAATCCATAAGCCTCTTTTGTGGATTTAATTATTATTCCACTGCCTTTATTTACTTCTACTACCCCTTTATCCTCAAGCAACTTCATTGCTTTTCTTATAGTCTCGGGTGAAACATTATATTCACCTGCTAAGATGGATCGTCCTCTTAATTTTTCTCCTTCTTCTAGATGTCCTTTATATATTCTTAGTGCAACATCTACTGCTATTTTTACATAACGGGGCATTTCTATACGTTCACCCATGCTAAAACCTCCAAAACTACTATAATCATATTTGCAAATATGATTATAACACAAAGTTCAACTAAAATTTAGTAGAGTTTTTACGTTAACTAAATTTTAGTTGAACTAGTTTTTAAAACTAATTAGACAACCATCTTTTCACTCCATTTTCCACATCTATCACCAAAACATCCAACAACAACTGCTTCATCTTTTATATTTACTACCTCACACCTATTAGGACATCCTTTGCATTCAAAGCTTGAAGAAACAAAATTTCTATCTGCAATATCAAAACCTTTAAAATTAGTTCTTCCAGCTTTTTTTGCAGCTTCTGCACCAATCATTGCTGAACCTATAGCTCCCATAACATCATAATTTTCAGGAACATATATATTAAATCCTAATGCATTTTCAAAAGCCTTTTTTATGCCTTTATTTGCTGCAACACCCCCCTGGAAAAATACTTTTTGTTCTATATCTTTTCCCTTTGCTACATTATTCAAGTAGTTTCTTACAAGAGCTTCACACAATCCCATAATTATATCACATTGATTATAACCTAGCTGCTGCTTATGGATCATATCTGATTCTGCAAAAACTGCGCATCTTCCTGCAATTCTTACTGGAACTGTTGATTCTAAAGCATAATCTCCAAATTGTTCAATGGGAATTTCTAATCTTTCTGCTTGCCTATCAATAAATGAACCTGTTCCTGCTGCACATACCGTATTCATTGCAAAGTCAGTCACAACGCCACCCTTTAAGGTTATTATTTTAGAATCCTGACCACCTATCTCTATTATAGTTCTTACATCCTTATCAACATAAAGAGATGCTATAGCATGTGCAGTAATTTCATTTTTAACTGCATCTCCTCCAAGTAATGAAGCTGCAATATGTCTTCCGCTTCCAGTGGTTCCAACAGCCTCTATTTGTTTACTGTCGTATTTATCCTTTAATATCTTCAATCCTTCTTGGATAGCCTTTATAGGCTTTCCCTTTGTTCGTAAATATATTTTTTCAACAACCTTCATTGAATTATCTATAAGTACAAAATCTGTACTTACTGAACCAACATCAACACCCATATAATACATGTGTTTCTTTCCTCCTTTCAAGTAAATCTAAAAATGCTTCTATTCTTGTTACATAGCCACCTTCTCCTGTCATTTCATCTACCACAAGACTCATTATAGGAAAATCTTTATCTCTAGAAATTGATGGAAGTATTGCCTTTGATATTATTTCAGGCATACATCCCATAGGAAATATCTGAATAGCTCCATCTAATTTACTTTTATGAGCCATCACAGCTTCTCCTATGCATTCCCTGGCGTGACCTCCTATGTAATATGGAAGATATTCCCTAGATGCTAGTCTTAAATCAATAGAATTAGCATTTATTAATTTCATTGCAGTATCTTTTGCCCACCAGCTAGGTGTAAGCTTTCTTTTACTACAAACACCATAATCCATAAGCTTTTCTTCAATGTTCAAGTTGGAAAATGAATCTATTACTGTGTAAATCTCGCCTATTACAGCTACTTTTATTGGGTTTTTATTTTTATCTATTTTTACATTATCTATCTTTTTCTTATATTCTTTTAAAAGCTCCATTGCTCTCATAGGGTCATTAGTAGAAAATACATCTCTTTTACATTCATTGAGTATCTTTTTACAATCTCCCCTATTCACTTCGTATCCAGCTAAATAATGAGCTTTTCCCTCGATTTTATCAATTAAATTCATAGCTTTTAATGCTCTTAAAGCTGCTCTTGTTTTTTCACCTTTATTTTTTTTACTGTCAGATACCAAATCACCTATTCTTCTCATAAGTTCTTCAATTCCAATACCATTAGAATAATCCATAACAATAAATTTTACGTCACATCCCATTTTCTTTAAAATCTTCATTTGAAGTTCACAATACTCTCCAAATCTACATGGCCCACAACTTCCAACTAAAAGAATAGTATCCGCTCCTTGCTCTATACTTTGCAAATAATTTCCCATCATTATTTTGAAAGGCAAGCAGATTTCTTCTGGAGAACAAGCTGTCCCTATTTCAAGAGCAGTTTTATTATTTACAGGTGGAATTACATATTCTATTCCTATTTCATCAAAAAATATTTTGGCTGCAATATAAACATTACCCATGTGTGGAAACGTTACTTTCAAGTTTTTCCCTCCTTTCAAGCATATCTATAAATGCCTCTATTCTAGTATTAAATCCTGCTTCACCTGTCTGTTCATCTATCTTTAAAATAAGAAATGGGAAATCTTTAATTCTGTCTTTTATAAGCTCTATAACTACAGAATCTATTCCACAGGCAAAGGATGATATATATACTAACCCATCTACTTTATGGTTTAATGCAAGATAGACAGCGGCTCCATAAGAATTTCTTGCAAAACTCCAAAATGGTTTTTTAAAAAGCTTATTAACTTCTTCGTCTATAGCTTCTTCTTTAACAAACTCTTCTGTTATAACTCCTACTCCGAATTTATTAAGTTTCTCTACTATATTCATATTTACATATCCATCATATACATTATAAGGATGTCCCAATAAAGCAACATTCATTTTATATTTTTTATCCTTTATTCCACATACAAAACTCTTTTGTGCACTTTTAGCTTTAATATAAGCCATATCAATAGCATGTAGGTTTCCTGTTATCATAAATCCTAATTTTTTTACCCATTCATATAAACCTTTTTCTGTATTCATATATAGAGGTAACTCTGTAATCTTTGGCATATCTTCTATACTATACTTAATCATTTCGGGAAGCCCACAGAATTTAGGACATATGTATTCTTCATCCCTTATTCGCATAATTCTAGGAATAATCATAAGATCACATTTGTCTTTTATATTAGCTACATGACCATGAAAAATCTTAATTGGTAAACAAGCCTCATCAACACAATACTTTACTCCATCATTGAGTATTCTTTTATTTGTATCATCAGAAGTAATAATTTCCGCTCCAAGTTCTTTTATAAATGTTTCTATAAACGGATAATATTTATAATACAAAAGACCTTTTGGTATTCCTACTCTCATATTCTACCTCCTTCCATTTCTTATCTACGCTCATGTTTTTTATTATTGAACATTTTTATACTTTTTATTCACTTTTTATTCATCAATAGTAAACTAAGTTTCAATTAAATAATGTTGTGATACACCATCATTCAAATTAAGAATTAAGAATTGAAAATTGACAGTTGACAATAATGAATGTTTTGCTAATACAAAACCAAAATTTAAAACAAAAAGACCTAAATATAGATAAATTCTATGTTTAAGTCTTTTAAAATTAACGTTTTTCTGTAAGAAAAACTTCATTCATTGTACATTTTTAATTATCAATTGTTAATTCCGTCTAAATTTAAATATTAATTTAATTCAGATTTTTTACCTTGAAAGTATACTGCAATAGCCATTAAAGTTATTATACTTCCACCAATAATACTTAGTATATCAGGAATTTCACCCCATATAAAAAATCCTATAATAGCTGAAAATACTATATTAACATAATTATATATTGCTACCTCTGAAGCTGGAGCATATTTATATGAATATGTTAATGCAAACTGTGCTACTGCTGCAAAGACCCCTGTTAAAACCAGATATACAAACTGTATCTTAGTTGGTATCGCAAAATTGACTAACATGAAAGGAAGAGTTCCTATTACCGACACAAAAGAAAAATAAAAGACTATAGTTGCAGGATTTTCTCTATTTTTTAAAAATCTTACTAAAGTATATGCACCTCCTGCAAAAGCAGCTGATAGAAATCCCGATATTGCTGGAACAACACTTAAATTCCATTGAGGCTTTATAACCAAAAGAGCCCCTAAAAATACAACAAACATTGAAATAACCTTCATAGGTGTTAATTTTTCCTTTAGAAATATCACTGCAAAAATAGTTATAAAAAATGGTGATAGTTTGTTCAGCATTGCTGAATCAGCAAGATTCAATTTACTAATGGAGTAAAAATATAAAAATACCCCAGTAAGTCCTAAAAATGATCTTGCTATTAAATATTTTTGATTTTCCTTTTTGCCAAATATACTTCCATTGCTGTTTTTCAATGCCCCAAAAGCAACAAAAAGACTTATTAAATTTCTGAAAAAAACTTTCTCAAGCACAGGAACATCTCCTGATAATTTAACCATAGCTGCCATAAATGCAAAAAATAGAGCTGATAGTAGCATGTATATTACTGCTTTCGATTTTTTCTCCATACTTGCCCTCCATAAAATTAACATACTTTTTATTTTACCACAACCTAAGAAAAGTGCGAAGCAATTTTCTTTAGTTTACAGATGACAGTTTACAGTTTACAGTGAAGGAAGTTTTTCTTACAGCAAAACTAACAATAAAAAAACAAAACCTAGTGTAGCCTTTGGCTATACTAGGTTTTTATACTTCATTTTAAATTTTGCGTTAGCAAAATATCCTTAACTGTAAACTGTCCACTGTA
>JAVBWC010000077.1:0-31572 GCA_036677675.1 Clostridiaceae bacterium | reverse complement strand
AAACTTATTAAAGATCTTTTAGAGAATATAGGAATAATCTTGAATAAACGTCAAAATAAAATAATAAATTATTTTATAACAGCAAATAAAAATATAATGACTATAGAAGAATATAAAAAGAAAAATAGAATATCTTATGAAACAGCTAGAACAGATTTACAAGATTTAGTAACTCTTGGCTTTTTTAAGAAAAATAAATTAGGGAAAAAATATGTTTATAAATTTACTCCTATAGAAGATATTATAAAAAATCTTGAAGAAAATTTTAAGGATTTTGAATGAAATAAATCACGAGACTTAACTATCTCGTGATTTATTTCTTTACCATTAAGTTTTCTATTAAGAAGCCCACTGAGAATGTAAGTGTGCTTTTAAATTTTTTAATGCTCTGCTATTTTAGATAGTATAGTAGATGTTGATTGAGAAATTTACAATATTTTTATATTACTGGTATAATATATATTAAATGTATTTAAAATTGTAAGTATAAGGGATAGTTAAGAAATGATAAACTTTAGAAGAAAAAAACAAGATAAAGCAACAAAAATTGTCCATTACGTTATCAATTTTTGAAAGGTAACAGGTATCTTATAGAAAATGGAATAAACGTTAGTGAATTCTGTTTTCTGTTGGTATAAGATTAGGAAATCAAAAATTAAAGCAGAGGAATTATGATTTTACCGAGCTTGAGAAAAAATTATTGGGATGGAGAGAATAAATTAGAGAGGCGATGAAAATGAACCAAGATAAATTTATTAAAAACTTACTTATAGCTAAGGACGTCAAGAACTCATTTTATTATAAATTAAGACATAACTTTTTATATCATTCAAATAAAATTGAAGGGAGTACCTTTACAACAAGCTCTCTTGCATTGTTATTAGATAGAAATATTGTTGAGGGAAAACATACCCTTGATGATGTTCAAGAAACAGTTAATTCATCTTATGTTTTTGATTACATAGTGGAAACTTTAGGTAAAAAGATAGATAAAAGCTATTTAAAATATCTTCATAGTATGTTAAAACACAATACATCTGATTATAATAGATGTTTTTCAGGGGTTTTTAAAAAAATACCTAATATGATATCAGGTTCAGATGTAGTATTAGTTCAGCCTTATGAAGTTGAGTCTAAATTAGATGAGTTGTTAGAGTGGTACTATGGAAAAGAAACTATTAGTTATAATGAAATTGCAGAATTTCATTATCGCTTTGAAACAATACATCCTTTCCAAGATGGGAATGGACGCATAGGCAGATTTATAATATTAAAACAAATACTTGAGAATAATCTTCCTGTAATAATAATTTCATGGGACACAGAAGATAAATATAGAAAAGCTTTATCAGAGTGTAGTTTGGGCAACTATGAACCTTTAGTACAATATTTTAATTCTTTAAGTGATTTCAAACAAGAGAATGAAAGCTTATGGGATTTTTAATTTAGCAAGTATATAGTTTAAAAGTCATAAAAATAAAGATTAAAAATAAGTTCTAGGTATATTTAATACTTAGAGCTTCTTTTTTGCTGAAAATCCTTTTCTATTTCCATAAGTAAAGTAATGTTACTATATTTCAAAGATATAGATTAATTTTTCAAAGGTAACAGGTGCCTGAAAATTACATGGTAATTTTTGAAGATACGATTCATTGATTGACAAAATGGTTATTGTATTCTAAAATTAAAATTAATAAACGAAAGAAAAGATTTTTGAAAAGGTGATATTGATGAATAATCAGGAATATAATGATAAGGTTAAAAATGTTGCAGAAATAATTAAGGCATTAAGTCATCCTACTAGATTGTGTATAGTATGTAAGCTTATGCTTAAAGAACTAAATGTTTCAGAAATGCAGGATTGCTTGGTGATTCCTCAATCTACTGTATCTCAACATCTTTCAATTTTAAAGTCAAGAGGAATTATAGAAGGAAAAAGAAATGGTTCAGAAGTTATATATTCTATTGTGAATGAAGATATAAAGAATGTAGTAAAGGTGTTTTTTGCTGAAAATGAAATTCCAATGTAGTTTTTTTAACTAACATATCGTAAAATTTGAATATTCAAATATTGACATATGATTTAAATATAATAATATTTTAGTGTCGAAAAAACTCTTTATGAATAAAGTTATTTGCTAAGGGGAATATATTTCTAGTAGTAGATACTTTTATCACAAAGTATATCGTGATATTCGAATATTCTAAAATTATAATAATATAAATAAAAATATTGGAGGGGTTAATATGAAGAAAACTGATATATTAATTATTGGAGGAAGTGCCGCAGGATTAGTAGCTGCGTCTACTGCAAAGTCAAACTATCCTGATAAGGATGTTACATTAATTCGTAAAGAAGAAATAGTAATGATTCCATGTGGTATTCCGTACATATATGCGACTACAGGTACCACTAATAAAAATATACTTCCTGATGAAGGCCTAAAAAGTTTAGGTGTTAATATTGTTATAGATGAAGTAACTTCAATCGACAAAGAAAATAAAATTTGTAAGATTAAAAATAATGATGATCTTGAATATGATAAACTTATAATAGCAACGGGTTCAGTACCTGTAGTTCCAAAGTGGTTAAAAGGAACAGAGTTGAAGAACGTATTTACAATTCCTAAAAATAAAGTTTATCTTGATGAAACCCAGCCAATGCTTCAAGATTGTAAAAAGATTATTACAATAGGAGCTGGTTTTATAGGTGTTGAATTATCAGATGAATTGAATAAATTAGGTAAGGAAGTTACTTTAATTGAAAAATTACCTCACATATTGGGATTAGCTTTTGATGAAGAGATTGCAATCGAAGCAGAAGAGCTCCTAAAATCTAGAGGAGTTAAATTACTAACAGGTGTTGGTGTTAAGGAAATACTAGGAGAAGACAAGGTTTCAGGAGTATTATTAGAAAATGGTGAAAAAATTGAAGCTGATGCAGTGGTTCTATCAATAGGATATCGTCCAAATATAAAGCTTGCACAAGAAGCTGGTTTAGCAATTAATGATATGGGATTTGTTATTACTGATCAATACAGAAGAACAGAGCATCCAGATATTTTTGCAGCAGGGGATTGTTCAGAAAAGAGAGATTTTATTACAGGAAAGCTAAGTGGAATAATGCTAGCATCTACTGCATGTGCAGAAGCAAGAGTAGCAGGTATGAATTTGTATAAGCTTTCAGCAGTTAAAACATTCCATGGAACAATCGGCATATATTCAACAGCCATTGATGAAACTGGATTTGGTGCTGCAGGCTTAACTGAAGCTATGGCTAAAAAAGAAGGATTTGATGTAATTACTGGAAGTTTTACAGGTATAGATAGGCATCCAGGACATATACAAGATACTCATAAGCAGATGATAAAATTAATTGCTTCAAAAGACAGCGGCATAATATTAGGGGGAGAAGTTATTGGAGGAAAGAGTGCTGGAGAGTTAATAAATGTTATAGGATTTATTATTCAAAACAGAATGACAATATCTGATTTATTAACAGCACAAATTGGTACTCATCCAATGCTTACTGCTTCTCCAGCAGGATATCCATTAATTAAAGCTGGGGAAATTATTGCAAAAAAAATGAAACTTTAATAAAAGTATGGGATTGTAATATATAAGTAAAAAATCCAACAGAACTATAAAATAATAGATTCTGTTGGATTTTTTTATCTTAAACTAATTCATAAAATATTTTAAAATGTTAAAAAAGCTTCTATTATATCTTAGTATTTTCATATGTTTATTATACCCTGCAATTATATGTTAATGGATAGTTTAATAGTCTAGTTGGTGAAAATAAGAAAGAAAGTTGTTTTTATTGATTAGCAAAATCCAATATGATATGGTAGTGATATAGAGTGAAATTTGAAAAAACAATAGTTGTATCTATAAGGAGATATTTATGAGACTGAATAATTTTATTAGTTCAACTGGTCTTTGTTCCAGAAGAAAGGCTGATGAATTAATTGAGCAGAAAAAAGTAAAAGTTAATGGTGAAATTGCAACATTAGGAGTTAGGGTAGGACCAGAGGATAAGGTTGAAGTAGATGGTAAGCTTTTAGAAAAAAAGAAAAATGATGTATATATTGCTTTAAATAAGCCAGTAGGTATTGTTTGTACAACAGAGAGACATATAAAAGGAAACATCATTGATTTTATAAATTATCCTGAACGAATTTTCCCAATTGGTAGACTGGATAAAGATTCTGAGGGTTTAATTCTTCTTACAAATGATGGAAGTATAGTAAATGAGATTTTGAGAGAGGAAAACAATCATGAAAAGGAGTATATTGTAACTGTAAATAAGGAAATTACTCCTGCATTTATAAAGGGTATGGCAAAAGGAGTGAAAATTTACAATCCTGTTAAAAACAATTATACAATGACAAAGAGTTGTAAGGTAGTGAAAATGAGTGACCGAAGCTTTAAAATTATCTTGTCACAAGGATTAAATCGTCAAATTCGAAGAATGTGCACCCATTTTGGTTATAAGGTTATAAAGTTGAAACGTATTAGGATTGACAATATTAAACTAGAAGGGTTACCTATAGGAAAGTGGAGAAAGTTAAAGGAAGAAGAGTTGAGAAAAGGTAGAACCAAAGATTAACTAATGAAGGGTAAAATCCAAAGGTGAAGGTAATAGTCCATAAATTAATAATAGGAGGTCACAAAATGAATATTATTGAAATCAATAATTTGACTAAGTATTATGGTAAGGCTAGAGGAATAATTGACGTTAGCTTTAATGTAAAAGAGGGAGAAATCTTTGGTTTTATTGGTCCTAACGGGGCAGGGAAATCAACCACCATCAGAACATTGCTGTCCTTAATCTATCCTACAAGTGGCAGTGCAAAAATATTTGGAAAAGATTGCGTGGAGTATGGTGATGAAATTAAGAAGGAGATAGGATATTTACCTTCTGAAGTATTTTATTATGATAATATGAAGGTAATCGATCTTTTGAAGTATTCTGCCAGCTTCTATAAAAAAGACTGCAGCAAAAGAATAAAAGAACTGTCTGAAATTATGGAGCTTGACCTTTCAAAGAATATTAATGATTTATCCTTTGGAAACAAGAAAAAAGTTGGTATTGTTCAGGGGCTGCTCCATGAACCTAAGCTTATTATTCTAGATGAACCTACAAGTGGATTGGATCCTCTTATGCAGCAAAAATTCTTTGATTTAATATTAGAGGAGAATAAAAAGGGTGCTACTGTTCTGTTCTCATCACATATTCTAAATGAAGTTCAGAAGCTTTGTCACCGTGTTGCTATTATTAAAGAGGGAAGAATAATTAAAGTTGAAAACATCAACACATTAAATGAAAATAATTATAAAAAATTCAAGGTGGAAATAGTGTCCCATGTGGATAAGGAGTACTTTAATATTGTTGGTGTTAATGACCTGACTATTAAAAATAATATAGTTAGCTTTTTATTCAGAGGTGATATCAATGATATGGTTGAAAAACTCCATGGTATAAAAATAGCAAATCTATGGATTGAAGAGCCTTCTTTGGAGGAAATTTTTATGCATTACTATAAAAGGGAGGAGTAACAGCCTATGAATATGTATCTACATGAATTGAAGATTTACAGAAAATCAACTATTATATGGGTATGCTCATTAATAGGCATCATTGTACTTTTTATGTCAATGTTTTCTTCTTTTTCTCAAGATGCTGCTTTAATGCAAAAAATATTTGAAAACTTTCCAGAAGAGGTGCAGAAAGCATTTGGTTTTTCCTCACTAGACCTTTCTACATTGCTTGGATATTACGGATTTATTTTTGCATATGTATTACTTTGTGGAGCAATTCAAGCCATGGTTTTAGGAACTTCTATTGTATCGGTGGAGGTAAGGGAGAAAACAGCAGATTTTCTTTTAGCAAAACCTGTAACACGTCAACAGATTATCACATCTAAGCTTTTAGCTGCATTGACCTGTGTGGTTATAACTAACCTGATTTATTTTGCAGCTTCTATTATTACTATGGAGATTGTTAAATCAGAACCATACAGTATGAAATTATTGTTTATGATTAATATGACAATGTTTTTTGTACAGCTAATATTTATCTCATTAGGCATTCTAATTTCTGTTATTGCAAAAAAAATAAACTCTGTACTGTCAGTTTCACTTGCTGTTGTTTTTGGGTTCTATATAATAAATTTATTTGGATCAGCAATTGGAGACGAAGCAATAAGATATATAACTCCCTTTAGATACTTTGATATAACGTACATTCTAGAAAATGGCGCATATGAAGCTAAATTTATTATTATCGGCATAGTATTTGTGGTTGCAGCTATTATTGCAAGTTACCTAGTATACTCCAAAAAAGATATTAATGCTTTTTAATAAATAATGAGTTGGTAGAGCTTTTAGAAGGGAAGTTTACTGCTAAGGAGGGTAACTATATGAATATATTTATTAGGGAAATGAGAGCTCATTTAAAATCACTTATCATATGGTGTATCAGTGTAATTCTCATTATTGCAATGGGAATGATGAAATATGCAGCATTCTCAAAAACGGGAGAATCTGTGGAAAAGATGATGGCAGCTATGCCTGAGGTTTTTAAAACTATGTTTGGTGTAGGTTTTTTTAATTTAACAGAAGTAAGGGGATACTATGGTGTATTTTTTCTCTATTTTGTCTTAATGGCAACTATTCACGCTGTAATGTTAGGAGCCACAATTATTTCAAAGGAAGAGAGAGATAAAACTGCAGAATTTTTGTTTGCAAAACCAGCTGGAAGAAAGAAGATTATCACATCAAAAATATTGGCGGTAATTGCAAATATCTTTATATTTAATATTACCACGCTATTATCTTCAATTGTTATTGTAGGAGCATATAATAAGGGTGAATCTATCAACAATGATATATTCCTCTTAATGGTAGCAATGTTTATTCTACAACTTATATTCATGTCTATAGGTACAGCAACGGCAGCTATAAGTAAAAATCCAAAGAAAGCAGCTTCTGTTTCTATGGCAGTGTTGCTAGGCACATACATTGTATCCATGGCTATTGATATGAACAGTAAACTTGAAAATTTGAAATACTTTACTCCATTTAAATATTTCGAAGCTAAGAATTTAATGTTAAATGGAGAGCTGGAAACAACTTTTGTGTTATTGTCCATTGTAATAATTGGGGTATTATCCAGTGTCACATATATATTTTATACAAAGAGGGATTTGAATATATAGCAATTATAAAGGACAGGTTAAAAGTAGCCTGTCTTTTTAGGTTAAATTCGTTAATAGTATATACTATGTCATATGGAAACATGGAGTTAATAACATGAGAATAAAAAGTTTGGCAACTGAGAAAAAGGGAGTTGAATTATAAAAATGAAATATAATTTTGATGAAATAATTGATAGAAGAGGAACAAATGCATTAAAATGGGGGCCTAAATTAATTGAAAAGTATATGGGCGTGAAAGGTGAAGGCTTACTGCCAATGTGGGTTGCAGATATGGATTTTAGATGTCCACAGTCAGTGATTGATAGTATTAAAGAGAGAGCAGAACATGGAATATTTGGCTACAGTATGCCTCTTGAGGATTATTATTCAGCTTTAAATTACTGGTATACAAAAAGGTACCATTGGGATATTAAACCACAATGGGTTATCAATTCACCTGGAGTTGTTCCTGCATTAAATTTCATAATCAGAGCATTAACAAATCCAGGAGATAAAATAATAATTCAGCAGCCTGTATACTATCCATTTAAAAAAGCTATAGAAAACAATGAAAGAGAAACAGTAAATAATCCTTTGGTTATGAAAGAGGATAAATATGTTATGAATTATGAGGATCTTGAAGAAAAAGCAAAGGACCCCAATACAAAAATGATGATTTTATGCAGTCCTCATAATCCTGTAGGTAGAGTATGGAAAAAAGAAGAGTTAAGAAAATTAGGTGAAATATGTAACAAATACAATGTAATTGTAGTAGCTGATGAAATTCATAGTGATCTTGTATTACCTGGAAATAAACATACTACCTATGGAGTGTTAGGAAAAGAATTTGAGAATAATTCTGTTATTTGTACAGCACCAAGTAAGACATTTAACTTGGCAGCACTGCAAACATCTAACATTATAATTCCAAATAAAGAAATAAAACAGAAAATTAATAAAGAATATATTAAATCATTTACCATGCCTCCCTTTCCTAATATATTTGGTATAGCAGCAGTTCCAGCAGTATATTCACCAGAAGGGGAAGAATGGTTAGAACAGCTACTCATATACTTAAATGATAATGCAGAATTTATTGGGGATTTCGTAAGAGATAATATGCCAAATGTTAGATACACAAAACCAGAGGGGACTTATCTGGCATGGTTGGATTTAAGAGAAGTTGAAAGTGACTATGAAGTACTAGAAAGAAAAATAAAAGAAGCAAAGGTTGTATTAGATGGAGGTTCAATGTTTGGTTCTGAGGGGAGAGGTTTTATAAGAATTAACTATGCTTGTCCTAGGTCAGTACTAAAAGAAGGATTAATTAGGATTAAAAAAGAGATTTTCAAGTAAGGAGTTGTCTCAAAATGATTTAAAAATTATTTTGAGACAACTCTTTTTACTATATGTTGGAAATTAAGTGTTAGGGACTATTCTGAATAAATATCCGAAAATTCAATTTGTATGCTTTCAACTTTATTTTCAGAAGTACAAGCAGCTTCTTTTGACGCTTCAGAAGTAGATTCTTCAATGAGCTTTACAGGGAGTTTTATTATAAATTCACTTCCCTTGCCTACTTTACTTTGAACAGTAATTTCTCCATCCATAATTTCTACTAAAGATTTAACAATGGATAGACCAATGCCACTTCCCTCACTTTTTCTAGTAAGTGATTTGTCTATTTGTCTAAAACGTTGAAAAATAATATCCTGCTTATCTTCAGGAATACCTACTCCAGTATCCTTTACAGAGATAATTACAAAATCAGTTTTATCATATATATTGACAAATATACTTCCACCCTTTGGGGTAAATTTTATGGAGTTAGAAATAAGATTTAACAATATTCTCTCTATTTTATAGCAGTCACAGGCCATGAGTTTTTCTTCAATCTCTGTATCAAAGATTAATGTTAATCCCTTGATCTCAATGAATTTTACTACAGAAGAGGTTATATTTTCTACTATTTCAACAATGTTTTCGTTTTTATAACTTAAATCAAAGTATCCAGAATCAAGCTTTGTAATATCTATGAGATTATTAACTAATCTTATAAGTCTAAAGCAATTTTGTTTCATATTGGCTACATAAGTTTTCATTTTTTCATTAGTTTCATTTAAGTTTTTCTCAGAAGAATTGTTAAGTAGCAGATTTATTAACTGTAAAGAACTATATAAAACATTTAAAGGTGTTTTAAATTCATGAGATAAATTAGCAAAAAATTCAGATTGAAGTTCATTATATCTGTTAGCTTCATTCAGTAATCTTTGCTTTTCTTCAATCTTTTTACGTAAAGCTTCAGACTGTTTATGCTCCGTGATATCTTGAACTATAGCTAAACAGGCAGTATTATTTTCATATTGAAATGGTGAAGCGGATACTGTAACATTTAATATACTCCCATCTACTTTTACAAATTGTTCCTCTAACATATTGCAAATTTTACCTTTATCGTAAATTAAACTTATTCTTTCTTCTACAATATTTAAATAATCTTTATGAATAAAGTCAGTTATATATCTGCCAATTAACAGATTAGGATCATCTATACCAATAAGTTTTGCAAAGGCTGTGTTTGCAAAAACGATTTTTTTTCTTATATGAACATAGATTCCCGCAGGTAGAAATTCGATTAGTTTTTTATATTGTGCTTCTCCTTTTTTTAGTATTTTATCTACTTGCATTTCAAGGGTTATATCTTTATATGTCCATAACCTACCAATTATTTCATCATTTTCGATCAAGGGTCTGCTGTGACGCTTAAATACTCTATTGTCTTTGAGAAATAAAGTTTCAGTGACTTCTTTGTTTGTATTGCGAATAGAATTAATAGTATTTTTAGATTTGTTTGGGTCTTCCAACTGGTTACAAACCATATTTATTAATTCATCATTATTATATTTTTTTATACTAAAGTCCTGTGGTAATTTCCACATTTCTATAAATTTTTTATTTATATGAAGTATACTTTTATTTAAAGATACTACTAGGATGCCATCAGCTGTTGAATTAAGTATATTGGTTAACAGATTTTCATTAAGCTGAAGTTCCCTTTGTTTTTTTAGTAGTTCATCATTACTTATCTTTATATGTTTAGCTAAAATATTAGCTAAAATAGTAGTACTTAATAAAGCTAACATTAGCAAGGCAAAATTTAAGTGTTGATAATTTTCAATTGAAATAATTGTAAAGCATAAATTATAAAATAATATTCCACTAATAAGAGAACTAATTATAGAAGGGACAACTCCACCTATAAAAGTTGAATAGAGAACACATACATAAAAAACAGAATATAAAGTAGGGATTTTCATAACAGTAGTTGAATTTAACATGAATATTATACCTAAGGATAATGTAAAAACAGGTCCACTAATTTTTAATAAAATGCTGTGTTTAAAAAGTATATCTGGTGTAGTACCAAGATTTTTCAATATATCACATCCTTATATATTTATTTATATGCATATGCGTGAATTATTACATAATAATTCAACAAAAACTTGAAGAAACCTTCAAAAAAAGTAAAAAAATATCACAAGATAATATAATTAACATTTAATTAAACTTTTGAAAAAAGCTTTATGAAAAATTAAATGTAAAAAAAAGGATAAAAATTCATTTTTAATATTGAACAAAACTTGAAAATATTGTAATATTAACATATAAATACTTTTTTGTATTAAATATTAACTTGGATGGTGATGAAGTAATGCTAAACAAAGAAATCTTAGCGATGATTTTAGCAGGTGGACAAGGCACGAGATTAAAAGTATTAACAAAGAGAAATGCAAAGCCAGCAGTACCTTTTGGAGGTAAATATAGAATTATTGATTTTACTTTAAGTAATTGTTCAAATTCAGGAATAGATACTATTGGAGTATTAACTCAATATCACCCTCACAAACTAAATGCTCATATAGGAATAGGAACTCCTTGGGATTTAGATAGAAATAATGGAGGAATAACTATGTTACCACCTCATATAAGAAATGATGGTGGAGATTGGTATATGGGAACTGCTGATGCTATATATCAAAACATATCTTTTGTGGATAGATACGATCCAGAATATGTTTTAGTATTGTCAGGAGATCATATTTACAAAATGGATTATTCTAAAATGCTTAAATTCCATAAGGAAAAAGGAGCAGATGCAACTATTGCAGTTATTGAGGTACCTATGGAAGAGGCAAGTAGATTTGGTATTATGAATACAACTGATGATAATAAAATATCTGAATTCGAAGAAAAACCTGAAAATCCTAAAAGTAATAAGGCGTCTATGGGTATTTATATTTTCAATTGGAAAATCCTTAAGAAATATCTTATTGAAGATTCTAAGGACAAAGAGTCCGATAGGGATTTTGGAAAAAATATAATACCAGATATGTTAAATAGTGAACTGAAATTGTATGCTTATCCTTTCAAAGGATACTGGAAGGATGTTGGTACAATTCAGAGCTTATGGGAAGCTAATATGGATCTATTAAATCCAGAAAATGAATTAAATATCCATGAAAGTAATTGGAAAATATATACAACGAATCCAACAAAGCCTCCTCAATATATAGGAAGTACTGCAAAAATACGAAATTCTCTTGTGGTTGAAGGCTGTACCGTTTTTGGAACTGTAAATAATTCAATTTTATTTCCAGGAGTTCATGTAGGGAAAAATACCATAATCGAAGATTCTGTAATTATGTGCAATACTAAGATAGGAGATAATGTAATTATAAGGAAGGCTATAGTTGGTAAGAAGGCAACTATAAGAAAAAATAGTGTAATAGGTAATTCAGAAGAGGTAGCAGTTTTAGGCGATAACGAGGAAGTAAAGAGTAATTCCATGATTAAGTAATTTGGGGGGACAAGAGATGAATAACGATTATATGGGAATTATAAGTTTAAATGAAAATGATGAAAATATAAAAAATTTAACAGGAGCACGACCTTTAGCAGCTGTTCCTATAGGCGGAAGATATAGAATAATAGATTTTGTCCTTTCTAATATGGTTAATGCAGGATTAACTAATGTGGGAATATACACTCAAAGCAGATCGAGATCATTAATGGATCATTTGGATTCAGGTAAGGATTGGGATTTGAATAGAAAGATTGGTGGATTATTTATTTTTAATTTTAATTGTTTTAATTCTATTACCAATGATGTAAGTCTTATAAAAGAAAATATAGAGTATCTTTACCGCAGTAAACAGGATAAGGTTATATTTGCTTCATCAAATATGATATGCAATATTGATTATAAAAAAGCTATTGAATTTCATGAAAAGGAAGGAAAGGATATAACTATAATTTATAAAAAAGTAAAAGATGGCACTACAAATTTTGTTAATTGTAATGCTTTGAATATAGATGAAAATAACTCTGTTATAAGTGTAGGAAGAAATATAGGAACGGAGAATGAAGTAAATATATCTATGGATATGTTTATAATGAATAAAGAAACTCTTTTAAATATTGTTAATGAGTGTGTTTCTGAAGGATATTACAAATCAATAAAAAACTGTATTTATTCTAAACTTAAGGAGTTAGATATTAACGCATATGAATTTAATGGATATTTAACATGTATAAATTCAACAAGGACTTTTTATAAAGCAAATATGGATATGCTTAATCCAAAAATAAGTAAAGAATTGTTTTTTAGTAAAAGACCAATATATACTAAGATAAAGGATGAGCCGCCAACAAAATATTCTTTAGGCTCAGATGTAACAAACTCTTTGATAGCTAACGGATCTGTAATTGAAGGAGAGGTAAAAAATTGTATAATATCAAGAAGAGTTACAGTAGGAAAAGGGGCTAAGCTTGAAGACTGTATAATAATGCAGAATTGTGAAATAAAAGAGAATGCTAAACTGACTAAGGTTATTATTGATAAGAATGTAGTAATTGAAAAGAATAAAGAATTAAAAGGGGATGGTGAGTTCCCAGTAGTAATAGAAAAGAATACTAACTATTATAATAAATAGTAAATAATAAAATAAAAAAGGCATGAGAGATTGCTTTCTTGGGTATGTGTGTAAGATTATAAACCATTTTATAACTTTTATGCATATCGTTAGAAGTGATTTTTCATGCCTTTAAAATTTAATTAATTTTTTGTGATATTTTATTGCAATTATTAGTAAATATAAAGATAATGATAATAGTAATATTAAGCTTAATGATAAATCTTTCTATTACTAGAATATTTAATTGTGGGAGGTATATATGAATAAGCACATGAAATGCATCGGATTCACGCTACTTACTATTGCTTTAGTAATGGGGGGGTGCTCTAAAAAAGAAGAAGCCGCTCAATCACCTTCAGCATCAAAACAAACAGCTGAAACAACAGAAGTAACTACAAAATCAACGGAATCTAAATCTCTTGAAGATGTGTTCAAAAAAGCTGCATTACTTAAAAGTTACTCTTATGAAATGTCTATGAAATCATCAATGGGTTCCTTCAAAACGCAATTTTGGTTACAGGATGACAATATGAAGACTGTGTCAGAGACACCTCAGGGTACTGCAGTAACTATTGTAACTAAAGACAAAATGATTACTTATGATCCAGGGACAAAAATGGGCATGGGTTATAAAATGGATTTATCGGATTCTGAAGCTTTTATAGATGAGCAGGAACAGGTAACAATTGATGCAAGTAAAAATTTCAAAATATTGAGTGAAGAAACGGTTAACGGGTATCCATGCTTTGTCCTTAATGTAAGTGATGAGGGTATGGGACAAGGTAAGATTTGGGTAAGTAAAGAATATGGCATAATGGTGAAAATGATTGTGAAAGAAGCTGCAACGGGTGAAAATATGGAGATGAACATTAAAAATATTAAGGTAGGTTCATTGCCAACTGATACATTTAAAGTACCTTCTGACATTAAAATTATAGAGAGTGGAGAATATCCTGTCGGTGGACAATAATATAAAAGTATACTGGTATTAAGGATTTTGAGTTGACTTAGTGGGTGACAAAGGCATAACCTTTTTTATAAAAATCTACTATATGAAATTTCCCCCAATTAGTATATGCACAGAGTAAAAACCAATTTAGGGAAGTGTTCTAAGTTGGTTTTTATTTTATTAAGCATATTCAGAATTAATAACATAAAAATATTATATTTAGACATAAATGTTTGAAAATTTTATTTAGACAAAAGTATTGAAAAATATGGATTTAATATATAAAATTTTATATATGAGGTAAATAAAGTTATAAAATTTGCTTAAGTAGGTGTATAATAGATTATAAAGTAAACCGATTAACAATTTTTATTTGCATGGGGGGTAAATATGAAATTAAAAATTAGAACCAAGATAACAAGCACGTTTATGGTAATGATTGCACTAATAATATTAGTATCATACTTTGGAATTTCAGGATTGAAAAATACTAAAAAGCAGTATGGTGTGCTGATGGAAAGAAATATTCCTGTAGCCACCTATATATGGCATATAAGATCTGATGCGTTAGAACAGACAGCAGCCCTTAGAGGATATTTAGTATACAAGGATGAAAAATACATTGAACTTTTTAATGAGATAAATTCTTCTAAAGATCAGATATATACTGACATCGATAATCTTGCTGAGACAGAACAGTCAAAAGAATATTTAAGTGAAGTTATAAATTTAAACAAAGAATATGAACAAATAGCAAAAGCTGTTTTTGAATTGGGCAAATTAGGAGACTTTGAAAAGGCAAGTATAAAAGCAGCAGAAGGTAGGGCTAAAGTTGATAGAATTAAAGAAATTACTGAGAAATGGGTTCAATTGGTAGAAGATTTAAATACAGGAATTGTTAAAAATGTGGACGATCTCTTAAATCAACAACAAAGCAAAATGCTTACAATTGTAGGAGTTGTAGTTATAATAGGTATAGGTATAAGCATATTCATGTCATTAAGTATTTCAAAACCAATAACTATGTTGACTGATGCAGCTAATAAAATTGCTAATGGAGACTTATCTCAATCTATTAAAAAAATTAAGACTGGGGATGAAATTGAGTCACTATCAGAGACTTTTGATATTATGGTATCAAATTTAAAAAATTTAATACAAAAAGTTAATCAATCAGTACAGCTTTTAGTAGCTTCTAGTGAACAGCTAGCTGCTTCATCCCAAGAAGCATCATCAGCCAGCATGAATATATCAAACACAGTTACAGAACTAGCGCAAGGTACTACAAGCCAAGCCCAAGTAATTGATGATGCTAATATTATAGTAAAGAATATGTGGAGTGAAGTAACTAAAGCATCGGAAAATACAAAAGATGTATCAAATACAAGTATAAAGGTTTTGGATACTGCAAATGAGGGGCTGATAGTATCAGAAGATGCAGTTAAAAAAATACAAGAAGTTAGAAATACTTCTATAGAAACATCAAATGTAATAAAGCTTTTGGGAGAAGAATCTGAAAAAATAGGTGAAATCGTTGGAACTATACAAGGAATTGCAAGCCAGACTAATTTATTAGCATTAAATGCAGCTATTGAAGCTGCAAGGGCAGGAGAGCATGGAAAAGGCTTTGCTGTAGTAGCAGATGAGGTAAGAAAATTAGCTGAGGAATCATCAGAAGCGGCACAGCAAATTGTTAATTTGGTAAAAAATATACAAAATGAGACAGATAAAGCAGTAGAAGTTATTGATGAGAGTTCACAGGAAGTAGAAGAAGGAGTTTTAATAGTAAATAAAACTGGAGAAGCTTTTAAAACCATTGCTTTTGAAGTAGATAAGGTTGTTAAGCAAATCAAACAGGTTAGTGATACTTCTGAAGGCATTGCAAATAATAGTGAAGAAATAGTAAAAACCATAAGTGATATAGCTTCAATAGCGGAAGAAACTGCTGCATCCTCAGAAGAAATTTCCGCAACTACTGAAGAACAAACAGCATCTATACAGCAAATGGCAGAGGCAGCTATGAATTTAAGAGAGTTAGCGGAAGAACTTGAAGCTGCTGTTGAAACATTTAAACTGTAAAATAAATTGCAACTTTTTATTATTTAAGATTACAAAAATGTAAAATTAATTTGGATAATAATAAAGAATTGGAGAAGTGAATTTCACTTTTTCAATTCTTTATTATTACCCAAAATATATTTTATGAAAACATTGACAGGTAAATAATTTAGGCATATAATTTAAGTGAACAATGTTCATTTGATGTTTGTAGGAGGTATAAGTTGGCACGTATAATTGAAAAACCTAGAGAATTGATTTTAAATGAAGCTAAAAAACTTTTGTATGATGAAGGCTTTAACAGCATAAGTATCAGGAGAGTTGCTAAGGAATGTAATATTGCAGTAGGAACAATATATAACTATTTTCCAACTAAAAAAGAATTAATTGTAGAGATGATGATAAATTTTTGGGAGGAATATTTTTATAATATTGAAAGTGTTTTGAGTTCTGAGGAAAACTTTTATGTAAAGCTTAAAAATATATTTAATAATCTTGCCGAGTTTATAAAAAGATTTAAAGAGGTTTGGTTGAATAATGAAATTTATTCTTCGCCTGATTATATTGAAAGTGGTTTGGAAAAAGAAAACATTTATATTCATAAGCTTATTATAATCATAGAAAATTTGCTAAAAAAAGAAGTATATAATCATAGACATAAAATCACAGAAAAAGTTAATTCATATGAATTGGCTAGTTTTATTGTTATGAATTTTATTTCAATGATACAAATGCCATACTTTGACTATGTATTGTTTCAAAGTATATTAAAAGAGTTAATCCAATAGATCATATCTAAAAAAGATATGATTTTTAAATGAACTCAAATGAACATTGTTCATTTGAGCAAAATAATTAAATGAGGTGTTGTATATGAAGTATTTTGAATCGATTTTTAACATGTTTTATTTAGGGGCAGTATTTTACATGTCACTTAAAATGATTTCTGTGGGTAAAAATAATAAATTTATAAAATTATTTGGAGTTATGGGGTTTGTATTAGGGTTTGGAGATTCATTTCACTTGATACCAAGAGTATATGCTTTATTGACTACTGGATTAGAAGAACATGCAGCAGCTTTAGGAATTGGAAAACTTGTTACATCTATTACAATGACATTATTTTATGTAATACTTATTAGAATTTGGAAAATAAGATTTAATATAAAGGAAGATAAAGGGATTAGAGTATTGGCTGGGATATTAGTTGTATCAAGAATAATATTAAGTATTATGCCTCAAAACAAATGGATGTTATATGATGCACCAGTTAGATGGGCAATATACAGAAATATACCTTTTACAATCTTAGGTATTTTAATAGTTTATTTAATTTTAAAGGTATCAGTTAAGTATAAGGATAAAGCCTTTAAAAAGATAGGAATAGGAATTATAATATCCTTTGCTTGTTATTTGCCTGTTGTATTATTTACCAACACATATAGATTAGTTGGAATGCTTATGGTTCCTAAAACACTTGCTTATTTGTGGGTAGTATATATTGGATATAAAGAGATGAACAAGGTGCTTTTTAATCCAACAAATTTTGAACATATAAATGATTAGTAAATAGTTTAATTATAGTATATAACTAGTTAGTAGACTAAATAATCAGGAGGAAGATAAATAACTTTTTATAAATCTGATTCATTAAATCATATGTTTTTTTATGTATATGACTGCAGTATTATCGAATGCAATCTTTGCTTTTAATTTCAATAAAGATATGATTAAACTTAAAAATATATTTAATGATAAATAGTAATTGGGTGCTTATTCTTATTAAATGAATTTACAAAAAAAATGTGGATTTAAGGAGGATTTTCAATAAATTTCTCGAATAATGAAATAATATGAAAAAGTATATTTTTAATTTTATAGGAGGTATTATGGAACTTACTTGGACTCAGTTTTTATTAAGAACTATTCCTGAGACATTCATAATGATTTGGGGAATATATGTAATATCTAGAGAAAAAATTAATTTTAAGAGGTATATTATTTTAGCAATTATTAACTCATTAACAATATTTTTAATACGAAAATTGCCTATAATTTTTGGAGTTCATACCATAATTAATATTTTTGCAATAATAGCAATCTGTAGTATATTTGGTATGCCTGTAATTAAAGCTATATACAGTACATTACTTGTTTTTATTTTACTTATTATAGGTGAAATATTAAATATGACATTATTGAACTACATGAATATTAATATAAACTCTGAAGCTAGAGGATCTTTTATGCAAATATTTTATCAATTACCTTCATTAATAATATTATTATCAGGAATTACTATTATATATTATATTTTAAATAAAAAGACAATTAAAGATGTATTTAAGTCAAAAAATAGTCTTTAAATTAGGAGCTTAACTAAAACGAGATTTATACTTTTAAGATACGTGACTTAATATTAAATTTAATAAAAAAAGGGGGAAATACATGAAGAATAGAGTTCTTAAAGCTTTCATGATTCTAGCAGCAACTATATGTACAATTATGGCTACAGTAGTTTCAGCTTCAGCTTGCACTTTTAGTGCTTATCAACCTAAAGAACCAGAATGTTTAAAAAAATAATTAAATTTAAAATTAAAAGCCAAATTACTATGTTTTATACATGGTAATTTTACTTTTAAATTTTAAAGGGCTATAAAAAGAGGTGATTTATTGAAATCAGATGTATTAAAAACTAAAAATAAGTTATCTGAAATACTAAGTATTATTAAATTTTCAATAGTAGGATTTATTTGTATTATTTTCTTGTTAAATTTCTTTAGCTATTGGAATAAAATTCATATAAATCCAAATCGAGAATATAATATATATTCTACAACATTGTGCTTATGTGCTGTAATGTTAATAACCTTAGCTTTATTATTAACTAATACAAAGATTTCTCAATCAAAAGACGAATTCAGATTATCCTGGCTTATAGAAAACATATTTTTTATAACAATCACTTCTTTGCCAATATATATATTTACAGCCTACGAAAGTGAATATAAATACATATTTTTATTGATAATACTAAGCTCAACAATTCAGTATGGTTGTCGTTATGGTATTATAACCTCCTTTATATGTTCTGCTATTGTTCTTACTGCTGATCTTATATATGCACCCACACTACAAGGAATAAATTACCACTTCCAAAAGGATTTAATAATGATAGGAATCTTCATTTTTATAGCTTGGATTCTTGGGTATTATGTAGATATGGAATTTGAAAATAACAAGAAAAAAGATGCTGAACTAAAAATATTACATTCAAAGTTAACAGAAAAAGATAAAGAAAGAAAAACCATAGAAGAATTTCTTTATAAGAATCAAATATGTTATGAAGTAATTTTTGAAAACTCAATAAGATCTATTATAGTTCATAATAAAGATAAAATAATTTATGCAAATGAAAGTGCAGCAATATTACTTGGACATGAAACTCCCTTAGAATTAGAGCAAAATTCTATTTATGATTATTATAAGGACAATACTTCTTCTATAAAAAATAAATATTCAAATATACTAAATAATGAATTTTCAAAAGTTACATGGGAAGAAGAAATATTAAATAAAAAAGGTGAAGCTATTAACGTTGAAAATACATCTTTTTTTATTATTTATGAGGGTAATCCTTGTATAATAACCTTTTTAATAGATTTATCCAAAGAAAAACAAATTGAAACATTAAAACATGATGTGCAAAATAAAGGACAATTACTCGATGAATCAATAGAATTTAATACTGTTTTAACTGAATTTTTTACTAACATGTCCCATGAACTTAAAACACCTGTTAATGTGATATATGTAGCGATACAAACTATGAATATGTATTTAAATAATTGTAAAGATTGTTGCTATAATGATAATTTAATAAAATGCAAGTCATATTTAAAAACAATGCGTCAAAATTGCCACAGAATGGTGCGTTTAATAAACAATCTTATGGATTTAACTAAAATTGATTCTGGATTCTTAAAACCAACTATGAAAAATAGAGATATAATAAGCTTTATCGAAGATATTGTGCAATCTATATTATTGTATATAAATAGCAAAGATATTGAATTAATATTTGACACAAATGTAGAAGAAAAAATAATGGCTTTTGATTCAGAAAAAATGGAACGTGTAATGCTAAATCTTCTTTCTAATGCGTTTAAATTTACAAATAATAATGGTCACATATATGTTGACATTGAGGATAAAGGTGAAAACATAGTTATTACCGTAAAAGATAACGGAGTAGGAATACCCGAAAATAAGTTAGACATTATTTTTGAACGTTTTGGACAAGCAAATCGCTCTCTTTCCAGAATGCACGAAGGTACTGGAATAGGGTTATACCTAGTAAAATCTTTTGTTGAAATGCATGAAGGTACAATAAGTGTTAAAAGCGTAGAAGGACAAGGCACTGAATTTAAAATTATATTACCTGTGAAAGTAAATGAAAATGAAAAATCAACTGAAGATGTACTTATTAGTACTGATACGGAAAAAATCAACATTGAATTTTCAGATGTATACTCTAATAGATCTTAAGACTTTTTATCATTTACCAAATTTTGAAAGGGGACAGGTACCCTACAGAAAATGGAATGAAGAATAGTGAATTTTATTTTATAATAATACATATAATGGTTAGAAAAGGAAAGTAGTATGATATAATAAAAGTCTAAAATGGAAACTAAGGATTTATATGGTAAATATTAAGTGGCGAATTATATTACATGTAAGAATTCACCTATAGACGGTCTTGTCTGTTACTAACAATAAAAAGGATGTGTTTACGATTTTTAATGATAAGGATATAGAAAAATATTCATCAGCAGCTACCCTATCAGATATGGAAATCTTCATATTCCCGGAGCTTCTATACAGTCTCTTGTTAGCTAATATAATGTCTCCTATCATATGGGAATGGAAGAAAGATGAATGGTTTAAGGATATTGACAAATTAAATCCATATAGGAAGATACTGAGACTTAAGCAGTATATAATGGATAATTATGATTTTAATCTGGATCTTGATACCTGGGGGCTTACAACTAAGGAGAAGGAAATACCACGTTTTCAACCCTTTATGGATGTTGAAACAATAAATAAGAGTAATGCCTTATTTGGCTATGAAGGCGACAAATATTATTTTAATATGGATATCAGAAGGCATTTTGGCATTGATAAATATGACTCTAATGTGATTCCCTATTGGAAGACTGAAACTGTAGAGGCAATGAATGCATTCAAATATAAAAAGGGCTATGAAAAGGGTGCAGGCGAATGTGTGTCCTTATCTACTCTTTATGCCGCTGCATTATTTATTATATGTAAAATACCACTGGAGAGTATATACCTACTGGCAACTCCACTTCATTCACAAAACTATATAGATGTGAGGGATGGAGTATTAACAAATAATAGAAGGATTGTAACTAAGAATATGTGGTTTAATGGAACTGAACTTACAGCAAGAGCTCAAAGAGCAATACGAAACGAACAAATTACAATTATTTCTCATAACACAGGTTTTGTCCATACAGTATACCCTGAAGCAACTATAGATCATGAGGTATATAATATGTTTAAAAAAAAGCTTAAGGAATTTCTTGTAACTGGTATAGATTATGAGATATTGTGTAATTTTCTAAGGCAAGAGAGGCATATTCAAAAATGCTTTCAGATTGAGCATGAATATCATGGCAGAGAGAGGTATATTCCGGCTGAAAAGGCATATGCTTATGAACATAATAGTTCTTTCAAGGTCAATGAGAGCACCAGAGACAAACTATTATCCCAGATTGATGAGCATGAATTTTCTAAGGAACCCATACAAGACAGGATATGTCTTAATAAATTTATGGAATTCTTTGAAACCCATAAGGTGAATTTTAGTGACGAGAAGGATATTATAAGTCTTATGGATCAGTTTGATTGTCCTGGTATGCTTCCTGTTGAAAAAAGTGAGATTTTAACTTCTTTTTATAAATTTTGCAATATAAACCCAAGGCTTCCGGGAGAAAATAAGAATTTTATTGAGGCAGAACCAATAAAATTATCAACTGAAATGAGCCGAGAAGATATTATTAGCTATTTAGAATCTATTAGGGATAAGAACGTCTCTGCAGATCTTGCTTTTTACGCATTAAGAGATTTTTCAAGGATTAAATGGGAGCCTTTTATCAAAGCAGCCTTAGAGCGAAATCCTGTTTCAATTGCTAAGAATGAAGGCTTAGGTGATGATGAAGTTATAAGTATATTAGAGAGTATGCCTAACGAATCCATATATGACGGTTCTCGGATGGCTCAACCAGATGAAGTATGGAACTACCAAAGGGGAGATGGTTTTGAAAAAGCCATATGTTTAGCTAATATATTAAAGTATAAAAACAATGATAGAAGTATAAACATTATTGCCCTGAATGATTATATTGAGATTAATTTTGATAATAAGACTATTCGTTGGCCATCTAATAAGGGCATAAAGGGTATTATTAAACTTTGAAG
This sequence comes from Clostridiaceae bacterium, assembly GCA_036677675.1. GTDB lineage: Bacteria > Bacillota > Clostridia > Clostridiales > Clostridiaceae > Clostridium_H. The sequence goes on along the minus strand of JAVBWC010000077.1, from coordinate 8,875 downwards.
CATTATAAAAGACTATGAAAAAATCATAGTCTTTTATATTTCTATATTAGTTTTTAAATTTAAATTTATTATTAGTAATCTTAAAATTGTCTTTAAGTCCAGATGTGACATAGACATCTGAATCTTTTGTCACAAAAATAGCATCTACATTTTTAAGAGATTCTATTAGTTTTAAACCATTTTCTAATCCTAAAGCAAAGGCTGTAGTGGATAGTGCATCAGCATCTATGGATTTGTCAGCGACTATAGATACGCTTACAAGAGAATTATCAATAGGATAGCCATTTTCTGGACTTAAAATATGGTGATAACGCTTGCCGTCTTTTTCAATATATCTTTCATAAATACCAGAGGTAACAATGGCTTTATCTGATACTTCAATAGTTCCTAGATACTCTCCTCTTGAATCTAAAGGATTTTGCACACCTAGTTTCCAAGCTTCATTGTCCAGCTTTGAGCCTAAAGTTACAAGATTTCCGCCTAAATTTATAAGAGCATGTTTAACTCCATTTTCTGCTAGAAATCTTTTTACTTCATCACCTGCATAACCCTTTGCTATGGCACCAAGATCTATTAGCATGCCCTTTTCTTTCAGCATGATTTTATTTTCTTTTTCATTTAATAAAATATTACTATAATCAACTAAAGGCAATTTGTTTTTTATCTCATCAGGTGAAGGAACTCTTGCTTTATCAGTTCCTATATTCCATAGTTTTACAATAGGACCTATTGTAACATCGAATTTTCCTTGAGAAAGTTCAGAGTAGTATTTACCCTGCTTAATTACAGAAAAAGTATCAGGGGATACCTTAACATAATCTGAGCCAGCCTTTGAGTTTATATTAATTACTTCACTGCTTGTTTTATTAATAGTCATTTTATCTTCTATTTCACTTATTCTATTAAATGCTTTTTCTAAAACATCTCTAGAAGCTTCATCATATATGGTAACCTTACAGAAGGTTCCAAGGAAAAGCCCTTCTTTGGATATAGGTTCTGGTTCTTTCTTTGTACAGCCTGACAGTGAAAATATGAAAATAATTGATGTGAGAATGAAAAGTAAATATTTTTTAGGATTAAACATCTTCTTCCTCCAATGTTTGTTTAATTAAATAAATAGTATTAATTTTCTATCTAATTTTACTCTTTGCATAGATAAAAGTCAATTTAGCGTAAACTTCTAATTGTACAAGGAATTTGTTTAAAGGTATAATTAAAATGTTATTACTATAGTTTCATTCGTTAAAAATTAATTTTATATATTTGATTATTAAGCAAAAATTTCTAGTATAAAATCAATCTTTAATTGAAGAATTTATAAAAGGAGTAGAGCTAATGAAAAAACTAGATATGATAATAATTGCTTTTTTTGTTTGTTTGGCTGTAGGATTAGGAGCTTTTTTTATGATAAGCAAAAAGGATAATTATAATGAAAAGTATGCTGTAATTTATGTAAAAGGAGAGTTATATAAAAAGGTAATTTTAACAGAGAATATGAAAAAAGAAAGCTTTGATATAAAAACAGATTTAGGTGAAAATATTGTAGAGGTAGAAAAGGGGGGAGTTAGAATCATAGATTCAGATTGTCCAGATAAAATATGTGTTAAAGATGGCTTTAAGGATAAGCCAGGGGATGTTTTAGTATGTCTTCCACATAAGGTTGTTATAGAGATTAAGGGAGAAAAAAATTCAGATATAGATGGAGTATCTTATTGAGGTGAAGTTAATGAAAAAAACACAAAAGCTAACATTTATTTCCTTGTTTGTAGCACAAGGATTAGCACTTTATATGGTTGAAAGAATGATACCGGTACCCTTTATTACACCAGGTGCAAAACTAGGGCTTACTAATATAATCACAGTATTAGCCTTATATATGTTTGGTTTTAAAGATGTATTTTTAATAATAATTCTAAGAATACTTTTGTCAACCTTATTAGGAGGAAGCATGTCAAGCTTTTTATACAGCATAGCTGGGGGAATTCTAAGCTTTTTAGCAATGTACTTTCTAAAAAGAATAGGCAAAGATGAAATAAGTATTATAGGAGTAAGTATAGTAGGAGCGGTTTTTCACAATATAGGTCAAATAATTGTGGCTGGTTTGGTTATAGAAAATGCTATGATAGTTACTTATCTACCAATTCTTATAGTAGCAGCTTTGGGAACGGGATTTTTTGTAGGATTGACTTCAAAATACTTGCTACCTTTTATTAAGAAAATTACGAAGCAATTTTCTTAAGTGGACAGATAACAGTTTACAGTTTACAGTGAAGGACGTTTTTCTTGCAGAAAAACTAACAGCTTATATGGAGGGGCTATTATGAATAGTATTAAAGTTGCAGTTATTGCTGGAACTCCTGTAGATACTAAAATGGGGGTTGATTTTTTAAGATCAAAAGGAGTTAATGCATTGGGTTATCCTGTATCTTCATGTCCAGAAGAACAATCAAAGTTACAAATATTATCTCCATTTGAACTTGAGGATATAATTAGAAGAATGATAAAAAGAATAAAATACGAAAAAATTGATACAATAATGATATATTGTAATTCTTTAAGTGGTGCAGTTGATATGGACAAACTATCTAGAGAAGAAGATGTAAAAATTATTACTCCACTTACAGTATATAAAAACATTGCTAGCAATTATAAAAATATTGGTGTGCTGACGGCTAATAATCAAAGCTCAGCAGGTATTGAAAAAGTTATACAAAGTGTAAATTCTAATTGTAATGTTATTGGAATGGGAATACTTCCAATAGTTATGGATATAGAAAAGGGTATAGCGGCCAAAAAAATAGTTGAAAAATTTTTATTAAAAAATGTTATAGAATTTTATAATTACATAAAAGTTGATGCACTGATTTTGGGATGTACTCATTTTCCTTATCTACATAATGAATTGAATAAATATGCTTCTATTCCTATTATTGATCCAGCAGAGTTAATGTATAAAATGATATTTAATACTCAATCTTAAAATCTAACTAAAAAATATTGGAATATAAAATCTTTTTACCCTAAAATAAACAAAGTTACTAAACTAAGTAGTATCCACTACACTTCCTAAACTTCTTTTTTATAAGGTGGTCATATAAATTAATAATTCATGGAACACTATAAGTATAAGATAAGATGTTACACATTAGGTAAATAACTTAGGAGGTAACGCTGGTATGAAGAGAAAAAGATTGGGTTTCATTATATTTGTTTTAATTAGTATGATATTGTTTAATGGATGTATACAAAAAAAAGTAAAGCCTTCATTAAAATTAAAAAAAGGAGACTCTTTTAAAATTGATATGCTTTTTGAACAGAAGGTTACTCAAGAGATTGAAGATAGAAAAACACAAGTAGATTCTAGATATAATATAGGATATTCCTGCTTTGTAACAGACGTTGACGAAAATAAAAATTCCACCATACAAGTTAGTTTTGATTCCCTAAATGTAAAAAGTGTGGCAAATAATGGACAAACTTTGGAGTATAATTCAGGAGATCCAACTACCCATATAGATGACTTAAGTAAGGTTTATTCTGCATTAGTAGGTGAGAAATTTACAGTTAAAATAAGCGAAGATGGCAAGATAAAAGAAGTAATAGGAATAGATAAAATTATAGAGAAGGTTTTAAAGGAATTAAATATAAAGGATAACAAGCAAAAAGAGGAAATTCAAAAGATGATTGTAGAGCAGTTCGGTGATGAAGCTTTAAAAAAACAAGTTGAGAATATTACAAGTGTTTATCCTGATGAACCAGTTAAAATGGGAGATACTTGGGAAAAGAAAACGGATATATCATCAGAATATCCTCTACAAGCTGAAAGTAAATATACTTTAAAGGAAAGTAAGGACGGAATGTCAGAAATAATGGTAGACTCTAAGGTTAAGACAAAAGAGGATGCAAAACCATTAATTTTAGAAAATATAAAAATTAGTTATGAGATTGAAGGAACACAAAAGGGTACATTAAATGTAGACGAAGAGAGTGGTATAACTAAACATGTTGAAATGACTCATGCATATTCAGGAAAGATCAAATTTACTTCTGAAGATCCTAACATAGGAGCACAAATCTTCCCTATGTCTGTGGAAGGCAGGACAATAATCAGTGTAGCTGGGAAATAATCTAGTACGTTGGATAAATGTAGATTATAATGATAATAATAGAACAATTTTAAAGGTACTAGGAAAATCAGGTACAAGGTGCAAGTAAAGGAATTTTTACAGCTGAAGCTGTAAAAATTAATAGCTTTCTGCTTTACAGAAAGGTTTCCATCCCTAGTACCTAGAACCTATTTCCTAGTACCTATACTGATCAGAAAAATATTTGATTAGTAAGCAAAAATTTTTAGTATAAAATCAACTTTTGATTAGAGATTTTATATGGATTATATACATAATGTGAAGGGAGAAGATAGCGGATGGAAGTAGTAGTAGAGAAGTTTCTGAAATATGTTAAGTTTGATACTAAATCTGATGAGGAAAGTGGAGTTACTCCAAGTACTGAAGGACAGAGGGTTCTTGCAGAAGAATTAGTAAAAGAATTAAATACAATGGGCATGAGCGATGTATGCTTAGATGACAAAGGATATGTTATGGCAACCTTACCAGCTAATACGGATAAAGATATTCCTACAATTGGTTTTATAGCTCATATGGATACAGCTCCAGATATGAGTGGAAAAGATGTTAAACCCAAGATTATTGAAAATTATGATGGAAAAGATATAATACTTAATGAAGAAGAAAATATAATATTAAAGGTAGAAGATTTCCCAGAGATTAAAGAATACGCTGGAAAAACCTTAATAACTACAGATGGAACAACTCTTCTAGGAGCTGATGATAAGGCTGGAATAGCAGAGATTATGACTGCTGTGGAATATTTAATAAATAATCCAGAAATAGAGCATGGAACTATTAAGATTGCATTTACTCCAGATGAGGAAATAGGTCAAGGAGCAGATCATTTTAATGTTGAAAAATTTAATTCAGACTTTGCGTATACTGTTGATGGTGGAACTATTGGAGAACTTGAATATGAAAACTTCAATGCAGCAGGTGCTAAAATAACTATTAAGGGAAGAAATGTACATCCAGGCAGTGCAAAAAATAAAATGATTAACTCTATGATAATTGCAAATGAACTTATTTTCATGCTTCCAGATGAGGAAACACCAAGTCATACAGAAGGGTACCAAGGTTTTTATCATCTTACATCAATTAAAGGTGAAGTTGAAGAAACTAAGCTTAATTATATAATAAGAGATTTTGATAAGGATAAGTTTGAAGAGAAAAAGTATATTTTAGAGGTTATAGTTAAAAGCTTAAATGGAAAATATGGAGAAGGTACTGTAGAGCTTGATATGAAGGATCAGTATTATAATATGAAGGAGAAAATAGAACCAGTAAAGCATATTGTAGATATTGCATTTAAGGCTATGGAGGAATGTGAAGTAGCTCCAAAGGTAGTTCCAATAAGAGGAGGTACAGATGGAGCAAGACTTTCCTTTATGGGACTTCCAACACCGAATTTATTTACTGGTGGACACAATTTTCATGGAAAGTATGAATTTATTCCTACTTTTGCAATGGAAAAAGCAGTTGATGTTATTCTTAAAATAATTGAAATATATACTCAAAGATAAAAGCAAAAAATTAAAGCCTAAAGATAGATGTCATATCTAACTTTAGGCTTATTTTTTATTATACTTTTGCATGCTTAAATTGAAAAAGAATTATTAGGTTGGTTTAAGTTTAAAGTATTCTTTTTTGGATTATTTAAACATACCATTCTATATACTAGAACAGTTTTAAAATACTTCTAAATAAGTTTGAAACAAAATTCATTACAAAGAGTTTTTATAGGGTTCAAAAATCCAACTACAATTAAGTTTCATTATGCTTAATATTACTCATAAATTTAAATTCTATCTTTTGTTGAAGGATGATGTTATGAATAAAAAATGTATGCATGTTTATATAACAAACATTTTGATTCTAATACTAGGTTTAATTGCTTCAGTAAGTTACATTGGGAATATTTTGAACAAAAATAAGAATAATATTATTTTTATAGATAACTTAATACCTAAGCAGATATATAATAAGAGTGAAAATATTGAAAAATACACTTTTAAAAGGAATATTCCTATTAAAGAGTTTAAAAGGATTAATAGTGATACCTACAAAATCATACTTTACAAACTTGATTGCTATGGTTATAAGGTATATTTTAACAAGCAATTAATTGGCTCAAAGGGAAGTTATGAAAGAGATAATATAAATATGTGGAATTCCATTAATGAACATGAAATAAGTAAGAGTTACATTTCCAACGTAAATGAGATAACTATTGAGCTGTACACAAAGGAAATGATTACTCCTGTATCTTTTCCAATTATAATAACCAATAATAATTTAAGCAATAAAATTGTAGGATTTATAAAAACAATCTTTTTAGATTTTTCTCTTGTTGTAATAGGTATAGTAATATTCTCTACCTTATTATTGATTATTATATATATATCCTCTGAGGGAGTAATCAATAAAAGCCAACATATATGTTTTCAATTAAGTACAGTTTTGATTATAATATATTTACTAGACTATTCAAATTTCATCTATATGCCCATATCTAAGAATGTATTAAGTAAAATCTGTATGATTTCACTTTATTTAGGGGCAGTACTGGTATCAATTTATTTAAATAAAGCTTATAAAATGAAATCTATACTATTTTGCAGCTGTGCGAATCTAGGTATTATTTTACTTGGAGCACTCTTTACAAGGGGCTATGCGACCTTTAGAATTCTATATAGTTATACCAATTTATTATTACTAATAAATATTTTATTATGGATAATAGGGTCTTTTAAAAATTTTAAAAATTCATATGAAGATAAAATAATATTTATAGGTTCTTCTCTAATTGTTATTTTTGCCGTAAAAGATGTATATGGAATTCTTAATGGTAGAACTGGATTTGTATCATATACAGTATTTTCTCTTTTAATATTTTGCTTGGGAGTTGTATTTATCTCTCTTGTAAATTATCTAAATTTACAAAATACTGTATACATAAATGCAATAGCCTATAAAGAGCAGAAGGAAAACTATAAAAATTTATCAATAACTGATCCATTAACAAAGCTTTATAATCAAAGATATTTGTATGAATATTTAAATGAAATTTTAAGTAAAGAAATAGATACCTTTTCTTTGTTATTCTGCGATTTAGATCATTTTAAAAGAATAAATGATACTGTAGGGCATAAATCTGGAGATTTAATTTTAATTGAAATTGCTAATATAATAAAACAGACCATTAATTTAAAAGGACTAGCTTTTAGATACGGGGGAGAAGAGATGGTAGTAATTCTGGAAAATATGAATTCTTTTAAGGCATATGAAGTAGCGGAGGAAATTAGAAAATCTATTTCAAGCTCTAAATATATTAAAAGAATCTATTCAAACTTTCCTGTGACTATAAGTATAGGAATTTCTTCCTATCCTACAGATGCAGAAAATATTGATGCTATAATTGAAAAGGCGGATAAAGCAATGTATTATGTAAAGCAAATTGGGAGAAATAGCACTAAAATATATAATGAAGAAGTTGAATATTAGATGGAGGTGAGTGCTAATGAATATTCAAATTTATGGTGTTAAGAAATGTTTTGATACAAAAAAGGCTGAGCGTTATTTTAAAGAAAGAAGAATCAAATATCAATTTATTGATTTAACTATAAAGGGATTAAGTAAGGGAGAACTACAAAGCGTTAAATCAGCAGTGGGACTAATGAATCTAATTGATGATAAATCAAAGGAATATGAAAGATTAAATATTCAACATATCATGAATAGCAGTGTTAAGGAAGAACTGCTGCTGAACAATCCTAAGCTTTATAGAACACCTATAGTGCGTAATGGAAAAAAAGCAACAGTGGGATATGAACCTGAGGTTTGGAAGACTTGGGAATAATGCACATAAAAGAAATCCTAATGAAAAGCAAGAACTTCATTAGGATTTTTTTATTCTCTACTGCATATTTTGTTTTGCCAGTCTAAGCACTTCTTGGTCTTGTGCAAAAGGAGCACAAAAGGTGAATATTTTTTCGTGTCCACATTCAGGGCAAACACAGATACAAACATCATAAGGAATATTATCTATTATATGAATTTCTAAATCCTCAACTATATAGGAACTGCCACAAATTTGACAAGGAGTAGAATTAATAATTCCATATTCGCTTTCAATGTATTTCATAATATCACGTAATACCATTTCTTTCCTCCAAAATCTAATGATAGGATAACTCAATATAGATAATGGTATCACTACAGAGGGTTATTTTCAACTATAACTAATGTTAGATTTTCAAAGTCAGTTATTCAAATAAAAAAACTGCTTCTTTTCATTTAGAAAGAAGCAATTCTATTGAAATATAGGAAGTATTTTACTACGGAGAAGCATTTATTTATCTATTAAAGGATTCTTCCAGTTTCAGTTAAATCAGAGACTTGTACTATCATACAGTTATTATCCCTCAAATTTCTGATTTGAACAGTGTTTCTTGTATCATTTATATCTTCAATCCATACAGGAACATTATTATATACAACTTCAAAATTTGAATTAGAATGCATTATTTTCTTTGCTCTATCTATGCTTAACACCAGAAGCACCTCCTTATGATTAGTATTTATATTAATTGATAGAATATACACATTAGAATAATGTTGAGACGCAACATTATTCTAGTTTAGAGTTTACAGTGGACAGTTTACAGTTAAGGATATTTTGCTAACGCAAAATTTAAAATGAAGTATAAAACCCTAGTATAGCCAAAGGCTTACACTAGGGTTTGTTT
>JAVBWC010000076.1:0-5183 GCA_036677675.1 Clostridiaceae bacterium | reverse complement strand
CAAAGGGGTCAGACCCCTGGGAAAGACTGTAAGAAAGTGAGCAAATGGAAATGCCACTCCGGGGAAGAAAGAATTGGATATGAAAAAGATGAAGTTGAGGTTTTAAGATAAAACCAAATAAGAAATAGACGCATTAGGATGAGGATAGGGAATAGAGATAGTAAATAAAGTGGCGTAGCCGATGATGGCAGAGTTAAAAGAAGTAAAAACAGTAGAGTAAGTATATTCTACTGTTTTTGGCGTTAAATAGAAATTTAGCGAAGTTAAAATACAAGTGTAAAAGCTTAAGTAATTTGATATAATTATAGTAATAATGTTAGTAAAAGAAGGAGTGATTTATATTGCCAGAAATAAGCTTATTTTTCGGTATTAGAATAACTATAAACTATAGTGATCATGTACCACCACATTTTCATGCCGAATATAATGGTGATAAAGCCTTAATTAATATAATAAATGTAAAAGTAATTAAAGGTATGCTTCCAAAGAGACAGCTAAAACTAGTATTAGCTTGGGCAGAGCTACATAAGGATGAATTAATGCAGAATTGGGAATTAGCAAGATTACATGAAAAGCTAAATAAGATAGCACCTTTATCATAAGGAGGAATGTTTATGGATTACTTTCCAGAAGTTATTCAAGTTATACCAACTAATGAGTATAAAGTATATATATATTTTGATGATGGATCTATAAAATTATTTGATGCATCAGAAATAATAAATAAGGGTATATTTACTCAGCTTAAAAGTAAAAGTATTTTTATAGATAGATGTACTGTTTTAAATGGTACATTGGCTTGGGATATTAATGGGAACTTTGATGAAGGAAATTGTTTAGATCTAGATCCTTTTGAACTGTATAATTGTCCTGAAGTTGAAGAACCTATTGAACTATTTAAATCATATACGCATTAGTATTCGCAAGCACCCCAGGGGTGCAGCAAGCTCAGTTCGACGAAGTCGCCCATCGCAAGGGGTCAGACCCTTGGGAAAGACTATATTAGAAGCTTTTGAAGTAGAAATAGTAGAGTTACTTTTTCCAGAATTATTTACTAAAATAGATTGGGAATTAGGAACAGAATCATTAGATAAGGAACTTCAGAAAATACAGAAAGAAATCTTTGATAAAGATAATAGTGAAAAAATAATATCAGATAAGATTATAAAAGTAAGATTAAAAAATGAGGAAAGTAAAATATTATTTATACATGTAGAAGTACAAAGTTATAGCAGTGGATATGAAGTTTTTGGTGAAAGAATGTTTAGATATTTCTATAGAATATGGGATAGATTTAGGTATAAGTATGATGATAAGTCAGAAATAGTAGCGGCAGCAATTTACACTTATAAAGGTGAAAGAGGAAAAGATAAAAGATATGTATATAAGCTACCAGAGATTTTAGAGGATATATTGGTATACAATTTTAGAACTATTGATGTAGAGAAAATAAAACTAGAAAATATAAGTGATGAAAATCCATTAAAATTAGTATTTAAAATGGCGAAAAAGTTATTAGAGATAGGTGTAACAGATGAAGAAATATACAGTACAAAAATAGAATTAGCAAAAGAACTTAAAAATTATGATAAAGTAAAAAACAATGAGCAAATAAAAGCATTAGTAGATTTTCTAGAATACTTGTTTTTAATTCAAGATTTAAACCTAGAAAGTAAATTTGAAGAATTTAAAAAATCACAGGGAGGTGTATTTAGAATGAGTATAGATGAAATAAGGGAAAAATATTACACCGAAAAAGGAATAGAAAAAGGAATAGAAAAAATAGCAGTTAATATGATGAAAAAAGGGAAAAGTATAGAAGAAATAATGGAATTAACAGAACTATCCTATGAAAAGATAATAGAACTTAAAGTAAAATATCAAAATTAGTAGCAAGCTCAGTTCGACGAAGTCGCCCTTCGCAAAGGGGTCAGACTCCTGGAAAAGACTGTAATTAAGTGAGGAAAAGGAAATTCCACTCCGGAGAAGAACGAGTTGGATATGAAAAAGATGAAGTTGAGGGTTTAAGGTAAAACCATAGCAAGCTCAGTTCGACGGAGCCGACCCTCGCAAAGGGGTCAGACCCCTGGGAAAGACTGTAAGTGAGTGAGCAAAAGGAAATGCCACTCCGGGGAAGAAAGAATTGGGTATGAAAAAGATGAAGTTGAGGTTTAAGAGTAAAACCAAATAAAAAATAGACGCGTTAGATGAGAATAGAGAATAGAGAGAGTAAATGAAGAGGCGGAGCCCAAGATGGCAGAGCTAAAATAAGTAGCAAGCTCAGTCATACTTCCATCGCAAGCACCCCAGGGGTGTAAAATCTGGAAGAAGTGAAGCAAATGGAAATGCCACGCCGGATGAGAAAAAAATTGGGTATGAAAAAGATGTAGTTGAGGTTTTAAGGCAACACCAAATAAAAAATAGACGCGTTAAGATGAGGATAGAGATTAGAGATATTAGATGAAGTGGCGTAGCCGGAGCGGTTTATTAAAATATAGATAATAGTTAACTTAGTAGTTCAATAGTAGAGCTACTAAGTTTTTTCACGTTAAATAGAAATTTATCGAAATTAAAATACAAGTGTAAAAGCTTAAGTAATTTGGTATAATTAAGATAAGAACTAAAGGGGTGATAAAGTGAGGAATAATAAAGTACATCATGAACATGATGTAGGATATAAGCATATATTTTCACATAAGGGTACTTTTTTAGAGTTCTTAAGAAGTTTTACTAAGAAAGAGTGGGCAAAATTAATAAGAGAAGAAGATTTAATTTTAGTAGATAAATCTTATGTACTTTCAGATTTTGAAGAAGAGGAATCTGACATATTATATAAAGTAAATATAAATGGTGAAGAAGTTATATTTTATCTTCTATTAGAATTTCAATCAAAAGTAGATTTTCAAATGCCAATGAGATTACTGTTTTATATGACAGAAATATGGAGAGATATATTTAAAAATACAGATAAAAGTGAAAGAAAAAGAAAGAATTTTAAGCTTCCAGCAATTATTCCTATAGTACTTTATAATGGAAAAAACAAATGGACAGCACACAAAAGCTTTAAAGAAATATTAAGTGGTTATGAGTTGTTTGAAGATAATGTATTAGATTTTAATTATATGTTATTTGATATAAATAGATATTCAGAAAATGAACTATACAATATATCAAATTTAGTATCGGCAATATTTCTGTTAGATCAAGAAATGAACGGAGAAGAGTTAATAAGAAGATTAAGAAAGATGATATATATTTTAAAAAAGATATCACCAGAACAATTCACTGTATTTAAACAATGGCTAAAGAAAATAGTAAAACCTAGACTGAAAGAGGACTTACAAAAAGAAATAGATGAGGTTTTAAATAAGTCTAATCAAGAGGAGGTTGATATTATGGTTCATAATTTAGAAAAGACCTTAGATAATATAGAAAAAAAAGCAACACAAAGAGGAAGAGAACAAGGAATAGAACAAGGCAAAATGGAAGTAGCAAAAAATCTAATAAAAATGGGTATGGATTTATTAACTGTTATAAAAGCAACTGGACTTACAGAAGAAGAAGTAAATGAAGTTAGGAAGGAAATGAACTAATTCTAGTTTTCGTAGCAAGTTCGGCGCAAGTCCCTCACAAAGGGGCCAGACACTTAGCAAGCTCAATCATTCTTCTTTCGCAAGCACCCCAGGGGTGAAAAATCTGGAAGAAGTGAGCAAATGGAAATGCCACTCCGGATGAAGAAAAAATTGGGTATGAAAAATAGCAAGCTCAGTTCGACGAAGTCGCCCATCGCAAAGGGGTCAGACCCCTGGGAAAGACTGGAAGTGGGGGAGCAAATGGAATTTGCCACACTGGATGAGAAAGAATTAGGTATGAAAAAGATGAAGTAGAGGTTTTAAGACAGAACCAAATAAAAAACAGACGCGTTAGATGAGGATAGGGAATAGAGATAGTAAATAAAGTGGCGTAGCCAGAGATGGAATAGTTAAAATAAGTAAGAACAGTAGAGTGTATATATTCTACTGTTTTTGGCGTTAAAATAGAAATTTAGCGAAGTTAGATTTAATCTTGAAACTAGCACATGGCAGTGTTAAAATATAAGTATAAAATTTATTGGTGGTGAACAAAATGGATAATGAAGTTTTAGAACTATTAAAAACTATTAATAATAAACTTGATGAACATACACAAATATTAAGAGCATTGGAACATGTAAGTGAAATTCATAAAGCAGATATAGATAAAGTTAATCATGCAATTGCAAGAGTTGAGGGGGAAGTTAAAGGAATTAGAGAAGATCTTACAGCTGTAGAAATGATAACATCGAAAAATTGGAATGATATATCAAAATTAAAAGCAGTAAAATAGATAATTTCTGTAATAAAGGGATCAGCCCCCAGGGAAAGACAGTAAGTCAGTAGCACAAAGGGGTCAGACCCTTGTTAGAATATGTAAGAATATTTTATCGTAAAATATAAGAAATTTAATAGAAATAAAAAGATAAAGTTGTCAGTTCATAGAATTGATAGTTTTATCTTTTTTTATTTTTATGATGAATTTATGTGAAATAAGTAGAAGGTACTGATTAAAATTTAGTTTAAAGTTAACAATTATAATAATAAAAGAGAAAAAGGATGAATAGTATGCCAAGAAAAAAACATAAGTGGTATCCAGGAGCAAAACTACATGTAATAGCAAGAGGAAATCGTAGAAATGACATATTTCGTGATAGAACAGATTATGAATTATATTTAAATTATTTGCAAGAAGCTATTGAGTATTATGATAATAGATATCATATAATAGCCTATACATTGATGACAAATCATGTGCATCTTGAAGTTGCATCGCAAAGGGGTCAGACCCCTGGGAAAGACTGTAAGAAAGTGAGCAAATGGAATTTGCCACACTGGAGAAGAAAGAATTGGATATGAAAAAGATGAAGTTGAGGGTTTAAGGTAAAACCAAATAAAAAATAGACGCGTTAAGATGATGATAAAGAATAGATAGAGTAAATAAAGTGGCGTAGCCATAGAAGGAATAGTTAAAATAAGTAAGAACAGTAGAGTGAGTATATTCTACTGTTTTTTCGCGTTAAATGGGAGTTTAGCGAAGCTAAGATTATATTGAAATATAATATCGGAAGTGTTAAAATTAATTAAGAGTTCTGAAATGGGTGGTGAAAC
>JAVBWC010000075.1:0-43903 GCA_036677675.1 Clostridiaceae bacterium | reverse complement strand
TACAGTGGACAGTTTACAGTTAAGGATATTTTGCTAACGCAAAATTTAAAATGAAGTATAAAAACCTAGTATAGCCAAAGGCTACACTAGGTTTTGTTTTTTTATTGTTAGTTTTTCTGTAAGAAAAACTTCCTTTACTGTAAACTGTAAACTGTCATCTGTAAACTAAAGAAAATTACTTCGTAAATTTCTTATATTATTCATATACTGGTTACTGGCTACTGGTCAGTGGTTACTAGAATAATTTTGCCCAATTTCAGGCTTTCTTGAACATTTATAATTCTTTGATTGCTAGATCCTGCATACTTAGAAGATCCTTCTGTTAAATTTTTTTCAAATTTTCCATCTACAAGAACATCTATATATTTTAAAAGCTTTATCTTATGTTCATCATTACTTTGTAAAATTTTTTCATATGTATATCCTGTATAGCACCATAAATTTAACCCTTGTTTTTTTACTTTCTCTGCTAACACTGAAAGTCCTTTAGCCTGTTCAAAAGGCTCTCCTCCTGAAAAAGTTACTCCATTTATTAATGGAACATTATGCTTGATTCTATTTAGTAAATCATCTATATTAACTTTATCTCCATAGTCAAAAGCCTGCATAACCTTATTATGACATCCTTCACAATTGTGGTTACACCCTGAAACAAATAAGACACTTCTTAATCCTTTACCATTTACCATAGAGTTATCTAAAAAACCTGCAACTTGCAATTCCATTATTTCACCAGCTTCTTTATTGATAAGTATTAATATGTTTTTCATCATTATGGGAAGATCGATCTTTACGTTCAGCAATTTTCCCAGCCCCAAACCTTTCGTCTAAAGAAAGATATCCTGTAACTCTTGAAATTCCTTGTATATCATTACTTCCACATTTAGGGCAAACATTTTTATCTGCTTCTATTCTTTCACCACATTTTCTACAGTACTTCAAGTGGAAATTAATCCCCATATAACTTATATTAGTATTCTTGTATGCATAATCAATTATAGACTTTACATTTTCACCTTCTGGATATCCATCCATTTCAATATATGTTATATGTCCTCCATTACATAGCTTATGAAAATCAGCTTCTAAATCTATTTTATCTTTTATAGATATTTTATATGATACTGGGACATGATAACTGTTAGTATAATACTCTTTATCCGTAACACCTTCTATTTTTCCAAAAACATTCTGATCTTGAAGTATAAATTTTCCTGAAAGTCCTTCTGCTGGAGTTGCATAGCAAGACCAGTTTAGCCTATCTATTTCTTTATATTTATCACAAAACTCTCTTATATATGAAACTATTTTAATTCCAAGCTCATAAGCCTCTTTACTTTCTGCATGATGCTGACCTACTAAAGCAGTTAAGGTTTCTGCAAGTCCTATAAAGCCGATTCCCCAAGTACCTTGTCTTAAAATAGGTTCTATAGAATCTTCAGAAGATAAATTTTCAGAACCTCTCATTAGATGCTCCCCTGCTACAAAAGGTAAATCTTTAACCTTTAATCTTTTAAGTACATTATATCTATGCAATAGAGATTCTCTTGCTAGTTCAAGTCTATTATCTAAAAGAGAAAAGAATTTATCTATACTTCCCTTAGCTAATATTCCAACACGTGGTAAATTAATTGTAGCAGGTGCTATATTTCCACGTGCTTCTGGACCTGGTTCACCATTTATATTTGACATTATATATGTTCTGCATCCCATTGTAGCAGCAATTACGCCCTTATCATAATACTCTTTATTAAAATCTGCATCTAAATTCATAAACATAGGATTCATTCTCTTACTTGCAACTCTACAAGCAAGTTCGTATAAATAGTAATATGGATCTCCTTCTTCTCTATTTACACCCTTCTTAACTCTGAAAATTATATTAGGGAATATAGGCTGTTCCCCTTTACCTAATCCTTTTTCATATTCCTCTAAGAAAGTCTGACAAACCATTGCTGCATCTTCACTTCTTGGAAGTCCTAAGTTAATGGAACTAAAAGGAACCTGTGAACCTGCTCTAGAATGCATAGTGTTTAAATTATATACAATTCCCTGCATGGATTGATGAACAATTTTTTTAAGCTTCTTTTCTGCTATTCTTTCAATATCAGCACCGGTACTTCCAAATTCTTCTCTATACTCAGTTAAAATTTCCTGTCTTGTCATATCAACAAAAGGTGCCATATCATTATCAAAGTCTACATGAGATTGTCCGCCAAACATATCATTTTGTGTACTTTGTAACAATATGCATGACAGCTCTGCCGCAGACTCTATTCTTTTTGCTGGAAGTATTGTTCCATAACCCGTATTAAATCCTCTTCTTAATATTTTTCCCGTTTCTATATTTAAGCAGTTTGTAGTTAAATTATAGCTATCTAAATCATGATAATATATATCTCCGTTCTCATGAGCCTTAGCTAAATGTTTAGGCATTATACCTAGATTATGCCATTTGTTTGATTCACTTGCTATTCTAAGCAATTTTGAACTAAAATTATTTCCCACGTTTGCATTATCTCTATCCGTTTCAATGCCTATGTTTTTAATACTCTTCATTAAATCTGATTTTATTTCTCTGATTTTCGTTCTTTCTCTTCTGTAATTTGAGTACGCTACACCTATTGGTTTATGTCCATTTTGTAATAAAATATATTCAACAATATTTTGAATTTCTTCTACTGTTATTTTTTCATATCCTTTGTTTTCTATCTGCTCAATAACTCTTTGAGTAAGTTCAATAGCTTCACTTTCTTTTAAACTAAAAGCTATCTCTTCAGCAGCACCTTTAATCGCATTAGTAATCTTGATAGAATCAAATGAATCCTCTCTCCCATCTCTCTTTACCACATATAGCATACACTTTACCTCCAACCACAACATATTGTACTTCGATATTATACTCTACAAAAAATTTTATATCAATTTTTAAATAAACCATATAAAATTACTATACCCTATATGGTTTATATACCTTCTTTTTCTTCTGTTTTTTATCCATATAGTAATGTTGACATGAATAACTTGGTTTTCTAATTTTTTCACTAATCTTCTAATAATTCTCACAAATAAATCAATCATGAAATATTTATATATAGAATAAATTATTATTATAATATTATAAAATGGAGGTATATTAATGAGCTATACAACTGAAGGTCAACCTCAAGGATATCCCTATTTCTACACAAATAAGATTCGTGAAGCATTGATAAGTGAAATATACGCTATAAATGGCTATGCTTATCATATAGCGCATTCTGACATTAAAGACATAAACGAAGTATGGCATCATATTATGGAAGATGAAAAAAGACATTATGGTATGTTCTTAGAACTACTTAGGAAATATGATCCTGTTCAATGTTCTAAATATATGGAAGCAAAAGAACACGTGGAATTAAGTAAAAATTCTAAATACCTAAATGTATATGGAAAACACTCCGAAGATTTAATACTAAACTTTATAAGAAAGGACATAAAAGGAGAACTTGAAGCAGTAATCTTATATGAGCAAAACGCCCTTGAAGCACCTTATAAAGATATAAAGGAAACTTACTTTGAAATTATAGGAGATGAAAAAGAACACACTGAAGAATTAACATTAGTACTTATGCACTATGATAAAGACAAGTATGGACCCATAGAATAATGTTGCGACACAACATTATTCTAGTTTAGAGTTTACAGTGGACAGTTTACAGTTAAGGATATTTTGCTAACGCAAAATTTAAAATGAAGTACAAAAGCCAGTATAGCCAAGGTTATACTAGCTTTTGTTTTTTATTGTTAGTTTTTCTGTAAGAAAAACTTCCTTCACTGTAAACTGTCATCTGTAAACTGTAAACTTAAAAGTGCTTCGCACTTTTATTCTATAGGGTATTTTACAGTAGGTACGTACATACTGCTATAGGGTGGTGGCGGTATGAAAATCCCTTCTTTTTTAAGTACTTCTATTCCTTTATCTTCTCTTAATAATATCTTGTTTCTTAAATCTTCTCTACCAAGCTCAGCTATTCCTGTTACTGCAACATATATATCTGAAATTTTATACCATGTAGGGTAATTTACAATCCCTGTTGGAGGTAAATAGAATATTTTTTGGAATGTATTTACTGAATTTTTAGTAGCTTCTCCATAAATTCCATCTACTATTACTTTAGGTACAGCAGGATAGTTATTTGCTATTCTATTTAAGTATCTTTGAACTGTTCTTACAGGTTCTCCACTGGAACCTAGTTTTAAAACATATCCAGGATAAGACATTGGAATCCCAGAAACCTTTTTAGCTGTAGTTAATTCTAACTCTGAACCATAGAAATTAGTTAATATTTCATAAGGAACCTTACCATCGTCTCCCAAATATTTGCTTCCCCACTGTGTTAGCCATCCTGGACACTGAACTTTTACTCCATCACAATATTGAGATAACAAAGGCTGCTTTCTTCCTGGTCTTTTCATATATGTGGAGAATATATCGTCAACAACTCTGCTTATATTAGAATAAATATTTCTTCCATATGAAAAAGCATGGTCAAAAGCAGTAGAATTAGTTATGTCAAAATTTTTTCCTTTTCCTCTATACCATTCTGTGTATATTCTATTTAATGTAAATGAAATAATACAATATACATTTGCTCTTATTGTACTTTCTGGCCAAGTAGAAAAAATTTCACTAGATGCCACATTCTTAACATAGTCTTTGTATTTTACTGTATAGTTAGGTGCAGAAGGATCATCTGGAACACCTGCATGAACAACGATAAATTCTGGAACTACCGGCTCTGCTAAAACTACACCTCCTGTTGGCTCTGGAAGAGGTTTTTCTGGATCTTCTGGTATTTTAGCTGGATATTGTCCAACTAACGTATTAGGTTCTACATTTATTATTTCTAATTCATTTACCTGTCTCGTAGTAGTTATTGGTTTAACTTTACATTGTTGAACAGCTAAAGTATTAGGATATATTTGACATCCACGTACAACTATATCTCTATATCCCTTTACTTTTAACTCTACATCACATAGACTATATGGCAATTTATCCGATGGTTTCATTGAATTATCTATAGGTGGTGCATCCAACTCTAATTCACTTGTTTGTCCGGAAGAATCGGTAGTAATTCTTTGTTCTATTTGTCTACTTCCATCTTCAGCCCTAGGTTTAACAATTACTTCCGCATCAGCAATAGGAACATAAGTATCTTCCACTATAACCTGCACTTGCAGCCTTCCTTTTTGTGCCATTATTTTTCTCCTTTTAGAAATTGCTCCACTAATAATAATATGAATCTAATATACTAATTGTGACCTATCTCTTATTTTTATCTTATTTTTTCAAAAATCCCCTTCAAATCTAATAGCCCATATCCCCAAGACCTATTAGGATAAACATCTCCTGTTCTCTTTTTTGTTCCTCTTATTAAATAAGTTTTTACTTTTGTTGAATACAAAGTAGGATCATTTCCTTTTACAATTCCCCATTCTAAAATGAGTGCCACAGCTCCAGCCGTAACTGCCGCTCCTACGCTACTGCCTGAAACCTTAGTTGCTCCTCCTCCTCTAGATACAGTCAAAGCATTTATTCCCCCAGCTGCTAATTCTGGTTTTAATGTATGCTCTCTTGTAAAGCCTCTTCCAGAAGCTGCTACTATAGTTTCAGTATTTTGATCGTAATAGGCACAAGATATAGCTTTTTCACTTGTAGATGGTATAGTCAATGTAACATTTTGAGAAGGTGCCAAAAATTTAGTACCTGCTTTTATCAGCTCTCTTTGATACAACCAAGCATCATATCTTCCATTTACTACAATATCCCCATAAAGTGTAAATTTCCAAATTCCTCCCCTAGCATTTCTTATATCTATTCTTATAACTTCATCTCCAGTAATTTCTTCTGGGAAAAAATACGCTATTGTTATAATGCTTCCCTCAAAAACAAGCTTTGATATCTCTTTTTCACCAAGCTTTGCTGGAATCTTACCAATAACTTCTCCCCCAGGAGATATTACTCCTACAGATACCTTATCAGGTTTATTACACCAAATTTCAAAGGTTAAATCCCTCTGTAAAGGATCCACTTGAAGTTCTATAATCTTTTCTTCACCACTTTTTTCAAAATTACCTGAAGCATGTATTTCTCCATCTGCTTCATTTCCACACCCTGTAACTACAATAACCCCTCTAACCTTTGATATTTCATCTATATATCTTTCCACTATAGCACTTCCATCATGAGCTCCTTTATTGGTCCCTAAAGGAATATAAATAACTAAAGGCTTATTTAACCTTCTAGCCATATTATAAATATACTTAATTCCTAAAATTACTTCTGCCGTATCATAAGTTGGAATATCAACATCACTTATTCCTTCCCTTAATAATGTACTATCCTTTGCTTCCTGCATTTTTACCACTACAAATTCACAGCCTGGAGCCGCACCTTTAAGCTCAGGATTTTTCCCTCTTGCCCCTATTATTCCAGCCATACTTGTTCCATGACCATTTTCATCTTTACTATTTACAATAGTATAAGGGTCTTCCCCTTGTTTTTTTGCCATAATAGCTTTATTAATCTCTTCTCTAGTGTATTCAGTTCCAACTCCCACAATTTCAGGTACACCTTTTCCTTTTATAGTTTGATCCCATATGCTTACTATTTTTGTTGTGTCATTTTCATACATAAATTCTTCATTTAAATAGTCTATACCTGTGTCAATAATGCCAACAAGAACTCCTTGCCCTGTTAAGCTTAAAACAGGACTTTCATGAAATTGTGATATATTTGCTGCATCTATAGGTGATACTTGATTTAATGTATATATACTAGGCTCCTCTACAAATACTATCTCCCTTGTTTTTTCAAAAAACTCATCTGCTTTATTTATATCAACTGATACGACAGCATATCTGTCATCTAAAATAAACCCACATGCATAGTCTATATTTGTAAAAGCTGACTTTACATCTCCTTCGTATTCTACAATATAATTGCTATAGTTTTCTTCATAGAAAAGCTCACTACACTCTTGTCTTAATCCTTTACTTCTAGCACCTCTTTGAACAGCCAACTCCATCCCCCCTCTTAAACAAAGCTCACCATATCCCCAAGTAGCATCTGGATAAATAGTATCTATTCTTCCTCTTTTTGCTCCCTTTAACATGAAATATTTAAGTCTATCTCCATACATATATGGGTCATTTCCTAAAACCAATCCCCACTGCATAAAAAGTGCTGCTGCACCAGCAGCATGAGGTGCTGCCATAGATGTACCAGA
This sequence comes from Clostridiaceae bacterium, assembly GCA_036677675.1. GTDB lineage: Bacteria > Bacillota > Clostridia > Clostridiales > Clostridiaceae > Clostridium_H. The sequence continues at coordinate 36,626 of JAVBWC010000075.1, read as the reverse complement.
TAGACTATCATATCCTCCACCTGTTGTAGATGATACTATTTCCTCCCCTGGTGCCATAACGTCTGGTTTATCTCCTCCTGTTTTACCCCTTCCTGAAAAACTGGATAGAGAATTTGTTTTATAATTATAACTTCCAACAGATATAACATTAGAAACAGTAGCTGGAATTCCTAGAGTATTAAAAGGGTCAGGCTTTAAAAATTTCGTATTTGGATTTAATCCTTCTGAAATAGGCATCCATATATCAAATCCTCCAATAGTCTCTCCTTTTGAATATATGTTTATGTTCCAAGTACCCGCAGTTAAAAATCCCATTTCTACATTTAAACTTATTATTATTTCTCCATTTATATCAAAAGGTTTAGGTCCACTGTTATAAATAAAATATTTATCTCTCCCTACGCTACCTTGGTAATATATACCATTTTTCAAAGCAATAATTCCACTACTTGCTCCAGCTGGATTATTTATTTCTATGCTTACATCAGTTAAAAACTCCTTATAAAATTGTAATATCAAACTCTTTTCATCAGCAGCCATAGCCATTGAAAGATTAACATTTTCCCTTAAAACCCCCCCTGCATGATGAGCAGCAGCCCCTTCATTCCCTGATGCTATTACAAAGCTTATTCTCTCCAGGTTACAAATTGTTTGTATATACTGTTCAAGAAGACTATTGCCATTATGAGCTCCATCATTTGTACTAAAGCTTAAACTTATTACCAGCGGTTGTTTTAACTCCTTACTTTTCTGTATTAGAAATTTAATTCCTCTCATAAGTTGGGTAGATTTTGCATAACTAACCTTGCCACTTCCTGTCATTTTTACCATGGCAATACTTGATTTATATGCAACTCCATAATAAGTTTTATTTATATTTCCTCCAGCACAAGCAATGCCAGCCACATGAGTACCATGTCCTATAATATCCCTCTGGGAAACTACACTATAAGGATCAGTAGAATTTATAGCCCTATTTATATCATTTTTATTCCAAACCTTACCACCTTGTGAAAGATCATAAATATATTCTATTCTTGTGCCCCCTTCTTCATTTTTAAAAGCAGGGTGCAAATAATCAATTCCTGAGTCAATAAATCCCACTAAAACTCCTTCACCAGTAAGATTATACAAACTCCACACTTCTGGTACACAACTAGCTCTATTACTTCCCAAATCTGAAGTAAATAAAGTTTTTGGGAGTTCGATATACTGAATTTCTTGAATAGTAGATATCTTTGGTATATCCTCTATTCCTATTGTAATTATTCCATATCCAAATCCTAAGTTTTCAAAGATTCCTCCTATTGCCTCTACTTGCGATTTAACCTTTATAAGTTCATCTCCAAATAATATAACCAACTCTATTTTTCCTACTAATATCTCATCATTTTGAGAAAATTCAGCTATCTTTGCCTTAATATCCCCTGGGACATTTAAAAGTAAATTCAGCAACCCATCCTTATTTTCCGTAGATAACCCTCCTTAAATTAATCCATTAATTTATATTTATGAATAAAACTTTGCAAATAGAAAAAGCTTAAAACTTTTTTCTAAGTTTTAAGCTTTTTCTATTCTTATAAATACAATCTTAATAATTATAATTTTATTTCTACTCTATCCAGCTTAACTAAAACTTTTATCTCCTTAATCCCAACAGTTTCAGTTCTTAAGCTTCCTTTATTACTTACCAAAAGCAATTTAGTATTGTCTAATTTCTTTATCTGTCTTATTTTTCTTTCACCATTATACTCAATAAGACAAATTGAATTATTCTGAACCTCATGAGTTATATGTGCAAAAGCTATATCTCCCTTTGATATTCTAAATCCCATCATATCATCGTCTTCTATTTGCAAAAATAGAACCTTATCCTTTGAATGCCCTTCAATTTTATTATCCATAATAGGCATCTTTCTTCCCTCTAAAGCCTTACTCATATCATATCCATAAACAGGTACAGTTTTTAAAACTGAACTAAAAGCATCATTCCAAACATCTTTCACTTTCTCAACAGGAGCACTTACCCCTCTTTTTTCCTGTTTACCTTCTTCTAGTGCCTGTTCCTCAAAAGACATTGTAATATCATTTAAATCTTTTCCTAAAATCTTTGATATTCTGTTTATTAAACTTTCATTTGCAACTTTTCTTCCTAACTCAACATCTTTTATAAAACTCTCAGCAACCCCTAATTTCTTTGCTAATTGTTTTTCAGTTAGCTTTGAAGATAATCTAACTTCTTTTATTTTGTCTCCAATTCTACTCATAACTACTCCTCCGATGTATTATTTCTCTGTAAATGCTTAACTATATTTTAATATAAATAGTCCTTTTTTTCCATTAATAAAGTATATATTTTACGCAAAAACCCTTTGCAAAATATATTTGCAAAGGGTTTTCTATCTATTAACTACATTTTTTCAGGTTCAGGATATTCAACTCCAAAAGTATCAACTGTTACTTTTTCCATAACTTGATCTTCATATGGTCTGTCACTATAGTCTGTCTTTGATTTAACTATTTTATCCGCTACTTCCATTCCTTCTGTAATCTTTCCAAAAGAAGCATATTGTCCATCAAGATGTGGAGCATCTTCTACCATTATGAAAAATTGACTTCCTGCTGAATTAGGAGCCATAGTTCTTGCCATTGATAAAACTCCTTTAGAGTGTATTAAGTCATTTTTGAAACCATTTCCACTAAATTCACCTTTAATTGAATATCCTGGGCCACCCATTCCTGTACCTTCTGGATCTCCTCCTTGGATCATAAAGCCTGGAATTACTCTGTGAAAAATCACTCCATCATAAAATCCTTTTTTTATTAAACTAATGAAATTATTTACTGTATTAGGAGCAATTTCTGGATATAATTCAGCCTTCATAACATCTCCATTTTGCATCTTAATAGTTACTATTGGATTCATAATTTGTTCTCCTTTCTTACAACCAATTCTCTAAATATTAAATATGTTACACTAAATTATACCATAATATACTCCATTTTTAACTAATAAAAAGATTTAATGAATTTTTTCACTTGTCCAATTTATATTCATGTGCAAATCATTTACTTCCTTATCTAATTTAATAAATAAACAGCCCTTTGGAAGTAATATTAAAACTGATTCCCTTAATATATTACATTCTTCATTTTGTAAAAGCTCATTTCTTTCTATTTCTAAATTTCTATCATCTGCCTTTTCCTCTTGTTTTATCTTTATGTCAAAAATTCCTATTTTATCTACTATTGTAGGTTCTTCTATATCTTTATATAATTCCTCTTCTCCACCCATAAGACAAAGCTTATTAGGAATATCTTTATTTAAAATTTTTATCTCTTTTATTGTACATATACTATTACTATCCTTAGGATTGTTGATAACTATATAATTAAATTTTTCTGATTTTTTAATGTGAATGGTATCCTCTTTTTCTTCTATTTGTTTATCTTCTATTTCATCTTCCTTTTTTAAAACAAACACTTTCACTTCATCACCTTATTTCTATGGTTTTTTGCCTCCTATAATAATAATTTATTCAGAGAATTAGGTAAGGTGATAGATATTAGAATAAAATTGTGAAGCAATTTTATTCTAGATGACAGTTTACAGTGGACAGTTTACAGTTAAGGATATTTTGCTAACGCAAAATTTAGAATGAAGTACAAAAAGCTAGTATAGGCAAGGCTATACTAGCTTTTGTACTTTATTGTTAGTTTTTCTGTAAGAAAAACTTCCTTCACTGTAAACTGTAAACTGTCATCTGTAAACTAAAGAAAATTACTTCGTAATTTCCTTACTCACTGTTTAATAATTTATAAGAAATCTCTAAAAGCTCTTTCTCATCTGAAGTGTTAAATATTTTAACTTCTCCTTTTTTCATTTCTAAATTAATAGATTTATTACATACAAGTTGCCTTCTTAATTGAGTAGCAGTTCCCATACTACCATCTATAATATCAACGTTTGTTCCCAGTACCTTAGATAATTCTTTTCTAATAAATGGATAATGAGTACACCCTAATACCACAGCAGATATTTCTTCAGCTTGTAATTCAGAAAATCTTTCTCTAATAAAATTATTTATTTCATCACCTTCAAGAACTCCCTTTTCTATAAACTCTACAAGCCCTGGGCAAGGCAAAGGAACAATATCTGCTTTGCTTTTATATTTCATCATAAGATTATTAAACTTTTTTTCTGCTAAGGTCATAGGAGTTGCCATTATTACAATCTTACCTTTTTTATTTAACTTAACAGCTGGCTTTAATGCTGGTTCTATACCTATTATAGGAATGTGCTTATATGTATTTCTCAGTTCTTCAATAGCGGCACTTGTAGCAGTATTACATGCAACTACAACAGCTTTAACATTATGAGTTAGTAAAAAGTCTACTGCTTTAAAGCTTAATTTTCTTACCTCATCCACACTTTTAATACCATAAGGAGCATTTTTAGAATCACCAAGATAAACAAAATTTTCATTTGGAAGTAATTTTATAGCTTGTTTTAAAACGCTAAGTCCTCCTACTCCTGAATCAAAAAAACCAATAGGTTTATCCTTAATATCCATTTTTTTAACTGATTTACAATTTCAAGTACTATAAATCAGTTTCACCTCCAATCTTTCCACTATTATCCGAATAATTATATCAATAATTTATAATATTTATTTAAATATTATATATAACTATGTTAAAATTAAAGCTAGTTATGTGTTTAAATTTTTCACTTTTAAATTAAATACATATACAAAATTTATCATAATATAAATTATACTGCACAAATTATATCAATACTACCTTTACAAATTTCTTTCAAAAGCTTTTTTGAAACCTTTACACTTTGATTATTTATCAAATTTTCATTATTTTATTGACAATCTGTTAATTTTATAATAGAATTTTTATATAATTTTCAAAATAACGCAGCATAAAATGATAAATACAAAAATATAACAATGCTTTTATAATTAAATTTAAGGGGAGGAAAATTATGTTTAATGATTTAATCTATACAATTTCAAAAACTCAACATTCTGAAGCGTCGCTAAAGAAGGTTCTTACTGAACATCCTGAAATTAAATTTGTATCTCTTATAGGTATTGATTACTCTGGAAATGATACAGATGAAAAAATTCCAATGAGAATTTTTCTTGAAGACATAGAGGGCTTTTTAAAAGGAGCTATCCAAACTGATGGTTCATCAGTAGTTCTTCCTGGAATTGCTACATTAAATAATGCTAAAGTTGATATGATTCCTGATACTGAAGTTAACTGGTTTGTTGATTACAATTTTGAAAACATTGATGAAGAAACTGGAAAGCCTGTAGGAACACTTAGAATTCCTTGTTTCTTAATACATGACGGTAAAGCAATTGACTCAAGACACATACTAAAATCTTCAATTACTAATATTGAAGAAAATCTTATGAAATTTTACAAAGACTATCCTGAACTACTAAAACCATATGGAGCAACAATTGATGATGTAGAATATGTTGCTGCAACAGCTGCTACAGAACTTGAATTTTGGGTAAAAACACCTGAAGAAAGAGCACACATTGAAGAACTTTCAACATCTCAAGTACTTCAAGAACAATATTGGACTAGAACTAAAGGTTCAGTAAGAACTGCTCTTGAAGAAGTTCTTTTACTAATGGATAAATATGGTTTAGAATCAGAAATGGGTCACAAAGAAGTTGGTGGAGTAAAGGCTACTCTAACAGAAGATGGAGACTTAACTCATATCATGGAACAATTAGAGGTAGACTGGAAATACGCTGATGCTCTACAAGCTGCTGATAATGAGTTATTTGTTAGAATATTAATTAGAGAAACTTTCAGAAGACACAAATTAGACGTAACCTTCCTTGCAAAACCAATCGATGGTGTTGCTGGAAATGGAGAGCACACTCACTTAAGTATAGCATTAAAATTAAAGAATGGAAAAAGAATAAACCTATTTGCATCTACACAAAACCATTTCTTAAGCATATATGGTTATGGATCATTAATGGGAATTCTTAAAAACTATGAGGTTATAAATCCGTTTGTATCTGCTACTAATGATTCACTTAGAAGATTAAAACCTGGATTTGAAGCTCCTGTATGTATAGTTACATCATTAGGTCATTCTGTAGAAGTACCTTCAAGAAATAGAACTATTTTATTAGGAGTTATTCGTGACAACTCAAATCCTCTTGCAACTAGATTTGAGCTTAGAGCACCAAATCCTCACACAAATACTTATCTTGCTCTTGCTGTAATGTTCATGGCATGCAATGATGGTATAACTTATGCAATAACTAATAAGAAAACTGAAGATGATTTACTAGATGAACTTTCTAAAACAGCTGGAACTGCTGCTGATTATCTTGAAAAAGACAGAGCTTACAGAAGTGAAGAAGATGTATTTGAGGATTATACTGAAGAAGAAAGAAACAGATTATTTGGTATAGCACCAAAAACAGTATATGAAAATCTTTCAGGCTTTGAAAAATATCCTGAAAAATTAGAAATTCTAAAATCAGGAGATGTATTTACTGATAAAATACTTAACAGTTTCAAAACTGCTGTTGAAAAAAGATGGATTACTGAAATAACTGCAAGAATAATTCCTAATTATATCAATCAAATAAGAAGCTGTAAAATGCTTCACAATGCAGAAAGAGCTTGTGATATTGATGTAACTAGATGGACAAAAGTAAATGATTTAAGAGAATATTTAATGAAAGATTCTTCTTCATCTAACTCTTTATTCACTAGACTTTGCCAAGCTGTAGAAAATAATGATTTTGCTACTGTTTCTGAACTTCAAGTTGAAATGGATGCTAAAATAGAAGAACTAAGAAAATCTTATACTGAGTATAAAAAGAATCTTTTAGACATATAATATACATTAATAAACCAAGATTATTTAATTCATAATCTTGGTTTATCGCTTTATTTTATGTATTAACAGTAAACTTTTTTAATTTACTGTTAATTGTATTATATCTATTGACTAGCTTTTCTCAATAACATATGATTAAATTACCAAATATTATTTTAATGTTAGGGGGAATTGGGTATGGATTTCAAAAACGCTATATCAAAGTTAAAAAAAACTGCCATTGATACAGCATCAACAGTAACTCAATCAGCAAAAGAAAGTTCTGCTGTAATAGCAAAAAAATCAGAAGAACTAGTTGAAATATCTAAATTAACGGTATCAATAAGCTCAACAGAAAATAAAATTCAGGATATATATGCTGAAATAGGAAGACAACTTTGTGAAAAACATGAACATGGAATGTATATAGATCCTGATTTAGTAGAAAACTGTAATGAAGTAATAAAATTAAAAACAAATGTTAAAAATATGAAAGATACAATATTACAACTTAAAAATAAAAAATGCTGTCCTAAATGTGAAGAATCCTTTGGTGAAGAAACTGCTTTCTATCCTACTGAAGAGATAGAAACTAATAACAATCTAGATACTATTAATGAACAAGAAAAAATTTCACAAACTGAAATAATAGTAGAAGAAACCAAAGATACTTCCTTTTAAAAGCTAAGTTAAGTCAAGTAATAGTTTAGTTTTAAAATTATTACTTGACTTTAATTTATGTTCTGTTGAACAAGTATTATATCGAAAATTTCCCTATATAACAGAATATTTTTTTGAAATTATAATAGTATTTAAGTTTCATATTATTGTTTTTGGAATAAGATAACATTAAAAGAAATTATTGATTGATTATTCATGCCTTATAATTATAGTTTGTTTCAAAAGTGTATTTTTTTTGAAATCTGCAAGTTATTTTTTTAAAATATGCAATTGCAATAATTAATCAACTCATATATAATAGTGGTATTAATATTTTTGCATAAATAGTATTGTATATATTGCATTATTTTAATGCCATATATTTCTATAGACAAAAGGAGTGAATAAATTGGTTAAGAAGTTCAAGAGAATTTTAGTGGCAAACAGGGGCGAAATTGCTATAAGAATATTCAGAGCTTGTAATGAATTAGGCATAAGAACTGTTGCCATATACTCAGACGAAGATAAGTGTTCTTTATTTAGAACTAAGGCTGATGAAGCTTATGAAATCGGAAAAAATCAAGGACCTATTGAAGCCTATCTTAATATTGATGAAATAATAAGCTTGGCTTTGAAAAAAGGTGTAGATGCAATCCACCCTGGTTATGGATTCTTATCTGAAAATACCGAATTTGCACGAAAATGTGAAGAAGCAGGTATTGAGTTCATAGGACCTACAGCAGATATGATGGATAAACTTGGTGACAAAATAAAGTCCAAAATAGTTGCTCAAAGTGTTAATGTACCAACTATACCTGGAGTTGAAAAACCTGTTACATCAGAAGAAGAAGCTGTAGAATTTGCCAAAATATGTGGATACCCTATAATGCTAAAAGCTGCTGCTGGTGGTGGTGGCCGTGGTATGAGAATAGTTAGAAATGAAGATGAATTATTACCTTCTTTTAGAAGTGCTAAAAATGAAGCAAAAAAAGCTTTTGGTATAGATGATATTTTCATTGAAAAATATCTAGAAAAACCTAAGCATATAGAAGTTCAAGTTTTAGGAGATAAACACGGAAATATTGTACATTTATATGAAAGAGATTGTTCTGTTCAAAGACGTCATCAAAAAGTAATTGAGTTTACTCCGGCTTTTGCTCTTCCACAAGAAAAAAGAGATGAAATTTGTGCTGATGCTATAAAAATAGCTAAATCTGTAGGATATAGAAATGCAGGAACCTTAGAATTCCTAGTAGATATACATGGAAATCATTATTTTATAGAAATGAACCCTAGAATTCAAGTTGAACATACTGTAACTGAAATGGTTACTGGAATTGATATTGTTCAAAGTCAAATTTTAGTTGCTCAAGGCTATTCTTTAGATTCTAAAGAAATAGGTATATCTTCTCAAAATGATGTTAACCTTAGAGGATATGCTATCCAATGCAGAGTTACAACTGAAGATCCTTCAAATAATTTTGCACCTGATACTGGTAAAATTGATGTTTATAGAACAGGTTCTGGATTTGGTATAAGACTTGATGGTGGTAATGGTTTTACAGGTGCTGTGGTTAGTCCATACTATGACAGCTTACTTTTTAAAACTACTGCTTGGTCTAGAAGTTTTGAAGATGCTATAAGAAAATCTCTACGTTCTTTAAAGGAATTCAAAATTTCTGGTATAAAAACTAACGTTGACTTTTTAATTAATGTTTTAAATAATCCAATATTTGCAAAGGGTGAATGTAATACAAGTTTTATTGAAACTGAAAAGGAATTGTTTAACATCACCACAAAAGCTGACCCAGAATATAACATACTTAAATTCATCGGTGATTTAGTTGTAAATCAAACTCATGGAGTAAAAAGAGATTTCGACGTACCTGTTGTTCCAAAAGTTGAAGCACCTGAAAATTTCAAAGGTACAAAGCAAATACTTGACAAAAAAGGTCCTGCAGGTTTAGTTAAATGGATTAAATCTCAAGAAAAATTACTTCTTACAGATACAACTATGAGAGATGCTCATCAATCCCTAATGGCAACTAGAATGAGAACTGTAGATATGGTTAAGATAGCAAACGCAACCTCAGTTCTTGAAAAAGATTTGTTTTCTGTTGAAATGTGGGGCGGAGCAACTTTTGACGTAGCTTATAGATTTTTAAAAGAATCTCCTTGGACTAGATTACAGGAATTAAGAAAGAGAATTCCTAACGTTTTATTCCAAATGTTAATAAGAGGTGCTAACGGCGTTGGATACAAAAACTATCCTGATAATGTAGTAAGAGAATTAATTAATGAATCTGCTAAATCAGGAATTGATGTATTTAGAATTTTCGACTCTCTTAACTGGCTAAAAGGAATGGAAGTTGCAATTGACCAAGTTCTTAAAAATGATAAGGTTGCAGAAGCTTGCATTTGCTATACTGGAGATATTTTAGATCACACAAAAGATAAATACTCTATAGACTATTATGTTAACAAAGCAAAAGAAATTGAAAAAATGGGTGCTCATATACTTGGAATCAAGGATATGTCTGCTCTATTGAAGCCTTATGCTGCATACAAGCTTGTTAAAGCATTAAAAAATGAAATATCAATACCAATCCATCTTCATACTCACGATACAACTGGAAATGGAGTTGCAACTGTTATAATGGCAGCTGAAGCTGGAGTTGATATTGTAGATACAGCTCTTAATAGTATGTCTGGACTTACAAGTCAGCCTGCATTAAACTCTGTTGTAGCAGCTCTTGAGAATACGATGAGAAATACAGGTATAGATTTAGATGGAATTCAAAATCTTTCAGATTACTGGGCTTCAGTAAGACCTGTTTACGGTGACTTTGAATCTGGATTAAAATCAGGTTCTACTGAAATATACAAATATGAAATACCTGGAGGACAATATTCAAATTTAAAACCTCAAGTTGAAAGCTTTGGTCTTGGTCATAGATTCAATGAAGTTAAAGAAATGTATAAGAAAGTTAATATTATGCTAGGAGATATTGTTAAAGTAACTCCTTCTTCTAAGCTAGTAGGTGACCTTGCAATATTTATGGTGCAAAATAATCTTACACCTGAAAATATAGTAGAAAAAGGAAAAGATATGGCATTCCCTGATTCATCTGTGGCTTACTTTAAAGGAATGATGGGACAGCCTGAAGGTGGATTCCCTGAAGACCTTCAAAAAATAGTTTTAAAAGGTGAAGAACCTATCACTTGCAGACCTGGTGAACTTCTTCCACCTGAAGACTTTGATGCAGTTGCTAAACATCTTAAAGAGAAATTTGATATTGAACCTACTAAACAAGATGTTATAAGCTATACACTATATCCAGATGTATTTGAAGATTACCTAAAATACATTAAGGAAAATGGTGATCTTAGTCTAATGGGAAGTGATATCTATTTCCACGGATTACGTGAAGGAGAAACTTGCGAGATCAAAATAGCAGAAGGTAAAACTTTAATAATAAAACTTCTTAAAGTAACTAAGGTAAATAGCGAAGGCTTTAGAACTTTAATATTTGAAGTTAATGGAAATAGACGTGAAATAAAAATAAAAGATAAAACAGCAAAAACTACTGCAGTAACTGATGCACTCCAAATGGCTGATCCAGATAATGCTCTTGAAATTGGTTCAAGTATACCTGGTACAGTACTTAAAGTACTTGTACAGCCTGGAGATGAAATCAAAGAAAATGACAACCTAATTATAATAGAAGCAATGAAAATGGAAACAATCATTACAGCTACAACAAGCGGAACAGTAAAATCAGTAAAAGTTAGTGAAGGACAGCAGGTTAAATCAGGTGAACTGTTGATTGAACTTAAATAAAGTTGTATTTTCCCTTATTATTAGAGCGTATGCTATAATGCATACGCTCTTTTTATTATTCTACTTAAATAACTTTCAATTAAATATACCAATAAACAATGTCCTTCAAAGATATATTAACCAGTTTTTTAACATATAGTAAAACCTTATGCTATATAATCGTAACTCTAACAATTTCTTCAAAAACACTTAAGTCCTGAACTATCTTCTGAGATTTTACATGTCTTGGAATAAGAATTGTATACAAACTTTTTTTGAAACAAAGATTTTCATCATCTACTTCATCATCTACTTCATCATTTTCTTCATCTAAAGAAAATTCTATACTTTTAACTTTAACGTTTTGACTTTGAAAATATTCCGATACTCTATCTACCAAATCTTTTTTATTATAGTATTCTATCTCAATTTTCACTACATTAGTCTTTCCAAATAATTTTCCTTCAAATTTCTTTAAAGATGCCAATACTCCATAAACCCCTATTGCTGAAAAAATACTCAAAGAATAATATCCCATTCCTACTCCAAGTCCAATACAAGCTACTACCCATATAGTGGCAGCAGTAGTAAGTCCTTTAACCGAGCCTTTATCCCGTATTATAGTACCAGCTCCTAAAAAACCTACTCCTGTTACTACCTGCGCTCCTATTCTTCCTATATCAGCCTTAAGTGCACTAGCTAACTGCGGATTTTGGGCTATCATTTTAACAGTATCTTCTACCATATAAACTTGTACCATGGATATAACAGCTGCTCCAACACAAACTAATATGTGAGTTCTAAATCCTGCTGGTCTATTTTTAAATTCTCTCTCATATCCTATAAGTCCACCAACTACTATAGCTAAACCTAATCTAATAATTACTTCATGCCATTGCACCTATTTCTCCTCCTCTCTTTGTATTTTAAAAAGGGTACTATGTATTATATAATAATATCATAGTACCCTTTAGTTTTACCAATAATATTTACATTATATTCTTCAAAACATTAAGTAAATATTGAAAGGTTCTTTCTGTAGATGAAATACTTAGTCTTTCCTCAGGTGTATGAACATCGTACATATTCGGTCCAAAAGAAATCATATCTAAATCACCTAAAATATCTTTTAGTATCCCACATTCAAGTCCAGCATGAATTGCTGTTATTTTTGGCTCTTTATTATACATATCTTTATACACTTTTACAAAAACATCTCTAATATATGAATCTGCTCTATATTCCCATTCTGGATACTCTGACTCTAAAGTCATTTCAGCTCCTGTAAGTTTAGCTACAGTTTCTACTCTCTTAACTATATCATATTTTAAACTTTTTACAGAACTTCTTATAGCACTTTCAAAGGTAACTTTATTATGGTCAGTTGTAACTACTCCTAAATTAGTAGAACTTTGAACAAGTCCTTTGATATCCATACTCATAGTCTGAACTCCATTAGGTATTAACATTAACAATTCTATAATTCTACCACCTAAATCTTTTGTAAAAGTCTTTTCTACCTTTTTCTCTAATTTCTCTATTTGAACAATTACTTCTGAATCTGAATTCTTTAATTCATTCTTTAAGGTTTCTTTCCATTTTGCCACTAACGCTTCTAAAGCTACCTTATCTTTTTCTTTTGCTAAAATAATAGCTTCTGCTTCTCTTGGAATGGCATTCATCTTAGCTCCACCGTTGATTTCAGTTATATATATATCTAAGTTAGAATTCAAATCATTAAGTACACGACCAATAAGCTTATTAGCATTTCCTCTTCCCTTGTCTATTTCCATTCCTGAGTGTCCACCCTTTAAACCTTTTATAATAAGCTTTAAAGGCATAAACCCTTCCTTTACCTCTTCCTTTTCAATTTTAAGCTTAACTCTATTTCTAACTCCACCAGCACAGCTTGATAAAAGCTCTCCTTCTTCCTCTGAGTCTATATTTATTAAAATCTTCCCTGAAAGATTCTCTTTTTTTATACTAGAAGCTCCTCCCATTCCTGTTTCTTCTTCTGTAGTAATCAATACTTCTAGTGGAGGATGTGAAATATCTTTGCTAGATAATATAGCTAAGCAGTAAGCAACTGCAATACCATTATCTGCACCTAAGGTAGTGCCTGCTGCTTTTATAAAATCCCCTTCTATTCTTATATTAAGTGGGTCTTTTTCAAAATTATGTTCTACTTCCTTATTCTTTTCACATACCATATCCATATGTCCCTGTAAGATTACAGTAGGAGCATTTTCATAACCTTTGCTTCCTGATTTTTTTATTATTACATTTAAGGCTTCATCTTGTATAACTTCCAAATTATGCTTTTTTGCAAAGCTTACTAAATAATCACTTATAGCTTTTTCATTTCCAGAACCCCTTGGAATTCTTGTAATATCTTCAAAATAACAGAAAACCAAATCTGGTGATAAATCTTTTAACACTCTATCCAAAATAATAATCATCTCCCATTAAATACTATTGTTTACCAATAATTATATTAATAATTTTATCATATAAAATACTTTTAATACAAAATAATTCAATATAAAAAATAAGCCATTCATTCGAATGACTTATTTTAAAATCAAGTTCTATATTCCCCATTAATTTCTACGTATTTATAAGTAAGGTCACAACCCCAAGCTTTTGCACTATACTCTCCTTGATTCAAGTTAATATGAATCACTATCTTCTCCTGGTCTAAAATCTCTGATGCTAATTTTTCATCAAAATGTACATTCATTCCCTTTTCAAAAACCTTTATTTCCCCCACAGAGCTTCTAAAGTGCACATCCACTTTGTCAGGATCAAATTCTCCACCAGAATATCCTACAGCACATACAATTCTTCCCCAGTTAGGATCACTTCCAAATAAAGCCGCTTTAACTAGATTAGAAGAAACAACAGACATTGCACACAGCTTTGCACTTTCTATATCCTGTGCATTTATAACTTCAACCTCTACAAGCTTTGTAGCTCCTTCTCCATCTCTAGCCATTTTCTTTGCAAGTTCCTTGTTTACAAAATCTAACGCCTCTTTAAAAATTGTAAACTCTTCATTTTCACTATCAATCAATTCATTTTCTGCCGCCCCATTAGCAAGACAAATCATAGTATCATTGGTACTTGTATCCCCATCTACTGAAATCATGTTATAGGAATCTGCTACACTTTCCTTTACAGCTTTATTAAGCATAGCTTTACTTATATTTACATCAGTAACAACAAAACTAAGCATAGTTGCCATATTAGGCTTTATCATTCCTGATCCTTTTGCCATTCCACTTATTAATACTTTTTTACCATCCAACACAATTTCTACTGTTATCTCTTTTGACTTTGTATCTGTTGTCATTATAGCTTGTGCTGCATCCTTTCCACCCTCCTCAGATTTCAAGGAGCATATCTTCTTAATTCCTTCTTTCATAATATCCATAGGTATTGAAACACCGATTACTCCAGTTGATGCCTGAAGTACTTCTTTAGGATCAAGCCCTAATTCAGCAGCAGTTATTTCTGCTATAGTTTTTGAATCCTCAAATCCATTTTTACCTGTGCAAGCATTAGCCTGACCACTATTTATAATTATTGCTTGAGTATTTTCGTTTTTTATATATTCCATATTTAAAAGTACAGGTGCTGCCTTAACCTTATTGGTAGTAAATGTTGCTGCTGCTACAGCTTTCTTTTCACTATATATAAGAGCTAAATCCTTTTTTCCACTTTGCTTAAGACCAGCTACAATGCCTGCGGCCTTAAATCCTTGAACATCAGATATACTCTTATTTTCTAATATCTTCATATTTGTTCCCCTTTCTCTTTAGATTGCCATAGAAGGCATATTTATACCTTCTCCTTCTTCTAATCCAAAAATCAAATTCATATTTTGAACCGCTTGCCCTGCAGCTCCTTTTATCAAGTTATCTATTGCTGATACTACAATAATTCTGTTGGTTCTTTTATCTACTCTTATACCTATATCACAAAAATTACTTCCTCTAACATTTCTAGTTTCAGGTAGTGTATCCACAATTCTAATAAAATAATCATTTTTATAGAATTCCTCATATATCTTATATACCTCTTCTTGTGATATATTATTTTTAAGTTTTCCATAACAAGTAGCTAAAATTCCCCTATTCATAGGTACTAAATGGGGTGTAAAGTTTAATAAAAGCTTCTCGCCTGCTGCTTTTGATAATTCCTGTTCTATTTCAGGAGTATGTCTATGTCCTGCAACCCCATAAGCTTTTATTGATTCATTACACTCTGCATATAAAGATGCTGTATTTAAACCTCTTCCTGCACCAGACACACCAGACTTTGCATCAATTATTATAGAATCTGTATCTATTAGTTTGCTCTTTAATAATGGATATAATGCTAATATACTTGCTGTTGTGTAACATCCTGGATTGGCAATAAGCTTTTTATTCTTAATTTCATTTCTGTAAATCTCTACAAGTCCATATATAGCTTCCTCTAATAGCTCTGGACATTTATGTTCTAATTTATACCACTCTTCATAACATTCAACATCCTCTAGCCTAAAATCAGCTCCTAAATCTATAACCTTAACGCCCTTTTCTAAAGCTTTTTTTACTATATCAAAAGACTTTCCATGTGGAAGTGCTATAAATAATACATCTATTTCTTCCAATCTTTCTTCTACTTCTTTCATATTTATACATTTATCATTAATAATTCCTGTATAATTATTATATATTTTTGAAAACTCCTCATCTGCATAAGTATGAGAAGCTAAGAATTTTATTTCTACATATTTATGATTATTCAAGAACCACACAAGCTGCTGTCCTGCATATCCTGTAGCTCCAATAACTGCCCCCTTTATCATGAAATCTCCCCCTCTAAATTGTATAAAAAGATTATACACTTTTATGAATATTTATGCAATATTTATTTATATTTTTTACAATTATTAATAACATTTTTTATTAACAAATTAATTTTTTAAATAAATGTGTTGCATATTTATTGTATGTACAGTATAATTATTCACAAGTTATTATAAAGATAAAATTTTCAAGCAAGTAAGAGATTTTTGATAATTATGTATATAGAACTATACTACTTACTAGTAAATAAGCCTACTCTATAATACAACTTTTAAGAAGGTGATTATGAAATGTTAAAAAATAATGTAATGCAAACCTATGGAAGATTCGATGTTAGCTTTGAAAAAGGTATAGGTACAAAATTATATGATGAAAATAATAAAGAATACTTAGACTTTGTTTCTGGAGTTGCTGTTAACTGTCTTGGACATTCAAATCCTGTTATAGTGAATGCTATTAAAGAGCAAAGTTCAAAATTAATGCATATTTCAAACTATTACTGGAATTCAAATAGTATAAAGCTTGCAGAAAAGCTTTGTGAAAATAGCCATCATGATCAAGTATTTTTCTGCAACAGTGGAACAGAAGCTGTAGAAGCTGCCTTAAAGCTTGCTAGAAAACATGGTAAACTTAGCGGAATTGAAAATAAAAATAAAATTATATATATGAACAACTCATTTCATGGTAGAAGCATGGGAGCACTATCAGTTACAGGACAAGAAAAATACCAGAAAAATTTTGCTCCTTTAATTGGTAGAGTTGAAGCCGTTCCTTTTAATGATATAGAAGCTATAAAAGAAGCTATGGATGATACAGTTTGTGGTGTTATCTTAGAGCCTATACAAGGTGAAGGAGGCATTATCTCTGCTAATATAGATTATTTAAAAACAGTAAGTAATCTTTGCCAAGAATTCAATGCAATTCTTATTTTTGATGAAATACAATGCGGTATAGGAAGATGTGGCAGCCTGTTTGCTTACAATAAATTTGGTGTAATACCTGATGTTATATGTATGGCTAAAGGTTTAGGCGGCGGTTTCCCAATAGGTGCTATACTTGCAAATACAAAAGCATCTTCCACTTTAGTTCCAGGAGATCATGGAACTACCTTTGGGGGTAATCCACTAGCTTGTGCTGTAGGCTATGCCGTTGTTACAGAACTAGTAGATGGTGGAATTATATCCTCTGTTGATGAGAAGAGCAATTATTTATTTGATAAACTTCACAATTTAAAGGAAAAATATTCCTTGATTAATGATATAAGAGGAATGGGCCTATTAATAGGCATAAGTATTTCTGTTGATACTAAAACATTTGTTAAAGAATGTTTTAATGAAGGCCTTCTAGTTATAAGTGCTGGTGAAGATATTATTCGTCTTCTTCCACCTTTAAATGTTTCATTAGATGAAATAGACTCAGCACTATCTATTTTTGAAAAAGTTTTATTAAAATTAAGCTAATTTACTTTTTTATTGAATATTTCCCCAAAAGCCTCTAACAATAATGTTAGGGGCTTTTCCCTTTGCTAAGACTAAATTGCATAAAAATCCATTAATTACCTTAAAATATTCTAAAATGTATATTTCATAG
The DNA here is from genome assembly GCA_036677675.1 of Clostridiaceae bacterium. GTDB lineage: Bacteria > Bacillota > Clostridia > Clostridiales > Clostridiaceae > Clostridium_H. The sequence continues at coordinate 18,826 of JAVBWC010000075.1, read as the reverse complement.
TGGTATAATCTATATATTAAAGTAATAATAATTTATAACATAGGGGGAATTTTTATGAACAATCAAGTTAGAAATCTTGTGAGAAGCTCATTATTCTTAGCTATAGCTGTAGTTTTTCAAATGACTGTTAAACAAACTCCTGTAGTCGGCCCAGTAGTAAATACTGTTTTGCTTCTTACTACCTATATCTGTGGAATTCCTTGGGGAATATATGTAGGAATTTTAACTCCACTTCTAGCCTTTGCCACAGGAACTTTAAATGCAGCCCTCGGACCTTTTGTCCCTTTTATAATGGCTAGTAATGCTATACTAGTTTTCTTTTTTGGAGTATTCAAAACCAAAGAAAAATATGGCAAATACTTAGGACTTATTATAGGTGCCCTACTTAAATACTTATTCTTATATTTATCTGCAACTAAATTAGTTTCCCTATTTAAATTAGGAATTCCTCAAAAGTTAGTAAAAAATCTAACAGTAGTAATGGGCATACCTCAATTTTATCATGCACTTATAGGTGGAGCTTTTGCTATATTGATTATTGAGCTTTTGAAGAAAAGAAAACAAATTTCTTAAAAGAAGTTTAGAGAGTGTAGCCTCTTCGTTGAGTGTAATCGCTGTCGCTGAGAGTAGTCGCTTCGCTGAGACTCTTACAAAGAAGTTAATAGTGTAGTCGTTTCACTGAGTTTAGGAGTTTAAATCTAATGATAAATACTAAAAAATATATTAGAGAAACAAGTGCAAAGATGATGTAACATATCTTTACACTTGTTTCTCTAATTTTATATTTTATTTTTACTAAACTAAACGAAGTGACTAGGCTAAGCGACAGCGACTACACTCTCTAAACTTCTTTTTTATGTCGTTAGAAGCTATAGAATATCAAATAATGGTAATTTTTATGTTGTTGTCAGCCACAGCAATTGCAACCTTTATAGCCTGTTATATGTCATATAAAAACTTCTTTAATAGCAGAAAACAGCTTGTATAATTCTTAATTTTAATATAGAATATAAACAGGTGGTGTATATGTTTAAAAAAGACTTTTGGAAAGGAAACTTTCCTAAAAAATGGTTTATAATATTCGAAATAGTTTTTTCAATTATAACTGCTCCTTTTTTACTTTATTATGGGCCTTTTGAAAATGTAAAAGGTACAGTAGTAGGATCTGCCATGACCACTTCAACTCACCAATGGATTGCTACTATGTTTTTATCACAAGACCGTATAAACGAAATTCTAAGACAAAATTCAATTAATAACATAGTTCAAACGGACATAAATAAATTAAACGAGCAGATAAGCAGTAAGATAAATAATAACCTTAAAGATACAAATGAAATAGAGAGATACTATATTAATGGAGATAAATTTACGGGTCACCTTCTTGTAATTAGGAATCCTAAAAAAGTTAAGGTGGGCTACTCCGAAAAATTAGGTGAAAGTGGAGAAACTACTAGTGAAATTGCTGAACGATATAATGCTGTAGCTGCAATAAATGCTGGAGGTTTTATTGCAAATTCAGCTGTTCCTGAAAGCTCCTCAGATTCTAGTGGCAGTGCTGCTGGAATAATAATTTCTAAGGGTAAGATAGTTTATAACAGCTTAAAAGAAGGTGAAAAAAGCTGTATAGCAGGTATAACTAAGTATGGAACCTTAGTAGTAGGAGACCACTCTGTAGAAGAGCTAAAACAACTTGATGTTACAGAAGCAGTTTCCTTTGGTCCATCCTTAATAGTAAATGGTGAAAAAACTATAACCTCTGGTGATGGGGGTTGGGGGACAGCCCCTAGAACTGCTATAGGTCAGAGAAAAGATGGAAGTATTCTCTTGCTAGTAATTGATGGTAAATATATAGGAAGACTTGCCGTAACTTTAAAAGAATTACAGGATATATTATATGAATACGGAGCATATAACGCTATTAATTTAGACGGTGGTTCCTCTTCAACAATGTACTACAAGGGCAAAACAATAAGCAACCCTTATAAGTCTTCAGGTGAAAGAAAGATACCATCTGTTTTTTATGTAGAATCTTCTTCAAAGGAAGAAAACCAAGTTAAATAGAAAAAGAATACAGGTATTTCTGTATTCTTTTTTTTAATCTATGGAAAAATATATCGTTTAGTAGTATCATTATACGCAAAGTAAGCATTTACCTAAAATATAATCGTAAAAAAGAGGTTTGATAAAATGAAACTAAATTATCAAAAAATATTAGATAAAAAATTAGAAGAACTCTTAGCTTCTAATGAAGTTCCTTCCCTTCTTTTGCACAGCTGTTGTGCTCCCTGCAGCAGTTATGTTTTAGAATATCTTTCGGAATTTTTTAATATCACGATATTCTATTATAACCCTAACATTCATCCAGAATTAGAATACAGAAAAAGAGTAGAAGAACAAAAAGAATTCATAGAAAAACTTCCAGTTAAAAGAAAGATAAATTTTATTGAAGGAAAGTATTTACCTGAAGAGTTCTTTGATATATCCAAAGGCTTAGAAGAAGAAAGAGAAGGTGGAATTCGCTGTTTTAAATGCTATGAACTAAGATTAAAAGAAGCAGCTAAAAAAGCTAAGGAATTGAATTTTGATTACTTTACAACTGTATTATCCATAAGTCCACACAAAAATGCTGAGAAAATAAACGAAATCGGAGAAAAAATTTCACAGGAATTTGGCGTAAAATTTCTTAATTCAGATTTCAAAAAGAAAAATGGATATAAACGTTCCATTGAATTAAGTAAAGACTATAATTTATATAGACAGGATTATTGTGGATGTGTTTATTCTCAAAGAAATAAAGAAGAATAAAGGAGTGTTTTTTATGCATTGGTTTGATAAGCTCGAGAGGAAATATGGTCATTTAGCCATAAAAAATCTTATAACTTACCTTGTAGGTTTAAATGGTCTTGCATTTCTTTTAACTTATATTGATCCAACATATACTAGTAAATTAATACTAAATCCTGCTCTAGTTATTCAGGGACAAATTTGGAGGTTAATTACTTATATATTTATACCACCAAGTCTTTCTGTACTATGGCTTATTTTTGCACTTTATTTTTATTATATGATAGGAACGGGCTTAGAGCAGGAATGGGGAAGCTTTAGATTTAATCTTTATTATCTTTTAGGTATGATAGGAACAACTATCGTTTCTTTCGCCTTAGGAACTTCCCTTACAAACTCTTACTTAAATTTATCACTATTTTTAGCCTTTGCGCGTATTTATCCTAATTATGAAATATTATTATTTTTCATATTACCAGTAAAGATGAAATATTTAGCTTTACTTAACTGGATATTTATAGGCTATACTGTGATTTTTCAACCACTACCATACAAATTGGCTGCTGTTGTTTCTATTATTAACTATTTTATATTCTTTGGAAAGGATATAGTTACTCGTACAAAAACTAACAGACAGGCTTACCATAATAGAAGAAAGTTTAATGCAAATGTCCCTAAGAAAACTACATTCCATAAATGTACTGTCTGCGGAATAACTGAAGAGGATGATCCTGATATGGAATTCAGATATTGTTCAAAATGTAATGGACATTATGAATACTGTATGAAACATTTGCATAACCACGAACACATTACATAAAAGAAGTTTAGAGAGTATAGCCACTTCGTTGAGTGTAATCGCTGCGCTGAGTTTAGAAAAGCTTAGGTATTTTGCCAAAGTAAATTTTAATATAGCAAAATTTAAAAATCTGTATCTTTTGAATCAAAAGATACAGATTTTTTATTCTACATTGTATACTGTAAATCTAAAAGAAAGCTTCAATAAAATATTTATGAACTGAATTATCCCCAGTCACCTCAGGATGAAAAGAAGTTACTAACATATTTTTCTCTTTTGCAGCAACAATATTTCCATGAAGTTCTTTTAAAATTTCTACTCCATCCCCTACTTTTTCTATATACGGAGCTCTAATAAAAACTAAAGGTATGGGCTTATCAGAAATTTCAGGTATTTTTTCTTCAACTACAAAACTATCTAATTGAGTACCATAAGCATTTCTTTTTACATGTATATCCATCACTTTAAGATGTGCCTCTTCCTTCTCCCCAATATTCTTGGCTAGAAGAATCATTCCTGCACATGTTCCCCACACAGGTAGACCATTGTTGATTTTATTTACTAAAGCTTCTTTAATTTGAAAATCATCAAGTAGTTTTCCCATTGTTGTACTTTCGCCACCAGGTAAAATAATTCCATCAAGATTATTGAGTTGTTCGGCTTTTCTTATCTCAATACCTTCGTGACCTAGTGATTTGATTATCTCTATATGCTCACTAAATGCACCTTGAAGTGCCAAAACACCTATCTTTTTCATTTTAGTACCCTCTATTAGCCATTCTTTCTTCTTCGTCTATTGAATAAACATTGATTCCAACCATTGCTTCTCCAAGATTCTCTGATACTTCAGCTAGTATCTTTGCATCATTAAAGTGTGTAACAGCTTTTACAATAGCACTAGCTCTTTTTCTAGGATCTCCAGATTTGAAAATTCCAGAACCAACGAATACGCCGTCGCAACCAAGTTGCATCATCATTGCAGCATCAGCAGGAGTAGCAACACCGCCAGCCGCGAAGTTTACAACAGGAAGTTTTCCATGTTCATGAACATATTCAACTAAATGAATAGGAGCTTGTAGTTCTTTAGCAGCATTCATTAATTCATCTTTCAATAAACCTTGGATTCTTCTGATTTCAGAGTTCATCATTCTCATGTGTTTAACTGCTTCTATAACATCACCTGTTCCAGGCTCACCTTTAGTTCTAATCATTGAAGCACCTTCACCAATTCTTCTTAAAGCTTCACCTAGATTTTTAGCTCCACAAACAAAAGGAATTTTGAAAGTTTTTTTGTCAATATGTAAAGTTGGATCAGCAGGTGTTAAAACTTCACTTTCATCAATATAGTCAACGTTAAGAGCTTCTAAAATTTGTGCTTCAACAAAATGTCCAATTCTTACTTTTGCCATAACTGGAATAGAAACAGCCTTTTGAATACCTTTAATCATTTCTGGATCTGAAGCACGTGCAACTCCACCATGTTTTCTAATATCAGCAGGAACTCTTTCAAGAGCCATAACAGCACAAGCACCAGCTTCTTCAGCGATTTTTGCTTCTTCAGGAGTTGTTACATCCATAATTACTCCACCCTTAAGCATTTGTGCTAAATTCTTATTTAATTCATATCTATTATTCATCGTAATTCCTCCCAAATTGTTATTTTAGTTATTATATTGCACGCACAATTATATATATCCCCTAGGTATAGTTGTATTATTTCATAAGAAATTCATATGGTCAATTGTATCGATACACCATTTAAATATTTTTCATCATTTTCCTTTTAACTTCAACACAAACAAATATGATAATAGGCAATATTGCCTGAAAGAGAAAAGAATAATAAGGCCATACTTTAGCAGTCCATTCTGACATTTCCATAACACTTTCATAACTTAAAATAGTTAAATTAACCATCATAATTCCAATAGGAGTAACAATAGCCCTATAATCTTTTAAATTAAACAATTTGGCTATTCCTTTACTTGTTGCTAAAAGACACATACTAACTTTTGTAATTCCTCCTATTAAAAACACTAATGATATAAGTATTTCTATTCTTTGTATAAAATCACCTATATCAATTCTACGAGCGGCGGCATTAGCAGGAAAATAGTATATTTCTGCTATATTTACTCCTAAGACTAATACCTCTCTTAGGGAGGTAATAAAAATAGGTATTCCCCCTAAAAGTAACCCTTTTCTATAAACTTTAGAGACACCTTTTTCTTTAAATGTATTAAACACCATAGTAAATATAACTAACTCTCCAAAAGGAAACGCAAAGGTTGAGAATGTTCCTTTTAAAACTGGTTTTATACCGTTATATAGCATTGGTTTTAAATTGTTTATATCCATCTTATCAATTAATAGTACTGTAGCAGTAGTTATAGAAACCGCTACCAATACAGCAGCTAGTTCCCCCCATCTACCTACAACCTTTATTCCATATTTTACTGATAATATACATAGCAGGGCTATGCATATTACCGGTACTGCTTTTGGTGTTTCAGTTAAACCTATAACACTTATAAAATCCCCAAAATTGTTTAACACTAAAGAACCTAAGTGAAAAGAAAACCATACATACAATATACTAACAATCTTTCCTATACCTTTACCAAAAGTAATCTGCAATATATCAAACAAATCTTTATCTGGGAAAATATAGATAAGTCTTTCATAGATAAATAATAGTGGTAATACAAATAACATAGCTAATACTATAGCTAACCATATATCCTGTTTTGCTGCTTTAGCTGGTGTAAAAACTATAGAACTACCTGTCAAAAATAAAACTATTAGGCTTACACCTTGTTTATATGTTATAGCCTTTTCTTCCATATTAGTCTCCTCTATATTATTCTGTAATCATAGTAACTATCTTTTGTATAAAAACAGCAGGACTAGGTATTTTTACTCCTATACTCAATAGAATGCTTACAACTAAAGATATTATCATCATACCAAGATATAATGTAATTTCTTTTTTTTGACTATTTTTAAATAGTTGAATAGCTTCAAAGTAACTGACAACTATATATGCAAAGATTATAATAAAAGTCATTACTTATTCACCTACCTTAATAGGCTTTGAAAGTAAGGCACTATTTCTTATGTTAACCTTTACTTGTATATTAGTGTCTAACCTTTTAAACTCCTCTTCCCAATTGGACTCAATTTTTTTCTTCCATTCTTTAGGTATTTCCCTCATTACAATACCCGCAAATCCAAATATGTCACTTTCAAATTCTGTTTGAGCTTTATCTATAACTTTATTTATATCTTTTTTTACATACTCTTCGGCGTCTTTCTGTAAAATTTCCCTTCCTTTTTCTTCTATAAAATCTTTATCTCCACCCAATTCAATTATTCCTGTATCTACTTCTACATTAATATTCATGATAAGTTTATTATCTTTATACTCTGGTTTAATCTTAGTTTTACTTCCAAAAATCTCTAAAGTATTCCTGTATTTTTTACCATCAACTTCACTTTCTACTACTAAAAATCCACCCTTCACTTCGTCTTTTATAAATAAAACACTTCTAGTTTCAATATTATTTAAATATCCTACTAATTTATTCTCTTTAAAAACACTGCTTTCTATCACCCTAAACGAAGATACACCTTCATTATTTTCCATATTTATACACGGGATTATAGGTGAAGAACCTTTTGCCAATAACTGTTCTCCGACTTCAGCAAAATCTACATCTGGATAATAAGATACACTTTGTTGATTTATTAATACATCATTAATCTTATAAGAAATTATCTCATCACCTATTTTATCCGTTTTATATAATGCTTCACTAGCAGTATTATCTTTTGAAACAAGTATTCTAGTATCCGATCTTATTTCAGCATCCCTATGCACAACATCTATAAGAGGTATTAAATCATGCTTAGCAATTTCTTCACTTATAATAATAATTTTACAATGAGCCCAATAAACTTTTTTTCCATTTACCTCTATGCTTTCTCTTAGTGCACCAAATATAGAATCCGATTTAGATTGAACAATTTTGGACTTCAATTCACCCTTTTCACCAAGAGTTTCTACAAGTTCTAAAGTGAAAATATATTTATTTGTATCTGTATCTTTATCTAAAGCTGCTCCTGCTAAAATTACAAATTTGTCTATCTCTCTATAATTCCAACAAGCTGATAAAATAATAGTATTTATTAATATTAAACCTATGAGTAATATCTTTTTTAAATCTATCATTTATTATCTTCCTTCTTTATCATTATTAGTTTTTCCAATAATAAATTTGCTTTTGTTTTTCATAGATTCCCAAGATGCTCTTATAATCATATCTTTTAAATCTTCCTTATTTATAGACCCAACTTTTAACATATAGTCTACCCCAAAGGATTTCATTGAAAATAAATACAAGGATAGTCCAATCATTCCAAATATATAACCATATAAACCTAAAAAACTAGCTAATAATAAAAATATGTTTGTTAATACTACATCTGCTGTAGCTATTTTAGGAATTGAAAATTTACTTATTGCAGTAATAGCAGTTACTATTACCATAGGTGCACTAACAAAGCCTGCTGATACAGCCGCCTCTCCCAAAACTAGTGCTCCTACTATACTGATTGCCTGCCCTATATTTTTAGGTAATCTTGTGCCTGCCTCTCTTAACATTTCAAATATACCTATCATAAGTATTGCCTCAACTACAGTTGGAAAAGGTGTTCCTTCTCTAGCAGATGCAATACTAAGAAGTAATTGTGTAGGTATCAGCTCCTGATGAAAAGTTACTAATGCTAAATATATAGCTGGAACACTATTAGTAAGTATAAATCCACTTATCCTAAGTATTCTATTAAAAGATCCATAAATAAAATTATTATAATAGTCTTCACTAGATTGAAAATATTCTGCAAATATAAAAGGTATTGTAAGCACACTAGGCGTACCATCACATATTAATGCAATTCTGCCCTCTAATAATTTAGCAGCCACCGTATCTGGTCTTTCAGTATTACCTATAGTATCAAAAATAGAGTATGGATGATCCTTTATCTTTTCTTCTATATAACCTGATTCTAAAACTCCATCTATTTTTATTTTATCTAATCTGCTATTTAAATCTTCAAGTATTTGCTTTGATACCAATCCCTCTATATAACAGATACATATTTTGGTTTTTGTAATCTTTCCTAATTCTTTGTATTTAAATTTTAATTTAGGAGAATTAATTTTTCTTCTTATTAATGAAATATTAGTATCTATAGATTCATTGAAGCTTTCTCTTGAACCTCTAACTACGCTTTCTGCATCAGACTCCTTAATGTTTCTTACTTTCCAATCCTTAGTAGTGACTATAATAACTTCGTAGCTTCCACTGCAAAAAATAACTGTATCGCCATATAATATAGAGCTTACAATTTCTTGTTCATCAGATGACTTTTTTATATGTCCGCAAATTAATACTTTATCCGTCAAAAAATCAATTTTATTTTCTATATTTTCATGTAAATCATTATTCATAATAGGAGCCATAATATTTTCATCTATCATTTCTTTATCTACCATATGATCTTCAAAAATAATACAGCAATTTATACTAGAATTCTTGTTACTAAAAAACCTAAATATAGTATTTTCATCATCTTTAAATATCCTTTTAAAATACTTAATGTCTTGACTTAAAATTCCTGTAATAGGTGATTTGTGTCCATCAATTCCATCATTCATGTTTAAGACCTCTTTTTGAATAATTTATATTACAACTTATAGAATCATTACAAAATTTAACTTTAGATTGTTTTTATTACAAATTATACTTGGTTGTATTTTTCCCTATCTTAAAATATATATTCTTTAGTTTACAGATGACAGTTTGCAGTTTACAGTGAAGGAAGTTTTTCTTACAGAAAAACTAACAATAAAAAAACAAAAGGTAGTATAGCCTTGGCTATACTACCTTTTTATACTTCATTTTAAATTTTGCGTTAGGAAAATATCCTTAACTGTAAACTGCCCACTGTAAACTGTAAACTAGAATACTGTTGCGTCGCAACATTATTCTACTTCGTCATATTTTCTTTTAATATTTTTAAGGTCTTGCCAAAAGCTGTTTTTCTTACTTTCATCTCTTAAAACTGCTGAGGGATGGAAAGTGCAGGTTAAATAACAGCCCTTTCTTTCTATCCACTTTCCTCTATCTCTGGTTATTCTCCAATTAGAATCTATTATGTATTTCATAGCTGTAGCTCCAAGACAAACAATTATTTTGGGCTTTATTAGTGCTACTTGATTTCTAAGATAGGGAATGCATGTCATTGCTTCATCTTCAAAAGGGGTTCTATTATTTTCCGGTCTACACTTGCATATATTGGCTATGTAAAAATCCCGTTCTCTAACTAAGTCTAAAGCCTGAACTCCTTTTTCAAACAACTGACCAGCTCTTCCAACGAAAGGTCTACCTGTTCTATCTTCATCCCCTCCAGGAGCTTCCCCTATAAACATTAACTTAGCCTTAGTACTTCCTTCCCCAAAAACCATGTTAGCTCTTTTTTCTCCTAAGCCGCATTTATTACATCTATTACATTCTTCATATAATTCTTTCCACTGAAGCAAATAAATCACCTCTATAAATTCAAATTAATTAGTTGATTTAATAATAACATAAAATACTGATGCTGCCATGTAATATTAGTATAATTAAGAATTAAGAATTAACAATTAACAATTAATGATAAATGAAGAATAAAAGATTAATATAAATAACCCAATTAGAATCAATGCTGGTGTAGTAACAGGAGATAATTTGCATTAACACTAACAAACATTTTTCATATATTATATTGAGTTAATAAAACTGATATATGGGGATGATATTTTGGAAAATAAATTCTACTATGAAAATAATGAAAATCTGAGTGAAACTATGCGCCTCCAAATTCCTGAAAGATGCCGAGTTGGTTTTCAGAAGTATACGGTAGTTTCTGGAGATACTATGCATAGTATAGCTAAACGTTTCAATGTAGGTTTAGAATTTTTAATTGTAGAAAATCCACACATCACTGACCCTAATAAGCTATATCCTGGAGACGTCCTATGTGTACCTGTACAGCCAGCACCTGGAGAGGGTCGAGTACCAGAAAGCTGCCCCCAAGGATATGAAAGGTATAATGTAAAACCAGGCGATACAATTATTAAGATTGCCCAAGGTATAGGTGTACCTATTGACTTAATTATTCTTAATAACCCACATATTCCTGACCCAGATATAATTTTTCCTGGAGATGTACTATGTGTTCCTATACCTCTAAATTTTCCATGTTGTGCAATATTAAAACCTGTAGATCCATCTACTGAAAATACTTTTGGTTCTGCCATGGTACAAAGACTTACTAACGGGCAGCACCTAGTTGTGATTACAGGAGTTTATTTACCTAATCCATGGAGTCTAGGGGATTTTGATGAATATTATGGGTTTATTGGCATAGCCGGCGTAGGCGGCTACGGTTTTCCTCTCACCCCTGTGCCTGAGCAAGCTGGTACATGGATAGGAAATATAATACTTCTACCACTTTTATCATCCGGTAATCAGATTTATATAATTCCAGGCAATTCCCAAACTGGCTTTTCTGGTGAACCTATCCTAACAGGAATTCTTAGCAGATCCTGAATCCATGAAAAAGAATCCTATAATTTATCTAATTTTGAAAAATAGATGATTATAGGATTCTTTTTTTCTTTCTGAAGTGACTACACTTCTTTCGAAAAGATTTCCACGCTTCTATGAAGAATTCCAGTTAAATAAGCTAATACAACACCATAATTGGTAATACAAACATTGTTCTCTCTACACATATCTATTCTTGTAAGCATAGTTTTTCTATTTAACATACATGAGCCGCAGTGAATTACAAGGTCATAATCTCCTAAATCCTCAGCAAAATCGTGGCCCATTTTAAATTCAAATTTTAAATCTTTACCCGTATGTTTTCTTAACATTGTTGGAATTTTGACTCTTCCTATATCCTCATGGGAGTGATTATGGGTACAACTTTCAGATATTAATATTCTTGAATTTTCATCTAGCTCATCTATTTTAGAAATACCCTCTAAAAATGCATTTATTTCTCCCTTATATCTAGCAAATAATATAGAAAAACTTGTTAACTTTATGTGTTCTGGTACAATTTCACTTACTCTTTTGAAAGCTTGTGAATCAGTTACAACTAAATCCACATCTTTAATATCTTCGAGAGCTGACTCTAATTCTGTATCTCTTACTACATAACTCTTTATACCATGATCTAAACAGTCTCTGATTAATTGAACCTGTGGAAGAATTATTCTTCCCTTTGGAGCCTCTGAATCTATTGGAACAACCATAATAACCTTACTATTGTAAGGAAGTAAGTCTCCAATAATAGGTATCTCCTTTTCTCCTTCTTCAATTTTCTTAATTAATTCATCCTTTAAGAAAAGAATATTTTCCTCTTTACTTGCTGACACAAAAATAGCATCATTAAATTTCTTCTTAACTTCTTCTACTCTCTCTTTTGAAACAATATCAATCTTGTTTATGATGTGCATAAAAGGAATACTGTATTTCTTAAAGTTTCTTACAGTTTCTTTATAAGCATCCTCATCCATATCATTTATATCCATAACATAAATAGCCAAATCTGTTCTTTCAAGTATTTTAAGACTTCTTTTAACTCTAAGCTCCCCAAGTTCTCCTACATCGTCTAACCCTGCTGTATCTATAAAAACTACTGGACCTAATGGAATAAGTTCCATAGCTTTACTTACAGGATCTGTTGTAGTTCCTTTTACTGAAGATACCAGGGATACATCTTGACCAATTATAGCATTCAACAATGAAGATTTACCTGCATTTCTTTTTCCATATATGGCTATGTGTTTTCTATTTGCATTTGGCGTATTGTTCACTTTATTCACCTACTCCTATAAGAACAAATCTCTTTCTCCCTTTTTAAGTCTTTCTAAATTGTTAAATAGCAACTCTCTTATATCTTCCCTCTCTATTTTTGCTGCTTCTTCATGAATTAAAGCCTCACCTTTTTTGTATAATTCTTCATCTCCATAATCTAAAATGAACTCCATTAATGTCATCATAGCATTTGGTCCACAAACATTTTGAATTTGACCTGATTTTGCAAGTCTCATAAATCTGTCTCCAGTTCTTCCCTTTCTATAACAGGCAGTACAATAGCTTGGTATATACTTGTCATGGATTAACTCCTTTAAAACCTCTAGAGGACTTCTGTGGTCTGCTAAATCAAATTGATCTACAACTTTTCCTTCCTCATGCTCTTTATATCCACCAACACCAGTACATGAACCTGCACTAATTTGAGAAACTCCATATCTTAAAAGCTCTCTTCTCATTTCTGCACTTTCTCTTGTAGACATAATAATCCCTGTAAACGGAACTGCAATTCTTGTAATAGCTACTATCTTTTTAAACATATCATCATCTACCAAATGTGGAAACATCTCTAAATCCATTCCCTCTGCCTTTCTAATCCTTGGAAAAGATATAGTATGGAATCCAACTCCAAACTTTTCTTCTAAGTGGTCATTATGTAGCATTAAAGCCAAAACTTCAAATTTAGGGTCTGCAAGTCCAAATAGAACTCCACCACCCACATCATCTATTCCACCTTCCATAGCTCTATCAAAGGCAGTTAGATGATATTCATAATCCCCTTTTAAACAATTTGGATGCATTTTATCATAAGTAAGTTTATGATAAGTTTCTTGAAATAATATATAAGTTCCTATTTTTGCTTCCTTTAATTTTTTATAATTTTCAACTGTTGTAGCCGCAATATTAACATTTATTCTTCTAATAACACCATTTTCATTTTCAGTTTTATAAACTGCATCTATAGCATCTACAATATAGTCTATATCACAGTTTACAGGATCTTCTCCAGCTTCTAGTGCTAATCTTTTATGTCCCATCTTTTCAAGTATCTTAACCTCTTGTTGAATTTCTTCTCTTGTTAACTTTCTTCTAGGAAATTCATTGCATTTTTTATATCCACAATAAACACAATTATTTACACAATAGTCGCTAACATATAGTGGAGCAAAAACCACTATTCTATTTCCATAAATAGATTTTTTAATATCTCCTGCTATCTTATACATTTCCTTTAACTGTTCTTCATCTTCAGTTTGAAGCAATATAGCTATATCCTTATGGGATAATCCTTTTTTAGTTTTAGCCTTATTAAGAACCTGTTGAATATCTTCCTTACTTGCTCCTTTAGCCTCTTCTAATAAATTTTCAATATATTTATGATCTATAAACATTCTATTTTCTCCTCCAATTTATATTGTTCCCTCTTGACATATCAATAGAAAAACCTGCTCTTGTTATTCTTCCTTCTATGCAACTTCTGCACTCCGCAGCTTCATCACCTGTGCATATTTTTCCGTTATATAAAGAGTATTTTTCTCTTACTCTTATTGGTGATAAATTAGGCATAACTACATTTGCCCCTGATTTTAAACCTTTTTCACGACCTAATGGATCTATAGTTCCTAAAGCAGTTGTTGCAGGCAGCAGAACATTTGGCAAAAGCAATCTTATAATAGCCAACAATATTACTGTCTTTTCTACTGTTCCATTTTTTTTATTTGCCAGTGGTGTATCTTTATGTGATATAAAGGGACCTATTCCCACCATATGGGGCTGAAGGTCCTTTAAAAAATATAAATCCTTCACAAAATCTTCATTAGTCTGCTCTGGAAGACCTACCATAAAGCCTGCTCCCACTTGGTATCCTATCTTCTTTAAATTCCACAAGCATTCTATTCTGTTTTCAAAGCTAGCTTTAGGATGAAGTTTTTCATATAGCTCCTTTGAGGCTGTTTCATGTCTTAAAAGATATCTATCGGCTCCCGCATCATAATATTTTTTATAGGATTCATAAGATTTTTCTCCTATAGAAAGAGTTACAGCACTCTCCGGGAAATTTTTCTTGATTTCTCTGATTATTTCTACCATCCTATCATCAGTATAGAAATCATCCTCTCCTCCTTGCAGCACAAAAGTCTTATATCCAAGTCTGTATCCTTCTTTACAAACAGATAACATTTCTTCTAAACTCAATCTATATCTATCAGCCTTTTTATTTGAAGCTCTAATACCACAATAAATACAATTTCTTTTGCAGTAATTAGTAAACTCTATTAATCCTCTCATAAATACCTTATCCCCGTAGGTTTTCATTCGAGTTTCATGAGCTTTTTCTATCAAATACCCTTTAGTTTCTTCATTTATTTGATCAAGTAAATCTAAAAGCTGATTTTTGTCTAGATAGTTTTCCTTGTATAATTTATCAATCAGTTTTCTCATAGATTAAATTTCTTTCTTTGATATAGATGTTTTTACAGAAACATATTCAATGTTTCCCAATTTACCTGTAAGACTGTTTATTTCATTTAAGTCTCCAATAACAGTGATAGATATTACTGATATCCCTTCTTCAAAAGGAATTCCCATTCTTCCTCTAATAATTCCCTTAAAGCTTGCTACTACCTCATTAAATTCCTGTTGGCACTTGGCTGGTTCTTCTAAAATGGCACTGATTACAGCAATTTTTCTCATTTCCTATTCCTCCTATTACTTGAAACTTAGCTTCAAGCACTATATATACTCTAGCTATAAATTAATAAAACTTGCAAATAAAAAAACTTTCCTTTGAAAGGAAAGTCAGAATTCATATGACAAATAAACCTTGGATGTTCTCCATGGTATACTTATCCCTATATCTAACTTCCTTTCAGATTAGATCTCTCTTTTCTGTTAGGTTATTATTTTTGTATAGAACAAATAATTAAAGATTTCTCTCTAAATATTTGAACCTGTGTGATTGTTTCTTTATGAATATTGTATTCCTTAAAATATATAGTGTCAATGTATACCAAGCTAATTTTAAATTCCATTTTCTGTATGGCAACTATTAACCTTGCTTGTACTAAAATTTTTCCTAACGAGTGTTCTTAAGGTACTCCTTGCTATTCTTTATTCTTTGTTTATATTCATACATGCGTTCATCAGCAATTTTCATTAATTCATCGTATTCCTCACCATCTTTAGGAAAATCCGCGATACCATAACTGTAGCTGCAAATGAATTTATTTCCCTGAAAATCTACTGGATTATTTTCAAAATGTATAATTAATTCTTCAAATCCTTCTATAAGAGTTTGTAAGTCTCTATTAAAGAAAACTCCTACGAATTCATCTCCACCAAGTCTTGCTAAAGTATCTTCACCTGCAATATACTTATTTAAATTACTGGTAAAAGTTTTTATAAACTCATCTCCGGCTAAATGCCCATAAGTATCATTAACAACCTTTAAGCCATTCAAATCAAATACTACAAAGAAAAATTCTTCACTATTTATTCTACATTTATGAATGTATTCATAAATTAGTTCCTCAAAATATCTTCTATTATATACATTAGTTAATTTATCATATCTAGACAAATATATAGTTTCTTCATAAAGTTTATGCTTACTAATAGCAATTTCAATTTGCTTTCTAATATACTCCATTATTTCTAGATCATTTTCATCATATATATTATTATGTTCACTATCAATGTTTATAAAGCCATATAATTGTTCTTCTATTATAATTGGTGCACTAATGGTGGATCTTATTTTATTTCCTTCTTCAGTATTTAAAATATTTAAGTTTTCTATTTTATCAATATCATTAATAATAATTGTTTTTTCTATTTTTCCTTTTGTCTCACACCATACAAATGATTTTTTCAGCTCAATACTAAAAGTTTTGGCTTCTTGAGAATCATAGCCTTTATATGCTTTAATTTTTAAGTTCTTGGCCTCATCTAAAACTAATATAGTTCCAATAGTTGATCCATCAATAGCTATAATTGCTTTCTCTAAAATCAAATTAAACAATTCGTTAATATTATTCATTCCAATAATATCTTGATTTATTTCTAGCATAGCATCCTTCAAATTTGACAATTTTTGAATCTTTCTTTCAAACTTATTTCGTTCTGTAACATCAACCGTAACTCCAACAAAACCTTTAAACTTACCTTGATTATTGACAAAAGCTGCTTTTCTAAAAATAACATCGTGAAATGATCCATCGTTACATATAATTCTTGCTTCATATATTTGCTTATCCTTCCCCTCCATTAA
Organism: Clostridiaceae bacterium; assembly: GCA_036677675.1. Taxonomy (GTDB): domain Bacteria; phylum Bacillota; class Clostridia; order Clostridiales; family Clostridiaceae; genus Clostridium_H. Next base: position 2,037 of record JAVBWC010000075.1, on the reverse strand, counting down.
TTCACTATCTGTTTTATGACAAGTATCAGCAAATTCTTTAGAATAAATCTCATATTCAGTATGACCAATAATTTCTTCTTTTTTTAGTCCTATATATTCTGAAAGGGCAATATTACAATATTTATAAACTCCATTTTCATCCTTGTAAAATATTGGGCTAGGAATTGTATCCATTAGTTTTTGAAGAAATTCCGCATATTCTTCAAGTTCAATTTCATGCTCATATTTCAATCTAAGTTCTCTTTCCTTTAACTCTTCTTGAGTTAATTTTTTTTCCTCTGAATTACAACATACTTCATTGCATCTGTTAGAAAATGCTTTTTGTTTTTTACTTCTAAATAAAGAAAAAATCAAATTAAATAGAGACATACTTTTTGCTCCTCTCAGTTATATCCTTTTATAATATATTAGTTATTTCTCTGCAGATTATAATATGAAATTTTCCATTTTTGTTTTATTCTTATATAAAAATAGTACATTATTTATTCTATAGGGTCAATTGAAAATATAAATTTGTATCTGTTTTAATTATGAATTAATATTTTTTAATACAAATAAACATAATTCATTACTTGTACTCTTTCTTTACATATGTTAAAATTCAATTATAAAAAAACAATTGAGCTAGGGGTGCTGGATAGGCCAGCTGAGAAGGAAAACCTACTATTTTTCTTACCCTTGAACCTGATCTGGATTATACCAGCGTAGGAAAGCAAGTTCCAAATATTTTGGTTCTATTTATGCAAATATAATAGGCATAAATCCTTTACGCAGGATTTATGCTTTTTTATTTATCCTAGTTCAAAGGAAAGGAGTTTTTTATTAATGAATAATTTAGATTTTTTGAATGAATGTTCTAAAGCATTAAATAAAGTAAAAGAAACAAATCCATTAGTACACCATATTACTAATTATGTTACAGTAAATGATTGTGCCAACATAACCTTATGTATCGGTGCATCACCAGTCATGGCAGACTCTATTAAGGAAGTATGTGATATGGTAAATATAAGCTCTTCCTTGGTCATAAATATCGGTACCTTAAATGAAAGAGTTATAGAATCCATGATATTGGCAGGAAAAGAAGCTAATAAAAAAGGTATTCCTGTTGTTTTAGATCCAGTAGGTTTTAGTGCTACTCCTTATAGAAAAGAAGTGGTTAAAAACCTTTTAGACGAAGTACACTTTGATGTAATTAAAGGAAATTCATCTGAAGTCTTAGGAATCGTAGGTCTATCAGATTCTATGAAAGGAGTAGACAGTATCGATTTAGAGGAGAGTGAATTTGTAAAAAACGTTGCTAAACCTCTTATTGACTATTCTGTAAAAGAAAATACTGTATTAGCTATTACAGGTAAAGTAGATATAATAATCGACAAAGATAAAATTATTAAAATATACAATGGTCATTCTCAACTGAAAAAAATTACAGGTACTGGCTGTATGACTGCATCTCTTATTGGAAGTTATTTAGGTGCTGGAAACAGTAAAGACATTTCTGTAGCAGCAGGAATTTTAACAATGGGCATATCTGGTGAAGAAGCTTATACTAAGCTGACTCATAAAAATGCTTTAGGTCAATTTAAAGTAAACCTTTTTGATGAAATAGCTTGCTTTACAGAAAATATCTTCAGCGAAAAAGCTAAAATAGATATTGTTAATATTTAATTAAAATATGAGAAGGTAGAGCGATTTGTGTAAATTCAAATCTATTTCCCTTCTCATTAACTTCTAAGTTAATTGTTCATGTCCCCCAGGGAATTTTTATTTAAAATTTTCTTGAAGATTTTTTATAATATCTTCTATAGGCGTAAATCTATAAACATATTTTTTCCCTAATTTATTTTTCTTAAAAAAGCCAAGAGTTACTAAATCTTGTAAATCTGTTCTAGCTGTTTCATAAGATATTCTATTTTTCTTTCTATATTCTTCTATAGTCATTATATTTTTATTTGCTGTTATAAAATAATTTATTATTTTATTTTGACGTTTATTCAAGATTATTCCTATATTCTCTAAAAGATCTTTAATAAGTTT
>JAVBWC010000074.1:0-13430 GCA_036677675.1 Clostridiaceae bacterium | reverse complement strand
GATTGATGGAACTCCTTCTCTTATAAGTGTTCCTTTAACTGGATCTATTTTAACTTCGTTTGTATCTGGAACTTGTTTTAAACAAACAACTATCTTCATTATCTAAATCCTCCTTTATTTATTGTATTATCCGTCCTATCTGAAAATCTTTTTCTTATTTTCCAAGTATATTTTATGCTGGTACTTTATTAACTTCATCTACCTGAGACTATATAATTTCCATTTCACATACAATTTTTTCTATTGAAATTCCGCGGAAACCCTTTCCAAAAACCTTTTATTGGAAAATATTTTTGCCTAATGACAATATTTTATCTTATTTTACATATTTATTGCAAGTATGCACTTTTTTGTTGTATGGTTTGTTAAAATACATTTAGTTTTATTTACATACTCAGTATCATTTATACACTGTATGTTACTTAAAATAATAAAATAAAATATTTACTATAATAGATTGGTACTAAACAAAACCCTTTCAAAATCCTTGTTTATTTTTTTCTATGTTATTTTTTATATCCCTTTAATATTTTTTTATCTTTATTAAACAAATAGAATTTTAAAGCATATAATTGATTGATATATATCAATCAATTATATGCTTTAAAATTCAGGCTATTAATAAACATAGTTTTTTAAAATCATCTCTCTATACATAAGTAAATTTATCAACCAAATAAGAATCAACTGCCATATTTAGGTCAACTGTTCCCTTATGATTTATTACATTTACTATTATGTTATGCATAAGAGTAAAACTCAAATTAAACTTTGAATTAGTTGTTTACAGCTTTTATTTCAACCGTTAATTCTGGAATTATTTTATTTAGATCCCCAACTAATCCCAAATCCGCAACTTTCATAATTGGAGCCTCTGCATCTCTGTTAATAGCAATTATGTAATCACTATCCTGCATTCCCGCCAAATGTTGGATTGCTCCCGAAATTCCACATGCAATATACACTTTAGGCCTTACTGTCTTACCAGTTTGCCCCACTTGTAATGCATGATCTACCCAGCCATTATCCACTGCTGCTCTTGATCCTGCTACTGTTCCACCAAGTACTTCTGCAAGTTCATCAAGCATTTGGAAGTTTTCTTTACTTCCCATTCCTCTTCCACCTGCTATGATTACTTCAGCTTCGCTGATGTCAGCTACTTCTTTAATAATTTTTTCTACATCCAATAGTTTTATTCTCATATCTTCTTGAAGTATATTAACAGATACTTTTTCTATCTTAGCTTCATCTATTCTTGATTCATCTTTTACTAACTTGTCAAATACTCCTGGTCTTACTGTTGACATTTGTGGTCTGTGTTCTGTACACATAATTGTTGCCATCAAGTTTCCACCGAATGCTGGTCTTGTCATCATTAAGTGGTTTGTTCCTTCCTCTATATCTAATGCTGTACAATCAGCAGTTAATCCTGTTGAGAGTCTTGCTGCAACTCTTGGACCTAAATCCCTTCCTATAAAAGAAGCTCCTATAAAAATTATTTCTGGTTTTATTTTATTAGCTAAATCACATATTACTCTTGTATAAGCATCTGTTGAGATATGCGCTAATTTTTCATCTTCAGCATATATTACTTTATCAGCTCCATATGCCAATAATTCTTTTGCTAAATCGTCTACTTTGTTTCCTAATAAAACTGCTGTTAATTCTACTCCTAATTTATTCGAGATTTCTCTTCCTTTTCCTAATAATTCTAAAGCTACTTTTTGTAACTCTCCATCTCTTTGTTCTGCAAATACCCAAACACCTTTGTAATCTGCTATATTCATATTATATCCCTCCTGTTCTACTAAATATAGTGCTTTTCTTTTAATTTTGAAGCTGCGAATCCTGCTGCTTCTTTTGCTGATACATTTATGACTTCACCTTTTCCTTTTGGTTCTTTAGTCATTGACTTCTTAACCTTTGTTGGTGAACCTTTTAATCCTAAAAGAGCTTTATCTATATCTATATCATCTACACTCCATACCTTTACTTCTTTTGAGAATGTTGTAAATATATTATTCATATTCATGTATCTTGGCTCATTTAATGAATCTATTGCTGTCAATAAACATGGCATTTTTACTTCTAACATTTCATATCCATCTTCTAATGCTTTTCTTACTTTTAATGAATCCCCTTCAACTGTAACTTCTTCTACATAAGTTACTTGTGGAAGTCCTAAATGTTCTGCTATTTCCGGACCCACTTGTGCAGTATCACCATCAATAGCTTGTCTTCCAGCGAATATTATGTCATAGTCTAATTTCTTTAATGCCCCTGCTAACGCATGTGAAGTTGCTAATGTGTCAGCTCCAGCAAATGCTCTATCCGATATCAATATTGCTTTGTCTGCGCCCATTGCAATTGCTTCTCTTAACGCTGCTTCTGCTTGTGGAGGTCCCATGCTGATTACAGTAACTGTAGCTCCGTTAGCAGCTTTCATTTTTAATGCTTCTTCTAATGCATGTTTATCATCTGGGTTGATAATTGATGGAACTCCTTCTCTTATAAGTGTTCCTTTAAATGGATCTATTTTAACTTCGTTTGTATCTGGAACTTGTTTTAAACAAACAATTATCTTCATTACCTAATCCTCCTTATTATTTGTAAATGTATTTGGAAACTCTTACCCCTCCATTTATATTAATACTAGAGTGTAATTTTTTATGCTTCCTCACCACAATTTCAAACAAAATTTTAAGTATCGTACTTAGGTACTCATTATAATAATTTCACAACAAGGTTTTGGGGTGTGAGTCATAAAGCTTATCAGTTTTAGACTCACTTAATCCTTTCAATTTCAATTGACAAAGCTTAGAAAGAATAAAAAACTTCCCCAAACATCTTGTTATTATCTTAAAATGAAAATCTATTTATAACTTATCTAAACATTGCTCCTGAGATAACCATCTTTTGAACTTGTGAAGTTCCTTCGTATATTTCAGTTATCTTAGCATCTCTGAACATTCTTTCTAATGGATAATCCTTAGTATATCCGTATCCACCCAGCATTTGAATACATTGAGTTGTTACAAACATAGCAGTTTCTGCTGCAAATAATTTAGCTGTTGCTGCTTCTACTGAGTATGAAAGTCCTTCTTGTTTATTGAATGCTGCTTTGTATACTAAGTATCTTGCTGCTTCTACTCTAGCTTTGCAGTCTGCTACCATCCAAGCTAGTCCTTGGAATTTATATAATTGTTTTCCAAATTGTTTTCTTTGTTTCATATATTCTACAGCTTCTTCTAAAGCTCCTTCAGCTATTCCTAATGCTTGGGCTGCTATACCAATTCTTCCTCCATCAAGAGTTTTCATTGCTATACCAAAACCTTTTCCTTCTTTTCCAATTAAGTTTTCAGCTGGTACTTCACAATCTTGGAATATAAGCTCAGTAGTTGATGATGCATTTATTCCTAATTTATCTTCAACTTTTCCAATTGAGAATCCTTTAAATCCTTTTTCTACTATGAATGCAGATATTCCTTTAACACCTTTACTCCTATCTGTCATAGCAAATACTATAAAAGTATCAGCATATGCACCATTTGTGATAAATATTTTTTGTCCATTTAATATATATTTATCCCCATCTTTAACTGCAACTGTTTGTTGAGATGAAGCATCTGTCCCAGCGTTAGGTTCAGTTAATCCGAAAGCACCTAACTTTCTTCCACTTGCTAAGTCTGGAAGATATTTAGCTTTTTGATCTTCATTACCGTATTGTTCTATTACTGATGCACCAAGTGAAACGTGTGCTGAAAGAATAACTCCAGTCGTTGCACATTTTTTAGATAATTCTTCTACAGCTAAGATATATGATAAGTAATCTCCACCTGCACCTTCATATTGTGTTGAGAATGGTAATCCCATTAATCCATATCTAGCTAATTTCTTAACATTTTCTATAGGAAATCTATGCGTTTGATCTATATCTGCTGCTATAGGTTTAACTTCTTTTTCAGCAAATTCTCTTACCATTTGTATTACTAGCTCTTGTTCTCTACTTAATTTAAAATTCATACCCTTACCCCCTTATCTGTTTTTAAAGCCTTCTAATTTTCTTTTCTCCACAAATGCAGTCATACCACATTTTTGATCCTCTGTAGAGAAACATTCTCCAAACACTTCTGCTTCTATATTAATAGCAGTATCCATATCTACCTGTACACCTGTATTTATGGCTTGTTTACATAAGCTAACAGCTATTGGGGCATTACTAGCAATTTTCTTAGCAAGCTTTTTAGCGTCATTCATTAATTGTTCTGGTTCTACAACCTTATTAACAAGCCCTATTCTATAAGCTTCTTCCGCACCTATTACGTTTGCTGTATAAATAAGTTCTTTAGCCATACCCATACCAACAAGTCTTGCAAGTCTCTGAGTTCCACCAAATCCCGGAGTTATTCCAAGTGTTACTTCTGGTTGTCCGAATTTTGCTTTTGTAGATGCAATTCTCATATCACATGCCATTGATAATTCGCATCCTCCCCCTAATGCAAAACCATTAACAGCTGCTATAACGGGTTTCTCTAATGTTTCTAACTTTCTAAATACTTTGTTCCCCAAAATTCCAAACTTTCTTCCTTTAATAACATCCATGTCTTTCATCTGTAAAATATCTGCACCTGCTACAAATGATTTTTCTCCAGCGCCTGTTAAAATTACAGCATGAATATCATTATCATTTTCTATGGTGTCAATAATCATATCTAGTTCCTTTAAAACATCAACATTTAGTGCATTTAGTGCTTTAGGTCTGTTAATAGTTACTATAGCTATGCTTCCTTCTTTTTCAAAGATAACATTTTTTAATTCCACATTAACCCCTCCCATACCTAAAACCTTGTAAAAATAAATAAACATTGATAAATTTTCATTTTAGATTGTTATGTTATTAACAATCTAAAATGAAAATTTTTTCTTAAAAAAATCTTAAACACAAACTTATACAAACTTACAATATTTATTATATAACTTACGCTTTTGTATTTCAATACAAATAAGTATTTTTTTATAAATTTTTCAAATATTTTACATATAGTATTTTAACACTATACTACATACATAAATATATAATATAAACAAAATGCAAGTGATTTTTAGATTTAATCACTTGCATTTTGTTTATTAAATATGTATTTTAAACAATAACTTTTTACAACGTATACACCAAAATACCCATCTAATTATTTTACGAAAAGTTGTTAGACTTATATATCAAGTATAAATAACAGACGATCCTTTTTTAACTTAACAAATATGTTAAAGTAAGCAAACTTTCACTTAAATGTACATTTTCTATTTTTACATCTTCTTTAGCATGTAAATCCACTGGTGCAAAATTCCAAATGCCCTTTACTCCATTTTCAACTAATATATCACATATTTTTTGCGCACTTGAACCTGTTACACATATTACACCTAGCTCAATTTTATTTTCTTTTAAAAACTGTTCTAAATTATCTATATCCTGTATTTCAACATCTCTAATCTTAATACCTATTAGTTTAGGATTAACATCAAAAATTCCTTTTAACTCAATTCCAAACTTATCAAAATTATAATTTGCTATAGCCTGACCTATATTACCGGCACCTATAATTACAGTGCTATATTCGCGGTCTATACCTAATATTGAACATATTTCCCTATATAAGTCTTTAACATTATAGCCATATCCTTGTTGTCCAAAATCTCCAAAGCAATTAAGATCCTGTCTTATTTGTGAAGCTGTAAATTTTATTTTCTCACTTAATTCTTTGGAAGATATTCTATCAACATCATTTTTCATAAGTTCATTTAAATATCTATGATATTTTGGCAATCTTCTAATAACAGCCATTGAAATATTTCTTTTCTTATCCACTTGCCCACTCCTCACTTTACTATTTACTAACTTTAACACTTTAATATTTTGGTATTAACTATTAACATTTACATTAGTGCGTATTATTAAATATTATAATATAAATTTTTTCATTAAAATAAAAATCTTACAACCATATAAACATATAAACATATAACCTTAGATAATAACACGCAAAATATTTAGTGATATTAATATATTATATAAATAAATAATTAAACCTCAAAGTCGTTTTTAGCCAAAAATTCAAGTTATTGTATTTTTTTACATATAACGAATACTGTTTTACTCCTACTATTATTAAATTTTTGCCTTAATTTAAGCTATTATACATATTAGCTACACCTAGACCTCAAAGTTAAAATGAAATACTATGCAATAAATATCTTAATAAATTTTTAATATTATATATATATCTATGTATATCATTCATTACTGACTTTATTATACCTACCTTCGCAATTTTTTTCAATTATGTTGTAGAAAAATCAGAAATTTTGAATCAAAATCTAGTTGAAATTACATTTTTATTTAAGTTTCAATTTTTATACTTATTAAAATAGCTGATAAAGTGGCATATCCATAAGTCAGAAAAATAATTCTAAATTTTTCTATCTAAAAACATTTAAAAATCTATTTTCAGTTCTTAAACTAATTAATATTTCTATTAAATATTATATAAAATTACTATCTTAAAAATTTACACTACAAAAGTTATGCTTAACATAGTAAAATATACTGGGAAGGTGAGCTAAATGATAGTTTTAAGTTGCAAAGATATACACAAAAGTTATGGTATAGATATAATATTAAAAAATGTAACATTTAACATAAATGAAGGAGAACATATAGGACTTGTAGGTCCAAATGGAGCTGGTAAATCTACAATATTAAAAATCATTAATAAACAAATTGAGACAGATAGTGGAGATATATTTATTGATAAAAGCAAAAAAATAGGATATCTTTCTCAAAATCTATCTTTAGAAAGTACCAGCACAATATACGATGAAGTACTATTAGTTTTTTCAAATCTGATTCATCTTGAAAATAAATTAAGCGAACTAGAAAAAGAATTGAATAAGCCTTATGATGCATCAAATGAAGAATATCATAATAAGCTAATAAAAAACTATACTCTAACATCTGAACTTTACACAAATAGAGGTGGATATACTTACAAAGCTGAAATTAATAAAGTTTTAAAAGGATTGGGCTTTTTAGAAAATGATTACTTAAAACCAATAGATATTTTAAGTGGTGGGCAAAAAACTAGAGTTGCCCTGTGTAAGCTGCTTCTTTCAAAACCAGATATTCTTCTATTAGATGAGCCTACAAACCATTTAGATTTAGATGCAATTGAATGGCTTGAAGAATATTTAAAATCATATAAAGGTACTATAATGGTTATATCTCATGATAGATTCTTCTTAGATTCCATTACTGATAAAACTTTTGAATTATCTAATGGATGTATTGATACCTATAATGGCAATTATAGTACATATATTGAACTTAAGAAAAAAGTCTATGAAGAAAAACTAAAAGCTTATAATCTTCAACAAGCAGACATAAAACGCCAAGAAGAAATAATAGAAAGATATCGTTCCTTTAACAGAGAAAAAAGTGTACGTGCTGCTGAAAGCAGACAAAAGGCTTTAGATAAAATTGAAATAATTGAAGCTCCTACTAAAGAAAACAAAATAACAAAAATAAAATTTCAACCACAAATTCAAAGCGGTAATGATGTACTTCACATAGAAAATCTATCTAAGCACTATGGTAGTAAAACTTTATTTGAAAACTTAAATCTTGATATAAAACGTGGAGAACATGTTGCATTAATTGGTGAAAATGGTCGTGGAAAAACAACGTTATTTAAGATTTTAATGAATCAGGTTAAAAGTGATGATGGTATATGTTTTCTTGGAAAAAATGTATTTTTAGGCTACTATGATCAGGAGCAATCAAATTTAGACCCTGAAAAGACAATTCTTGATGAAGTATGGGATGATTTCCCTAACCTTACCACTACACAGGTTAGAACTTATCTTGCTGCATTTTTATTTACAGGTGATGATGTTTTTAAAAAAATTTCAACACTAAGTGGTGGAGAAAAATGTAGGATAAATCTTTTAAAGCTTATGTTGTCAAAATCAAATTTTCTACTATTAGATGAGCCAACTAACCATTTAGATATTATGTCTCGTGAAGCTTTAGAAGATGCTATACTAAATTATGATGGAACTGTTTTAGTTATATCTCATGATAGATACTTTTTAAACAAAGTAGTTGATAAAATTCATGAACTAAATATTGATGGTATAAAAACATATTTAGGTAATTATACTTATTATGTTGAAAAGAAAAAGAACCCTTTAAGATTTCAAGATTTAGAAGAATTTGAGGGTAAAACTAAAACTCAAATTAACTACGAAAAGAAAAAGAAAAGAGAAGAAGAAAAACTGGAAAAACAGCGTAAACTAAAAATTAAAAACCTCGAGCAGGAAATAGCTAATTTAGAGCAAACTATGGAAAATCTCCAAAATAAACTTTGCCTTGAAGAGATTTATTCTAATCCTGAAAAAAGTGAAGAGGTAAACAAAGAGCTTTCAACTATTGAAGCTGATTTAGAAAGATTATATGAAGAATGGGAAGAATTCCTTTAATAAAAAACGTCGAATATTCGACGTTTTTTATATATCTTCAATTTTTGTGTATTCCAATCCATGAGCTTTTGCAACTTCCTCATAAGCAATTCTACCATTAATAACATTTAGCCCCTTTAGAAGTGCATCATTTTCTTTTATTGCCTTTCTATATCCTTTATTAGCAATTTCCAAAGCATATGGCAGAGTTACATTAGTTAAGGCAAAGGTTGAAGTTCTTGATACTGCTCCAGGTATATTAGGAACTGAATAATGAACAACCCCATATTTTTCAAAAGTAGGATTATCATGATTTGTGATTCTATCGATTGTTTCTATGGATCCTCCCTGATCAATTGCTACATCAACAATTACAGATCCTTTTTGCATAGTTTTAACCATTTCTTCAGTTACCAATTTAGGTGCTTTAGCTCCTGGAATGAGAACACTCCCAATTAACAAGTCTGATTTTTTAACCATCTTACTGATATTATACCTATTTGACATTAGTGTTGAAACTCTTCCTTGAAAAATGTCATCAATATATCTAAGCCTTGCTACATTCCTATCTATTATAGTTACGTGGGCTCCCATGCCAACAGCTATTTTGGCAGAATTAGTTCCTACTGTGCCTCCGCCTATAATAACTACTTCAGCTGGTTCTACTCCTGGAACTCCTCCAAGTAAAATTCCTTTTCCACCTTCATGTTTTTCAAGAAATTGAGCACCTATCTGGACAGCCATTCTCCCTGCCACTTCACTCATAGGATGTAATAAAGGAAGATAATTATTCTTTAACTGCACAGTCTCATAAGCAATTCCAATAATTTTTTTACATAAAAGAGCTTTAGTAAGCTCTTCAGAGGCTGCTAAATGTAAATAAGTAAATAAAATTTGACCTTCTTTTAATAAGCTATACTCTTCTCTTAAAGGCTCTTTTACCTTCATAATCATGTCTGCTCTTTCATAAACCTCTTTTGCATTTTCTACAATCTCAACTCCTATATCATAAAACTCTTTATCATCAATACCACTACCTATACCAGCATTATTTTCTATAATAACTTGATGTCCATTTTTTAACAATTCCGTCGCACCAGCAGGGGTTATAGCTACTCTATTCTCATTATTCTTTATTTCCTTAGGTACTCCAATTAACATACTATACCTCCTTTTTACACTTATACTTGATCATATTGTATATTTAAAAATAGATTTTAATATACAATATGGTCAAGTAAGTGTATGTATTTTGGTCAGCTAAACGTAAATCTATTATTATTATTATGAAATGAATATTTATATATTTTTATAAATTTACAAATTGTTTTACATTTAATTTACTATATTTATTTATAATAGTAGAATAAATATATGATTCTAGTAATACTTATATTAATTATCACTTTTTATAAACCATCTAAATATATAAACAAATATCTTTATACAATAGTTTATGCTTGGAAAAAAGGAGTGGTGAAAATGACTAATGCAGAATTAAAAAACTTAGTCTGCAAAACTATTGATAACAATGCCAAAAAACTTATAGAATTGGCAAAAAAACTTGATGATTGTCCTGAACTAGGATTTAAAGAAAATAAAACCTCTGATATTGTAGCTAATTTCTTTAAAGAATTAAAAATTCCGTATAAAAGAAATCTAGCCATAACAGGTGTAAAAGCTAAATTAAAAGGAAGTTGCTTTGGTCCTAATATAGCTATTTTAGGTGAATTAGACGCCGTTCTCTGTCCTACTAGTTCTAAAGCTGACCCGTTAACAGGAGCAGCCCATGCATGTGGGCACAATCTTCAGCTTACAGCAATGCTTGGTGCTGCCATAGGACTAAAACTATCCAATATATCTGATGAGCTTCATGGTAATGTAACCTTTATGGGAGTACCTGCTGAAGAATTTATAGAAATTGAATATAAAGAAAAACTACATAGAGAAGGGAAAATTCATTTTTTTGGAGGTAAACAAGAGCTTTTATATCTTGGTGAATTTGATGATATAGATATATCCATGATGATGCATTCTGATAAAAATACACCAGAAGCTAGAGTATCAGTTGGAGATACTAGCAATGGGTTTATGGCAAAAACAATTCAATACATTGGTAAAACCGCTCATGCAGCGGAAGCCCCTGATGAAGGTATTAATGCTTTAAATGCAGCTATGATAGGTCTTATGGGAATAAATGCTCTTAGAGAAACTTTTAAAGATGAAGATTATGTTAGAGTTCATCCTATTATTACAAAAGGAGGAGATACAGTTAATAGTGTTCCCTGCGATGTTAGACTTGAAACATACGTTAGAGCTAAAACCATGAAGGCAATCGAAAATACTCATGTTAAGGTAGATAACGCTTTAAAAGCAGGAGGATATGCAGTTGGAGCTGAAACTATTATCAATACACTGCCTGGTTACTTACCTTTAAACTGCTGTAAATCTTTAAATAATTTATTTGTAGATAATGCTTTAACTCTAATTCCTAAAGATCAAATAGTAAACGCTGGTCATTTTGGTGCTTCAACAGATATGGGTGATATTTCACATATCATGCCTACAATACACCCTTTTATGGGTGGTGTTGACGGACCTCTTCATACTGAAAAATTTCATGTAGTGGACTATTATTATGCTTGCGTATTACCTGCAAAACTATTTGCTATAACTGTAATAGATTTATTAAGTAATGATGCTGAAAAGGCTAAAGAAATCAAGGCAAATTTTAAGCCTTTATTAACTAAAAAAGAATATATATCTATGATGGAAAACTATTTTTGTTAATTTAATCATAATTTAATTGAAAACTAGTAGTAATTTTTCTCTTTATGTTATAGTATTATTTATCATCAGCTATTATTACACAAATAATATTAAAAGTTATAGAACCAATTTAATAATTCAGCAAAAGAAGTTTAGAGAAAGCATCTCTAAACTTCTTTTACTATAAGTGTTGTCCACAAAAGGGACAAAATATAATTTTTTTAAATACTCCATCCAATTTATTACCACAGTATGGGCAGAATCTCAATTTATACTCATGATTACCCTTGTTTTCTAAAATAATTTCTAACTTTTCTTTATTAATAGGTGTCTGAATAACTCTATCTACTCCATTTTCTTTATAGTCATCTATATTTAAAGAATTGCTGGAAGATAAAATACATATACTCCTAGAATTAATATCTTTAATTTTCTTTATAAGTCTATCCCCTGTTATTTCTTTCATAATTAAATTTACAATAATAATATCTGGTGAAAAATCTTTTGTTTTATTCAAAGCTTCATATTCGTCACCTAATTCAACATCATATCCTAATCTTACTAGTAAATCCTTAATAATAATCTTTTCGAATTTACAATCATTAATGAGAAGTACTTTTTCCACCCCATTATCCACCTCCATTTTATGCAAGTTTTTCTGTGTTTTATCCAAATGTATTTCTATAAAAATATGTAATATCTACTATCTAATATCATTATAAATTAAATTTTATACTATAAAAAGTAATTTTCTCAAAATTACCACATAATTCATTGCAATATATTTTTTAAATAAAGTAAAATCTAATTTTGAAATTATTAGTCATGAGATAAATTAAACTCTATGTTTTCTAAACATAGAGTTTAAAATAGCAATTTATTAAATTATTTTTAAAGTATATATTTAATTTTCACTTCACCATACAAATGACATATACTAATCTTTTTAACATTTACAAAAAACCTGAAAAACAAGCTATAAACTAGCCTATTATCTTTCTCCTAATTTTAAGTTTGGAATGGCATTCAATTCCAAAGAAGCTTTTTTCCCTCTCAACAACTCGTAATAAGCAGCACTTCCTATCATAGCTGCATTATCTGTACACAGTATTGGTTCAGGAAATAATACCTTTATCCCTTTTTTCTTTCCTTCCTCAATCATTGCAGTTCTTAAACAAGAATTGGAAGCTACTCCACCAGCAATAGCAATTTTGTCTACTTTTTTTCTTTCACATGCCTTCATAGCATTATCTACTAATACATCTACTACTGACTTTTGAAAAGAAGCTGCTACATCAGCCTTATTCACTTCTTCTTCTTTCATATTCATCTTATTCAGGTAATTCAAAACAGCTGATTTTATACCACTAAAGGAAAAATCCAAACAGTCCTTATCATGAAAATTAGCTCTTGGAAAAACTATCGCATCCTCATTACCTTCTTTTGAAACCTTATCTATTTTAGGACCACCTGGATATCCAAGTCCAATAGCTCTTGCTACTTTATCAAAAGCCTCACCAGCTGCATCATCCCTTGTTTGACCCAAAACTTCAAATTCTCCATAATCCTTCATATATACTATAAAAGTATGTCCTCCTGAAACTACAAGACAAACAAAAGGAGGCTCTAAATCCTTATATTGTATAAAATTAGAGCTTATATGCCCTTCTATATGATTTACTCCAATTAAAGGTTTATCTAGTGCATAAGCGAGTCCTTTTGCATATTGAACCCCAACAAGTAATGCCCCAACAAGTCCAGGTCCATAGGTAACTCCTACAGCATCTATATCTTTCAAAGTTAAATTAGCTTCTTCTAGAGCTTCTTCTACAACTAAAGATATAGCTTCAATATGCTTTCTTGAAGCAACTTCTGGAACTACCCCCCCAAATTTAGTGTGAATATCTATTTGTGAAGCTATAACATTAGATAAAACCTCTCTTCCATTTACTACCACTGCCGCTGCAGTTTCATCACAACTTGACTCTATAGCAAGTATTTTTATATCCTTTCCCATTTTTATACCTCTCTCGTATAATATAGTTGTAACATTTGATAGAAAACATCTTTATTTTCTAACGAACATTACTAATCTAATTTTAAATATTATTCTTTATTTTTTAATAATCCTATCGGATATTTAA
>JAVBWC010000073.1:0-283793 GCA_036677675.1 Clostridiaceae bacterium | reverse complement strand
CTATACTAGGGTTTTATACTTCATTTTAAATTTTGCGTTAGCAAAATATCCTTAACTGTAAACTGTCCACTGTAAACTCTAAACTAGAATAATGTTGCGTCGCAACATTATTCTAGTGTGCTTTTAGGATTTGAAGAACTTCATCTACATCTTTATCTCCTCTTCCAGATAGGTTTACAATTATAGTTTCATCCTTAGAGCATTGTTTAGCTAATTTAATAGCATAAGCAAGTGCATGGGAACTTTCTAGTGCAGGAATAATTCCTTCTATACGTGAAAGCTCTTGAAAAGCATCTAAGGCTTCTTTGTCCGTTATATGTACATATTCAGCTCTATTTGTTTCTTTATAGAAAGCATGCTCTGGTCCTACCCCAGGGTAATCTAGTCCTGCAGATATAGAATACACAGGAAGTGGTTCACCTTTTTCATCTTGAAGTACATATGATTTAAAGCCATGTAATACACCAGGTTTACCAAGAGATAAAGTAGCAGCGTGCATACCTGTTTCGATACCTTTTCCAGCAGGTTCAACGCCTATAAACTTTACGTCTTTATTATCATAAAAAGGAGCAAATAATCCAATTGCATTACTTCCACCACCAACTGCTGCCACAAGATAGTTAGGCATAACACTTTCAGCTTCAAGAATTTGTTCTTTTGCTTCAATTCCAATAATTGATTGGAAATACTTTACCATCTCTGGGTAAGGATCGGGACCAACAGCAGAACCTAGCATATAAAAGGTGTTTTCATAATTTTCTATTAAATCTTTTAAAGCTTCATCTACAGCTTCTTTTAAAGTCTTCATTCCATGGGTAACAGGAATAACCTTTGCCCCTAAAAGTTCCATTCTAAAAACATTAAGAGCCTGTCTGCGCGTATCTTCTTCACCCATATATATTATACATTCCATATCAAATAGGGCACAAACTGTAGCAGTTGCAACTCCGTGTTGACCAGCACCAGTTTCAGCAATAATTCTTTTTTTACCCAATCTTTTAGCTAGCAACACTTGTCCTACAGTATTATTAATTTTATGTGCACCTGTATGATTTAAATCTTCTCTCTTAAGATAGATTTTAGCACCACCTAATTTTTCTGTTAATCTCTTGGCGTAATACAATGGAGAAGGTCTTCCTATAAAATTTTTGTAATAATAATTTAATTCTTCCACAAATTTAGGGTTATCTTTACATTTATGAAATTCCTCTTTCACTTCATCTAAAATCTTGTTTAAAGCATCAGGAACGTAACGACCTCCAAAATCTCCATAAAAACCTGTTTTGTTTTCTAACATAATAATTACCCCCTATAACAATTAAATTAATTGTATAAATTATATCTTTGAAAATTCCAACATTTCCTTCAATAACGTATTACTTTGAGGAATTAATATTACTGAAAGCTTTAACATTTGAATATTTAAAGGATACTTTTATAGCATTAAAAATTATAGATGCCGTAAATGCGTTTATTAAAGTTGCAGGAAGGACTATACCTACATATAACCCTAAAAAAGATCCAGGAAGACCTACTAAAATAGAAGCAGAGCCTAAAAAAGCAAATCCACTAATCAATGTTCCAATAATAGTAAGTATAATAATTTTAATTTGATTTCCAAATTTATTTGATATAACTTTCATAAGAAAGTATATGCAGTTAGCAGTTATAAATTTGTCAATTATGTTAGGAATTTGTCCCCCAGGAAATCCAGTTGAGACAGCAGCTAAAATACCACATACCATACCAGTTGTTATTGCAGTTTTATAATCCTCATTTAAAAGAATTATTATAAATAGCATAGATAATGAAAAATCAGGTTTCATTCCTAAAAGTAGTGGTGGAGTTATTTGATGTAAGATAAATCCTACAGCTATAAGAAGTGAGTTAATAATAGTTCTTTTTAAATTCATAATAAAAATCCTCCTAATGGTTATTTGTTTTGTTGAATAAATTTTATTTGTATACCAATCAGTTAAATCTTCGGTTCATAGCATATTAACTCACCACCTTTTCTACAATTTTATAATAAAAAAACTTCACCCTAAAACATAGGGCGAAGTATATTCGCGTTGCCACCTAATTTATATTTAACTATATAAATTTTACAAAGTTAAATATATCTCTTTCAGATACTAACATATCCTATCGCTATAACGTGCGAAATACGGTAAGTACTACTTTCTAAAATTTAATTTAGATTTCGGTTTACATCTAACAGGTCCATTCACTAAGAAACATCGTATTGAGATTCCACCATCCTCAACTCTCTGTAACTAAATTCCAAAGTTACTCTTCCTGCTCAATGATTATTTCATATTTCTTTATGGACTATTTTAATATATTAAAGTAATAAAGTCAAGCGAAAAGTAAAAATCACCAAACATTTTTATGTTTGATGATTTTTTTGAACTATTTAACTTCACGTGTTTCTCTATTTTTGCCTAGGAAAGAAATAGCGTATAAACCTGCAATACCTACTAAAGCATAAATTACTCTAGTAAAGGCTGTCATTTCACCAAACAAAGCTGCAACTAGGTCAAATCTAAAGAATCCAATTAGTCCCCAATTTATTGCGCCTATTATAACTAGAATAAGTGCAGTGACATCTAATGTTTTCATAAAACTGTTACATCTCCTTTTAAAATGATTTTCACAGAGTTATTATTTGCAGTTTTTAAAAAAATATTAGTAAAAATATAAAAATATTAGTTAAAATATGAAAAAATAAATATACAATGTAAAAAAGGAAAGAATAATATTAATATCTAATAATTTAATATTATTCTTTCCTTTTAAATTTTAAAGAAATATTTATAATTGAATATTTCTTTCTATTGGCTGAGATAAAGAGATAAAGGTATCTGTTCTTTGGATCTCAGATATAACTTGAATTTTATTCATCAATAAATCTTGAAGATGAGAAATACTTTTACATATAACCTTTATAAAGATTGAATATTCACCCGTAGTATAGTGCAATTCTACAACCTCTTTTATTTTGTCTAGTTGGCTTAAGACATGATTATATGAAGAAGCCTTATCCAAGAATATTCCAATAAAACAACATACGTCATATCCCAGTTTTGCATTGTCTAAAATGAGCTTGGTACCTTGTATTATGCCCATATCTTCCATTTTTTTCATTCTAACATGTATAGTACCTCCACTTACATGGCATTTTCTTGCTATTTCAAGATATGGAGTTCTAGAGTCTTTTATTAATATTTCTAAAATTTGAATATCTAAATCATCAAGTCCAGTTATTTTTAAATCCATAGAAATCACCTCAGAAGAAATAATGTTTAATAACATTATAACAGAACTTTTAACAATTTATCAAAAAAGCTTTTATGGATATCCAAAAATAAATATGTATATATTAAGAAAAACATGTAAAAAGTAAAAAAATAATTAAAATAAACTGAAAATATTATTGAAATAACAAAAAAAAATATTAAGTATTAATAAATTATAAATATGTATATTGACGTCATTAATAGTTTGTTTAAAATAAATTGCAGAAATATGAATGATTATAAAGACTTAAAATAGTAGTACTAAGTTCAATTAACATTAAGTTAAGAGGAAGTTACAAGTATTAAAAGTAAATACTTTAGCCTTGATATATGTACACATTTAAATGTATAATAAACTAATAGAGAATTAGACAAAAGGAGGAATTTATATGACTAGTTTTTTTAAAGCATTTGTACCAATGTTAATAATGATTATTGTCATATTAGTGGTATATAATGTACTTAAAGCCTACTTACTAGAAAGTATAAAAATAAATAAGTGGATAGTGCTTACAGCAGGGTTGGCAGTGACACTAGTTCCAGCGCTGATATGGCCTGAAATCCAAAAAACTTTTTGGTATTATATACAAACAGCTATATCTTTAATATTGTTTTTGTGGTTTATGGACTTAGCAGGATGGTCTAAAAGAGCAGTATCTAATAATGAAAAGAATAAAGTAATTAGAAGTAAGGCTAAGCCTAATAGAATCAATAAAAGCAAAGGAATGGAAGTTTTGGAAAAAAAGAAGAAAAAATAATAGAAACTATCAGCAAAACATAAGTATGTTTTGCTGTTTTTTTAGGAGGTAAAAGATGTTTGACACACATGTTCACACTGAATTTTCAGAAGATTCTACAATGAAAATTCAAGAGGTGGTAGAAAAGTCTAGAGAGCTAAATTTAGGGATTATAATTACTGAACATATGGATTTAAATTATTATGATAATATCAGATTTAGATTTGATATAGAAGGATATTTTAAAAAGTATTCAAGCTTTAGAAATAATAATATATTGCTTGGAGTAGAAATAGGGATGAGTGAAAAATATAATAAGGATTACGAAGATATCTCTATGAAATTTCCTTTTGACTATATTATTGGATCAGTTCATGATGTATATGATATTGACTTATATTATGCAGATAAACTATATAAGACAACTAGCAAAAAAGAATTTTACGAAGAGTATTTTAAGTATATGGTAAAATCTATAAATGATCATCCTTTTATAGACAGTTTAGGACATATAGATTATATTTGTCGTTATGCAAAATATGATGATAATGAAATATATTACGAAGAATTTAAAGAATTTATAGATGAAGTTTTAAAAGTGTTAATAGATAAAGGAATATGTATAGAACTTAATACTAGAAGATTGAGAGAGAAAAGTGCTTTAGATAATCTTATTAAAATTTATAAAAGATTTAGTGAGCTAGGAGGTAAATATATTACTGTAGGGTCTGATGCTCATAATTCAAATAGTATTGCTGAAAATTTTGATATAGCTGAAGAAATTATGGAATATTGCAATTTAAAAGCAGTTTATTTTAAAAATAGAAAAATGGAATTTGATAGAATGCTTTAATAAACTAAAAGTTTATAGGTAAACTGTTACTAGCTTTATCTATAAACTTTTAGTTTATTATTAAGTTGTAAAAAAAGCAGAAGAAATTCCGAAAAGGTTATTTTCATGAATTATTTTAACAACATACCATTTATCTTTTATAAAAGGCATACAAAAATTCAACTTTATTTTAGTCTTTTTAGAAAAATTTTTTGATTTTAAAACTTCAGCTCCATTGCTTATAAGTTCAATTCTCTTTATGGGATTCTTTTTATCCTCCGCTTTTATAGTGAAAGTTATTTTTTTATCTAGGGGAAGTATGCTACCCATCCAATAATCGTTAGCTTTAACAATAAGTTTTAGTGTTCTAGTTTGAGTAGAATAGGTTCGTCTGTTTTTTAAAGCCTCCATAAAATCTTTTTCTTTTAATGATTTAGAAATGACTACTGTTAAATTGTCACTATCTCCCCAATTTGCTTTATGGTTATCTTGTCCATTCAATGCTCCTATATGCCATCCCTTATCTAACAGTTTATAGTAATATTTTTCACCATTTACATATTTATCTGGTGTAGAGCCGTTTAGAATTTCTATGAAATTTATAAATTTATCTAAGTGTGTATTATAATTAAAAGATTCTATATATTTATGTGGATGATTGATTGAGACTATTGGACTATTCTCTTTATTCAGCCAGTAAGTGAAACTATTAAAGTTTTTTATCCTGTAATTAAAACAACTTTTGCTGCCAAATACGTTAAAATGCCCATAGCCATTTGAGGATACTTCAAATCCTCTTAAAGCTAGAAAATTAGTATTTTTATTGTTGAAATTTTTAGCTTCCTCTTCTGTAAGTTTCCATTTGGATTTACAGCTTTTTTTATCTTTAGAACTTTTTTGTAGACTATTTGAATGGTCTGTTATAATTAAAAAGTCTAAATTTTTATTTAGGCTATATTTAAAGGCTTCAGATGGAGTTCCTTTACCCGTGGAGTAGGAAGTGTGTGCATGAGGAATTCCATAATAAAAATTATATTTTGGAGATTTTGGTTTTGAACTATTTTTTTCAATATAAAAAGACCAGCTTATTCTGTTTTTTTTCCCAGTATCATCAATAATATTTAGCTTGACGTAATGCTCACCAGAGTGAAGTTTTTTTGATGGGATATAGCTGATTTTACTTTCTGTAATTTTACAGCTGACTTTTTTTCCATCTAAAGACATTTGGATTTTAGGAATATTTTTAATGCTGCTTCCTACAAGCGTTAATGAGATCTCAGGAAATCTATCATTGATTAAAGAATTATTTTTGGGAGTTAATATAGAAATAGGTTTCAACATCTTCATTCTCCTTGTGTTAAGATTGTCCTAATATTTATAATATTAGATTGAGTTACAATAGTGTATATTCTTCAAAAGAAAGTATATTGCGCACATGATGGATATAATTTCACTATGAAAAATATGTGAAAAAATATAAATAATAAAAAGAAATATATGAATTTTTTTGTAATAAGTTGACTCTGAGAGATTAGGGTGTTATAATTTTAGTTAGTTTGAAAAGGAGATGAAGCTCTCCTTGGAAATGAAATTTTTATTTCCGAAACGCTGAAATGCTAATGGCTTCTACGATTATTTATATAATTCGTAGAAGTCATTTTTATGTTATCTATTAAAATATTTGGAAAGGAGACAAATAAAATTGGTAAAAAGTATAATGTTAATTTTATTAGTGGGATTTTTATTTGGTAAAGTTTTTGAAAAGCTAAAATTACCTGGATTATTGGGTATGATTTTAGGTGGGATTTTAATAGGACCCTATGGGTTAAAATATTTAGATGCTGATTTATTAAATATTTCACCAGACATAAGAACTTTAGCACTTATAATAATTCTTTTAAGAGCAGGTTTAGGATTAAACAAGGATATATTAAAAAAGGTTGGAAAAACTGCTATAAAAATGAGTATAATACCTTGCATCTTTGAAGGTTTTACAATTACATTTGTGGCTAGCAAATTACTTAATATACCTGCTATAGAGGCTGGAATGCTTGGATTTATAATTGCAGCAGTATCCCCAGCAGTAGTTGTGCCATCCATGCTAGATTTAAAAGAAAAGAAATTGGGAATGGAAAAAGGAATCCCTATTATTATTTTAGCAGGTTCATCTATAGATGATGTATTTGCAATAACATTATTTACAGCATTTTTAGGAATGTCAACAAAGTCAGGAGAGTCTATAGGTATGCAGATAGCTAAAATTCCAATAGAAATTATTGGTGGGATAGCTTTAGGAATAGTAACAGGATTTATTCTTTATAAGGCTTTTGAAAAGTTTAATTTCAAGGAAATGGAAAAGATATTAATGCTTTTTACAACTGCATTGATTGTTAAAATTATTGGAGATAAAATGCATATAGCTGGACTTCTAGCAATAATGACTATGGGATTTATCTTATTAGAAAAGTCTCGTGATACAGCTTTACAATTAGAAAAAAAATTAACTGAAATGTGGTTTTTTGCTCAGATATTCTTATTTGTGTTAATAGGAGCAGCTGTTAATATTGAAGTTGCTTTTAAAGCAGGAGCAACGGGAGTTATTATTATAGCTATTGGACTTTTAGGCAGAACAATAGGAGTTATAATTTCTTTAGGGGGCTCAAATTTGAATTTAAAGGAAAGACTATTTTGTGCTGTGGCATATATACCTAAAGCTACTGTACAAGCAGCAATAGGTGGAGTACCACTAGCAGCTGGAGTAGATTCAGGTTCTATAATTCTAGCTATAGCAGTTCTATCAATATTATTTACAGCACCTTTAGGTCTAATTGGTATAAAAACTTTAGCACCTAGATTATTAGAAAAAGAAGAGAAAGAAATTGAGAATGTATCATAATTCTCAATTTCTTTCTTTTACTTGTTTTTAATAAGTTTTGCAGCTTCATTAAGCAAAAGGGGCATTAAACTTAAAATAATTATCCACATCCAGTCATATGAATTTAGAAGATATACTTTAAAAATATCTCTTAAAGCAGGAGTAAACAATATTATACTTTGAAGTAGTATACCTACTAAAATTGATGAAATTAAAGGTTTATTAGTAAATAACCCTACCTTAAATATTGACTTATTCATGCTTCTTAGGTTTAGAGAATGTATTAGCTGACTTATACTCATAACCATGAAAGCCATAGTTTGAGCATGCATTAATGAATCCGAATACATAGTTATACCTATTTGAAAAGCTATAAGTGTTAAAGAACCAATTAATAAAGAATTAAGTACAAGAAAGTATACTGAATCTGTAAGTATATTTTCATTTGGATCTCTAGGTTTTTCATTCATAACGCTTTTATCCTTTGGATCAATGCCTAAGGATAATGCTGGTAGCGAATCTGTAACTAAGTTTATCCATAAAATGTGTATTGAGCGCAAAGGAGATGACCATCCTAGAAGTATTGCAAAAAATATAGATATCAATTCACCAAGATTACAAGAAAGTAGGAATAATATAGATTTTTTTATATTGTTATATATATTTCTACCTTCTTCAATAGCAGAAACTATAGTAGAAAAGTTATCATCAGTCAATATCATATCTGAGGCACCTTTTGCAACATCTGTTCCTGTAATTCCCATAGCAACTCCTATATCTGCAATTTTAAGAGAAGGAGCATCATTTACTCCATCACCAGTCATAGAAACTATATTATCTTTAGATTTAAAGGCTTTAACTATTTTTACCTTATGTTCAGGAGAAACTCTGGCAAAAACTTTTAAGTTATCTATTTTGTTGTTAAGTTCTTCTTCTGATAGGGCATCTAGTTCTACTCCAGATATGGTTTCATTCTCATCCTGAGTTATATCTAAGGATTTTGCTATGGCAAAAGCAGTTGCTTTATGATCTCCAGTTATCATTACTGTAGATATTCCTGCCTTTTTACATAAAGCAATTGAATCTTTTACTTCTAATCTAGGAGGGTCAATCATACCAACTAATCCTATGAGAGTTAAGTCTTTTTCTAGGGCATCTATTTCTATATGAGCATTGTCTACTTTTTTATATGCAGAACCTAAAACTCTAAGAGCCTCTTTAGACATGGCAGAAGCTGCATTTAAAAAAGAAGTTTTTATATCTTCTGTTAAAGGTATAACTTTACCGTTCATATAAGCTGTATTACATATTTTTATTAAGTTATCTACTGCTCCTTTAGTCATTACATAAAATTCATCATTATATTTATTTACAGTAGACATCAATTTTCTATCTGAATCAAAAGGAGCTTCATTTATACGAGGATGAATTTTTTCTAATTCATCTTTAAAAAGATTAAATTTCACACCAGCATCTAAAAGAGCTATTTCTGTAGGATCTCCTGTTCTACTGTTTTCAGAAAAGGTAGCATCGTTACATAACATTAGATTTTCTATGAGCAATTTGTGAGTTGGATTATTTATATCCATTTTATCTATTTCATCTAAAAGATTATCTGTAAAATATTTTGTTACTGTCATCTTATTTTGAGTTAATGTACCAGTTTTATCAGAACAAACTATATTTACAGATCCTAGAGTTTCTACTGCGGGTAACTTTCTAATTATTGCATTTTCTTTAATCATTCTCTGTACACCTAAAGCTAAAACAATTGTTACAATAGCAGGCAAACCTTCTGGAACAGCGGCAACAGCAAGACTAATAGCTGTTAAAAACATTTCAAATAGATCTCTTTTTTGCAAAACCCCTATAAAGAATATAAGTGAGCATATTCCAAGAGCTACTATACCTAATAGTTTTCCAAGATGCTCTAACTTTCTTTGCAGAGGAGTTAATTCTTTTTTACTTTCCTTAAGAAGAGAAGCTACTTTTCCTATTTCTGTAGTCATACCTGTACCAACAGCAACTCCAATTCCACGACCATGGCTTACTAGAGTAGACATAAAAGCCATATTTTTTTGGTCACCTAAAGGAACATTTTTGTCTTCTAATATTAAAGTTGCATCTTTATCTACAGGAACTGATTCACCAGTAAGAGCAGATTCTTCAATTTTAAGATTTGCTGTTTCAATGAGTCTCAAATCACAAGGAATATATCTTCCAGCATCTATAATAATTATATCTCCTGGTACAATGTCTTCTGAAGATACTTCTTTAAGTTCTCCATCTCTTTTTACAATGGTTTTTGGGGCTGAAAGATTTTTCAAAGCTTCTAAGGAATGTTCAGCCTTAGATTCTTGAATAATACCAATTACAGCATTTAATATAATTATTACAGCTACTATAATCGCATCGCTAGTTTCACCTACCAGTGCAGAAATTACTGCAGCCGCAATAAGTATATAAATTAAAACATCATTGATTTGTGCAATAAAAAGCTGGAAAAGAGTTTGCTTCTTTTGGGAAGCTAATTTATTAGGCCCAAATTCCTTTTGGCGTTTTTCTACTTCTTCAGAAGTTAATCCATTTAAAGGGTCAGAATTTGTATCTTTTAATATATCCTGTATATTTTTTGAATAAAACATATCAATCACCTCCGTATTAGTATTTTATATAATCTATAACTTTATTATTGTTTATAGTATTTTTTTTATTAATAAATTATGTTGGAAATAATTATGAATTATAAAAAAACAGGCGATTTGCCTGTTATAAAATTAAATTAAATTAAAGGAATAGCACCGTAAAATATAGTTCCTAAAACTCCAGCCAGTACAATAGTTAGAATGGGATGAATTTTGGTTTTAAATAAAAGAATACCTATAATTCCTCCTATAAATATGCTTTTAGGGTCTTTTATAGAATATGAATCCTTTGCAAGAAAGATAAAAGCTGATAGTATTAGACCAATAACAGCTGGTCTCATTCCAAGGATAGCAGCTTTTAATACTTTAGCTTCTTTAAATTTAATTATGTAATGAGTAGCAATTGAAACTAATATAAAAGAAAATGTTACAACTCCTAAAGTTGCAAAAATACTTCCAGAAAATCCTCTAACTTTAAAGCCTACAAAGGTTGCAGAGTTTATAGCTATAGGTCCAGGAGTCATTTGAGCTATACCTATTATATCTTTAAAAGTTGAAAAATCAATCCATTGATTGTTATCTACAATTTCTTTTTTGATAAAAGGAAGCATGGCAAGACCTCCACCGAAGCTAAACATTCCTATCTTTAAAAATGTGAAAAATATTCTTAACAAAATATTCATAAATTTACCTTCTTTCTTAGAAATACAGTTCCGTAAATACCAGATAATAATATTATTAACATTGGATGAATATCCAATACAGATATTCCAATAACAGTTATAATTACTATAAATAAGTTAGCAATATTTTTATTTATTGATTTTGACAAGCTAGTCACAGCTACTAAAATAAGCATGGGAACGGCTGCAGAAATACCTTTAAAAACTAAATCTATAATTGGATTATTTCTAAACTGTAAGAAAAAATGTGCCACTATAAGTATTATAAAGAAGGATGGAAGTACGACTCCCATAAGGGCTAGAATAGCTCCTATTATTCCACCTATTTTATATCCAATAAAAATAGAGGAATTTACAGCAAGGGCTCCAGGAAAGGTTTGAGAAATAACAATAATATCTAAGAATTCTTCTTTTTCTATCCAATGACGCTTGTCTACAACCTCTGTTTCTATTAGGGGAATCATTGCATACCCACCTCCGAAGGTAAAGGCTCCGATTTTCAGGAAAGTTAAAAACATAGTTAAAATTTTATTCATATATTATCACCTCGAAATTTTAAAATACAAATTTTTTAAATAAGCTGCTTATTTAATTATATCAAAAAAATATTGTAAGATATAAAACTTTTAATGAATAATTAAAAAATATATTAAGTAGGTTTATTTATACTTACATATATTAAATTTCTTTGTTTTTATATTGAATTACTATATAATATACATAGAAAACTTTTATGGAGGTGAAAATAGTGGAAATATCACGAGTAGGAAGAAATACTCCAGTTACATCTGAAAAGAAAGTTGTTACAGGTAAAAAAAGTTTTTCTCAAAGCTTTAGTTTTGCTCAGCAAAAAAAATCGGAAGAACAGCTAAAAAAGATGCTTGAAGATATAAAGAAAAAAGGTAATAGACTGGCTATAACTAAATGTTATGCAGATGTTGCTGCTTATAAAAGAATGATAAGAGAATATTTAGAGTCAGTATTGAATTATATGTATGGAGTAAAAAAAGATATTAGTTTTTGGCAAACTCAATATTTTATAACTGTTGATACAATAGATGAGAAATTAGAAGAACTTACACAAATGCTGTTAAGTGATGAAAAAGAAAATTTAGGAATAGCGGCTACTATTGATGAAATAACAGGCTTAATGGTTGATGTATATAAATAAAAATAGAAGATAAACTGCCAACTTCAATATAAGAGCGGCAGTTTATTTTTATTTCCAAGCTTTATAGCTTGCATCTGATGGCATTCTCCAATCGCCTCTTGGAGATAGGCTTATAGTTCCAACTTTTGGACCATCAGGTAATGCAGAACGTTTAAATTGTTGAGTAAAGAAGCGTATAATAAACTTATCGAACCATTTTTCTATAGTTTTCTCATCATGATTACCTTTGAAGGCATGTTTTGCAAGGAATAATATCTTCTCTGGAGTAGCTCCTTGTCTTATAAAGTAATATAAAAAGAAATCATGAAGCTCATAAGGGCCTACAATATCTTCTGTTTTTTGGGATATTTCTCCACTTTTATCTTTAGGAAGAAGTTCAGGACTTACTGGTGTATCTAAAACATCAAGAAGTATTTCAGAAGCTTTATCTGAAACTTCCTTGTCTGCTGCATATTTTACAAGATATCTTACCAAAGTTTTAGGAACAGAGCAATTTACAGAGTACATAGACATATGATCACCATTGTAAGTAGCCCAACCTAATGCTAATTCAGAAAGATCTCCGGTGCCAACTAGAAGACCACCTTCCTTATTGGCTATATCCATAAGAATTTGAGTTCTTTCTCTTGCTTGAACATTTTCATAAGTGATATCATGTTGTTCGACAGGATGGTTTATATCTTTAAAGTGTTGTAGACAAGCATCTACAATGCTTATTTCTCTAAGCTCAGTACCTAGTTCTTTACATAGATTTACTGCATTATTATATGTTCTATCTGTTGTTCCAAA
The DNA here is from genome assembly GCA_036677675.1 of Clostridiaceae bacterium. Taxonomy (GTDB): domain Bacteria; phylum Bacillota; class Clostridia; order Clostridiales; family Clostridiaceae; genus Clostridium_H. The sequence continues at coordinate 270,762 of JAVBWC010000073.1, read as the reverse complement.
ACCAGGCATGGTTATTGAAATTATATTTTTACGAGGTAAGTTTAACATATCAAAAGTTTTAGCCATTACTAGTAATGCCAATGTTGAATCAAGCCCACCTGATATTCCAACTATAGCTTTTTCAATTCCTGTATGAGCTAAACGCTTAGCAAGACCAGAAGCTTGAATATTAAAGATTTCTCTGCAGCGTTCTTCTCTTTCATCTTCATTAGAAGGTACAAAAGGGTGCTTATCAACGAATCTGTCAAAATCATTGCAAGATATATCAGAAAAACTAAAAGCTATTTCTCTTATTTCAAAAGGACACAATCTTGTGCTTTCTCTGAAACTTAGATTTTTTAAACGCTCGTTATTTAATTTATCAATATCAATTAGTGTTGTTATAATCTGATTTTCTCTCTGAAACCTATCATTTTCCTCTAATATAGTTCCATTTTCTGATATCATTAAATGGCCACTAAAAACTAAATCAGTAGATGATTCAAAAACTCCGGAAGAAGAATAAACATAAGATGAAATGCATCTAGCACTTTGATTTTCTATTAAGGATTTTCTATATTTAGCTTTGCTTACTAGTTCGTTAGAAGCTGAAAGATTTCCTATTATATTGGCACCAGCAAGACTGAGGTAAGAGCTAGGTGGTATTACAGTCCATAAATCTTCGCAAATTTCAAATCCAAATTTAAAAATTCCACTGGAGAATATTAAGTCTATACCAAAAGGAATATTTTCTTGAAAAGAAAAGTTTATAGTTTTATTTACTATATTTATACCTTCAGTAAACCAACGTTTCTCATAGAACTCTGAATAATTTGGTATGTAGCTTTTAGGAACAATTCCAAGAATTTTTCCATTATGTATAATATATGCACAGTTATATAAGCAGTTTTTATATATAAGAGGAGCTCCAACTGCTATAAGAATATCTTTATTCACAGAAAATTTGCAAAGTCTTCTTATAGCAAAATCAGATTTTTCTATTAATTGTTGTTGAGAAAAGAGATCTCCACAAGTATATGAAGTAATAGAAAGCTCTGGAAATACTACAAGTTTGCTATTGTTCTGTATAGCTTTATTGATGCAGTCTTTTATATTTTCAACATTAAAGTTTATATGTGCTACATTGGTTACAGGGCATGCTGCAGCTACTCTAATAAAATTCATTATATTCACACTCCAATTTCTAGTTATTATTATGAAACTTTAATTTTTCAATGAATTTAAATCTATATTTTTTAGAATTTATTTGTCAACTTATATTAAAACATATTAACGTAATTTAAGTAAAGAGTAAAGGTTAAGAATAATCAAATTAAGATTAAGTATAGCTTTTTAAAAAATCAGAAAGAACCAGTAAATTTATGTAAGGAGAATTGGGGGTGAGAAAGAAAGTGAAAAACAGTATAAAATAACCTATAATGAGTAAAAATAAAACTTTTATTATTTTAATTAATACTGTATCATAACAGTACAAGCACCTCGTAAATATAATAAAATATTTTATATATCATGTAAATTTATTGCATATTAATATATAATAAAAAATATGATGATAAAGTACAATGATTTAGAAAGGAGGAGTATATATGATATGGGGGCAATTGATATTATGGGTTGTAATAGCAGCTTTGGCTTTAGCAATAGATGTGACAACTAGCAGTTTTTTGTTTATCTGGTTTACAGTTGGAGGAATACTTGCAATAATATTAACTTTGTTTCACTTTCCTTTTTCAACTCAACTCATTACTTTTATAGCTTCCAGTGTGGCTTTATTAGCAATTGGATATCCAATAGTTAAAAAGACAATAAAAAGAACAGTGCCTATAACTCCAAGAATGGAGGAAGAATATATAGGACAAGAGTTTACTTCAGATAAAAATATTAAAGAAAAAGGAAATATAAAATTTGAAGGCATATATTGGACGGTTAAAAACATTGGAGAGGATATAAATAAAGGAGATAGAGTGAAAATCATTGGTATAGAAGGTAATAAATTAGTTATTAAAAAAATTTAATATAAATAATGAAAGGGGTATTTAATATGTTTGGCACTATTTTAGGAGTAATATTATTAGTTATAATTTTAGCTTCAATTTTATCATCAATTAAAATTGTAAACACAGGATATATTTATATTGTTGAAAGATTTGGACAATATCACAGAACCTTAGAACCAGGATGGCATTTTACAATTCCTTTTGCAGATTTTGTAAGACGTAAAATTTCAACAAAACAACAGATTCTAGATATTCAGCCTCAAAGTGTTATTACACAGGATAATGTTAAGATATCAATAGATAATGTTATTTTCTATAAAGTATTAGATCCTAAATCTGCGGTTTATAATATAGAAGATTATAAATCAGGAATAGTTTATTCAACTATTACAAACATGAGAAATATAGTTGGAGATATGTCTTTAGATGAGGTTTTATCTGGAAGGGATAGAATAAATTCAAAACTTCTTGAAATAATTGATGAGATTACAGATGCTTATGGAATTAAGATTTTATCAGTAGAAATAAAAAATATAATTCCACCATCAGAAATACAAGCAGCAATGGAAAAACAAATGAGAGCTGAAAGAGATAAGAGAGCAGCTATACTTCAAGCAGAAGGAGAAAGACAAAGTCAAATAGAAAGAGCAGAAGGTGAAAAGCAATCTAGAATACTTAAAGCAGAAGCTGAAAAAGAAGCCAATATCAGACGTGCAGAAGGTCTTCGTGAATCTCAATTACTTGAGGCAGAAGGTAAAGCTAAGGCTATTGAAATTGTTGCAAAAGCTGAAGCTGAAGCAATTAATAAGGTAAATAGAGCAATTCTTGAATCCGGAACAAATGAAACTGTTATTGCATTGAAGCAGGTTGAAGCTCTTAAAGAAATGGCTAATGGACCTAGTAACAAGCTGATACTTCCAAATGAAACACTATCTTCTTTAGGAAGCATTGCTGCTATTGGAGAAATGCTTAAAAAAGGCGAGAAATAAGAAAATTGCGAAGCAATTTTCTTTAGTTTACAGATGACAGTTTACAGTTTACAGTGAAGGAAGTTTTTCTTACAGAAAAACTAACAATAAAAAAACGAAACCTAGTGTAGCCTTTGGCTATACTAGGTTTTTATACTTCATTTTAAATTTTGCGTTAGAAAAATATCCTTAACTGTAAACTGTCCACTGTAAACTCTAAACTAGAATAATGTTGCGTCGCAACATTATTCAGAGATGAATATTTGTTCATTATAAAACAAACCATTATTTGTGAAATTATTTTACAAATAATGGTTGATAATATACACTTATACATTATAATATATATTATAGAAAAAAATGGTAATATTTAATTAACATATTAACTATAAATCAAAGGAGTGTAAGATATGAAAATATTGATGTTGTCATGGGAATATCCACCTAAAAATGTAGGAGGTTTATCAAATCATGTTTATTATTTATCTCATAGTTTAGCAAATATGGGGCATGAGGTTCATGTGGTTACTTGTGAAGAGGGTACAGCCCCTATTAAAGAAAATGATAATGGGGTTTTAATTTATAGAGTAGCGCCTTATAAAATTGAAACGCAAGATTTTACAAAATGGACTATGCAGCTGAATTTTGCAATGATTGAAGAGTGTATAAGATTGATAAAAGATATAGGTATGATGGATATTATCCATGCTCATGATTGGCTTACAGCATATGCAGCCAAAACATTAAAATGGGCTTTTAAAATTCCAATGGTATGTACAATACATGCTACAGAGCATGGAAGAAATAATGGAGTAAGGACTGATATGCAGAGATACATATCGTCTGTAGAATGGATGCTTACATATGAGTCATGGAAAGTTATAGCTTGTAGTAATTATATGAGAATTCAAATAAAAGATGTGTTTTCTACGCCTTGGGAAAAAATATGGAATATTCCTAATGGAGTAGAACCAGAGGAATTTCAACTAGAATTTGATAATAAAGATTTTAGAAGAAAATATGCTAAGGATGATGAAAAAATAGTCTTTTTTGTAGGCAGACATGTTTTTGAAAAAGGAGTACATATTTTAATAGATGCTGTTTCTAAAATAGTTGAAAGATATGATAAGGTAAAATTTATAATTGCAGGTACTGGTCCAATGACAGAAGAATTAAATGATAGGGTATTGAGTATGAGATTAAAGGACAAAGTTTTATTTACTGGGTATATGGACGAGAAAAGTAAGAATAAACTATATAAAGCAGCAGATGTAGCTATTTTTCCATCTTTATATGAACCTTTTGGAATTGTTGCTTTAGAAGGTATGGCTGCTGGATGTCCAATAGTAGTTTCTGACGTAGGAGGATTTTCTGAAATTGTAGAGCATAAGGTAAATGGAATGAAGTTTATTCCAGGTTTGGAAGAAAGTTTAAAAGATAATGTTCTAGAACTTTTAAGTAATGAGGAATTAGCAGAGACATTAAAAGAAAATGCATATAAATGTGTTTATGAAAAATATTCCTGGGACAGTGTTGCAAGATTAACTATGAAGATGTATGAGCAGGTTAAGGATGAGGCTAAAGGTACTGAATGGGAGTTTAAGGGAAAAAATTAGAGTAGAATAAAATTTTAAAAGAAGAAAAGGAAGTAAAGAGAAGTGAAATAGGAGGAAAAATAAGGTATTATAATAGGAGGGAGTTTATGAAAGCAGTAATTATGGCAGGAGGACAAGGTGCTAGGCTAAGACCTTTAACTTGTAATATTCCTAAACCCATGATGCCCATATTGGATAAACCAGTTATGGAGTATGCAATAGAACTGCTTAAGAAAAATGGAATAACTGATATAGCAATAACTCTTCAATATTTATCTGATGAGATTGTAAGTTATTTTGAAAATGGAAAAAGATTTGGGGTTAATTTAAATTATTTTATGGAAGAATATCCACTAGGAACTGCAGGTAGTGTTAAGAATGCAGAAAAATTTTTAGATGATACCTTTATTGTTTTAAGTGGAGATGCATTAACTGATATAGATATATCTAAGGCAATATCTTATCATAAAAAGAAAAATGCTATAGGAACATTGGTATTAAAGGAGGTACCTGTACCATTAGAATATGGAGTTGTTGTAACGGATAAAGAAGGAAAAGTTACAGGATTTCTTGAAAAACCAAGGTGGAGTGAGGTTTTTAGTGATAAAGTAAATACAGGTATATATATATTAGAACCCGAAATTTTTAATTATTATCAGCAGAATCAGAAATTTGATTTTAGCAATGACTTATTTCCTATTTTACTAAATAATAATGAACCTGTATATGGATATATAGCCAAGGGCTATTGGTGTGATATTGGAAATATACAACAATATATAAAATGTCATTTTGACATTTTAAAGGGACTTGTAAATGTAAAAATAAAAGGAGAAAGATATAGAGATGGGATTTGGATTGGCGCCAATTGTGAAATAAGTACTAAAGCAAATATAACATCACCTTCATATCTTGGAAGTAATACAAAAGTATATGCTGGTGCTAAAATAGGGCCTTACACTGTTTTGGGAAAAAATAATATAGTTTCCTCAGGTGCAACAATAAAGAGAAGTATAGCTTTTGATAATTGCTATATAGGGAATAACACCCAAGTAAGAGGGGCAGTTTTATGTAAAAATGTACAATTGGAGTCAAAAAGTGCAATTTTTGAAGAAGCAGCAATTGGGGATGATACGTTAATAGAAACGAAGGCAATAGTAAAACCTGGAGTTAAAATATGGCCAAATAAATTGATTGGAGCTAGTTCTGTAGTAAAGTCAAATGTGATTTGGGGAGGAAAATTTTCTAAAGCGTTGTTTGGGAAAAGAGGCATTAGTGGCGTAATAAATGTAGATATTACACCAGAGTTTGTATCTAAATTAGGTTCTTCATATGGCTCAATTTTAAAATCAGGTGCTAAGGTTGCAATAAGCTGCAGTGATGATGGTGCTGCTCAGATGTTTAAATATTCACTAGCTACAGGACTTCTTTCTATGGGAATTGAGGTTTATGATTTGAAAACAATGACTACAGCTATGACAAGACAGGCTGTAATGCTTTTTGGAGTAAGTGGTGCAATTCATGTTACAGTTGATAAAGATGATATTCAAAGAGTAAATATTTTATTTATAGATAGATATGGAATTGACATTGATAAAACCGTTGAAAGAAATATAGAGAATAGTTTTAGTAGAGAAGATTTTAGAAGAGTTAAAAATGATGACTTTAAAAAGATTATCCATCTATCAGATACTGTTGAATATTATGTTAGAGGTATTGTGAATAAATTACAGATTCACAACATAAGATTTCAAAGATATAAAATTGTACTTAGTGTAAGAAATAATTTAATAAAGTCAGTAATGCAGAATATTTTATCAGATCTTAGGGTAAATGTTAAACTATATTATGACTCTAAGGACTTAGTAGGACTTAGTAAAGAGGTGATAACAAGAGGTGCAAATCTAGGAGTTTATATTTCCGATGAAGGTAATTTTGCTGTTTTAGTTGATGAGAAAGGAAATATAATTAAAGATGATGCATATGATTCTCTTAAAGAATTTATTATGTTAAAATCAACTGAGTTGAAGACTTTAGTTGTGCCAGTAACATCTTCAGACTCTATGGAGGGAATAGCCCGAATGTGCGGAGTTGAATTTATAAGAACTAAAACTTCTCAAAAAAGCATTTTAGAAGCATATATAAACAATGAGAAAACTTTAAGTAGAAGAGATATAATTAACTCTTATTTAATTACACTTGATGCTGTAGGAATAGTGATGTTTACGTTAAATCTAATGGCAAATTCTAATATAACTCTTTCTGAAATAATGTCAAAATTCCCTAAATATTATAAAAAAAATCAGGAAGTTCTATGTCCATGGAATATGAAAGGAAAGGTAATGAGAAATCTAATAGAGGAAAATTCTTCAGATTCAGTAGAACTTATTGAAGGTGTAAAGTTGAATTATACAGATGCCTGGGCACTTATTCTTCCAGATGCAGAAGAGCCTGTATGTAGAGTTTATACTGAAGCAAAAAACTCTGAGGATGTAGAAAAAATAAGTGATGAATTAGCTAGAAAAATACAAGAGCTAGTTGGAATAGATATTGAAAGATAGAATAATAGTCAATTTAAAATTTAGTATTATAGGGGGAGAAGAATTTCTCTCCTTTTATTTTAAGTTAAAATTTATGAGGGTATCTTCTGTTATTTAAATTATTATATTATGATATATGAGTTGTAACAATGGTACTTCATATTAATTTAATATTATATTTCTAATAGTAATTAAAATGAGGATTAACTTTAATTTAGAATTTTAATTACAACTTATATGTAAAGAAAATTAAGCAAAATTAAAGGTTATAATTTTTGTTTTAACATAAAGGTAATTAAATTTTATTTATAATTGAATAAAAAAGAGTGTGAATGCAAATAGTAAATTAATAATATTACAATATAGATATTTCTTAAAACATAAAAAAATATCTGTTTTTTTATAAAATATTCAAAAAAACTATATAAAAGTTTAAAAAATTGTGGTATTATTATGAAAACTAATTAATTAAATGCAAAGGGAGGATTTTGTCATGGAAACTAAAAAATATGTAGAAAACATATACAACCAAGTTTTACAGAGAAATTCAGGTGAAGCTGAATTTCATCAAGCTGTTAAAGAAGTTTTAGAATCTTTAGTACCAGTTTTAGAAAAACACCCAGAGTATATTGAAAATGGAATATTAGAAAGAATAGTTGAACCAGAAAGACAATTTATATTCAGAGTTCCATGGTTAGATGATAATGGAAATGTAAGAGTAAACAGAGGATTTAGAGTTCAATTTAATAATGCTATAGGACCTTATAAGGGAGGACTTAGATTCCATCCAACAGTTAATATAAGTATTATTAAGTTCTTAGGATTTGAGCAAATTTTCAAAAATTCTTTAACTGGACTTCCAATAGGTGGAGGTAAAGGAGGATCAGATTTTGATCCAAAAGGAAAATCTGATAGAGAAATAATGAGATTTTGTCAGAGTTTTATAACTGAACTTTCTAAGTATATTGGTCAAGATATAGATGTTCCTGCTGGAGATATAGGAGTAGGCGGAAGAGAAATAGGATATTTATATGGTCAATATAAGAGATTAAAAAGCTCTTATGAAGCTGGAGTTTTAACAGGAAAAGGATTAAACTATGGAGGAAGTCTTACTAGAACAGAAGCTACAGGATATGGTTTAGTTTATTTTGTTGATGAAATGCTTAAGGGAAAAGGTATGAGTTTTGAAGGAAAAACAGTAGTTGTATCAGGATCTGGTAATGTTGCTATATATGCTATAGAAAAGGTACATCAATTAGGTGGTAAGGTTGTAGCTTGCAGTGATTCAAATGGATACATATATGATAAAAATGGAATTAATTTAGACACTGTAAAGAAACTAAAAGAAGTAGAAAGAAAAAGAATAAGCGAATATGTTAAATATCATGAAGAAGCTGAGTATCATGAAGGATGTAGAGAAATATGGACAATACCATGTGATATAGCTCTTCCAAGTGCTACTCAAAATGAAATAAATGCAGAAGAAGCTAAAATCCTAGTTAATAATGGGGTAATTGCAGTAGGAGAAGGAGCAAATATGCCTTCTACACTAGAAGCAGTTCATACTTTCTTAGAAAATGGAGTTCTTTTCGGACCTGCAAAAGCAGCTAATGCTGGTGGAGTTGCAGTATCTGCATTAGAAATGTCTCAAAACAGTATGAGATATTCTTGGACATTTGAAGAAGTTGATGAGAAATTAAAGAATATAATGAAGAATATTTATCAAAATTCAGTAAAATGTGCTAAAGAATATGGATATGAAGATAATTATGTTGTAGGAGCTAACATTGCAGGTTTCTTAAAGGTTGCAGATGCAATGGTGGCACAAGGTATAGTATAGAACTATAAAAAATAAAAAGAACAATAGAATTGTTTTGTAAAGAACATTTTCTACTGTTCTTTTTATTTTTAAAAATATTTAGCATTTCAATTGATTTTATTTAGTAGTATTATTCAATTGACAAAGAGCATTTTTTTAATTTAAACTATATAGGGTACATGGGTATATATTATGTATTTTAAACAGTTTAGAAGGAGAAGTTATATGAGTATATTAACGGTAAAAAATGTGAATCATGGTTTTGGTGATAGAGCAATATTTGAAGATGTATCCTTTAGACTTCTAAAAGGGGAACATGTTGGATTTATTGGAGCAAATGGGGAAGGAAAGTCAACCTTCATGAGTATAATTACGGGAAATTTAATGCCTGATGAAGGACAGATAATTTGGTCAAATAAAGTACGGGTTGGTTATATGGATCAACATGCGGTGTTAGAAAAAGGTAAAACTATAAGAGATATATTAAGGGAAGCTTTTAAATATCTTTTTGATTTAGAAGAAGAAATGATGAAGATAACTGAAAAAATGGGAGAAGCATCTCCAGAAGAATTGGAAAAGCTTTTGGAAGCAATGGGAGAAATTCAGGATTTGTTAGAGCATAACGATTTTTATATAATAGATTCTAAGATTGAGGAAATAGCAGGAGGATTAGGACTTCGTGATATAGGGCTAGATAGAGATGTTACTGAATTAAGTGGTGGACAGAGAACCAAAATTCTTCTTGCAAAGTTACTACTTGAAAAACCTGATATACTTCTTTTGGACGAGCCTACCAACTATTTGGATGAGGAACACATAGAGTGGCTAAAAAAATATCTTCAAGATTATGAAAATGCTTTTATATTGATTTCACATGATATTCCCTTTTTAAATAGTGTTATAAATCTTATTTATCATGTAGAAAATAAAAAATTAACAAGGTATGTAGGTGATTATGAGAATTTTAAAAGAATACATGAGGCAAACAAGAAGCAAATAGAAGCAGCTTATAAGAGACAGCAGCAAGAGAAAGAAAAGCTAGAAGATTTCATAGCTAGGAATAAAGCAAGAATTTCTACTACGGGTAGAGCAAAGTCAAGACAAAAGAAATTGGATAAGATGGAAATGATAGAATTACCACAAGAAAAGCCAAAGCCGGAATTTAATTTTAAACCTGCAAGAACTTCAGGAAAATTAATATTTGAAACAACGAATCTTGTTATAGGATATGATGAGCCATTGTCTAAGCCTTTGAATTTGAGAATGGAAAGAGGACAAAAGATAGCTTTAAGTGGTGCCAATGGACTTGGTAAGACAACTTTACTAAAAAGCTTAATGGGAGAAATAAAATCATTAGGTGGAAAAGTTGAGTTAGGTGATTATCAGTATATTGGATATTTTGAGCAGGAAACAAAAAAAGATAATTATAATTCTTGTATAGAAGAGGTATGGACTGATTTCCCTTCATACACTCAATATGAAGTAAGGTCAGCTTTAGCTAAATGTGGACTTACAACAAAACATATTGAAAGTAAGGTCATGGTACTAAGTGGAGGAGAACAGGCTAAAGTAAGACTTTGTAAGTTAATTAATAAAGAAACAAATATATTGATTTTAGACGAACCTACTAACCATCTAGATGTAGAAGCAAAGGAAGAGCTTAAAAGGGCTCTTAAGGAATATAAGGGAAGTATTCTGTTAGTTTGTCATGAGCCTGAATTCTATAAAGATGTAGCAACAGAAATTTGGAATTGTGAAGAATGGACAACAAAAATAGTTTAAGTAGCTTTGTGCTGTGAATGGGTATTATAGGTGTGAGTGTATAAATATGTGTGAAATACTATGAAAATTATGTAGAAAAAAAATATATAAATGATATAATAATTAGTAAAGAGTAAATCTTATTTAGGAGTTGATAAATATGACAGAAATAGGATATATAAAGGCTATACATGGGGAGGTTGCTTCAGTAGTTTTTAAAAGGAAATCAGGCTGTGGTGATAATTGTGCAAGTTGTAAGGCGGCGTGTGCAAGTGCAGCTGTTACTAATAAAATAGAGAATACCTTAGGAGCCAACAAAGGAGATAGGGTAAAGGTTTCTATTGAGGAAAAACTCTTCAATAAAATGCTTCTTTTAGCATATATTTTCCCTTTAATTATGATGGTAGTAGGAATTGGAATTGGAACTGTTGTTTTTAAAGAGGCAGACTATTCAAATTACGAAATTTTAAGCTTTATGTTAGGTATGATACTGCTTACTATTTCATATTTGATTTTAAATGTTTTCAATAAAAAGAATGAGAAAAATAAAGAACAAATTTTACGTATGGTAGAGATAATTAGAGATTAAATAAAAACTCCTGTGGTTAAATATCACAGGAGTTTTTTTGAATAGTTATAATATTGGACAGGTTATAACAAATTACATCAAAATAATTGAAAGAATACTTACATAATGGTAATATAAATAAGTGTAGTTTTATAATTAATTAGTTAAATTAGCGGTAGAGTTAATTATACAAAAAAAATTATGTAAGGAGAAGTTTCAAATGATAGAATTTCAGAATGTATCATTAGAAGTTGGAGAACAAAATGAAAAGATTAATATTGTAAAGGGTATCAATTTAAAATTAGAAAATAACAAAATTTATGTTATTACAGGTCCTAATGGTGGTGGGAAGTCATCGCTATGCAAGCTTATGATGGGTATTTATAAACCTACATCAGGAAAAATTTTTTTAGATGGAGAGGATATTACTGAACTAGGAATTACTGAGAGAGCAAAAAAGAAGGTAGGATATGCCTTTCAACAGCCTCCTCATTTTAAAGGAATGACAGTTAAAGAATTATTAGAACTTTCAAGCAAAGATAATGAAGATAAAGTAGATATAAGCGAACTGTTAGCTGATATGGGACTTTGTACTAAAAATTATATAGATAGAGAAATTAATGGAAGCCTTTCAGGTGGAGAACTAAAAAGAATTGAGATTGCTTCAGTTTTATCAAGAGATTTGAAACTTGCTATTTTTGATGAACCAGAGGCTGGAATTGATCTTTGGAGCTTTCAAAGACTTGTAGAGACTTTTAAAAATATGCACAAAAAGTATAAGTCAACTATTGTTATTATTTCGCACCAAGAACGTATAATAGACATTGCAGATGAGGTTATAGTTTTATCAAATGGTTCTATTGAAAGAACTACAAGTAGGGAAGAGATTATTAGAGAGATAAAGGAACAAGCAGCTTGTGATTATTGCGAAACTTGTGAGGGGAGAATGTAATGAATATGGTAAGTTCTGTTGAAGAAAGAATATTGAGTAAAATTGATGATATAGATGAACTATATAAAGGTGAACATAATATTAGAAGTAATGGTGAAGCTATCAGCAGAAGTACTTCAAAGGATATAAGCATTACAAATAAGGAAGATAAATCTGGTATAAATGTAGTAGTGCAACCTAATACAAAGAATAGAAGTGTACACGTTCCAGTAATAATTTCAAATAAAAGTATTGTAGATACTGTTTATAACACTTTTGATGTAGGTGAAAATTCAGATGTTATTATTGTTGCTGGCTGTGGTATTCATAATTGTACTGCACAAAAGACTGAGCATGAAGGGATTCATGATATAATTATACGAAAAGGTGCAAAGGTTAAATATGTTGAAAAGCATTATGCAGAAGGTGAAGGTAAAGCTCAAAAGAATTTTCATACTAAGACTATTATTGACGTAGAGGAAGATGGTTCCCTTGAAATGGAATTAGTTCAAATTAAGGGTGTTGATGATAGTAAAAAAGATATGGAAGTAAATTTACATAAAAATGCACGATTGGTCATTACAGAAAGAATATTTACTGAGAATGAGCAAGAAGCAGGATCTAATGTAACTATTAATTTAATTGGTGAAGATTCTTCTGCGCAAATTATCTCTCGTACAGTAGCAAAGGATAAATCAAAACAAACTTTTTATTTTATGATGAATGGAAAAAATAAGAGTAGAGGACATATAGAATGTGATTCTATAATTATGAATAAGGCTGTTGTAACATCTATTCCAGCTCTTTCAGCTAGCTGTGAAGATGCAGAGCTTATTCATGAAGCAGCAATAGGAAAAATAGCTTCTGATCAAGTTATGAAGCTTATGTCATTAGGACTTACTGAAGAAGAAGCTCAAGAAACTATATTACAAGGGTTTTTGAAGTAATTGTGCTTAAATTAAGATCATAATGGAAATAATAAAAAAGTACTATATTAGAAACCGAATAATAAAAACATAAAAGGAGTAGATATTATGAAGTTTACTAAGGATATGACTATAGGAGAAATTATAAGACAAGATATGTCAAAGGTAGAGGTTCTTATGAGTTTTGGTATGGGGTGTGTTGGTTGTCCTTCAGCTCAAGGTGAAACAATTGAAGAAGCAGCTATGGTTCATGGAATAGATTTAAATGCTTTATTAGAAGAGTTAAATAAATAGATTTTTTCAATAGATAATATGTTAATAAAAACTTAGTTATTAATAACATCCATGCAAAAATACATGGATGTTATTTTTTATTTATTATTCTATGTAATACAATAAGTTTTTATTAAATATATATTATAGTAGTAAGTTTTATAGGGGGAATATAATGGGAAGCTTTAATTCAGAATATGAGAATTACTATAATACTATTGCTAACAAAAGAACCAAGTATAATGGTTATTACAATAGAAATTCAGAAAAGAAGACAAACAAAGATAGAATAATAAAAAAAATAATTCAGGATTTGTGTGGGGTTTTAGTTATGCTTATTTTTGTGTTTATATGTAAATTAGTTGTTACTCCACAAACTGCTGCTGTATATAAAAGCTGTAAAAATATGGTAAATGTAAGTTATGATTATAAAAAAGTTATTCATCAGGTTAAGAATATTAAGATAGATAACAGTAAGAATATTCAAGATAAAATTGTAGATTTTATAGATAAAATTAGAAGTGAATTTACTGGTGAAGAAACAATAAAAAACAAAATAAAAGAGAAATTCTCTTTGCCTGCCTATGGAGACATAACAAAAAATGCACAAGAAGGAATAGATATTAAAATGATAGGAAATAAGGAAATTGCTGCTAGCTATGATGGAAAAATAAAAGACTGTGGTATAGATAAAAAGACAGGAGGATATATTTTAATCGATCATGGAGATGGTTTAGAAACAAGATATTCTAATTTGAATGATATAATGGTAAAAAAAGAGGAAAAAGTAAAGAGCGGACAAATCATAGCAATGAGTGGTGAAAATAGCTTACAGAGTACTATGCATTTTGAAATTTTATTTATGGGTCAAAATAAGAATTTAGAAAAAAATGTGGAAATGAAGAAATAGGATATGGAAAAGCGAGGGTGTTTATTAATTAAGATTAGTAAACTATTTATTCCTTATACCATATTATTGTTGATAATTGGATTTAAAGGTGAACTTTTAATTTCTTTTTTATTAGTATTTTTTCATGAATTGGCACATTATTTGATTGCAAGGAAATTAGGCTTTAAAGGATTCCATGTAGAAATTCTTCCTATTGGTACTGTATTAAAACTAAAAGATTTAGACGATGCTGACCCTAAGGAGGATTTAATAATATCCATAAGTGGACCTATAACTAACTTAATTATGGCAGGGATTTTTTATTTCATAAATAAGAAATATTCAAATTATTATTTTAATCTATTATACATTAGTAATTTAACATTAGGGATTTTTAATTTAATACCAGCTTTTCCACTTGACGGAGGCAGGATATTGAGAGATATTTTAGCTCTTAAAACTTTTTATAAAAAGGCTAATAAAATTACAGTCAATGTTAGTTTGATAATAGGCTTTTTTATAACAACATTTTCTTTAATTGTATTGGAATTAGGTAAAAAAAATTTAAGTATAGGAATTATTGGGCTTTTTATTGTCATTTCATCATATAAAGAAAAAGAAAGGATAGTTTATATAATTATGGGAGATATTATTAGAAAGAAATATAGATTTATAAAAAGAGGATATATTGAAAATAGAAATTTATCTATTTACTACAAAAGAACTTTATTAGAAGCTTTAAGTATACTTGATAAGAATAGGTATAATATTTTTACAGTATTAAATGAAGATATGAAAGTAATTAGCACTATATATGAAGAAGAACTTGTTGAAGGACTTAAATTATATGGGAATGTTTCTTTAGAAGATTACCTAAAGAATATAGATAAAGACGAAATAGATAAAATGGATAAATTAGCTGAACTTACTGTTGAAGAATGGAATAACTGGAATGATAATAGTATGAGGGAAGAATAAGATTAATTTTAGATAAGATGATTACTGTTAAATATTATTTAATTTTAATAGGGAATGTGTTAAAATGTAGAAATGTATAAAACATGTAACCTAACTTAGGAGGAAGTTTAATGAATAAAATTTCAGATGATATACTATACAAGGTTGAAAAACCCGCTAGATACACAGGCGGCGAGTTAAATTGTTTTTATAAGGATAAAAATAATGTTGATATAAGATTTGCCTTTTGTTTTCCAGATGTTTATGAAGTAGGTATGTCTCACTTAGGATCTAAAATACTTTACTATACATTAAATCAAAGACAAGACACTTACTGTGAAAGAGCCTATGCACCTTGGCCAGATATGGAAAAGCAAATGAGAGAAAATAATATACCTATGTATACGCTAGAAACAAAGGATTCTTTAAAGGAATTTGATTTTGTAGCGTTTACCCTTCAGTATGAGATGAGTTATACAAACATACTCAATATGCTAGATATGGCTGATATAACTATAAGAGCTTCTAAAAGAGGAGAAGAAGAACCTATTATTTTATGTGGAGGACCTTGTGCATATAATCCTGAGCCTCTTTATGATATAGCAGATATTTTTGCTTTAGGTGAAGGGGAAGAACAGCTTGATCAGTTGATGGAGTTGTATAAGGAGTGCAAGAAACAAGGAATAAGCAAAAAAGAATTTTTAAGAAAAGCTGTAAAAATAAGAGGAATTTATATTCCAAGTCTGTATGACGTTACTTATAATGAGGATGGAACTATAAAAGAATTTAATTCTAAATATGAAGATGTTCCCCAAAGGGTTTCCAAGGCTATAATTAAAGATTTCAATGAAGTTGAATTTCCAGATAAGTTGTTAGTGCCTTATACTGAAATAGTTCATGATAGAGTTACTCTTGAAGTCTTTAGAGGATGTACAAGGGGATGTAGGTTCTGTCAAGCTGGAATGATTTATAGACCTATTAGAGAAAAGACTACTGAAAAATTAATAGAACAAGCGGAGCAATTATTAAAAGCTACAGGATATGAAGAAGTTTCTCTTGTATCATTAAGTATTTGTGACTATTCAAATATACAAAACTTAATTATGTCCTTAATACAAAAATACAAAGATAAAAAGGTAGGAGTTTCACTTCCATCAATTAGAATAGATGCATTTTCAGTAGATTTAATAAAAGAGATTCAAAAGGTGAGAAAAACAGGACTGACTTTTGCTCCAGAAGCTGGAAGTCAAAGAATGAGAGATATTATAAATAAGGGTGTTACCGAGCAAAATCTTTTGGATTCTGTAACCAGTGCTTTTAAGTCTGGATGGTCAACTATTAAGTTATATTTTATGCTAGGTCTTCCTTATGAAAGAGATGAAGATATTTTAGGTATAGCGGAGTTAGGAAAAAAAGTTGTGGAGCAGTATTATAGTGTACCTAAAGAGGAAAGAAAAAAGGGTCTTAGAGTTACTTTAAGTACAGCTATTTTTGTACCAAAACCTTTTACACCTTTTCAATGGGCTCCACAAGATAGAATGGAAGTTGTAAAGGAAAAGATTAAACTTCTAAGAGGAGCAATAAAAAGTAAGCAAATTACATATAATTGGCATGAGTCTCCTGTAAGTTATATGGAGGCGATTTTAGCAAGAGGTGACAGGAAACTTTGTGATGTTATAATTAAAGCCTTTGAAATGGGAGCAAAATTTGATGGATGGGCAGAACATTTTAGTTTTGAAACATGGTTAAAAGCTATGGAAGAATGCGGGGTAGATGGAGATTTCTACGCTTGTCGTGAAAGAAGCTACGATGAAATTCTTCCTTGGGATTTCATAGATATTGGAGTATCAAAAGAATTCCTAATTATAGAAAATGAAAAGGCTAAGAAAGAAGAGCTTACGGGAGATTGTAGACAAGGATGTAGAAATTGTGGAATAAATACAAATGAAGACTTTAAAGAGAGGACGTGTTTTGAAAATGCGATATTTAATAAAATTCACTAAGGAAGATAGTATAAAATATGTCTCTCATTTGGAGTTAATGAGAACTATACAAAGAATAATAAGGAGAGCTGAGCTTCCCGTTCAATATTCTCAAGGATTTAATCCACATATAATATTATCTATTGCTCAACCACTTTCTGTTGGAGTATATTCAAAAGGAGAGTATATGGACTTACTTTTTATAGAAGAACTAGATGTTGATTTCATAAAAGAAAAGTTGAATGAAAACTCACCTAGAGGAATAAGAGTAATAGATGTAATAAAGGTTAGAGAAAAAAGAGGAGATAAAAAATCACCACAATCAATGGCAGCTATTGAAGCAGCAGAGTATAATATTAAAATTAAGTGTACACATCCTGAAACAGTAGAAAAAGAGTTAGAAGATTTGATGAATAATAAAGAATGGATTACTATAAAGAAAAGTAAAAAAGGTAGTAAAGAAGTTAATATAAAGTCTTTGATTAAGAAATTTAGTTATAAACTAAATGATAACATTCTACAAGTAGATACCTTGGTTGCTTGTGGAAGTAAGGATAATTTATCTGCTCAATTACTTGGTGAATTTATAAGGGATAATATACAAGGAGCTAATAAAGAAGCTTTTATTGATATAGAAAGACAAAATATGTTTGCTTATAAGGGAAAGAAACTTGTTCCTCTTAATGAATACTTTTATTAAAAGAAGTGTAGGGAGTGTAGACACTTCGTTGAGTGTAATCGCTACAGCTGAGAGTAGCCGCTTGGCTGAGATTATAAAGAAAAGTAAAAAGAAGTATATAACTAAGAGACTTAAAATTAGATGATATCTAACTTTAAGTCTCTTTTACTTATTTTTTCTTCGCTTCTCTTTTGGGCTTTATTTTTGCTCAGCAAAGTGGCTAACTAAACGAAGTGACTATACTAAGCGTCAGCGACTACTCTATCTAAACTTCTTCAAATAATGTTGTGTCACAATATTATTTTATAATTATTCTATATCTAATGATTTACTCAACAGTTTTACTTTATCTATAAATAGGGTATAATTAGTAATGTGAAAAATTTTGCAATATGTTTAAAGGGGATATAAACTTAATGGGGTTTTATATTATAAATAATTTAGAGATTAAATTTATTCCCTATAGTTTACTGGCTATAGACTTTGAATTTATTACTACACAAATTGTTCAAAACAAAGCAAAAAAGTATTTTCAAGAAATTGTGGAAATTGGAGCGGTATTCAGTAAAGATGAGGATGAGATTATAGAATTTGAAAGGATTATTAAACCAAGGTATTATATAAGATCTAAGAATAAAAATGTTCACAGAATTTATGCAGAACGTTTTACTAAAGAAGAAATTGAAAATGGTATAGATTTAGAAAATGCGTTTCTAGAGTTGAAAAAAATATATACTCCTAAAGAAACTATTTGGATATCTTGGGGAAAAGCAGAATATGATATTTTAAAAACTGTATGCAAAAGTTATGAAATAGGAATGCCTTTTTTGAAAGAAGACCATTTAGATTTATCTATAGAATTCAAAAAGTTTTATAATATTAATCAAAGTTTAAGTTTAGATAAAGCATTAAATATATTAAGTATACCTTCTTTAGATAGACATGAGGCACTACCTGATGCAAGAGCTTTAATGCAAATAATTAAAAGAATGTTTATAGAAGGATATGAAATTCAGGAAAAATATTGAAAACATATAGTGTTTATTAAATGAGGTGAATTATATTGGAAGAAATTTTTATAGAAAGACAGAAAAATATTTTGAGAATTGCTCTTAGAGAAAATAATAAACTTAAGGAATGTTTTATAGAAGAGGAAAGTGTTGAACCTTGTTCGGGTGAAATATATAAAGGGGTAGTTAAAAATATAGTACCAGGAATTAAATGTGCTTTTCTAGATATAGGGTTTGAAAAAAATGCATATATGTATCTTCATGAGAAGTTTGGTAATGCCAATTTAAAAAATGGAGATGAAGTATTAGTTGAAGTAATGAGAGAACCAATTTTAGAAAAAGGTGCTAAAGTTACTAGTCAAATAAGTGTTCCAGGTAGGTATGTAGTCATTGTAACATATAATAACTGTATTAATTTTTCAAAGAAAATTGAAGATAATGATAACTTTACAGAATACATAGTAGAAAATATAGTAAAGCCAAATGAAATAGGTGTTATGATTAGAACTAATGCTATGAATGCTGAAATAAAAGATATAAATAAAGAAATAGAGGAACTATATGAAATTTATAAAAAAATTAATAAAGAAGGAATGTACTCTATAAAGCCAAAGCTTTTATATAATGGTGGAGGAAGTCTTGGTAGAATATTAATAGATGTGTTAAGCGAACATACAGAGAAAGTACTGGTAAATGAAAAAGAGGATTATGGATATATCAAAGAGTTTATAAAAAATAAATCAGATTTAGACATAAATGTAGAACTTTACTCTGGGGAACAAAATCTCTTTAGTTATTATAATATTGAAAAGGAAATTCTATCTCTAAGAAATAGTAAGGTAGTTCTTCCAAGTGGAGGAAATATTATTATAGAGAAAACAGAAGCCATGTATGTTATAGATGTTAATTCAGCTAAGAATACAAAACAAAGCTCTATAGATAAGACTGCTTTGATTACAAATATAGAAGCAGCAGAAGAAATTGCAAGACAGATAATGATTAGGAATTTAAGTGGTATAATTGTAATTGATTTTATAGATATAAATAATACTGAAAATAAGAAAAAAATTATGCAAGCATTAAAAGAAGGATTTAAGGACGATAAAAAGAAGACTGTAATTTACCCTTTTACAAAACTTAATTTGGTACAGATAGCAAGAAAAAGAAGAGGGAAGTCTATATATGACTTTATAGAAGAAGATTGTATTTTGTGCAAGGGTAAGGGAAAAAGAATAAACCTGTCCTATTTAAAAAGTTTAATAAGAAATGACATTATTAAGATAAGAAGAACCTACGAGATTAATGACATATACATAGAAGTAGATGGTATTTATGAAAGAGATATATTAGGAGATGTTATAGGGTTTATAAGAGACATAGATGGTTTAGATAAAAAAATATATGTGAATTTTATAGAAAACTTAGAGTATTTTAAGGTTGAACCTTTGTTATTTAATAGTCAAATAAATAAATTTGAAAAGCTTAAGATATATGGTTAATTTTATCTTTACAAATATGAATTGTTGTGATAAAATGGCATTTGTAAACCGCGCGCATAAGGTTTTTTAAATCACAAGATTATTTTGTGTACCGAAGGCGGCGAGACTCTTATAAGGAGGTGTATTTTAATGTACGCTATAGTTAAGACTGGTGGAAAACAATACAGAGTTCAAGAAGGAGACGTTTTATTCGTTGAAAAGCTAGATGCTGAAGTAGATTCAAATGTTGAATTAAATGAAGTTCTTGCTGTAAACAAAGAAGGCGAGTTAGTTGTTGGAGCTCCTGTAGTTGAAGGTGCTAAGGTTGTTGCTAAAGTACTTAAACAAGGAAAAGCTAAAAAAGTTATCGTGTTTAAATACAAGGCAAAGAAAGATTCAAGAAAGAAAAATGGACACAGACAACCTTATACTAAGTTACAAATAGAAAAGATAGAAGCTTAATTTTATGATTAATGTATTATTCAGATTTAAAGAAGGATATATTGTAGCATATGAAGTAGAGGGTCATGCAGGGTTTGATGATATTGGAAATGATATTTTGTGTAGTGCAGTATCATTTTTGTCACAGACTACTCTAAATGGACTTTCTGAGATATTAAAAGTAAATGTACAATATGAATTTGATGATGATGGATACTTAAGTGTTAGCATAGAGAATGAAGAAGATGAACATATTAAAAAATGTCAGGTCTTACTACAAACTATGCTATTAGGAATAAAGAGTCTTATTAAAGACGGATATGAAGATTACATACGCTTATTTGTTAAGGAGGTGTGAAGAATGATAAGAATAAACCTTCAAATGTTTGCCCACAAAAAAGGTCAAGGGGCATCTAAAAACGGTAGAGATTCTGAATCTAAAAGACTTGGAACTAAGTGTGGAGATGGTCAATTTGTTCTTGCTGGAAATATCTTAGTAAGACAAAGAGGAACAAAAATACATCCAGGAACTAACGTTGGTAGAGGTGGAGACGATACACTTTTTGCTAAAATTGACGGTATAGTAAAATTCGAAAGAGTTGGAAGAAGCAAAAAACAAGCTAGCGTTTACCCAGTAGTATTAGAAAATGTAGCTGAATAATTAAAGGCACCCAATAGGGTGCTTTTTTAAAACTCATTAATGAGGGACTATAATAAAAAAAAGGGGTAATAACTTTATAAAATACTTAACAAAAGAAAGACCTGAAGAAAGTTTAAAAGAATTGGATATTAGATTAAATTAGAGTTACTACATATAGAAATATATAGGTTTTAAAAAGTTTTCTTTAAAAAGATTACAATAAAAAAAGGGATTTAGTAAATAATATATTTAATGAAATAGAGAATTACAAAGCTGATTTTGTTTATATATATGATGATAAGGATTTTGCTTATAGGTTAACTTTTATATAGAGAAAGGGCAATAACAATAAACTAACTAAGGTAGGGTGATAAGAATGTTTATAGATACAGCCAAAATATTTGTAAAGTCAGGAAATGGCGGCAATGGTTGCGTTTCTTTTAGAAGAGAAAAGTATGTTGCATTAGGAGGACCAGATGGTGGAGATGGTGGTAATGGAGGTAATGTTATTTTACAAGCAGATAGAAATTTAACAACCTTACTTGATTTTACATACCGTAAGAAATATTCTGCAGAAAACGGAAAAGACGGTACTAGTTCTAAGTGTTTTGGAAGAAAAGGTGAAGATTTAGTTATTAAAGTACCAATGGGAACTATAATTAAAGATGTAGAAAGTAATAAAACAATGATTGATTTGGCTCATGATGGTGATACTTATGTAGTTGTGAAAGGCGGCAAAGGAGGAAAGGGAAACTATCACTTTGCGACCCCAACTAGGCAGGCACCAAACTTTGCAGAACCAGGAATGCCAGGAGAAGAAAGATGGATTTCTCTAGAGGTGAAATTATTAGCTGATGTAGGTTTATTAGGATTTCCTAATGTAGGAAAATCAACTTTATTATCAATGGTATCAAAGGCAAAACCTAAGATAGCAAACTACCATTTTACAACCTTAAAACCAAATTTAGGGGTAATAAAGCCAGAAGGAGCACCTGCATTTGTTATGGCTGATATACCGGGTATAATTGAAGGTGCCTCAGAGGGCGTTGGTCTTGGACTTGACTTTTTGAGACATATAGAAAGAACTAGACTTTTAATACATGTTGTAGATATATCAGGAATTGAAGGTAGAGATCCTGTAGAGGATTTTATTAAGATTAATGAAGAACTTAAGAACTATAGTGTTAAGCTTTGGGATAGACCTCAAATTGTTGCTGCAAATAAAAGTGATGTACTATTTGATGAAGAAGTTTTTCAAAGATTTAAGGAAGAAGTTAATAAAATGGGGTATACACAGGTATTTAAGATATCAGCTGCAACAAGAGAAGGTGTAGATGACCTTATTAAAGAAGCTGCTAGAATGTTGAGTACAATACCTGTAAAAGATTTAGAAATAGAAGAAGCAGACAGATATATACCTGAAGAGAAGCGATTTACTTATAAAATAACTGTTGAAGACAATGTATATTCTATAGAAGGAAGCTTTGTAGATAGGCTGCTTCAAAGTGTAAACATATATGATCCAGATTCTTTAAGATATTTCCATAAGGTTTTAAAGAATAAAGGTATTATGGATGAGCTTAGAGAGCTTGGTATTCAAGATGGAGATATTGTAAGACTTGATGATTTTGAATTTGAGTTTTTAATGTAGGAGGAAGTATATGATAACAAGTAAACAAAGAAGTTATTTAAGGGGTTTAGCAAATACAATTGAACCTATTTTTCAAGTGGGTAAAAATGGAATTGAGGATACTTTTTTAAAGCAAGTAGAAGATGCACTTAAGAAAAGAGAAATTATAAAACTAAAAGTACTAAATAACAGTGGGATTACGGCTAGAGAAGCTTCAGACATTATATGTGAAGAGATAAAATGTGAAGGCGTTCAAGCAATAGGAAATATTCTAGTTCTTTATAAAAGAGCAAAGAAACCCAAAATAGAATTACCTAAATAATATATAATAAAAATAGGAAGAGTTTCTCTTCCTATTTTTATTATATATTATTTAATTGTTGGAATTTTTAACATTAAATTTTATTAAGAATATAGTATAAACTATAAAGGGAATTATTATAAAGTTGACTAAGCTGATATAATTATAATAAATTAAAAATTTTAAAAGAATAAAGCTGTTTTTAGATATTAGGAAAGAAAATAAGAAAGTTAAAACAGAAATAATATATATACTGTATTTACTTATTAAATTAAATTCTTTTAGTAGATTTATAAGTCCGTAGAAGGCTAAAATGTATTTTATAAACCATCCCCCTACCATTTGAAGCATTACAAAAAATTCTCCACTTTCTAAAAAACCAAAATAACTTACTAATTGGGTTTGAATCAATTTTGGATACCATATACTCATTGCACGTTTAGGACCGAAAGTGGTTATTACTCCCGTCATTGATATTATTTCCATTTGAATTACTATTATTAAGGCTATAATACTGTTTTTCATTAATTTATGTTGTTCTTTTTCATCTATATTTACTAGAAATGGTAAAAAAATTACTACACCAGCATAGGTTCCTAAGGATTTTAATGTGGCAATCCAAAAATTTAAATCTAATCCATTCTCCAATATTGGGAAAAGATACTTACTTTCTTTATATTTAATGGTCATTATTCCTAAATTAATTCCAGCAAACATTATAAACATTATTCCTAATATGGTTATAATAATTATTGAAGGAATACCTTTACTTACTGAATATATTGCAACTACTATAAAAAATAAAAGAATATACCAAGGGGGAGTTTCTAAAAGCATATTTTGATGCATTGCATTAGCTTCAATTGAAGAGGATTCAATTAAAGTTAGTAATAAAGTAAAAATGAATAGAAACAAGAAGATGGTGCCCAATCTTTGTCCTAATGCTGAATTATATATTTTAAGTATATTATATGTATTAGTTTTTTTACAAATCCATAATATATAGACAGTAAATAATAAAATTAACAAAGAAGCTATTGAGACTGCTATCCAGGAATCTCTTCCACCATAGTCTATAATTATATTTGGATAAGTCTTTAAGGCAACTATGGATGTTCCTAGAATTATAAAAATAAAATGACGAGCATTTAATTTATCCATCTAATTCCCACCTTATGAAATATTATTCCATTAAATTAAAATTTACAATTTAATGGAAATTAAAACAATAACTATTATGATATTATTTACAAAAAGAAGAATAGTATTCTTATAAACTACAAAAAATAACTATATCTAATTGTAGTGAACTATAGGGTGGTGATACTATGAATGAGCAGTATGTTAGAAATTTAAAGGAGAAGTTAAAGGACAGTTTTGATGTTAAATATAGAGAAATCGAATGTTCACAGGGAATAATATATGCTATATATATTGATAATTTATGTGATTCAAAATTTATCAGTGAATATATAATAGAACCATTATTGAAAAATAATAAAACTACAAATGTTGAAAATATAAGAAAAGAAGTGTTATGGGCTAATAATGTAGGAGAAGTAAGTTCAGAAAATGAGACAATAATGCATATTTTATCTGGAGATTTAGTTTTAGTATTTAACTTTGAAAAAACTATTCTTTATTGTGAAGCTAAAGGATTTGCTAAAAGAAGTATAGGTATTCCACCTACAGAAGCTGTTATTAAAGGACCAAGAGAAGGATTTAATGAGGTTATTGTAGAGAACATAGCTTTGATAAGAAGAAAGATTAAAAATGAGAATCTTAAGTTTCAAAGCATGGAATTTGGTGATAAGTCAAATACTACTGTAGTAATTTCTTATATTAAAGGAACGGCTCCAGAAAGATTAGTGGAATATATAAAAAATAAAATTAGAAATACCAATGCAGATTTTATATTAGATACAAACTACATTGAAGAAGAATTAAAAAATAAATATTCTGCTTTTGATACTATAGGATATACAGAAAAACCAGACATTGCAGCTTCTAAATTGTTTGAAGGAAAAGTACTAGTTATGGTAGATGGTACATCTTCGGTTATTATAGCCCCTTTCTTTTTTATAGAAAATTTGCAGGCTGCAGATGACTATTATTTAAATAAATATTTTACTAGCATTTCAAGAATACAAAGATGGATTGCTTTAATAACGGCAATTATTTTACCGGGATTATATATATCTTTAAGTACATATCATTTTGCACTACTTCCTACAGTTTTTGTATCCAGACTGGCTAATTCAAGAGCGGGTGTTCCTTTTCCAACTATAGTTGAGGTAACGATTATGATAGTATTCTTTCAATTATTAAGAGAAGCTGGAATAAGGTTACCGCAGCCAACTGGTCAGGCAATGAGTATCGTAGGTGCATTAATTTTAGGAGAAGCAGCTATAGGTGCTGGACTTACTTCGCAAACAACTATAGTTATTGTTGCAGTATCTTCTATTTCTACCTTTCTTGTACCTAATTTATATAAGGCTATAATTGTTTGGAGTAGTATAATATTATTATTTTCAGCTTTATTAGGACTTCCAGGCTTCTATATGGGATTTTTTTTATTGTTATCCCATTTAGCTTCTTTAGACAGCTGTGGATATCCTTACTTATTTCCTATTGGAACATTGCAGTCTTATAAATTAAAAGATGTATTTATAAGAAGTAGTCTTAATAAAATATCTAATAATATTTTTGATAAGGATGAAAGCAAATGAAAAGAATAATGAGTATAGTAGTTATTATGCTGGTAAGCTGTATGCTAATGACAGGATGTTTTAGTTATAGAGATATTAATAAAATCTTATTTGTTACTGCAGTGCTTGTAGACGTGGATAAGGATAAAAAACCTGTGCTTTATTGTGAAGCTTTTAAAGCAAAAGCAGGTGATGAGAAAGGGGCTGGAGAGAGAATTATTTTTAAAGGTAAAGGGAAAACATGCCTTGAAGCTATAAGAGAAATTAGTTTAGGTTCTAGTTTTAAGTTAAATTATACTCAAAATAAAGTAGTAATTTTTAGTAGTAAGGCAGCGGATTATGGCATAGATAATTTTATAGATTTTTTTGATAGGGATCAAGAGTTGCTTATAAGACCTGCTATTAGTGTATATGATGGAGAATGTGAAAAGTTATTTAAAGCAAAATTAGAGGAAGAAAAGTATTTGGGCGTATATATTATGGAACTTATTAATAACGTAGGAGCATCTTCAAGAGCTATACAACTATCTTTAAATGAATATTTTAATCAAAGACTAATAGGTGACAAGACTAATGTAGTAACTTTAATAAAGATGCAGAGTGGTGGCATGGGAGATAAGATTGTAATAGATGGTGGAGCGATATTAAAAGAGGATAAACTGATAGGTATTATAAGCAAGCAGGAGGGGCAGGGATTTAATTTTTTAATGAATAATGTTAAATCTGGAACATTAGAACCTAATAATCCTGAAGCAGAAAATAAATTTGTAACATTAGAGATTTTAAATAGTAAAACAAAAACAGAAATAAAATATGAAGAAGATAAAATAAAATTAATTAAGAATATTAGGGTGAAGACATCATTAGGTGAGGTACAGGAAAAGTTTATGATAAATGATAATAGCTTAAAGGCATTGGAAATGACAAGTGAAGAGAATATTAAGAAAGCTTGCAGAACAATTTTCAACAAATATAAAGATGAGGGAATAGATATTTTTGATATAGAGGAAGAATTATATAGAAAATATCCTAAAGTCAAAAAGAATAATCCTATAAAGATAACTGAGCTAATTGTGAATGCAGATGTTGAAATTACACATTCTGGTGATACATTAAATTTTATTAAGTAAATTAGGTAAGAAGTTTTGTACAAGAGACTTCTTGCCTTTAATTTTTATTTTTTTATGTTATACTTTTTAAAGAAGGAAAAATAATATAATGTTAAAAGAGGAATGATTTTAAATGAAGAGAAAAGGCATATTTGGAGGAACCTTTGATCCAATCCATAATGGACACCTTCATATAGCATATGAGGCATTATATAAATTAGGACTGGATAAGGTTATATTTATTCCATCAGGGAATCCTCCACATAAAACTGATAAAATTGTAACTGATGCTCAAATAAGATTCACATTAGTTAAAGAAACTATAGAAAATGAAAAAAAATTTCAGGTTAGTGATTATGAAATTAAAAAGAAAAATTTAAGTTATACATATGAAACTTTAAATTTTTTTAATTCTCTGCAGCCTGAAATTGAATGGTGTTTTATAACAGGAGTAGACTGTTTAATGGAGATAGATACTTGGAAAAATGTTCACCAGATTCTAAGTCAGTGTAAATTTGTAGTGTTTAATAGGCCTGGATACAATAAACAAGATATAGAAATTCAAAAAAGGAAAATTGAAGAGAAATATGATAAAAAGATAATATTTCTGGATATACCTATTTTGGAAATTTCATCTACTCAAATAAGAGAAAAAATAAAGAAAGGAGAGAGTGTAAGCTATTTGATTCCGGAAAAGGTAAATTATCTTTTAAATAAAATGGAGCTTTATAGATAACTTATATAATAGGGGGAGCATTGTAAGATGTGGTCAGAAGAAAAGATTCTTGAATACTTAAAGGAAAACTTAAATGTGAAAAGATTTAATCATAGCTTAAGTGTTAGAGATACAGCAGTAAAGCTAGCAAAAATTTACGGAGAGGATATAGAAAAAGCAAGGATGGCAGGACTAGTACACGATTGTGCTAAATACATGGAAAAAGACAAAATGGTAAATATTGCGGAGAAATATGGGTATAATATAAATGAAATATGTATAAAAACTCCAAGTCTGTTGCATGGAGCTGCGGGGGCTTATCTAGCAAAAAATATAATAGGAATAGAGGACAAAGATATATTGAATTCTATAGCTTATCATACTACTGGAAGAAAAAATATGAGTCTTCTTGAAAAAATAATTTATATGGCAGATTATATTGAGCCCTTAAGGTGTTTTCCAGGAGTTGAAGAAGTAAGAACTTTGACATATAAAGATATAGATAAGGCTTTAATTGTATCACTTGAAAATACTATGCAGTATATAATTAAAAATGGTCAATTATTGCACTGTGATACAGTAGAGGCAAGAAATCATATGGTATGTTTAAAATATATGGAGGCTATATGAGCAAAAAAAAGAAAAGTAAAGTATTGAAAATTATATTATTCATTATAACTTTAACTATATGTATAGCAGTTGCTGGAGGCACATATATTTACCAGAGTCTTTCTGAATTGAGTGAGAATTCACAGTTGAAAGATAGTGTAACAAACAAAGAAAAAGATATAGTTATTGAAAAGAATGAGAATGATTCAATAAACATATTAGCTTTAGGAGTAGATATTGGTGATCCGACATCTAATAGTGAAAATGATCCAAAACGTACAGATACAATGATTCTTATCCACTATAATCCTGTTAATGAATCGGTAAATGTAGTTTCTATACCAAGAGATACTTTAATAAGAATAAATAAAAAAGATTCTAAAATTAATGCTGCACATGCTTTTGGAGGAATCACCTATGCTATAGATGCTGTAGAAAAACTTCTTGACATAGAAATAGATTATTATGGAAAGGTAAACTATGAAGGGTTTAGAAAGATTATAGATTCCATTGGAGGAGTTGATATGGAAATAAGTAGTAACATGAATTACGATGATGACTCTCAAAATTTGCATATTCACTTCGAAAAAGGAGAAACTGTACATTTAGATGGAGAAAAGGCTGAAGAATTTTTTAGATGGAGAAAAAATAATAATGGTACTGGTTTGGCAGAAGGAGATCTTGGCAGAATTGAAAATCAACATATGTTTATAGAAAAGGTTATTGAAAAGTTAAAAAGTCCAAAAATAATACCTAGAATACCTGCAATTCTCATGATTCTTCCTAAATACTGTGAAACAAATATGTCTGCTGATGAGATAATTAAATATGGTTGCGATTTCATCAAAGCCAGTGAAGTTAAAATGGATACTTTAAAGGGAGACTCACAATATATCAATGGTATTTCATATTTTCTTTATGATAAAGATTTTAATAAAGAAATTTTGGATGTACTTCATGATAGGAAAGTAATAAAAGAAGGTATAGATATTGATAAAAACACTATAAAAATCAAAGTCTTGAATTGTACAAACAAAAGTGGGCTAGCTGCTGATTATAGAGAATATTTAAAGAAAAAAGGTTATACCGATATTACTATAGATAATGGAGAAGCTAGTGATACTACAAAAATTTGTTTTAAAGGATTAAGCGAGATAGAAAGAGAATACATAAGAGAAGATTTAAACATGAAAAAATCAGAAATAATTGATGACAATAGTATAAAATTTGATATAATAGTCATGTTAGGCAAAAATTATGCCAATATTCAATAGAAGACAAGGAGGATAAAAAATGGAAAAACAAATTATTAGTACAGTAAATGCACCTGCGGCAATAGGGCCATATTCACAAGCCGTTAAGGTAGGAAATTTATTATTTACTTCAGGTCAAATTCCATTAGATCCGCAAACTGGTGAATTAGTAAATGACAGCGTAGAAAATGCCACGGAAAGAGTAATGCAAAATTTAAAAGCTATTTTAGAAGAAGCAGGAACTAGTTTTGAAAAGGTTGTAAAAACCACTGTACTTTTAAGTGATATAAATGATTTTGGTAAAGTTAATGAAGTATATGGAAAATATTTTAACTCAGAACAACCAGCAAGATCTTGCTTTCAAGTTGGAAAACTTCCAAAAGATGCACTACTAGAAGTTGAGGTAATAGCAATAGTTGAATAGTGAAAATACTAGACTAAAATTTTTAGTTAAAGAAGAACATGAGGGTTTAAAACTTAATGAATATCTTAGAAGTGTAGCAAAGTTTTCTAGCAGATTTACTCAAAAGGTTGTTAGAGGCGGAGGAGTTAAAGTTAATAGTACTAATGCAACTCTATTTTCAAAATTAAAAAGTGGGGATGTAATAGAAGTACAAATAGAAAAAGAAGAAGATCAAGATATTATTCCTGAAAAAATACCTTTGGACATCATTTATGAAGATTCTGATATACTAGTACTTAATAAGCCAAAAGGAATGATTGTACATCCAACTAGAAGCTGTATTAATGGTACTTTAGCTAATGGAATTTTGTATTATTTTAGAGAAAAAGGTGAAAAGAGTATTGTTAGATTGGTAAGCAGGCTTGATATGGATACTTCAGGACTTATTCTTGTTGCCAAAAATGCTTTTAGTCATATGTCTTTGGCAAGAGATATGAACAGAGAAGAATTTAAAAAAACTTATTTAGCTATAGTTCATGGAAACCTTTTAGAAAAAAAGGGGGTTATTGATAGACCTATATATAAAGTTGATGATGGAAGCTTGAGACGAATTGTTGATGATAGAGGACAAAGAAGCATTACTTACTTTGAGGTAATAGAAAGATTTAAAGAGGCTGATTTAGTAAAGCTTATTCTTGAAACAGGACGTACTCATCAGATAAGAGTTCACTTAAGTAGTTTAGGTAATCCTATATTTGGAGATGCTCTTTATGGTGAGAAAGAAGACGACCACATAGAAAGACAAGCGTTACATGCATATGGTTTGCAAATTCCTCATCCAAGAACTGGTGAAATATTTAAATTTAAGTGTGATTTACCAGAGGACATGATTAATCTTTTAAATAAGCTTAAATAAAGATATATTAAAAAAATAAAAGGTCAGGTTACAATCATTAGGAAGTGTAATCTGACCTTAATTTATTTATTTATTTTTTCGAATTATTATACATATTAATATTATGCATATATTTTCTTTTCTTTCTATCTCTTCTTTTTTTTCTAATTCTTAAAAAAGTCACAATAACAAATAAAGCTCCACCACAGTACCCCAATATTTTTAAAATATTTAAATATTTGCTAGATGGTTTATGACTAAAGGGTATAAGAGAAAGTTTTGAAGAATAATCTATTCCACTAGCTATATTTAAAGTACCAATATCTTTGTTGTTATATGTTACAACAGCAGTTAAAATATTGTCGCCTCTTTTAAAAGATTCCTTACTTAAATTCTTATCATTTATTTTAAATGTAGGAATTTCTATAGAATCCTTATTTTTTACATAGTAAAAGTTTTCAGCACTTAAAAGAGGAATTTTAGAAGTTTTATCAATAGTATAGTCTCCCAAAGAATCTCCCTCTAAGTGAAAAGCTTCTAGAGTGAAGTTATCAAATCCATAGTCAAATAATTTTCTAACATCTGACCAATATGTATGCTTACTATCGTGAAGAAGTACTGCTATAAGTCTTTGACCATTTTTTGAGGCTGTAGATACATAAGAGTGCTTAGATTGTATGGTATATCCTGTTTTTCCACCTTCACAACCTTCGTAATAATATGAAGAGTTTTTTTGAATCAATTTATTTTTATTCCAAATAGGACGTTTTTCTTTACTTTTATTTGTTGGTGGTATGTAATACATTAAGGTAGTTGAAATTTCTTTATACTCAGGATGTTTAACTAATTCCTTTAGTATTAAAGCTAAATCTAAAGCACTTGTTCTATGATTATCAGCATATAATCCATGAGGATTATCAAAATTTGTGTTCTTACAACCTAGTTCTTCTGCACGTTTATTCATAAGTGTTGCAAATTGTTCTGTAGAACCTGAAATGTGTTCTGCTAGGGCTTCAGCAGAATCGTTAGCTGATTGCAAAAGTAAGCTATACAGCAAATCTTTTATTGTTAAATTTTCATCTTCAAATATATATATTTTACTTCCATCTACAAGGGGAGGTTTCTTTCCGACTGTTACAATATCGTCTAATTTACAATTTTCGAGTGTTAGAAGGGCTGTCATAATTTTTGTAGTTGAAGCTGGTGGATATATAGTATTTTCATTTTTGGAATATAAAATGGTACCTGTAGTTGCATCCATTAAAACTACACCATCAGCAGATACTTTAGGGGGTGAGCTGCTAGCTTGTGTATCATTTGATATTAATGAAATAGAGAATAAAAATGTTAAAAAGAATATTAATATTTTACGCATCAGTTACCTCCTAGATTTTATAACAATAGTATATCAGAAAACTTTAACTATATCAAAAGTATTGATATAAATTATAAAAATGGATAAATATAGTGATATTCCACATTTTAAATTTATAATTATGCAATTTTGTCAAATATACAAAATTAAATGAAATTTGTGCAAGAGGATATTAATTAATGGATAAATGTCAATAATTAATATAACTAGTACAATTAATGGAGGAATAATGATGGATAAAAAAGAAAAAATAATTGGATCAATAGTTATGGTTGTAGGATGTATAATATTTTTATTAGTAGGTTATTTTTCATCTAAACCTGAAGCTTATAATTCAGATATTGTTTTTAAGAGTGAAGCTATAGAAAAAAAGAAAGATGAAGTTGTTGTAGATAATTCTAAGAATTCAAATATAAAATCAACAGAAATTACTTCAAGTGATTACAAGACAATTGTTGTTGAAATTAAAGGGCAAGTTAAAAAACCTAATGTATATGTAATGGAATTTGGAAGCCGAGTTTATGAACTAATTGAAAAGGCTGGAGGGTATACTGCTAAGGCAGATACTTCTTCAGTAAACGGATCTATGAAGTTGAAGGATGAAGATTGCATTATTGTATATAGTAAAGATGATATTAAGAATTCTAAAATACCTAATATAGTAAATACAAGTAACTCATCTACTGGAGTAGAACAGAGTGGAAAAATAAATTTAAATACAGCTACAAAGGAAGAATTAAAGACACTTCCTGGGGTAGGTGAAGTAACTGCTCAAAAGATAATAGATTATAGAGAGCAAAATGGTGGATTTTCATCAGTTGAAGATTTGAAAAAGATAAGTAGAATTGGAGAAAAAACTATTGAAAAATTTAAGGATAAAATAGAAGTAAGATAGTATAGTAACCAGTTGGTAAGTACTGGTTACTATCTAGGTTTTTGTTTTTTCAATTCTTATGATGGTATTTAAAAAAACTATTTGTTATATTTATTTACCATTCATTTAAAAATTTATATAAAGCAGGATATACATTTAAAGATTTCATTAAATTAACATATTCATCCATAGCATTTTCATCTTCATCTTTTACCTTTAGGGCTCTAATCATAAGATTTTTAGGAGTTTCCAATGGAGATATATATTCTATTACAGAAACATCATATCCTTTTGCTTCAAGCATAGTAGCACGCATACCATCTGTTAGTATGTCAGCCATTCTAGCTTTTAGAATTCCATGTTTAGTTATGCTTTTAAAAGGATTATAAGAATACTGATTTAAAAGCTCTCTATGACAGCAAGGAACTGCAATAATAACATCTGCATTTACCTTTATACCTAGGGCAAGAGCCATATCTGTAGCAGTATCACAAGCATGAAGAGATAAAACAATATTTATTTTTTTATCAGGCACATAATCTTTTATATCTACAGCATGAAATTCCATATTTCTATATCCCAAATTGTTTGCCATTTTTTTAGAACTTTCAATAACATTTTCAGAATAATCCAGACCAATAAAATTACATTTAATTTTTTTTACTTCTGTCAAATAATAGTTAAGAACAAAGGATAGATAAGATTTTCCGCAGCCGCAGTCAAGTAGAGTTATAGTACAATTGGTAGAAAGCTTATTAAATATTCCATCTAAAAGTTCCACATAATGATCTATTTGATTATATTTTCTTATTTTATCATTCTTTATTTTTCCATCCTTGGTCATTATATTAATTTCTCTAAGAAGGTTATCTGCCTTACCTATTTTAACATAATAATCTCTATTTAATATAGTAGAGGTCCCATCGGTGTGGTGACAGCCTAAATTAGAGTCACTAATATTTTCTTTAATTTTATTGGTATTATCAGTTTCTTTCATTTCAATGTTTTTCATAGTTACAGCTTTATTATCAGCAGAAATTAAAATGTCAGTGCCTCTTTCACAATATATAAATTGTAATGAGTCATACTTTTCAGCATCTTTGCATATTTTTTCAAACATATTGTTTATATTTAAAGTTTCAGTTACCCCATTAAAATTATATTTTATCTTTCCATCATCATAAGTACCATGACCGTTAAATTCTTTAATTCCTGTTTTGAAACTTATATTAATGCTTTTGAAAATAGAATAATTTTCTGAAAATCTGTTTTCTAAACCCATAAAGAAGAGTTTTAATTTAGTTAAATTTTGTTTATTCATATGTGTTTTTATTCCTCCATCTTTAAATAATAATATGATTATATCAAAACAATTTAATAAAATACAATTCTATATAAACCATACTTGCCTATTTATATAATTTTTATTATAGGTTTTGAATTAAATGAATAAAGATGATATAATATTGACCATGCTAGAAATAAGAGTTTATTTGAAATAAGTTATATTAAAATATTTTGTAAAAAGGAGTTTGGAATAATGCAAGAAATATATGAAACACAAGAAATTGAACACATGGAAGAAGTACAGGAACCAAAAGAAATTATTAAGCCTATTAAAAAGGTAATTTTCAAGAATAATTCTCTAGAACAACTAGGTGTTAATGTAAATTTAACTAAAGGTAAAGAATACGAAGTATTGAGTGTAAAAGTGCCTGTACAATATGATATAAAACCAGCAGTTAATAACTCTACTTTATATTTAATTAAAGATGATAATGGTGAAAAACATTATTTTAGAGCAAATTTTTTCAAAAATAAAGAATATTAATTAATTAGTGAGTCTCTAGCAGGCTCACTAATTTTTATCCATATTAAAGCAATTTCATTAAAGTATTTAATAGGATATACGACTATACATAGGGAATATAATATTTTTACAAAATATTAATCTTATAAAAATAAAGCAAAAATGAGGGAATTTCATGATAGATTGGTATAACTATAGTTGGAATGATGTGGTTAGGGAATTGCAAAGTGATGTAAATAAAGGTCTTAGCAAAGAAAAAATAGAAGAAAATAGAAAAAAGTATGGTGAAAATAATACTATTAATTTAGAAATAAAAAGTGGAGCTTTTTTATTTGTTAAACAAATCATTAATATTTATGCAATAACAGGTTTAGGGGTTTGTTCTTTATTATTTTTTACTGAAGAAATTTTTTTGGCAAGCATTTTAAGTAGTATAATTTTATTATGTGTAATACTACATACTGTTAAAGATTATAATAATGAAAAAAATTTAAAAGAATTAGATAAGATAATTCCAAAGAACGCTGTTGTAAAAAGAGAAGGCAAAGTGCAAAAAATTAATTGTGAAGAACTTGTTATAGGAGATATTGTGTATATTGATAGAGGGGATATAGTTCCAGCAGATTTGAGATTGATAAATTGTGAAGGATTAAATATAAAAGAATCTGCTTTAACAGGAGATAATAGTATTATTGAAAAATATTCAACAAAAGTTGAAGATAGAGAAATATCTTTAAGTGAAATGAAAAATATGGCTTTTAAATCCTCTTTTGTTATAGATGGAAATGCTGTGGCAATAGTTACAGCTGTTGGTGAAAACACTGAAATAGGCAAAATTATAAAAGGATTGATTCATGGTAAACATGAAAGAAATGTATTAGAAAAAAATATTTCAAGGATAATAAATGCTTTAACAATTGTTTTTTATATTGTTTCTTTTTTTATATTAATATACAACTTTTATAGAAAAAATTATATTAAATACATTGCTTCTTTAATATCTAGCGTATATTTAATAGTTGTTCCGTTACATATAATTCTGATTATTGGGGTAATTTATCTGGTAGTTAAAAAGAAAATGAAGAATCAAGGTGTTGACTTTAAAGGTTTATCGTCTATTCAAAGATTATCAAATACTAATATAATTTTTGTTGATAAAGTTGGTACATTAACAGAAGATAAAATGTATGTAAGTAAATTATATACAAATGGTAAAATTCTTAAAGAGAATGATGAGAATGATGAAGAAAATAAGGATAATATAGAAAGAATATTAAATATAGGGGTACTTTGTACTGATGTTAAAAGAGACGTTGAGGGACAAGCGGTAAAAGGAAACTTAACAGAAGTATCTTTGGTGAATTATGGTTTTAAAAAATCCATAGACAAGAGAATAATGGATAAAGAACAAGAAAGAATTTTTCAGATACCATATGATAGTGATAAGAGAATTAAAACTACATTAAATAGGATAGAGGATAAATATAGAGCTAATGTTAAAGGGGCAGTAGATAAATTAATTGAAAGATGTACTCATATAATGAAAAATGGAATAGAGGTAGAAATAACCGATAAAGACATAAATGAAATACGAAATGCAGATTTAATTATGTCTAAAGAATACCTTTATGTTGAAGGATTTGCTTATAGAAATTTTAATTATGAACCTAGTGATAATGAAAATATCGAGAGCAATCTAGTATTTGTTGGGTTAATAGGATTTGATAATCCTATTAAAGAGAATGCGAAAAAGTATTTAAATTATTGCAAGTCACTAGCTATAAAACCAATGGTAATTACAGATGATAATAAGATTACTGCTGAGGCTTTTGGTAAAAAAATAGGAATTTTAAATAAAAATGATATAGTGCTGTCTGGAGTTGAATTAGATCATATGGAGGATGAGGAGTTTGAAAAATATGTTGAAAGAGTAAGCATATATTCAAAGATTTCTTCAAGAAATAAATGGAAGGTTTCAAGTGTTTTTAAAAAACTAGGATATAATTTAACAGTTACAGGAAATAAGTTCACAGATTCGCCTAGTTTTAGAATAGCGCATGTTGGTGTTGCAGTAGGAAAAGGATGTACAAATATTACCAAGAAATTGGGGGACATATATATAGAAGATAATGATTTTGTGAAGCTGTTATCATTAATTGAAGAGAGTAGAAAGTTAATAAAGGTTTTGAAGGAGGAAGTAAGATTTGTATTAACAGTTGCTTTAGGGGAATTTATTTCTTTAGTGTTACCAGTACTTTTAGGATATAAATTGGTAATAAACCCT
The DNA here is from genome assembly GCA_036677675.1 of Clostridiaceae bacterium. Taxonomy (GTDB): domain Bacteria; phylum Bacillota; class Clostridia; order Clostridiales; family Clostridiaceae; genus Clostridium_H. The sequence continues at coordinate 233,342 of JAVBWC010000073.1, read as the reverse complement.
ACAAAACTTATTCTTATAAATTTTATTACAGTTAGTTTAAGTTCTATTTACATATATAGTCAGTGCTATAATATTACAATAAATAATTATGAAAGAGAAAGTTTAGATAAGACTGTGTTTAAAAGTTTGACTTCTAGTATGATAATGTTTGGAGTTTTAACAGGAGTATTGAATACTTTAGCATTAATTTGGGGAAATAAAAATAATCCTATATTAGGTTCAGCAAATATGTTTATTATTTTAAATTTAAGTCCAATAATGCTCTCTCATTATTTTTTAGAAGTGAAAAAGTGTTTGAAAAACAAGTTAACCATCTTAATATTTATATTAAATTTAATTATTAGTATGCTTTTATTTATGATTAACTTTAATAAAGAAATAGTACTTATCATATTAAATGATTTAAGTAATCTTAAAATGATGATTATAATAATTCTTATACAGATTATTTCAGTAACATTTATGAAGGAAATAGATAGGCCTTAAATATGAATATATTCTCTAGTGATTAAACCTCTATATATTTGGTTAAATTAATATATGGAGGTGTATTTTTATGCTTGATAATGTTTTTGAAACTATTATTATTGGTAGCAATATTGAGTTTTTGGACATACCAGAAAAAGATTTTTTCTTAAAATATGAAAATTTAGATGAAGAGTCAGTTAAAGATTTAACAGATAATTATTTTTATGCAATGAAAAAGGATGTAATATCACATATTAAAGATATAAAAATAGATAATTCAACCCACAGAGTAAATATAACAGTAGAAGTACACAAAACAGATAAAACATTAGATAATTCTTTATTGGATTAGAATAAAAGAATGAAAAGACCATTAATATATTATGCAATATCAGTATTCATAGGATGTTTTTCTATAATGGTTTTAGGGTGTAATATTATTTTTGGTGCAGCCTTGGCTGCATCATTTTTGGGTATTATATTTTTTACTTTGGATAGAAAATCATTTATGGTTATATGTTTATTTTTTATTATGGGTTGTTTTAGTTTCTATATGTATTATAATGTAAGTTTAATAAATAAGGTAACTTTTAGAATAAGCGAGAAAAAAAACGCATATTGTATGGCTAACTTTAAAGGAAGAAAGATATATCTTATTGGAAATGTTAACGAAGTAGAAAAAGGAGAGAAAATAGAAGCTTTTGGTACGTTTAATAAAAATATAAATTATTCTAATGGAAGCATTGGAAGTTATAAAGTTGAGTACTATATAAAAAAGAAGAAAGATGTTATATTCCAATTATATCAACTTAAGGAGAATCTATTTGCAAAATATTCAAAAGAACTTGGTAGAGAAAAGGCAGCTTTAATTATGGGAGTGTGTTATGGAGAAAATAACTATTTATCTATAGATCAAAAAGAAAAATTTAAGACTTTAGGTATAACTCATATAATTAGTGTTTCTGGCTTTCATATGGCAGTAGTATATAAGCTTTTAGAAAGAGTTTTGGGAATGAATTTAAGTTTGGTATTATCTTTTATATACTTGATATTTACTGGAGGAAAGGCAGCTACTATAAGAGCTTATATAATGATAGCAATTTTAAAGTTATCAAAAATTGTTTATAGAAAGTATGATAGTCTTTCTGCTATTGCTTTAGCAGGGGTTATACTGTTGTTAATTAGACCATATTATATTACAGATATAGGATTTATATTATCATTTTTGTCTACACTGGGGATAATACTATACAATAAGAAAATTCAGAGATATTTATATAGACTTCCGCAAAAACTTAATGAGAGTTTAAGTATAACTTTAAGTGCCCAGGTTTTTTCAATGCCCTATGCTATGTGTGCTTTAAACAATATAAGTTTATTTTTTATACCCGCAAATTTAATTTTAATTCCTTTATACTCATTCCTTATACTTTTGGGAAATTTAGAACTATTGGCTTTTAAAGTTCCTGTAATATCTAGGCTTATAATTTCTATGCTATATTCGATAACTACATCAATAGAAGGTGCAAATTATGTTTTATTAAGGTTATGTCCACCAATAAGTGTTTATAATTATTTTTACGGTGTTGCTTTATTAGGTATATTTGCAAGTTATTTATTTTATAAGCATGGATATACTGAATTGAAGTATTTCCCAATAGTGTTGGTATATTTTATTATTCTCTATAACGTGATATAATTATTATGATATAAGAGTATTTGGAATATGGAGGACTAGAATTGATTGACTTTTTACAATTGGAAGATAAGCTGAAAAATAATGAGATTAGTAATTGTTATATTTTTTGTGGAAGTGATGAACAAAGTATAAAAAATAACATTAATACAATATTGGATAAAACTGTAAATCAAGATTTTTTAGATTTAAATTATGTTCAATTAGATGGATTTACTGTTGATATTAATGATATTATTAATGCCTGTGAAACATTGCCTTTTATGTGTGAAAAAAAAGTAGTTACTATTTATAGGGCAGATTTTCTTCGTGATAAATGTGATAAAACCATGGAAAAAGTATATAAAGATACATCAGAATACATAAAAAATTTGCCCCAAGAATGTATTTTAATTATGTATTATATTTTTGAAAATGATAGGGAGAAAGAGAGTAGTAAGCTAAAAAAAATAGACAAACTAGCTACAGTTGTAAAATTTTCAAAGCTAAAAGGAGCAGTATTACACAAAAAGGTTAAAGCTATTTTTGATAGAAAAAACAAGAAGATAGAGAAAGCTGATCTTGTATTGTTATGCAGTAATGTAGAGAACAATATGGATGTAATAGAAAATGAAGTTGAGAAATTGTGTTGCTATACATTAGATAGAGAAATTACATCAAAAGATATTACTGATATTATAAGTGTTAAAAATGATAATGATATATTTAATTTAGTAGATTATTTATCTCAAAGAAAGCCACAAAAGTCTTTAGATATTTTAAACGAGTTAATATTTAAAGGAGAGGCCATAACGAGTATTCTTAGAATGATAGAAAGGCAGTTTAAATTGATTTTTGATATAAAACTTGGAATGGAAAGCGGGTATACAAAGGAAACTTTAGCTAGAGGATTGAAAATTCATCCATTTATTTGTGAAAAAATGATGATTCAAAGTAAAAAATTTACTATAGAACAAATTCAAAAGAGTATTGAACTGTGTTTAGAAACTGAAAAAAATTTAAAAAGTAGTTCTATAGATTCAAAAACAGAAATAGAGCTTCTTATTATAAACACTGCAATGACATAAAATAATACAATATATAATAAAATAAACCGGTGAGTTTCACCGGTTTTTTTATTAAGCGCTTAATCCGTTTAATTTTGAAGCTAATCTTGATTTTTTTCTTGCAGCTTGATTTTTATGTATTACTCCTTTTGAAGCAGCCATATCTAAAGCTTTAACGCAAGCTGTGAAAGCAGAATTAGCTTCTGCCACCTCGTTGTTAGCAACAGCTATTTCAAATTTCTTTATAGTTGTTTTTAGTGCTGATTTAATCATTTTATTTCTAAGAGTTTTAACTTTTATAACTTTAACTCTTTTCTTAGCTGATTTAATATTTGCCATTTCCTTTTCACCCCCTTATGATTTTAGTAGGGTTAAGCAGCTTTGGGGAATTCGTAATTGAATTGCCTTACTCAACAAATGATATTATAGCATTATTTGTTAAGTACTTCAAGTACAAATTTTTAAAATTATAATACCATATAAACATATATATAGATGAAAATTTAAGAGGATTTTGTAGTATAGTGTGAGGAAAAAGACTAAAGATTTTAACTACTATATGAAACATAGGTATTAAAATCTTTATCCTGTGAGTGCAGATGAATTATTAAGACAAAATAGGAGAAAATATAAATATAAGTTAAATTAGAGAGGAAGTGTACATATGACTAGTGTAAGAACAGATTTAGCTGTTGAAGCAAAAGAGATTTATGAACAACAAAGCAATGGTGAAATTTCAGGTGTTGAAATAAATGATTATACAGAAAGTGGAATGAGAGTTACAGATGTAAGAATAGTTGATGAAGTAGGCGAAAGAAAAATGGGCAAACCTATTGGTAGGTATATAACTATTGATATGCCAGAGTTTGTTCAGTATGACAAGGACATTATGGAGGATGTGAGTAGAGTTCTTGCAAAAACACTATCAGATATGATAAGTATTGACAAAAGTATGACAGCATTAGTTGTAGGACTTGGTAACTGGAATGTAACTCCAGATGCATTAGGACCTAAGGTTATATCAAGAATGATGGTTACAAGACATTTAAAAGAACTGGTTCCTGATAGTATAGATGAGAACATAAGACCAGTGTGTGCTATGTCTCCAGGAGTTTTGGGGATTACGGGTATTGAAACTGGTGAGATAATAAAATCAGTTGCAGATAAGATTAAGCCTAATTTGATAATATGTATAGACGCCTTAGCATCAAGAAAGACAGAAAGAGTAAATAGAACTATTCAAATTGGTGATAGTGGGATATCTCCAGGTTCAGGGATAGGTAATAAAAGAATGGAGATAAGCAAGAAAACTTTAGGAATACCCGTTATTGCTGTAGGGGTACCTACTGTAGTTCATGCTGCCACTTTAGCAAATGATACTATTGATTTAGCACTTGATGAGATGATAAAGCAATCAACTGAGGGAAGTACATTTTATAATATGCTAAAATCACTTGATAAAAAAGAAAAAGAAAGACTTATTAATGAAATATTGCATCCTTATGTTGGAGATTTAGTTGTTACTCCAAAAGAAGTAGATATGGTAATCGATTCTATATCCAAGGTGATTGCAAATGGTATAAATATTGCACTTCAACCTGCCTTGGATTTGGATGACATAAACAAATATGTAAATTAGGAATATTTTTAAAATGACTCCTCATATAATAAACTAAACAAGGGAGGGGTCGTGATGAACAGCAAGAAAAGTGGTATGGATAGCGGAAAATTCACTTTGTTAGTAAGTATTTTAATATTTTTAATAAGTATTCTTTTGGTTGTAGCTTTATTTGGCGGAGTAAAAAAATTTATGATGAAAAGCACAGGAAGAGAAATTAATTTTTATTCAAGTATTTTAGATTATACAGCACCCATATTGCAATCTAATCTTTCTCAAGAAGAAAAAATAGGGAATCAAGAATTTTTTACAAATAGTATTTTAAATTTGTTGGGAATTAACAGCAAAAAATCCTTATCAATTGTAGGAAAAGAAATGTCATATTTAAAAGCGGATGACAACTATGAGATTGCTTTGAATAGTGGAAGTGAAGTAGGAAGAGATCCTGAAAATGTTTTAGATAAATTTACTTTGAGTCAAGATCAAGTTTTTGAGGAGACAACTGAAGCCGTTAGTAATTCTAATATTAAAACTTCTCCAGTATATAACCCAAAGCTAAAAAAAGAGTTATCGCCTAAACCAGAAGTTCTTATTTATCATACACATACCTGTGAAAGCTATAAACCTAATGGAATTAATACTATGGATAAGACTCAAAACGTATGTGCAGTTGGAGAGGAATTGAAAAAAGAATTACAAGAAAAATACGGCATATCAGTAATTCATGATACAACTGTACATGATGCAGCAGCTTATGCACAAAGTTATGATAGGTCTGAAGTAACATTAAATAAATATATGAAGGAGTATGGAGACTTTAAGCTCATAATTGATTTGCATAGAGACTCAGTAGAGAATAAAAAAGCAGTTACTGCAAGTATAAATGATGAGAATGTAGCAAAATTTATGTTCGTAATGGCTAAAAAGAATCCTCATTTTGATAAAAATATGAAAATAGTTAATAATATGATAAAGGTATCAAATAAATTATATCCTGGTTTTTCAAAAGGTATATTTTATTATAATTATGGAAGAAAATTTTTTAATCAAGCTGTTAGTAACAATGCTGTTTTGATAGAAGTTGGCTCTCATATAAATACAGTTGATGAAGCTAAGGCCTCGTCTAAATATTTAGCTAGAATAATTGCTGAATGCTTAAATGGAAATAATTGAATAAAAACATATAAAAAAGTACATCCTTTTAATAGGAGGTGCTTTTTTGTGGGAAAATCAAAAAAAATTTTAGTGAGTATGATTACCATATTTGTATTAGGATATGGTCTTTTTTCGGTAAATATTAATCTTAACAGACAGATATATGATAGTATAGTTGGAGAAACACTTTCTTATACAGATAATAAAAAAGTATGGAATTTAGATAGGATGCAGCAGGTACTAGAGAACCCATGTAAATATAAGATAAAAGATATAAGCAATAAGGAAGATGAGAGTTGTGTTCCTAAGATTAGAGTATTATTTAATGCAAATCCTTTTGATTTTAGAATAGATATAAATAAGTATATATTTTTTATTAATCATCAGGCTATTCCTACATTTAAAACAGAAAAATTTTTAAATAGCTTTAGGGAAGATACATTAAGATTAAGAGAGCTAATAAAAGATAAACTTGGAATAATATATAATATGGGTTAAAATATAGTTTTTATTGACACATATACAGAGGTATATGCTATAATTTATTTTGATTTATACCATAGCTTAATGCCACTAAAATTCTATCTTCTACAAGATTGAAAAGTGACATAAGTGTCTGGAAAATTTTAACTTATATTAGGTGTGAGTATAAACTCCTTCTTAAGATAAGTTTCAATTGATTATGCACAAATTGGGGGTAAAAGAACAAATGCAGAATGATAGAAAAAAGCATATTAGAAATTTTTCCATTGTAGCACATATCGATCATGGTAAGTCTACACTGGCAGATAGATTACTAGAAGTTACGGGTACATTAACTAAAAGAGAGATGGAAAATCAGGTTTTAGATAATATGGAACTTGAAAAGGAGCGAGGAATCACTATAAAGTCTCAAGCAGCAAGATTAGTTTATAAAAGAGATAACGGAGAAGAATATATACTAAATTTAATTGATACTCCGGGACATGTGGATTTTAACTATGAAGTTTCAAGAAGTTTAGCAGCATGTGAAGGTGCACTTCTAGTTGTAGATGCAACACAGGGTATACAAGCACAAACATTAGCTAATTGCTATCTTGCTTTAGATAACAATTTAGAAATAGTTCCAATTATTAATAAAATTGATTTGCCAAGTGCAAGACCAGAAGAAATAAAACAGGAAATAGAGGATATTATAGGTATAGAAGCTCAGGATGCACCTTTGGTATCTGCTAAAACAGGACTTAATATTCAGGATGTGTTAGAAGCTATAGTGGAAAAAGTACCAGCCCCTGAAGGCGATGAAGAAGCACCTTTAAAGGCATTGATATTTGACTCATATTATGATAGCTACAAAGGAGTAGTGTCTTATGTAAGAATTAAAGAAGGGGCAGTATGCCAAGGTACTAAAATTAAATTTATGGCTAGTAATAAGGAATATGAAGTAACAGAAGTTGGAATTTTTGCTCCGGGTTTTGTGCCTATGAAAGAACTTAAAGCAGGCGATGTTGGATATGTAACAGCTTCTATAAAAAATGTTAGAGATGCAGCAGTTGGAGATACTATAACAGAAGCATTAAGACCAGCAGATGAACCTTTAGAAGGATATAGACCAGCAATTCCAATGGTGTACAGTGGTATTTATCCTGTAGATGGGGCTAAATATGACGAATTAAAGGAAGCTCTTGAAAAATTAAAAATAAATGATGCTGCTTTAGCTTTTGAGCCAGAAACATCTATAGCTTTAGGGTTTGGATTCAGATGTGGATTTTTGGGACTTTTACACATGGAGATTATTCAAGAAAGAATTGAAAGGGAATTTAATCTTGATATCATCACTACAGCTCCATCTGTTATATATAAGATATTTAGAAATAATGGTGAAATGCTGGATATTACAAATCCAACAAATATGCCAGATCCAACAGAAATAGAACATATGGAAGAGCCAGTTGTAAAGGCTTCAATAATTACCCCATCTGATTATGTTGGTGCAGTTATGGATCTTTGTCAAACTAGACGTGGTACTTTTATTGATATGGAATATATAGAAACTACCAGAGTAGTTTTGAATTACTATATACCTTTAAATGAAATAATATATGATTTCTTTGATACTTTAAAATCTAAAACAAGAGGTTATGCATCTTTAGATTATGAACTTCATGGATATCAGAGTACTAAGCTTGTTAAGCTTGATATGCTTTTAAATGGAGATGTTGTTGATGCATTATCAATGATTGTACCTGAAGAAAAAGCTTATCAAAAGGGAAGAGCTATAGCCGAAAAACTAAAAGAGGTTATTCCTAGACAGATGTTTGAAATTCCAATTCAAGCAGCTGTTGGAGCTAAAATCATTGCAAGAGAAACTGTAAAAGCTATGAGAAAAGACGTTCTTGCAAAGTGTTATGGTGGAGATATTTCAAGAAAGAGAAAGCTTCTTGAAAAGCAAAAGGAAGGTAAGAAGAGAATGCGTCAAGTGGGTAGTGTAGAAGTACCACAAGAAGCATTTATGTCAATATTAAAGGTTGATTAACCTTCAAACTGATAATAAGGGAGCTGGGTAATATGAATAATGGTATTTCGCTGTATATACACATTCCATTTTGTAGGCAAAAGTGTCTATATTGTGATTTCACATCTTATTGTGGTGAAGAAAATAAAATGCTTAGTTATTCAAATTCCCTTTCTAAAGAGATAGATAATATAAAAGATAGAAAAATTAATACAATATTTATAGGTGGGGGTACTCCCACCTATTTATCTTTAGAGGGATGGAATGTTATAAAGAGAAGTATAGATAAATTGAATAAAAGTGAAGACTTGGAGTTTACAGTAGAAGGTAATCCAGGCACTTTTGATGAAGAAAAATTAAAATTATTCAAGTTAATGGGAGTAAATAGATTAAGTATTGGATTACAGGCATGGCAGGATAAACATCTTAAAAGATTAGGAAGAATACATTCATCTGATGACTTTATAAAAAGCTTTTTTATGGCTAGAAAATTAGGATTTGATAATATTAACGTAGATTTAATGTTTGGACTTCCTAGTCAAAGCTTTGAAGAATGGAAAGAGACCTTAGAAAAAATAACAGAACTACAACCAGAACATTTATCATGCTATAGTCTGATAGTAGAAGAGGGAACAAAATTTTATGATATGTATGAAAAAAATGAATTAAAGTTACCAGCTGAAGAAATAGAGAGAAAAATGTATATGCATACTTTAGAATATTTAAGGGAAAAAGAATACTATCAATATGAAATATCAAATTTTTCAAAAGAAAATAGGGAATGCAGACATAATTTAGTTTACTGGAATTTAGAAGAGTATATAGGTGTTGGAGCTGCATCACACTCCTATATAGATGGTTTCAGATATAGTAATGTTACGGAAATTGATCAATACATAACCATGATGGATAATACTAATTCTGCAGTTGCAGAAAAGAAAAAAAATTCTATGAAAGATGATATGGAAGAATTTATATTTATGGGATTAAGAAAAATAAGAGGTATATCTATAGAAAAATTTAATAAAAAGTTTAAAATTTCTATATACAAAGTGTATGGAGATATAATTGAAAAGTATAAAAATAAAAATTTATTAATTGAAGCAGAAGGTCAATTGTTTTTAACTACCAAAGGAATTGAAGTATCAAACAGCATAATGAGTGATTTTATGCTAGATTCGTAAAGTGTAAGTATAAACATGAAAAAAAAAGAGTATTTTAAAGAAAAATACAATTATTTTCAGCTAATTAAACCAAAGAAATAAATTATGCAAATAACGCAAAGTTGACAAAAAAATTCTGGAGTGATAATTTAAAGACGTAGTGATTAGCACTCAACAAGACTGAGTGCTAATAAAAGAGGTGATTCAGTAAATATGAATTTTAACATGGATGAAAGAAAAATTAAAATACTTGAGGCTATTATCTGTGATTACATCTATACTGGAGAGCCTGTAGGATCAAGGACAATTGCTAAAAAGTATGATTTAGGTATTAGTTCAGCAACTATAAGAAATGAAATGTCAGATTTGGAAGAAATGGGATTTATTGAACAACTGCATACTTCTTCAGGAAGAAAACCTTCAGACAAAGGCTATAGATTGTATGTTGATAAGCTTATTCAATTACAAAGACTAACTCCAGAAGAAGAACTTAAAATAAAAGCAGAACTTATAAATGAAGCTTTATATGAGGTAGATAAAATAGTAAAGAAAGCCACAGTACTGCTTTCAGAACTTACTAAGCTTACTTGTGTAGTTAAAACACCATCTGTAAGAACTAGTTCTATTAGGCTGATTCAGCTAATGAGTATAGATAAGAATAATATTCTTGCAGTAATAATCACCCAAGATGGTATGATAAGTAACAAAGTTATAAGAGTTAATCAAAATATTGATAGCTCCTCTCTACAAAAGCTTTCTAATGTTTTGAATGCTAAACTTGTTAGTTTGACAATTCAAGATATTAATTTAAAAGTAATAAATGATTTAAAGTATGAATTAAAGGGCTATGAGAGTATTTTTGATGGAATTATTTCTGCACTTTATGAAGCTTTAAGTAAAGCTGATGATAGTGAAATTTATTGCGAAGGAACAGCTAATATATTTAATTATGCAGAATATAATGATTTGGAAAAGGCCAAACAGTTCTTAGCTTTATTGGATAATAAAGAAGTAATTGGGCAATTATTTAATAAAAATTTACCTGCGATTAATAGTGATAATGACATAATTTCAATAAGCATAGGTAGAGAGAATTCTATTGAAGATGCTAAAAATTGCAGTATAGTATCTGCAGTTTACAGTTTAGGTGGAAACCCTGTAGGAACTATAGGTGTTATAGGTCCTACAAGAATGCATTATTCTAAGGTTATTTCTGTGCTTACTCAATTTGTGAAATCACTAAATGATAGCATGGGACAAATTTATATTGATGACTGATAGAGGTGAGTTGATGAAAAACATGGAAAATAATAATGAAAAATTAGAAGAAGTTTTAGAAGATGAATTAGAACTTAATGGTAATGAAAAAGTGACAGGTGAAACAGTTAGTGAACAAACAGAGGATGAAGAAAAAAGAAACAAGTTTAATGAAGAAAATGAGGATTTGAAAAGTAAGAATAAAGTATTAAGTGATGAAAATAAAAAACTTGAGAATGAGTTAAGTGCTTTAAAAGATAGATTTTTAAGAATGAATGCAGAATATGAAAATTTCAGAAAGAGAACAGAAAAAGAGAAGAAAGCTATTTATACTGATGCTTGTGAAGATGTACTTAAAAATATGTTTCCTGTATTGGATAATTTAGAAAGAGCTATTAAAGTAGAAGGGAATGCAGAGGATCTTAAGAAAGGAATTGAAGCTGTAATTAAGCAATTTATGGATTCTTTAGGCAAACTTGATGTTGAAGAAATTGCTGCTGAAAGTGAATTTGATCCAAATTACCACAATGCTATAATGCATGTGGAAGATGATAACTTTGGAAATAATGAAATTGTAGAAGTTTTTCAAAAAGGATTTAAAAGAGGAGATAAAGTTTTAAGACATAGTTTAGTTAAGGTAGCTAATTAACTTAATACTAATAACTTAAATTGTAAATTACTTATAATATGGGAGGTAAACAAAATGGGAAAAATTATAGGAATAGACTTAGGAACAACTAACTCTTGTGTAGCAGTTATGGAAGGGGGAACTCCAACTGTTATAGCAAATGCGGAAGGTGCTAGAACTACACCATCAGTAGTGGCATTTAAAGGTGATGGGGAAAGACTTGTTGGTCAAGTTGCAAAAAGACAAGCAATTACAAATCCAGATAAGACTATAATTTCGATAAAAAGACATATGGGAACTGAGTATAGAGTAGATATAGAAGGAAAAAAATACTCACCAGAAGAAATATCAGCAATGATACTTCAAAAATTAAAAGCTGATGCAGAAGCTTATTTAGGTGAAACTGTAACTGAAGCAGTTATAACAGTTCCAGCATATTTTAATGACAGTGAAAGACAGGCTACTAAAAATGCTGGTAAAATAGCAGGACTTGATGTAAAAAGAATAATAAACGAACCAACAGCTGCTTCTCTTGCTTATGGACTTGATAAAATGGATACTACTCAAAAGATTTTTGTATATGATTTAGGTGGTGGTACTTTTGACGTATCTATCCTAGAACTTGGAGATGGAGTATTTGAAGTTAAAGCTACAAACGGAAACACTTCTTTGGGTGGAGATGATTTTGATCAAAAGGTAATGGATTATATAGCTGAAACTTTTAAAGCTGAAAATGGAATAGATTTAAGAAATGACAAGATGGCGCTTCAAAGATTAAAAGAAGCAGCAGAAAAAGCTAAAATAGAATTGTCATCATCAACAACAACTAATATTAACTTGCCATTTATAACAGCTGATGCAACTGGTCCAAAACATATTGATATGAACTTAACAAGAGCTAAATTTGATGAATTAACTCATGATTTAGTAGAAGCTACAATAGAACCAATGAGAAAAGCATTAAGTGATGCAGATATGTCAATAAATGAAATTGATAAAGTTGTATTAGTTGGTGGTTCAACAAGAATTCCAGCAGTTCAAGAAGCTGTTAAGAAATTTACAGGACAAGAACCAACTAAGGGTGTTAATCCAGATGAATGTGTTGCTATGGGTGCAGCAATCCAAGCAGGAGTATTAACTGGAGAAGTTAAAGATATCTTACTTCTAGATGTAACACCACTAACACTTGGAATAGAAACAATGGGAGGAGTAGCTACTCCATTAATAGAAAGAAATACAACAATACCAGCAAGAAAAAGTCAAATATTCTCAACAGCTGCAGATAATCAAACTTCAGTTGAAATTCATATAGTTCAAGGTGAAAGAAAAATGGCCGCTGGAAATAAGACTCTTGGAAGATTCCAATTAAGTGATATACCACCAGCACCAAGAGGAATACCTCAAATTGAAGTAACTTTTGATATAGATGCTAATGGTATATTAAATGTTTCAGCAAAGGATAAGGGAACAGGTAAAGAAGCTAATATTACCATTACAGCTTCTACTAACCTAAGCGATGAAGAAATAGATAAGGCTGTTAAAGAAGCAGAAAAATTTTCAGCAGAAGATGAACAAAGAAAAGAAGCTGTAGATGCTAAAAATAATGCTGATTCTGTTGCTTACCAAACAGAAAAAACATTAAAGGATCTTGGAGATAAAGTTTCAGCAGAAGATAAGAAAGCTATTGAAGATAAATTAGAAGAATTAAAGAAAGTAAAAGATGGGGAAGATATAGAGGCTATTAAAAAAGCTACTGAAGAATTAACTCAAGCATTCTATGCTGTATCTTCAAAATTATATCAACAAGAAGGAGCTCAAGCAGGACCAGATATGGGAAATATGGGTGGAGCTGATGCACATGCAGAAAATGCAAATGATGATAATGTAGTAGATGCTGATTTCAAGGTTGAAGATGATAAATAATTTGTATATAATAAAATAGTTGTACCATTTAAGGGATGGGTAATTACCCTTCCCTTAATTTTGGTAATTTAAGATATAGTGTATTTCTCTAAAAGAATAAACATTAGGTGGTGAAAAAATAGGGATGGCAAATAAAGACTACTACGATATTCTAGGAATATCAAAGGGTGCTAGTGACGATGAAATAAAAAAAGCATATAGAAAACTTGCAATGAAATACCATCCAGATAGAAATCCTGACAATAAAGAGGCAGAAGAGAAATTTAAGGACATAAATGAAGCTTATCAAGTATTATCAGATCCACAAAAGAAATCCCAATATGATCAATTTGGTACTACTGACTTCAATGGTGGATTTGGTGGCGCTGGTGGTTTTGATTTCTCAGGTATGGGTGGATTTGAAGATATTTTTGATTCGTTTTTTGGTGGTGGATTTTCATCTAGAAAAAGAAGAAATGGACCTGAAAGAGGAGCTGATCTTGAATATACTCTAAACTTAACCTTTGAAGAAGCTGTTTTTGGAATAGAGAAAGAGATATCAATTTCCAAGAATGAAAATTGTGATGCTTGTAATGGTACTGGTTCCAAGCCAGGTTCTAATCCGAAAACCTGTGATAATTGTGGTGGTACAGGTCAAGTAAGATATCAAAGGAATACTCCTCTTGGAAGTTTTGTAAGCACTGCTACTTGTGATAAATGTAATGGAACAGGCAAAGTTATAACTGATCCATGTTCACATTGTCATGGAAAAGGTACTGTTAGGAAAAATAAAAAAGTAAAAATAAAAATACCAGCGGGAGTGGATACTGGAAATGTATTACCTCTTAGAGGGCAAGGGGAACCAGGAAAAAATGGAGGCCCCTCAGGAGATTTATATATTAATCTCAGGGTTTCACCACATAAAGTATTTAATAGAAAAGGCTTTGATATATATATAGAAGAGCATATTAGTTTTGGAAAAGCATCTTTGGGAACAGAACTTAAGGTTCCTACAATAGATGGTGATGTTAAATACAAAGTCCCAGCAGGAACTCAATCTGGAACTGTCTTTAGGCTAAAAGGTAAAGGTGTTCCAAGAGTTAATGGTCATGGTAGAGGGGACGAGTATGTTAAGATTATAGTAGATATACCGAAAGTCCTAAATGAAAAGCAAAAAGAAGCTTTATTGGCATTTATGGAAGCAAGTGGTGAGAAAATGGATGATATTCATAAAAAGTCTTTTGTGGATAAAATAAAGGATAGTTTTAAGTAAAAAAACTTGTTTCTCTCTTTAGTGGGAGAAACAAGTTTTTTAAAGTTTACAGTACAAGGTTATATAGATTATAATGAAATGAGTTGTAAGCTAAAGAATATTTAGTAAAGAAGGAGTGCTATTAAGTTATGGATAAGGATTGGTTAGAGGTAGAGATAATTACTAGCTGTGAGGCGGCAGAGGCTGTAACAGGAATATTATATAACACAGGAATACAAGGAGTTGCTATTTTAGATTCACAAGACATTAAGTTCAAAAAAGAAAATCCAGGAAAATTTGATTGGTTTGATGAAACAATAATAGATGTTAAAGAAGGAGCAATAATAAAAGCATACTATAAGGAAGATGATAAATTTAATGAATATGTAGAATATATAAAAGAAAGTATTAGTAATTTAGAAAAGTTTGGATTTAATAAAGGTGAAGGCCTGGTTACTGTAAAAAAAGTCAATGAAGAAGAATGGGAAAACAATTGGAAGAAATATTATAAGCCTACAAAAGTAGGAGAAAAAATAGTTGTTAAACCTATTTGGGAAGAATATAAACCTAATGCAGAAGAAATAGTAATAGAACTTGATCCTGGTATGGCTTTTGGCACTGGAACTCACGAAACTACTAGATTATGTGTTAAAGCTCTTGAAGAATATGTAAAAGAAGATTCTAATGTTTTTGATATAGGTACAGGTTCTGGTATTCTTGCAATTGCAGCGGCAAAATTAAAAGCAAAGCAAGTAGTTGGAGTAGATCTTGATCCAGTAGCTGTAGCTTCAGCAAAGGAGAATGTTAGTTATAATAATATAGAAAATATTCAGATATTATATGGTAATTTAATGGATGTAGTAGAAGGTAAAGCTAATATTGTAGTAGCTAATATACTAGCTGATATTATTAAAATATTAGCAGATGATGTTAAGAAATTTATTATGGATGGAGGATATTTTATATCCTCAGGAATAATATTAGATAGAAAAGATGATGTAAGTAAAAAACTTGAAGAATGTGGTTTTAAAATTGAGAAAATTAATACAGATGGAGAATGGTGCTGCATAATAGCAAAAGCATAGAAAAAGGAGAGTTAACTATGCATAAGTTTTTTGTATCAGAAGATAGGATATTTGGTAATAATGTAATAATTGAGGGTGAAGATGTTAAGCATATTTATAAGGTTCTCAGACTTAAAGAGGGAGAAAAAGTAAATATTAATAACTGTAATGGGAAAGAATATTTAGGAAGAATACAATCTATAAATAAGGTTAAAGTAGAAGTAGAAATTTTAGAAGAACTTGAAATGAATAATGAAAGTCCTATTGATATTTATCTTTATCAAGGATTTCCAAAAGGAAGTAAGATGGACTTAATTGCTCAAAAATGCACAGAACTTGGTGTAAAGGAGATAACTCCTGTAATAACTTCAAGGGTATTATCTTCTATGGGAGAAATAAGACGGGATAATAAAAAGATAGAAAGATGGAGTAGGATTGCTTTTGAGGCGTGCAAGCAAAGTAAGAGGAGTCTTATACCTATTGTAAATGATACTATTGATTTTAGTGAGAGTATAAATCAATTACAAGAAATGGATCTAATTGTTGTACCTTATGAAAATGCAGATAATTATGGTGTTAAAGCTATGATTAAGAATTTGAATATAGATGTAAAAAAAGTAGCTGTAGTAATTGGTCCGGAGGGTGGATTTGAAGAAGAGGAAATAGCTCAGTTAAAAGAAATTGGTGCACATATAATTACATTGGGACCCAGAATACTTAGAACTGAAACGGCTGGGTTTACATGCATTAGTTTACTTATGTATGAACTAGGAGATTTAGGAGGAAGAATTTAATGAAAGTTGCCTTTACTACATTGGGCTGCAGAGTAAATCAATATGAATCTGAAGCCATGGCTGAAAAATTCATAAAAAGCGGGTATGAAGTTGTATCTTTTAGTGATATAGCAGATGTATATGTAGTAAATACATGTACTGTTACAAATATGAGTGATAAAAAATCACGTCAGATGATATCTAGAGCAAGAAGATTAAATGATAAAGCAGTAATTGCAGCTGTAGGATGTTATACTCAAATTGCTCCAGAAAAGGTATCGGAGATTGGAGATGTAGATGTCATACTTGGAACAAGAAATAAAGGAGAAATTGTATATTGGGTAAATAGAGCTAGAGAAGAAAAGAAACAGATAGTTGAAGTAAACGATGTTCTTAAAAACAAAGTTTTTGAGGATTTAAGAATAGAAGAATATCAGGATAAGACTAGAGCTTTTTTAAAAATTCAAGATGGATGTAATAACTTTTGCTCATATTGTTTAATTCCTTTTGCAAGAGGAGCTGTATGTAGTAAGAAGCCAGAAAGAGTTATAAGTGAGGTTAAAGAGCTTGCAGCTCATGGATTTAAAGAAATAATCTTATCCGGTATTGATATCTCTTCCTATGGAGTTGATTTAGAGGGAAATTGTAATCTTCTTGCAATTTTACAAGAAATAGATAAGATTGATGGGATAGAAAGAGTTAGAATAGGATCTATTGGACCTGAATTTTTTAATTATCATATTATAAAAGAGATAGGGAAATTGAAAAAGTTATGTCCTCACTTCCATCTTTCCCTTCAAAGTGGATGTGACGAAACATTAAAAAGAATGAATAGAAAATATAGTGTAGAACAATATAAAACTATAGTGAATAATCTTAGAGATAATATTGAGGATGTATCTATAACTACTGATATAATTGTTGGATTTCCAGGAGAGACAGAGGAAGAGTTTAATAAAACATATGAGTTTTTAAAAGAAATAAAGTTAGCTAAAATGCACATATTTAAGTATAGTCCAAGAACAGGAACTAAAGCTGCTTCCATGAAAAATCAAGTGGATGGTACTTTAAAAGAAATTAGAAGTAAGATGCTTATAAAGCTTAATGAAGAAAATGAAAAAGAGTTTATGGGTAGATATATTGGAAGAAAAATGAAAGTTTTGTATGAGCAAAAAACAAGTGAAGGCATTGATATGTATGAGGGATATACCACTAACTATATAAAAGTTTTATCTAAAGCAAAGAAAAATGTTAAGGAAAAAATTATAAATACATTACTTGTTGAAGTGAAAGAGGAACATACAATTGGTTTAATTGAATAAATTAAAATAAAATATAAAAAATATTATTATTTTAGAAGGACATTACTATGTCTTTGTTGAATAGTTAATATTGGTAAGGAGGTGAGAAGCATGGAAGAGTGCATATTTTGCAAAATAATAAAAGGTGATATACCAGCTAAAAAGATTTATGAGGATGATATGATATTGAGCTTTGAGGATATTAATCCAGCAGCACCGGTTCATGTTCTCGTGATACCTAAAAAACATATTAAAAGTTTAAATGAGTTGGAAGATGAGGATTCTAATATAATATCGCACATTTTCACTGTAAGCAGAGATATTGCAAAAAAATTAAATATAGATGAAAGTGGGTATAGAATTGTCATGAATTGTGGAAAAGATGGAGGACAAGAGGTTCCTCATATTCATTTTCATATATTAGGTAGAAGAAATCTCTCATGGCCACCAGGTTAAATTTTGGAGAAATTTAGTCTAAATTATGAAAACAGTTGACAGCTTGTAAAATAATATTGTATAATTACCAATGTGCTATTTTGCCCTCAGCAACTGCAAACAACTTAGGTTTGAATACTGCTAGGGAGGGAGGGATAATCGGTGTCAGAAATTAAAATTAGAGAAAATGAAACTTTAGAGAGTGCTTTAAAGAGATTTAAAAGATCTTGCGCTAAAGCAGGTGTTTTATCTGAAGTAAGAAAGAGAGAACATTACGAAAAGCCAAGCGTTAAGAGAAAGAAAAAATCAGAAGCTGCAAGAAGAAGAAAGACAAAAGTTAGATAGTATAAATTGAATAAATAGAAAGAAGGTACCTCAAGTATGTCTCTTAAAGTTTGTTTAAGCAAATAAACAAACTAGAGTAGTGTTAGAGATTTTATTAGAGTACCTTCCTAAGCAGTTGACCGAAGATGAAATTGCTGAAATAGTTCGTCAGTAGGTTGATGAAAACAAACGGGGCAGATAGTATAATATAAAATTAAAATTACAGTCTTTTAGACTTAACTTAAGAACCAGTTAATTAACTGGTTCTTTTATTTTGGCTTAATTTTAGTAATTTATTAAAAATAAACTTCATAAATTAGTATGAAAGCAATTATTAGGAGATAAAAATTGAGTGGAAAATTAGATAGGACTAAGGAGAATGTAGCTGAAAAGCTTGATCTTCCGAGAGATGTTATTTTGGATATACCAAAAATAACAATAACAGGAGATAATGAAATAATCATTGAAAATCATAAAGGAATAATAATATTTGAAGAAAAAGAAATAAAAATAAATTCTAATGTAGGAGTAATATCAATCAATGGAGAAAGACTTGAAATATTGTTTATTGGAGGAAGTACTGTAATTATAGGTGGAAAATTTAAAGGTGTAACTTATGAGGGGATTAGCCTATGAATAAATTTAACTTTGATAAATATAAAAAAGGAATTATAAGGATAGAAATTCATTCTATTATGCCAGAGAAATTTATAAATTTATTATGGAAAAATAATGTATATGTAAAAAATATAAAAAAAATAAATATTACTACTGTAGCTATGGATATAAATCTTAAGGATTATGATATGGTACAAGATATTTCTAAGAGAACAAATACAAAAATAAGGATAATTAATAGAAAAGGTATATCTTTTTTTATGATTAAAACTAGAAAAAGAAAAACTTTAGTGGGAGGCATAGTAATATTTGCTGGAATGATTTATTTTTTATCAACTTATATATGGTTTATAGATATAACTACAGAGAAGAACATTACACCATTTGAACTTAGAAACCAGTTAAAAACTTCTGGAATTGTTCCAGGTATTAATAAAAGAAAAATTGATGTTTATGAGCTAGAAGAGAAAATTGTTAAGGATAATGAAGATATAATGTGGGCAAGAGCTAGAGTACAGGGAGCTAGATTAAAAATAAATATCGCAGAAAGACAAGAGCCGCCTAAAATTGAAGTTGACGACTCACCTTGTGATATAGTGGCAAAAAAAGATGGGGAGATTGTTAGAGTTTACTCAAAAGGTGGAACATCAGTTATAAAAAAAGGTGATATAGTTAAAAAAGGAGATATGCTTGTAAAAGGAGAGCAGGGAAAGGAAGATAGCTTATATCCAGTGCATGCAGAAGCAGATGTAATTGCTAAGACTTTTTATGAAAAAGTTAAGGAAGTTTCAAATAAAGAAATCGAAAGAGTGAGAACGGGAAAAAAACAAACAAGTGTGTATTTAAATATATTTGGGAAAAATATTCACCTAAAAAAAATAAAAAATAATTTTAAAAATTATGATAAAATAGTAATAGATAAATCCTTAATAAAGCAAGAGGTTTATTATGAAGTAGATGAAAAGATAAAAGTATTAGATAAAGATTATGTAATAAAAGACACTGCACAAGAACTTTTTTCTGAAATAATTGTAAAGTTAGATAAATCTGTTAAAATAGTAGATAAGATAGTTGATGTTAATCAAGTAGGTCAAAAGTATAGTGTAAGAGTTGTACTAGTAGTAGAAGAGAATATAGCTGAAACTCAGACAAGAGAGATGGAAAATGATAATAATGCCACTTAAGATAACGTAGTAATAAAAACTAGGGGACGTGATTAAATATGGATAAACTTAAAAGCATATTAGATAATAAAAAAGCTAAAAGAACAATAATTTTCTTGCTTACTTTTGTTTTTATAGTAGGTATTTTAATAACATCTTTAGTAACTAAAAAATACAATCTACATGAAGGGGATATTGCTAAGTTTGATATCAAAGCGTCTAGAGAAGTTAAGGATATATTAAAAACTAAAGAAAAGGAATTACAAGCTGAGGAGTCTGTAGGAGAGCAGTATAATAAAAATTTGGAAATAAAAAAAGATACTTTAGAGGAAATTAATAATTTGTTTTTTCAACTTACTAAGTCTCTAGAAACAGAGTTAGATGAGGGTGCAAAGATAGAAGTTTTAAAAAAGCAATTTAACATGAATTTATCTGAAGAAGATATAAAAACTCTTGTTTCGCTAAATAAAGAACAGTTGGTACTTCTTAAGAAAAATGTAATAGATATTATGGATAAGGTACTGGATTATGATATTAGGGAAGATAGTGAAGAGGATATAAAGAAGGCCCAAGATGCTATTGATGTTAAATTTAATGCTGCAAAGCTACCAAAAGTTTTAAGAGAATTAGGAAAAAGTATTGGATATTCTCAAATAAAACCTAATTTTTTCTGTGATGAAGAGAAAACTAATCAGTTAAAAGCAGAAGCAAGGAAAACAGTACAGCCAATTATGATTAAAAAAGGTCAGATAGTAATTAAAGAAGGAGAACCTGTAACTGCAAGAGATTTAATAATTTTAAAAGATTTAGGATTATTAGATAATGAAGATAACAAATATATTTATATTACAATAATTGTATTGGCACTTCTTGTATTGTTTATACAATGGTTTTACTTATATAAATATTATAGAGAACTTTATAATGATATTAGCAAACTAACTTTAATAAGTATACTTACTTGTTTATCAGTATTGTTTGCAAGAACCTTCAATGTGGTGTACCCATTTTTGATACCTCTTGCCTGTGTGCCTATGTTGTTTACTCTTTTAATAAATCACAAGATATCGTTGAATATGAATATAATTAACTGTATTTTAATAAGTGCAGTTGTTCAATTTAATATAGAGATAACTTTATTAGCTATATTGAATAGTATATTGGGAGCAATAGCTTTAAAAAAGCTACAGCAGAGAAATGATATTTTATATGCTTCATTATTTATAGGTGCTATGAATATAGTTTTAACTTTTACAGTTGGGTTTTTACTAAGTAATAATATTTTTGAGGTAATGAAAAAAACGGGATTTTCATTTATAGCTAGTATTGCAGCAGCAGTATTAACTATTGGATTTCTACCAATTTTCGAAAGTACTTTTGATATTGTTACAACTATAAAACTTTTAGAACTATCTAATCCAAACCATCCAGTACAAAAAATGCTGCTTTTAGAAGCACCAGGTACATATCACCATAGCATACTAGTGGCTAATTTAGCTGAGGTTGCAGCAGAACAGGTTGGAGGAAATCCGGTACTCGCTAGAGTTTCTGCTTACTATCATGATATAGGAAAAGTCAAAAGGCCTATGTTTTTTAAGGAAAATCAAATGGGAAAAGATAATCCTCATGATAAAATTAATCCAAATTTAAGTACCTTAATAATTACATCACATATAAAGGATGGAATCGAAATAGCAAAAGAATATAAGCTTCCTAGGATTATTAGAGATGCTATTGAACAGCATCATGGAACATCCCTTGTAAAATATTTTTATGTAACTGCAAAGAATACAAGTGAAAAACCTGAAGAAATAAAGGAAGATGACTTTAAATATCCTGGACCAATACCTGAGAGTAAGGAAATAGCTATTTTAATGCTTGCAGATAGTGTTGAGGCAGCAGTAAGGTCTATAAGTGATCCAACAAAGGGTAAAATAGAAGAGATGGTAAATAACATAATAAAAGCAAGACTTAATGAAGGTCAATTGGATAATTGTGATTTGACTCTTAAAGATTTGAATAAAATAAGAATGGCATTCCTAAAAGCTTTATCAGCAATATATCATCAGAGAATTGAATACCCATCAGAAAAAATGAACACAAAAGAACAGAAGGAGATTAGTAGATGATCTATATAGATAATAGACAAAATAAAATTAAGATTGAAAAACAAATAATTTATAGGGTTGAGGAAATAATAAAATATGCTTTGAATAAAGAAGAAGTTGATGTTCCTATTGAGGTAAGTGTAATTTTTATAGATAATGAGAAAATAAGAGAGATAAACAAAGAACAAAGAAACTTTGATAAAGTTACAGATGTTTTATCATTTCCAATGCTAGATTATCCTAAAGGGCAAGTTTATAAGGAGGTATATAAACATCATAAGTTTACTGATGTAGATTTGAATGAGGGTAAACTTGTATTAGGTGACATAGTTTTATCCTTGGAAAGAGCAGCAGAGCAAAGTGATGAATATAATCATTCCTTTGAAAGGGAAGTATGCTATCTTACTATTCATTCCGTTCTTCATCTGTTAGGATATGATCATATGGAGGATGATGATAAAATAAAAATGAGAAAGAGAGAGGAAGAGATTTTAGAAGAGTTCAATATTACTAGATAATCTAATTGTTTAATGTAAATGACATGCAGTAGTATAAAATCTGCATGTCAATGTTTTATATTGAGGGGGTGATTTTTATTAAAAAGGTTAAAAAACTTATTGATAGCTTTAACTATGCTATTGAGGGAATGATATATACGGTAAGAACTCAGAGAAACATGAGAATACATATGGTGGCAACTTTACTTGTTCTAAGTGTATGTTTTTTTTATGATTTGAGTAAAATAGAGTTACTAACTATTACAATAACAATAACTATGGTTTTGGTATGTGAAATGCTTAATACTGCTATAGAATGTACAATTGATGCTACAACTAATTATTATCATCCGTTAGCTAAAATTGCTAAAAATGTTGCAGCGGGTGCTGTTTTAGTTTCGGCAATCAATGCTGTATTAGTTGGATATATAATATTTTGGGATAGAGTAACACCATTTACCTTGGTTGTAATAAGTAAAATTAAGAATTCAAATCCATATATGGTTTTTTTGAGTTTAGTTATTGTATCTTTAGTTACAGTTATTGTAAAAGCTATTTTTGGAGAAGGCACTCCTTTAAAAGGTGGAATGCCAAGTGGGCATAGTGCTATAGGTTTTTCTATTGCTACAATAATAGCTCTACTTACAGAAGCACCGGTAATTATTGTTCTAAGTTATATTATGGCCTTAATAGTTGCACAAAGCAGAGTAGATTCAGAGGTGCATTCAATTCTTGAGGTGGTTGCTGGAGGAGTATTTGGCTTTTTACTAACTTTATTAATTTTTAGGACTTTTGGTTAAAAGATTTTCAAATATAAATAAGACATGATATAATCTATATACTGAAAATTAATACTATAGAGGAAAAGTTAAGGAATATATAATTATTTTAGAAAGTTTTAGATTTCACAGAAGAATTTTCAGTAACATATATGAAAAAAGATATAGCAAAATAAGGAGGCTTTATGTTTAAATCAGGATTTATAACAATTATAGGAAGACCTAATGTAGGTAAGTCTACTCTTACAAATAGAATAGTAGGAGAAAAATTATCTATTGTATCATGTAAACCACAAACTACAAGAAATAATATAAGAGCAGTTTTAACAAAGGAGGATTACCAGCTAATATTTGTTGATACTCCAGGAATCCATAAACCTAGACATAAACTAGGAGAATATATGGTGAAAATTGCTGAAGATTCAGTTAAAGAAGTAGATTTAGTTATATTTATGACAACGCCCCAAGAAGAAATTGGTAAAGGAGATGAATTCATACTAGAAGGATTGAAAAATAGCAAAAAAGCTGTTTTTTTAGTGGTAAATAAAATTGATGAAAATCCTTCAGAATTAGTTGCAAGTACCTTACAAAAGTACTCTTCTTTTATGAATTTTGACGAGATAATACCTATTTCTGCTAAGAGAGATAAAAATATAGATACTTTACAGCAGTTAATGATTAAATATATTCCAGAAGGACCTAAATATTATCCAGAGGATATGATTACTGACCAACAGGAGAGATTTGTAATATCTGAAATTATAAGAGAGAAAGCATTAAAGTTATTATCAGAAGAAGTACCACATGGGATTGCGGTTGAGATATTATCCATGAAAAAAAATGATAATGGAACATATCATATTGATGCAAATCTTCTTTGTGAAAAAGATACTCATAAAGGTATAATTATAGGTAAAGGGGGACAAATGCTTAAGAGAATTTCCACCTATGCAAGACAAGATATGGAAAAATTTCTTGGAAGTAAGGTTAATCTTAAAATATGGATTAAGGTAAAAAAAGAGTGGAGAGATAGCAAGTTTATGCTAAAAGAGCTAGGATATAAGGAATAAGAAGCAATTAATTTAATAAAAGTGCAGTAGACAATTTTACTATTCACATAATTCTATTTTAATGCTTAAAGGTTGTTAGTACATAAACTTTAATGAACAGATAAAAGGCTATATTTTAGAAAAAATTTACAAAAAAATCTGTTATTTCTTTATATAAATAGGTTATAATATATGTAGATAGAATAATTGTAATCTGCTAATTTAAAAAGTTTGTTGTCATAATAGGGGATGGTATTCTGTCGATATTTAAAACCAGAGGGTTGGTATTGAAAACTCAAGATTATAAAGAAAATGATAAGCTTATATGGATTTTTAGTGAAAAATTAGGCAAAATTTCAGCAATAGCTAGAGGAGCTAAAAAAGGTAAAAGTAAATTTATGGCCACGACTCAATCCTTTTGCTTTGGTGAGTATGTTCTTTACAGAGGGAAAAGCATATACACAATAAATGAAGTTGAAATAATAGATTCCTTTCAAAGTATACTTAAAGATATTGACTCAATAACTTATGGATCATATTTTTGTGAACTAATATTGATTGCACTTAATGATGAAGAAAGTAATAGGGAACTTTTTAAAGATTTTATAAAAGCATTTTATCTTTTAAAAAGTAAAGCGGTTGATATTGAGAATTTAACAAGATGCTTTGAAATAAAACTTTTAGATGCTACAGGATATAGATTTAATTTTGACAGGTGCTGTATATGCGGAAAAAGAGTAACAACTTGTAATTACATTAGCTTTCAATATCATGGAGGTATTTGCACTGAATGTAATAGGGTTAATGGTATGGTTATAAGCTATCCAGCTTATAATGTGTTAAGATTTTTAAGTAAGACACCTATAGAGAATATAAATAGAATTTCAGTATCAGATGAAATCAAGAAGGAGATATATAAAATACTGGATATATTTATTTCTCATAGTTATACAAGAAAACCAAAAAGCTTACAGATTTTTAATTACTTAAAAGGGAGTGAATATAATGAGTGATATATCTTTAGAAAAAATTGATATTATTAGAGAGAGAACTGGTGTAACTTATACAGAGGCAAAAGAAGCTTTAGAAGTGTGCAATGGTAATGTAGTTGATGCTTTAATTTATATTGAAGAAAAAGATAAAAACAAGTATAATATAAAAGAGGAAATATATACCAGCAAAGAAGAGTTTATAAAATGGTTAAAGGATATTATTAAAAAAGGTAATGTTAATAGAATAATAATAAAAAAAGATACAAAAGTAGTTACAGATATACCAGTTAATGCTGGGATTGCAGCAGGAATAGTTGCGCTTTATGTTCCATTTCTTGCAATTATAGGTGCGTTAACAGCAGTTTTCACAAAACTGACTATTGAAATAGTTAAAAGTGATGGTTCTGTAGAAGTAGTAAATAAAATTATTAAGGATAAAGCACAAGATGTAAAAGAAAAAGTTGATGATTTTACATCGGAGATGAAGGAAAAATTTGATAACAAAAATGATAAAAAAGAAGATGAGAATGTATATCAATATACTGTAACTTTTGAAGAAATTGATGAAGATAAAGAAAAGAATAATGACGGCAGATAATACTGTCGTTTTTATTTTTAAATATAAGAGATTTTCTATAACTGATACATAATATGGATAAAATTAACATAAATAGAATTAAAAAGTAAAAAACATATTAAATATGCGAAAAAAAAAGAAAAGCATATCATTTATAACGATAATCTTAAATAATGAGTAACAAATAAACAAAAGTGCTATACTATTTCTCGGAAATACATGATATAATGTAATGGTATTAGCGCGAGGGAGGTTGAAAACAATTAATCTATCATCTAGACAAAAAGAAATTATTGAATTAGTAAAAAAAAATGGACCCATAACTAGTGAACAATTAGCAAGTAAAATTGGAGTTACACGTGCTGCCTTAAGACCAGATTTAGCTATACTTACTATGACTGAAATATTAGAGGCAAGACCTAAAGTTGGATATATTTATTCTAAAAAGCCAACTTCTAGTTTAGTTTATGATTATTTAAGAAAAATAAAGGTTAGGGATGTAATGTCAAAGCCTGTTACAGTGGATGAACAAACAACTGTATACAATGCTATAGTAAATTTATTTCTGAATGATGTAGGAACAATATTTGTAGAAAACAATAGTTATTTAGTTGGAGCTGTATCCAGAAAAGATTTTTTAAAAACAGCAATAGGTGGTACTGATATTAATAAGGTTCCGGTGGGTATAATTATGACAAGAATGCCAAATATTATATATGTGGAACCAGAGGATTCAGCCTATGTAGCAGCAAAAAAGATTATTGAACGTGAGGTTGATAGTCTTCCAGTTGTAGAAAAAACTTTAGAAGGAAATGAAGATAAGATGAAAGTTATAGGCAAGCTTTCAAAAACAAATATAACGCGTCTTTTTGTCAAAATGAGTGAAAATGATTAATAAGCTTTATAGACGAGGGAACTCGTATAATAATCTAGATAATGACAATTTAGAAAAGGGGATGTTT
This sequence comes from Clostridiaceae bacterium, assembly GCA_036677675.1. GTDB lineage: Bacteria > Bacillota > Clostridia > Clostridiales > Clostridiaceae > Clostridium_H. The sequence continues at coordinate 206,021 of JAVBWC010000073.1, read as the reverse complement.
AGTATGGAAAAAAAGTATGTTTACCTTTTTAGTGAAGGTAATGCAAGTATGAAAAATCTTCTAGGAGGAAAAGGAGCTAACCTAGCAGAAATGACTAATCTTGGAATACCTGTTCCACAAGGATTTACAATTACTACAGAAGCTTGCACTAAATATTATGATGATAGTGAAGTTATAGCTGAGAGTATTGTTGAACAAATAAGTAAAGCTTTGATAAAAACAGAAGAAATAACAGGTAAGAAATTTGGAGATAAACAAAACCCTCTTCTTGTTTCAGTAAGATCGGGTGCAAGAGTTTCTATGCCTGGTATGATGGATACTATACTAAACTTAGGATTAAATGATGAGGCTGTACAAGGACTTGCAGCTCTTACAGGAAATGAAAGATTTGCTTATGATTCATATAGAAGATTTATTCAAATGTTTTCAGATGTAGCAATGGGTGTTGAAAAAAGAAAATTTGAAAACATTTTGGAAAGCGTAAAAGAAGAAAAAGGTGTTGAATACGATACAGAATTAACTTCTGAGGATTTAAAAGAAATAGTTGCTAAATTCAAAGAAATTTATTTTAAAGAAATGGGAACAGAATTCCCACAAGATCCTAAAGAACAGCTTATGGAAGCAGTAAAAGCTGTATTTAGTTCATGGAATAATCCTAGAGCTATTGTGTATAGAAGATTAAATGATATACCATCTAGTTGGGGAACTGCTGTAAATGTTCAATCAATGGTATTTGGTAATATGGGTGATAACTCTGGAACAGGAGTTGCATTTACTAGAGATCCTGCAACTGGTGAAAAGAAAATTTTTGGAGAATATTTAATTAATGCTCAGGGGGAAGACGTAGTTGCTGGTATTAGAACACCTCAACCAATTTCAAAACTCCAAGAAGATCTTCCACAATGTTATGATGAATTTATGAATATAGCACAACGTTTAGAAGGTCACTACAAAGATATGCAGGACATGGAATTTACAATAGAACAGGGTAAATTATACTTCTTGCAAACAAGAAATGGAAAAAGAACAGCTGCAGCGGCTTTGAAAATTGCGGTTAGCTTAGTTGAAGAAGGAGTACTTACAAAGGAAGAAGCATTAATGAAGGTTGAACCTAAACAATTAGATTCACTACTTCATCCAGCCTTTGATGCAGAAGAATTAAAGAAAGCTTCTCCAATAGCAAAAGGATTACCAGCATCACCAGGAGCTGCGTGTGGTAAGGTTTATTTTACAGCTCAAGATGCAAAAGCACATCATGAGAAAGGTGAAAAAGTAGTATTAGTAAGACTTGAAACTTCACCAGAAGATATTGAAGGAATGGTTGCTGCAGAAGGAATACTTACAGTAAGAGGCGGAATGACATCTCATGCTGCTGTTGTAGCGAGAGGTATGGGTACTTGCTGTGTAGCTGGATGTGGAGTGTTAAAAGTAAATGAAGAAGAAAAAGAATTTACTGTTGATGGAAAGACATATAAAGAAGGAGATTACATATCTCTAGATGGAAGTACTGGAAATGTATATGGTCATTCTATAAAAACTGTAGCACCTGAAATAAATGGATACTTTGGAGAATTTATGAAATGGGCTGACGAAGTAAGAGTATTAAAGGTTAGAACAAATGCTGATACACCAAGAGATGCTGAGCAAGCTGTTGGATTTGGGGCAGAAGGTATAGGACTTTGCAGAACGGAACATATGTTCTTTGATGAGGAAAGAATTCCTGCAGTTAGAGAAATGATTGTTTCTGAAAACGAAGAGCAAAGAAGAAAAGCATTAGAAAAATTACTTCCAATGCAAAGAGAGGATTTCATTGGAATCTATAAGGCTATGGAAGATAGAGCTGTTACAATAAGATTTTTAGATCCACCACTACACGAATTCTTACCAAGTGAAGAAGCAGATATTAAAGAACTTGCTGCAGACATGGGAATCAGCTATGAAGAGTTAAAGGAAACTATTGCGAATCTACATGAATTTAACCCAATGATGGGGCATAGAGGTTGTCGTCTAACAGTTTCATATCCTGAAATTGCAGAAATGCAAACAAGAGCTGTAATTGAGGCTGCAATTGTAGTTAAGAAAGAAAAAGGATATAATATTGTTCCAGAAATTATGATTCCATTAGTTGGAGAAATAAAAGAATTAAAATATGTAAAAGACATCGTAGTTAAAACTGCAGATGAAATAATTTCAAATGAAGGTATAGAGATGGAATACAAAGTAGGTACTATGATAGAAATTCCTAGGGCCGCTTTAACTGCAGATGAGATAGCTGAAGAAGCAGATTTCTTCTCATTTGGAACTAATGATTTAACTCAAATGACTTTTGGTTTCTCAAGAGATGATGCAGGAAAATTCTTGAATGATTATTACGAAAGAAGTATATATGAATTTGATCCATTCCAAAAATTGGATCAAAACGGAGTAGGGAAGCTTATAGAAATGGCTACTTCTCTAGGAAGAAAAACGAAACAAAATCTTAAACTTGGTATTTGTGGAGAACATGGAGGAGATCCATCATCAGTTGAATTCTGTCATAATATAGGACTTGACTATGTTTCATGTTCACCATTCAGAGTTCCATTAGCTAGACTTGCAGCAGCACAGGCTGAAATTAAAAATTCAAGAAAGTAAAATGAAAAAGTCACTGATAGTTTTATCAGTGACTTTTTTTAGATGAATTATTAAATTTGTATTTAATATATTCTTTAAATTTCCCTATGAATTTTATCTGAGAGTCAAAATTACTATAAGATTTAATAAGAATATCTCTAAAAGCTTTTTTATTACATTTATTAATGTTTTTGTAGTAATCTCTAGAAAGTTTCCAATATCTTTGCGGAAAAGCTAGGTATCCCAGCAGATAGTTATATTCATCTAAATTTAAAGGACGTATTTTTTCGTAAGATTCTAAACATATTAAAGCGGTATCAATATTCCAGTTAGTATTATCTCTTTTTAATAATCTTCTAAAATAATAGGATAAGTCATGAATTGTATAGTCCATTCTGCATTTATCAAAGTCTATAATCCATATATTGGAATTATCATCGAAAATAAGGTTTTTATTAACATAATCCATGTGACAAAGAGATACATTTAAATTTTCTCTATTAACTTTACTTAAAGCTTCAATAGATTCTTTGGCGAGATAAATGCCATTTTCAAAATTTTTTAGGTATAATTTTGAAAAATAGTCTCCATATTTAAAAGCTAGATTAGAATTTATTAATAATTGATGGAAGTGCTTATTTGTAGATTCGTACAAATTATTGAAGCCACTTCTATTTGCACTGCCTTTTATTGGTAAGAAGTTATTGCATTTATTATGCATTAAGGCTAAAGTAGTACAAGCTTTATGGAGATGTACATAGGAGTCATAATCACATTTTTCACCATCAATCCAAGGGGTAAGAATAAATAGCATATCTTTATAGTTAATGAATCTTCCATTTTTTTTATCAGGGAGAATTCTTGGAACATGTATGTTATTTCTATATAACCATTCTATAGCAGAATATATAAATAGTAAATCTTCTTTACCAAAATACACCTTTTTTAGACAGTATTGTTTATTTTTATGTTCTACTTTATAAACTGCTCTTTGTTTGTCAGTATCTTTAAATTTTATTGCAGTAACTTTAGATTCTTCTAAATCATAATATGGGAGAACAAACTTTTTTACGTTTTCTTCTGATAATAAATTTATGTTATATAATTTAGCTGATTCAGCCATAACGGCCCCCCTTAAACAAAATCCTTAATATAAACATATTATAAAAATTGTTAGAATATACATTTTACTTATAAAAAAGGATTTTTATATTGTTGTATAGAAATACTATATAGTGAAAAAAAATATATTTGAAAGGAGCTTCTAAATGAATATTCGAGAAAAAATTGAAGAAAATGAAAAAAGAATATTAAATCTTCATGCCACTTTTTCTTCTAATGCAAAGAGAAGAGAGTATTTTGAAGAGAAAGATACCATAAGAACAGAATTTATGATGGATAGAGATAGAATTATTCATAGTAAATCATTTAGAAGGCTTAAACATAAGACTCAGGTTTATATTAAGACTTGGGGAGATCATTACAGAACAAGACTTACACATACATTAGAAGTGGCACAAATTGCAAAGACTATAGGCAGAGGGATAGGACTTAATGAGGATCTTATTGAGGCTATATCCCTAGGACATGATATTGGGCATGTTCCCTTTGCTCATAATGGAGAAGAGGTTTTAGATAAGTTAAATCCAGATGGATTTAAACATAATGAAAATAGTGTAAGAGTTCTTACCAAGATTGAAAAACAAGGCAGAGGTCTAAATTTGACTCATGAGGTTTTAGATGGTATATTACATCACAGTGGCTTTTCACATACTTCTCCAAAAGCCTATACACTAGAAGGTCAGGTTGTAAGATATAGTGACAAAATTGCTTATGTAAATCATGACATAGATGATTCTATAAGAGCTGGTTTATTAAGTGAAGACGAAATTCCAGAAGAATTTTTAAGGAAATTAGGGAATACTCATGGCAGGAGAATAGATACTCTTGTTAGAGATTGTATATACACTACTCTTGGAAATATTGAGAATGGAAATATAGTAGTGTCCTTAAGTAGAGAAGGAGAACAAAGTTTAGTTGGTCTTAGAAAATTTATGTTTCACAATATTTATAAAGGTGAAATATTAAAGCAAGAAAGAGAAAAGGCTAAATTTATTTTAGAACAAGTATACAAGTATTTTTTGGAAAATCCAAAGAAAATGCCAAATTTTTATTATGAAATTGTACAGAAGGAAGGATTATATACTGGGGTAACTGATTATATATCTGGAATGAGTGATGATTATTGTTTATTATTATTCAATGAACTTTATGTTCCTAAACTTGTAATATATTAAAATTATGAATATTTTTTACAAAGAAATGGAAATATATATAATATGAAAAATAAAAAAAGTTGAAGGAAATTTGTATTTTATAAAGAATATATTATATAGAGAAAAAGGTAAAAATTTATAGAAGGAAAATATGTTTTTTTGTCGAATATATATATATAATTGTCGCTAAAATTAATGAGTAGGTGGTAATGCTTCATTGATAAGTGAAGAAATAATTCAAAAAATAAAAGAACAAAATGACATAGTAGATATTGTTTCTGAAAGTATTCAATTAAAAAGAACTGGGAGAAATTTTGTAGGGATTTGTCCATTCCATAATGAGAAGACTCCTTCCTTTAGTGTTTCTCAGGATAAGCAGATATATAAGTGCTTTGGATGTGGTGAGGCAGGTAACGTAATAACATTTGTTATGAAAACCCAAAATATACCCTTTATTGAAGCTTTAAAATATCTTGCAGATAAGGCTAATATAGACTTGAATTTACAAGGTACAAATAATGTACAGAGAGATAAAAGTGAAAGACTATATAAAATTAATGTAGAAGCAGCTAGATATTATTTTAATAATCTTCAAAAGGAAAAAAAGGTAATTGAATACTTTACTGGTAGAGGAATTTTAAATAGCACAATAAGAAAATTTGGTTTAGGTTATGCACCTAAGGGATGGACTAATCTTATAAATTATTTAAAATCTAAAGGGTATTCTGAACTAGACCTTTTAAATGCAGGGTTAATAATTAGAGGCAAAAATAATTCTTCATATGATAGATTTAGAGATAGGGTTATATTTCCTGTTTTTGATTATAAAGGTAAAGTAATAGGGTTTGGAGGAAGAGTCTTAGATAATTCAAAGCCTAAATATTTAAATTCTCCTGAAACAGAAATTTTTAAAAAAGGAACAAATCTTTATGGATTGAATTTTGCATTAAGAAATTTAAAGGATAGGACATTAATTATTGTTGAAGGATATATGGATTGTATATCTTTGCATCAATATGGGATAACTAATGTTGTGGCTTCTTTAGGTACAGCACTTACATCTGAACAAGCAAAGTTATTAAAGCGATACGCTGATAAGATAATAATATCCTATGATACGGATTTAGCAGGAAGAAGTGCAACAATACGAGGACTTAAAATATTAAAAAAAGAGGGATTTGATCTTAGAGTACTTACTGTACCACAAGGTAAAGATCCGGATGAATTTATAAGAAATAATGGTAAAGATGCTTTTATAGATCATATAAATAAGTCCTTGCCTTTTGTTGATTATAGAATTAAAATGGCTAAATATGGAATGGATTTAAAAGATAAGGAAATGCTTATAAAATACATAAACAAGGCTTGTGGGATAATTTCAGAACTTGATCCTATTGAAATGGATGTTTACGTAAAGAAGCTATCAGAAGAAACTGGTATAAAAGAACAAGCAATTTATGATATGTTAACAGAAAAAAGCCAAAAAAATGTAAAAACTCCACAATATGTGTATACTGAGAAGGATTTTGGACAAAAATTATATTTAGAACCTGCTTATGTTAAAGCAGAAAGAAATTTACTTAAAATTATGTGTAGAGACATAACCTACTATAGATATATTACTAATATTTTAAATAAGGAAGATTTAATATTAAATAGTCATAAAAAAATATTTAGCTTGATATGTGAAAATATAGAAAATCATATTGAGAATATAGAGCAGCATATAGAAGCTAAGTGCGATGATGTAGAGAGTTCTAAAGAATGGATAAATGTTTGTCAAATTCAACTTTTAGATGAGGAGAATTATAGAGAACTAATAAATGATTATATTAAGGAAGTAGAAAAATTTAAGCTAGAGGAGTCGAAAAAAGAAATTATGAATAAAATTAAAGCCTATGAAGCAAAAGGTTATTTTGAGGAATCCTTAAGACTTGTAAAACAGCTCCAAAATATCCAAAAAGATATAATGCAAATGAACAATAGCGAAAGGAGGTAATCAAATGCCAGAGAAAAATAAAAAGAATGAGAATAACAAAAGAAACAATATAAAAGATAATAATGAAAAAATGAGGATAATAAAGAACCTTATTGATAAAGGTAAGAAAAAATCTAGCTTAACATATAAGGAAATAATGGATGAATTAGAAAATGTGGAGTTAAGTCCTGAACAAATAGAAAAAGTATATAATGTTCTTGAATCTATGGATATAGAAATAATTGGAGATATGAGGGAGGTAGAAGTTGAAGAGGAAGAATTAGATTTAACTATACCAGAAGGTATCTCTATAGATGACCCTGTTAGAATGTACTTGAAAGAAATAGGTAAGGTTCCTCTTTTATCTTCAGAAGAAGAGATTGAATTGGCTCAAAAGATTGAAGATGGAAATATGGCTGCTAAGAAGAAATTAGCAGAAGCAAATCTTAGGTTAGTTGTAAGTATTGCTAAAAGATATGTAGGTCGTGGAATGCTTTTCCTTGACCTTATTCAAGAAGGAAATTTAGGACTAATAAAGGCTGTAGAAAAGTTTGATTATAGAAAAGGCTATAAGTTTAGTACCTATGCAACATGGTGGATAAGACAGGCGATTACTAGAGCTATAGCAGACCAAGCTAGAACTATTAGAATACCTGTTCATATGGTTGAGACAATCAATAAGCTTATTAGGGTTTCTAGGCAACTTCTCCAAGAGTTAGGGCGTGAACCACAGCCAGAAGAAATAGCAAAGATTATGGAAATGCCCGTAGATAAAGTTAGAGAGATAATGAAAATAGCACAAGAACCTGTATCTTTAGAAACTCCTATTGGAGAGGAAGAGGATAGTCATTTAGGAGATTTTATTCCAGATGATGAGGCGCCAGCACCAGCAGAGGCAGCTGCATTTACAATGTTAAAAGAACAGTTAATAAATGTTCTTGATACATTGACACCAAGAGAAGAAAAAGTTCTAAGACTTAGATTTGGACTTGATGATGGAAGAGCTAGAACTTTGGAGGAAGTTGGAAAAGAATTTAATGTAACAAGGGAAAGAATAAGGCAGATAGAAGCAAAGGCTTTAAGAAAATTAAGGCATCCAAGTAGAAGTAAAAAGTTAAAGGATTATTTAGATTAGAGGTTTATTATGGGTTCAAAAGAGTAAAGTTTAACTTTACTCTTTTTTTATGATATAATACCCTTAAAGAGGGTGATAAAATGAAAGCATATAATAACAAAAAAGGTATAGGAGTTTTTATTATACTTTCTTATACTATATTGATAAATGTAGGTATAGTATTAGCAACTAAATTAATAGATTTGTATGTAATACTGTCATTAATTAAAATATTTTTGATATTGGTTAATTTATATGGATTTTATTATTTATTCTTAACTTTTACATTAAAATATTTGGTAGATGAAGAAAATATATATATCGTAGGATTTTGGGGATTAAAAAAAATAAAAATTCCTTTCGAAAGTATTGAGGGTTACAAAGCTTCAAAGGATATAATGCACGGAGTTAAGCTTTCAGGAGTTGGAAAAAATAATTTTGCTTTAGGAAGATTTGTAGTTGATAAAATAGGAACAACAAGGATGTTTGTAACTTCGAATAAAGGAGTAATTTATTTAAAAGCATCAGAAATAAATTATGCTATTTCACCAGAGCAAATTGAAGAATTTAAAAACTTACTAGAAGAAAGAGAGATTAGATTCTTAGAATGGGAATATAAACCAAACAAGACGGTAAGCTTACATAAAGAAAAGGAATTTATGATACCTTTTATACTAGTAAGTATAATAATTGTATTATTTACACTAACACCATTTATTTTATACTTAAAGCAAGTGCTCCCAACTGAAATGCCAATAAATTTTAATGCTAAGTTTGAAGCAGTAAAGATGGGTACTGGTAAGCAGTTTGCATTTAAGCAGATGACTTATGGTGTATTAAATATGGGGATTTTATTTTGTATGTATTATGCAGCTCATTTTCACGCAAAATATGATAAGAAAAGTGCTAACAGATATATTTATGTATCACTTATTATATCGATAGTATTCTTCTTAATGCAATTAAAAACATTATTTCAATTTTTATAGGAGACAAGCAATGAATATAAGTGATAGATTAAAAACTATTGGAGAAATGGTAGACAATTGTGAATCAATCTGTGATGTTGGTACAGACCATGCATATTTACCAATATATTTAATTCAAAAAGGAACTTGTAGCAAGGCTATTGCATCAGATATAAATAAAGGACCAGTAGAAAAGGCAAAAATGAATATTAAAAGGGAAGGGTTAAATGATAGTATATTTTGCAGATTGGGGGGCGGCCTCAATACTATTAAGCCTTTTGAAGTAGATGGTGTAGTAATTGCTGGAATGGGTGGAAATTTAATTAGAGATATAATAGAAGAAAATATGGATGTATTCAAAAGCTTAAAATTTATGATACTTCAGCCAGTTCAAAACCCAGAAGTATTAAGGCAGTATGTATATGAAGCTGGGTATGATGTAATTGATGAAGATTTATGCTTTGATGAGGATAAATATTATGAAATTATTAAAATAAAGCATAATAATAAACCAACAAAAGTAGATAGTATATATTACGAAATAAGTAAGAAACTTATAGAAAAAAAACATCCTCTTGTAGGAGAGTACGTTAAATTTAAAATTAATAAATATAGAAGTATATTGAAATATATTGATGATAAAACTGAATTAGCTAAAAAAAGAAAAGAAGAAATTATGAATAAGATAAAAAAAATGGAGGAATTACTCTTATGTCTTTAAAGGTTGCTGATATTAAAAAAATTATGGAGGAAATGGCTCCAACTAAGCTAAAAGAAAGTTATGATAATGTCGGGTTAATGGTTGGAAATGTAGATGAAAAGATTACGTCTATTTTAGTAGCTTTAGATTGTACTTTAAGTGTAATTGATGAAGCTAAAAAGAAAAACTGTAACCTTATTTTGACTCATCATCCTCTTTTATTTAGAAAGCCTTCATCTATAACAACTGAAACTTTAATTGGAAAGAAGATAATAGAGTTAATAAAAAGTAATATACATGTTTATTCAAGTCATACAAATTTAGATTCTGTTAAAGGTGGAATTAATGATATAATTACTGAAATATTAGGACTTAAATCCTTAAAAACTATTGAGCTTGCATCAAATAGAGATTTAGGAGATGATAACAGCGGCATTGGTAGGATCGCTGAACTAGATAAGAGTATAACCCTAAAAGAATTATGTTGTAATATAAAGTCAGCTTTAGAGCTTCCTTACATAAGATATGCAGGGGAAGATTCTATGATTATAAAGAAGATTGCTATAATAAACGGCAGTGGGCAGGATTATTTTTCTTCTGCAAAAAAACTAGGAGCGGACTGTATAATTACTGGAGATACAACATATCATTATGTTAGTGATTATAGTGAAGAAGGTATAGGGATAATTGATGCTGGACATTTTGGAACGGAATGGCCTGGAATTAAAGTTGTTGCTAAGGAATTAGAAAATAGAATAAAAGAATTGGGCTTTAATAATCATGTCATAATATCAGAGAATGTTAAAGATCCATATAAATTAAGATAGAAATGAGTTTTTATGCTTATTTCTATTTTTTTATATAAAATTTGAAATGGTTATCTAAATACAAGGTGAAAAGTGGGAGGAATATATATGGAGATTATACAAAAGTTAATCAGATTAGAGGAGAACTATAAAAGGATTGAAGATGGAAACAAGATAGTGAGAGATGATACACATATAGGTATGCTAAATAAAATGAAAAATGATTTTGAAGGATTAAAGGCAAAGTATTTAGAAAAGAAAGAAAAAATTGAAGAGATAGAGAATGAATATATAAATATTAGCAATAAAATTAATAGTGAAAATGAGGAATTGAAAAATGTACAAAATAAATTGTATAACCAATATGGTAGTGATGTAAGAATGATTGAAAAATGTGAAAAACAAATAAAAAGTCATAAAATAGCAATAAAAGAAATGGAAGATAAGTCTATAGAACTTTTAGAAAAAGAAGATGTACTTAAGTTAGAAAAAGAAAAATTAAGACAGGAGCTTGTTAACTTAAAAAATAATTTTCATATATACAAAGAGAGTATTGCAAATAAAATTATGGAGGCAAATAAAAACATTAAAGAGGGTAAGAAGACTGTAGGTATATTAGAAAGTGAGATGCCAGAAAAAATATTACTAGAATATAAAACAATAAGGAAAGCTAAAAATAGTGCTGTAGCTTCTGTGAAGAAGGGAGTATGTAGTGGATGTAAGATAAAGCTTTCAGCAATTACTATAGAAAAATTAAATAGGAATGAAGATGTAATTTATTGTGATAACTGTGGAAGAATAGTATATTTACCACAAAAATAAATTTGATTTTTTCTTTACAGTATGTTAATATAATATCTGCGAGTAAGTCAGATGGTCGCTGCTGCAGATTCTGCAGGAGAGGAAAGTCCGAGCTCCGTAGGGCAGGGTGCTGGGTAATACCCAGTGGAGGCAACTCTAAGGAAAGTGCAACAGAGATATACCGCCAAAGGTTACTTTGGTAAGGGTGGAAAGGTGAGGTAAGAGCTCACCAGCGCAATGGCGACTTTGCGGCTATGTAAACCCCACCTGGAGCAAGATCGAATAGGGGGACATATGGGGCTGCCCGTCCCGTCCCCGGGTAAGATCGCTTGAGCCTACTGGTAACAGTAGGCCTAGATAGATGACCGTTTAATACAGAACTCGGCTTATAGGCTTGGTCGTGCATTTAAAATACTACCTTTCGGGGTAGTTATTTTGTTTTTTGCCACCATTTTGCCACACTAAATTTGATTTAGTAATTTAGTGATTTTTATCAGTGCTACATTGCTGCATTTTTAATGCTTATGAGAAAGTAATAGAAATATTAATGGGAAGATATAATTTAAAAAGCTAAACTTGGAGATAAAGAGGCTGTTGAGTGGATAATAAATATAAGAATAATGAATAAAGATAAGCAGTATGATTTTACACTGGAAAAGGAGCTTTTTTATTTAAAATAAAAATTATGATTTTGTAAAATGAATAATAACAAATATTTTAGTAAGCAAGGAGTGAAGTCAATGGAAAAATACTGTAAATTCTGCGGTGCAATTCTGTCTGAAGGCAGCAATTTCTGTGAGAACTGTGGGAGTGCCGTAAGTAAAAAGAGTATAATTGAGTCCACTGGGGATGATTTCGATGAGGATAGCTCTTCTATTGGGCCGGAGGAGGCATATGCTAAATCCATAGAGAAGCCTTCACCAAACATTCGTCTGGGGGAGGATGGTAAATTGCGGTGGGTCTATGAATTCAGCCTATATAAAAATCCAACAATCCTCTTTTTAATCTGGAAGATATTTTTCTATATTTTCCTTGGCATGTTTGGCTTAATGTTACTAGTGCAAATGGGAGATGGCCTTCTGGATGCCTTCACAGGTATTGCACCTGTATTCCTGTACATGAATATTGGGATGCTGGTGCTTTCCACTGTTGCATATTATATTTACGCCATGCTTATGGGTGGGAAGTATTGTGTTATTTTTGAGATGGACAAAAAAGGAATCAATCATATCCAGATGCAAAAGCAATTCGAAAAGGCAAAGTTAATAGGGATTATCGGTGCGATGACAGGTGTGGTAACTGGTAACATTGGAGGAACGGCCACAGGGATTCTTGCAGGCACAAAGCAGGCTACATATTCCAAATTCAAACTTGTAAAGTCAGTAAAAACCAACCGAAAGCGCGGTGTCATCAAGGTGAACTCTAAGGATATGATCCATAATCAGGTCTACGCCGAAGAGGCTGACTTTGATTTTGTTCTTAACTATATCATGGCAAATATCCCTACTGGTAAGGGAATACAGTAATTCAAGACCCTTATGAAGAGGCAGAGTCATTTACTATTTTTAATTCTATTTAAACTATTAGATATTTTCAAAGCGGTAGTTTTCAGTTAATTCTGGGAACTACAATTAAAAAAGTTCCTACATCTATAGGAGCTTTTTGATTTCTGAAGAAAAATTAAAAAGTCTGTTTCATTTAGTGAAACGGGCTTTTTATTTATTTAAAGAAAGCTGTAAGCAAAGCAAGAAGCCCTTTGAATATCTCAATTATTAATAAAGCTTTAACTGAATAGAAATATAAGAAATTTAAGCTGTATTTAAGGTTGCCTTTGTAAAATAAGTCATAGGTGATAAAGATTTATATATTAGATTTAAAGATGTATAGGACTTTATACAAAATCAAACCTCAATAAATTTTAATAAAAATTTAAAAGTTTTTAAAGGAGGATATTAATATGCAACAATGGATTATAAATTTTATGGAGCATTTTGGGTACTTAGGTACTTTTCTAATGATTTTGCTTGAGAATGTTTTTCCACCCATACCATCAGAAGTAATTCTTACCTTTGGTGGATTTATGACTACAAATACAGATATGACAATTATCGGAGTTGTTACATCTGCAACTTGTGGTTCAGTAGCTGGAGCTGTGGTGCTTTATGGTATAGGCCGAATGATTAATGTAAATAAATTAGAAAAAATAATTAGTCGCTTTGGACATATTCTTAGAATTAAAGTAAGCGATATCCAAAAGGCTAACTCATGGTGTACTCGTTATGGGTATAAAGCTATATTCCTATGCAGAATGATTCCTTTAGTTAGAAGTTTAATTTCAATTCCAGCTGGTATGGTAAGTATGAAGTTTAATATATTTTTAATTTATACTACAGTTGGAACTATGATCTGGAATATAGCACTTGTATCTGCGGGAGCCATTCTTGGTGAATCTTGGCAAAATATTTTAGGTTTTATGGATGTTTATTCAAATATTATTTATGCAATTTTAGGGTTAGTAATTATTGCTTTCTGTACCATATGGTTTCTTAAGAAAAAACGTATTTTGAAAATATCTTAAAAATGAAAGAAAGGATGAAATCAGAAATGAAAAAATTTCTATATAGGCCCTATAGATGGGCGGCTATTTATTCTATTTTATTAGTAGGGGCATGTACATTTACAATGATGGATACCTTTGTACTGCCGAAATCATTAAATCCTTCAACAGTATCAGTAGCTTCAAGTTCAACATCGGTATCAGCCTCAGGCTCGTCATCAACAGGAACTACGACAACAGCGTCACAGTCTAAAGCTGTTGTTGCGGACGATTCCTATGAGGATAAAAATGTTAAAATTTCCATTGAAACTATTCGTAAGTATGATTCGAATATCTATATTGCTGATATTCAGGTTTCCGATCCATCATATCTGAAAACAGCCTTTGCAAATAATACTTATGGTCGAAATATAACGGAGACAACCTCTGATATAGCAAAGGCTAACAATGCTATCTTTGCAATAAACGGGGATTATTACGGATTTAGAGGTGGTGGCTATGTGCTGCGTAACGGTGTGGCATATAGAGATACAGCTAATGGTGGAGATAGTGATGCACTGGTTATAGACAAGGAAGGAAATTTATCTGTTATTAAAGAAGGTGAGGTAACTTTAGATTCATTAAGTGCCAAGGGAGCGTGGCAGGTACTATCCTTTGGTCCAGGTCTTGTGGTAGATGGTAAAATTGCTGTAACCAGTTCAAGTGAAGTAGGTAAAGCCATGACAAGTAATCCAAGAACCGCAATTGGCCAAATTTCCTCACTTCATTATATTGTAATTGTATCTGATGGACGTACCAGTGAGAGTGAGGGGCTTTCCCTTGTACAACTGGCACAGGAGTTTGAGGAAAGAGGTTGCACAGTAGCATATAATCTGGATGGTGGTGGTTCTTCAACCATGTATTTTAACGGAAAAGTTGTAAATAATCCTACAAGTGGTAAAAAAATTGGAGAAAGAAAGGTGAGTGACATTGTCTATATTGGATATTAATAATAGAAATAATCAAAGACAGCTTGGAAAAACAATAAGGGTCTACTTGATATTATCAGTAGTAGCTGTAGTTGTAGATAAGGTTTATGGTATTTTTAGCCATGGGGTAGATTCAGCGGCAATGACCTGGATGTTTTTATATCCGATGCTAGGTGGTGCACTGTTTTATTTTATAATTCTAAGGCTTATATCTAATATAACTAAATTTGATGGCTATAGGGTATTTTTAAACGCTTATAATTCAGGAATTGCTACACTGACCATTGCCAGTCTGCTTAAAGGCATATTTGAAATTGCCGGCACAAACTCCTCTTACTTAGTATATTATTATGTGACGGGAGGGATATTCATCGCAGTAGGGTTGGTTATTATGCTCATAATGACGATAAATCAGAATAAAGTTCATGTATAAATATTAACCATTTTTAAATAAATTTTTAAATTCAGAAAATAACTGTCGCATATAAAATGGCATTTCCTTGGTGAGATATTTGAGGAATAAGGGAATTGGGAAGTTGAAGGAAAATGTAAATAAAGAGTAGAAGGAAATTTGCTTCTATAAAAATGACTCTAGGTATTATATGCTTAGGGTTATTTTTGCGGTAAAAATAAGTTCATATATTTTATGATAAAATCAT
This sequence comes from Clostridiaceae bacterium, assembly GCA_036677675.1. Lineage (GTDB taxonomy): Bacteria > Bacillota > Clostridia > Clostridiales > Clostridiaceae > Clostridium_H. The sequence continues at coordinate 190,581 of JAVBWC010000073.1, read as the reverse complement.
GGTATAATTTTTTAAAAGTGTAATAATATTTTTATAAAACTTAATTTAAATATACTGAATCCTGATGCACTAATAGCTTGTAATTAAGTAGAGTTTATATTTTTGAGAGGAGATTAAGAATATGAAAACAAATTTACTACCTAAAAGTATTCTAGGCAAATTGTCAATTGGATTAAGTATTGCCTTTATCATTTTGATTTGGCTCAAAATGCAAATTGCAATTCACATTATGACGTTTTGTATTGCTGCTTTAGGATTGTTGGGCTTTTTTACTAGCATTGTATCAATAGTTAAAAATAAGGATAGAGCTCTGTTGAATTTTTTACCTATTTTGGTTGGGTTGATAATTATATTTTGGGCTGCAGCTGAAATAATTTTTCCACATTAAGAATCAAAAGTCATATGGTCCAATTTGCATTCATGTAACTAGTTAAAAGTTAGTCATTCATGTAAACTGCTTCATAAAAAATGAAATTGGAAATTAAAAAAAGGCTTACTATGCAAAAATCGCATCGTGAGTCTTTTTAAATCTATAATAGGCTACGCCCAACATCATTAACTTAATAATATACATTTGATTATTTGAACCTCCAATTGTAAATAATTTAAAGTGTAAGTTAAGGTGAGGAATATTTATAAGTATATTCACATTAAATAGATATGTTGTTAAGGTATTCCAAAATTGATTCACTATATACAAATGTTTATGTAATTAATGTATAATTGAACTATGTGGAAACTGAAAGGGGAGTAAAAATGTCTAATTTTGAATTTTTAAATAAAAAGTGGACAACACTAGCTAAGTTAGGGATACAAGCAGAAAAATATTTTCATACGGATAATAATGCCACAATGCTAAAAATGCGTATGTTTGGTGAGCAGATAATAGATTATATTTTAGCTGTATTAAAAATTGAAGTTGATAGGTTTGCAACTCAAGATGATAAGATTAAACTTTTAAGAAATGCAAAAATAAATCAAGCTATACCTGATTTGTTTGATATAGTAAGACGTTTTGGAAATAAGGCTAACCATCAAGCTTATGAAAATAAAGATGCTGCTTTTGAATGTTTAGTTTCTATGTACAGAGTATCAGCATGGTTTTATATAAAAGTAACTAAGGATACATCAATTAAACCATTAATATATAAAACACCTAAGCAAAATGCTGCTAAAGCACCTGTATATAACATAGAAGAGTATGTTAAGGAAAAGGAAGAAATTAAAGAAGAGCATACTAAGGAAGTTGATTCTGTTAAAGAAGAAGCTAAGAAAATAGTTGAGACAGAAGCAGATAAAGTAGTAGAAAAAGAGGTTGAAACTACTTTGGAGCTTAATGAAGCTGAAACTAGAAAGAAGCTTATTGATATTATGCTAAAGGATGCAGGTTGGGATGTTAATAATAATGAGTTAGTAAAGGTTGAGCTTCCTTTAGAAAATCATAAGCAAAGTGGAAAATTTGGTTATGCTGATTATGTACTTTTTAATAAGAAGGGCAAACCAATAGCGGTAGTGGAAGCTAAGAAAACATCAGTTGATCCTATAATTGGTCGTCAGCAAGCTGTGGAGTATGCAAATACTATTGAAAAAATATATAAGATAAGACCTATAGTTTTATATACAAATGGTTATGAAATTTATATGTGGGATGATCAGTATAGTGAACCTAGACAAGTATGGGGATTCTATACATTGGGGGATTTAGAGGAATTATTCTTTAAGCACAAGTATAAAAAAGATTTAAATAAGGTTGAGATAGATAAAAATATAGCTGGTAGACCATATCAAATAGAAGGTATTAAAAGAGTTTATGAAAGATATCAAAATGGACAAAGAAAAGCTCTTTTAGTTATGGCAACTGGAACTGGTAAGACTAGAACTGTTATTGCATTAACAAAAGGAATGATGGAAGCAAGTTGGGCAAAAAGAGTATTGTTTTTAGCTGATAGAGATGAATTAGTTAAACAAGCTAAAGAAGATAAAAATAGTTTTAAGACATTTATGCCTGAACAAATTTCTTGCAGATTTACTGGAAAGAATTCTGATAATAGAGAAGCAACATTATACTTTGCAACTTATCAAACAATGATAAATTATTACAGAGAGTTTAGTGTTGGATTTTTCGATTTAATAATATGTGATGAATCACATAGAAGTATATATAAGACTTATAGAGATATACTAGAATATTTTGATTCACGTATTATAGGACTTACAGCTACACCAGTAGACTTTATTGAAAGAAATACTTTTGATTTATTTAGTTGTGATAATGGAGATCCAACATTTAATTTTTCTGTAGAAGATGCTTGGAACCATATACCACCATATCTAATAGAGCCAAGAGTTATAGATGCAACTACTGATTTTTTAAGAAAAGGTATTAAGTATAACGAAATGACAGAAGAACAAAGAAGTCAAGTAGATGAAGAAGGCTATGAGGGTGAAGATATAAACTATGATAAAAAAGAATTAGAAAAGAAAATTACTAATAAGGATACAAATAGATATATTTTAAGAACATTGATGGAGCAGGGAATAAAGGTTGATGATCATATAGGTAAAACTATAATATTTGCAAAAAATAAAAAGCATGCTAACCTTTTAAATTCACTATTTGATGAAATGTATCCTCAGTATAGGGGCAAGCTTACAGAGGTAATTTATTCTGAGATAACAGAAAAGTCAAAGTTAATAGAAGACTTTAAAGAAAAGGATTTTCCAAGAATAGCAATATCAGTTGACTTGTTGGATACGGGAATAGATGTGCCAGAGATAGTAAATCTAGTATTTGCAAAACCTATTTATTCAAAGGTTAAGTTCTGGCAGATGATAGGTAGAGGAACAAGAAGATGTGATAATCTATTTGGAGAAGGAGAAGATAAAAAACAATTTGCTATATTTGATTGTTATAAGAATTTTGAGTTTTTTGAAATGAATCCAAAAGGATATGAACCTAAACCACAGAAGACATCACTTCAAGTAAGATTTGAAATGATGTGCAAGCTTTTGGACAAGTTTAAAGAAAAAAGAGAATATGATATATGTGAAGAATTTGCAAGTAAACTAAAGGCAGATATATATGAGCTTCCAGAGAGTAGTATTGAAATTAAAAAGAATAGAAAAAAAATAGAACAAGCTAAAAAAGAAGAATATTGGAAGTCTTTAAGTATTGATTTTATTAAAAAATTAAAACTTGAGATAGCTCCTTTAATTCAATGGATTGATGCAAAGGATAATTCTGATACCTTGGCATTTGATAACTGTATTTATAGAATTATGTTTAATAATATTTCTCAGGATAAAGATGGTTTAATGAGGGAAATAAATAATGCTATGGATAAATTGTCAAAGTTAAAACTTAATTTAAATCAATTTGATGGTAAAAGAGAACTTGTTAAGTCATTGTTAGAGCCATCAGGTTGGGAAGATTTAAGCTATGAAAAGTTAGAGCAAATCAGAATAGATTTAAGAGAGCTTATGAAGTTTAAAGGAAATACAGCAAGTCATTTTATAGTTATGGATATAATAGATACAGGATCAATAGTAAAAGAAATTAGTGCTGGCTCTGTTTTATATGGTGGAAATATGGAGCCATATGAAAAGAGAGTTAAGAGTGCTATAGAAAGTAAACTAAGTGATAGACTTGTAATTCATAAAATTAGAAAGGGAGAAAAGCTTTCTCAAAATGAACTTCATAGTGTATACTCTATATTTGGTGAAGATTTTGTATATAGTATTGATGAGCTTTCAACTAATACATCTATAGATAAAGAAGATATAGTTGGTATTATAAGAAAATTTGTTGGTGTTGATGAAGAAGAGCTTAATAAAAGATTTGAGGAGTTTATCCAAAAGAATCATAATAAAATGAATTCAACTCAAATTAAAACCTTGGAGATAATAAAAAATGATATTGCAAAAAATAAAGGAATATCATTTGCAGCATTATTTGCAGCACCATATACATCATTTAACCCAAATGGAGTAGATGGTATATTTGGAAGAATGGCTGATGATGTTTTTGATTTGATAGCACCATTTAAAGCAACATATATATCTTAGACATATGAAAAAAGAAAGGGAGAACACAAATGTTAAGTGCAGATATTAAAAGTAAGATTGATAAACTATGGAATAATTTCTGGTCAGGGGGAATATCTAACCCTTTGACTGTAATTGAGCAAATATCATATCTTTTATTTATAAAGAGATTAGATGATATAGATAATACTAATGAAAAGAGAGCAAATAGAATAGATAGACCCTATAAATCATTATTTATGGAACTAAGTGAAGAATTAAAGAAAGAAAAGAAGATAGAGGATGATTTTAATTGGGAATTATTAAAGTGGAGTAACTTTAAACATTTAGATGTAGAAAAAATGTTTGATATAGTATCTCAAAAGGTATTTTTATTTATAAAATCAATGGGTGGAGAAGAATCAAGCTTTACTGCTGAAATGAAGGATGCAGTATTTATGATTCCTAAGCCATCATTATTACAAGAATCTGTTAGAATTATTGACGGAATAAATATGGATGATGCAGATACAAAGGGAGATTTGTATGAGTACCTTTTGTCAAAGCTTGCAACATCAGGAGTAAATGGGCAGTTTAGAACTCCAAGACACATAATAAGAATGATGGTAGAGCTTATGGATCCAAAGGCTGATGATAAAATATGTGACCCAGCTTGTGGAACAGCAGGATTCTTAATAAATTCATTAGAATATACTTTAGAAAAATACACAAATCCTGAAAGTATATTTACTGATGAAGAAGGAATTCTTCATAATAGAATTGGGGATATGATGAGTAGTGAGGAGTGGGAACATTTTAGAACTGGAATGTTCTATGGTTTTGACTTTGACCCATCAATGGTAAGAATAGCTTCAATGAATTTAATGCTTCACAGTATAGATAATCCAAATGTTGTGCAAACAGATACTTTATCTAAAAGATATGATGAAGAGAATAAATATACATTAGTTTTAGCAAATCCTCCATTTAAAGGAAGTATTGATAAAGGTGATATAAATAAAACTTTAGCTAATGGGGCAAGTACAACAAAAACAGAGCTTTTATTTATGAAGCTTATAAATAGAATACTAGACCTAGGCGGAAGATGTGCAGTTATAGTGCCAGATGGTGTTTTATTTGGATCAACTAAAGCCCATAAAGAAATAAGAAAAAATTTAGTTGAAGAAAATGCACTAGAAGGTGTAATCTCAATGCCATCAGGAGTATTTAAACCATATGCAGGAGTATCAACAGCTATACTTATATTTACAAAAGGTGGAGAAACAAATAAAGTATGGTTCTATGATATGGAAAGTGATGGTTACTCTCTAGATGATAAGAGAAATAAACTTGATAATGATGGAGATATTCCAGATATAATAGAAAAGTGGAGAGCAGTTAAAAAAGATAATACATTAGAACCAACTAAAGAAGATAAATGGTTCTGGGTAGAAAAAGAAGAAATAGCTAGTAATGATTACGATCTTTCTATAAATAAATATAAAGAAATAGAATATGAAGAAGTAGTATACGAAAAGCCAGAAGTTATATTGGATAAAATTGAAACTTTAGAAAGATCAATTTTAGAAGATATAGCTGAGTTAAAAGGAATGGTGAAGTAGTATGAAGAATATGAAATTGCCTGAGGGGTGGAAAATAGATGTACTTGAAAATGTAACATCTATAATTAGAAATGGAGCAAATATAAAACAAGGAGAAGAACAGGGAGGATACCCAATTACTAGAATAGAAACTATATCAAATTCATTTATAGACATAAATAAATTAGGATATGCTGGTATAGAGGAGTTGGGCAAATATAAAGACTATTTATTACAATCTGGAGATATTTTAATGTCTCACATAAATAGTGAAAAACATTTAGGAAAGGTAGCAATTTATGAGAATTGTAATATAGAAATTATACATGGTATGAATCTGTTAAGTCTTAGATTTAAAAATGAAGTTATTCTATCCAAGTATGCATATTATTTTTTCAATACTAAAAAGTTTAAAATCCAGTTACCTAGGATAACTAAAAAATCTGTTAATCAAGCAAGTTTTTCTATAAATGATTTGAAAAATCTTAAGATAATAATACCACCATTAGAAACTCAAAAGAAAATAGTTGAGGTTTTAGAAAAGGCTGAAAAGGCTTTAGAAAAGAGAAAAGAAGCTAATAGGTTGTTGGATGAATTAGTTAAATCGAGATTTATCGAGATGTTTGGGGATTTAAGAAATGTAAAGCAGATGCCTTTAGAGGAATGCACCAACTTTATTGATTATCGTGGAAAAACACCTACTCTTTCTGAAATAGGAATAAGGATTATAAATGCTAAATCAGTAGGAGATGGATATTTCAAATATATTGATGAATATATATCGGAAGATACTTATAATTCGTGGATGAAGAGGGGATTTCCAGAGCCAGGAGATGTGCTTTTTGTTACTGAAGGTCATACATTTGGGAATGTATGTAGAATCCCAAGTAATTTAAATAAGTTTGCAATGGGTCAAAGAGTTATTACAATACAAGGTAAAAAAAATTTACTGAGAAATACGTTTCTTGCACAATATATGCAAAGTATGGCATTTAAAATTGATATAGATAAATATAAAACAGGAAGTTCTGCTCAAGGTATTAGAAGTAAGGAGCTCCAAAAGATTCTTATACCTATTCCAAATATTGAACTTCAAAACCAATTTGCAGACTTCGTTACTCAAGTCGACAAATTGAAATTTGAAATGCAAAAGAGTTTAGAAGAATTAGAAAACTTATTTAATTCATTAATGAAAGATGCTTTTAATGGAGAATTATTCAATTAATATAGATGTAGTTTTGCATTTAATGGCGATTATATTTGGTATATAATTAAGTCAAGAGATATATAGAAGAGGTGAAATTGTGATGAGTAAAGGTTTGTTAGATCCTAAAGTAGATTTTGTGTTCAAAAATATATTTGGTTCTGAGCAAAATCCTGAAATATTAATATCATTTCTAAATGCTACATTAAAACCTAAGAATAAAATAACAAGTGTTAAAATAAAAGGAACTGATATTGCAAAGCAGTTTATAGAAGATAAATATTCAAGATTAGATGTAAAAGCAACAACAAGTAATAATGAGATAATCAATATAGAAATACAGCTTAAAAACGAACATAATATGATAAAAAGAAGTATGTATTATTTAAGTAAAATGTACGAAGAACAGTTAGGAGAAGGTGACGATTATTCAAAGCTTGAAAGAACAGTATGCATAAATATATTAAACTTCAAGTATTTAACAACTAAGAGATTTCACACTGGATATAGATTGAAAGAGATAGAAACCAATGAAGAATTAACAGATATAATAGAAATGCATTTTATTGAAATTCCTAAATTAGAAGAGAATAGTGATGAAAAAGATATGTTAGTGGCATGGACTGAATTTTTAAAGGATCCAGAAAGTGAAAAGGTAAGAAGTCTTGAAATGACAGTAGATGAGATAAGACGAGCTAAAGATCAATTAATAAGAATGAGCAACGATGCTGAGCAGAGAGAAATTTATGATATGAGAGCTAAAATATTAAAAGATAAAGTAAGTGCACTTAATAAGGCTAAAGAAGAAGGAAGAGAAGAAGGAAAAATAGAAATGGCAATAGAGATGTTAAAAGATGGAGAGCCTATTGAAAAAATAACTAAGTATTCCAAACTTAGTGAGGATGAGATTTTAGAATTAAAGAAGAAGTTATAGCAAGTTGAGAATACTTTAGAATAAAGTTTTGAACTTATAAAAAGTATCATTGTTATTGGGGTAAACAGTATAAAAATACAATTAGCGGCAATATACCATAATATATTAGAATCAAGGAGCTGAAATTATGGTAGAAAAGCTTGTTATTGAAATTGAACAAGAAATGATGGATTTACTTAATAATATGCAAATGGAAGAGTTGCATAAGATTTTATTGAAAAAGTTTCAAGGATTAACTTGTATAGATGAAGCCAACAACAAAAATTTAGAGAATGAAGAAACAGATTATTGTAATATATTTATTTGTTCAAAGCGAGTAGAAGGTTGCTCAGAAAAATCTCTTAAGTATTATAAATCAACTATAGAAAATATGCTAAGAAAACTAGATAAACCAGTTAAACATATTACAACAGAGGATTTAAGGACATACTTAGGAGAATATCATAAAACAAGTAATTGTAGCAAGGTCACTATTGATAATATTAGAAGAATTTTATCAACATTCTTTTCGTGGCTGGAGAATGAAAATTATATTTTAAAGAGTCCAGTAAGACGGATTCATAAAATAAGAACCGGAAAGATTGTTAAAGAAACATATACAGATGAGCATTTAGAAATAATGCGCGATAACTGTAAAGAAATTCGTGATCTTGCAATTATAGATTTATTAAATTCTACTGGAATACGTGTTGGAGAGTTAGTAAAATTAAATATTGATGATATAGATTTTAATGAAAGAGAATGTATTGTAGAAGGAAAAGGTGATAAACAAAGAAGAGTTTATTTTGATGCAAGAACTAAAATACATTTACAAAATTACCTTAATAGTAGAGTAGATAATAATCCAGCATTATTTGTATCACTAATAGAACCCCATAATAGGTTAAACATTAGTGGCGTTGAGATTAGGATGAGAGCTTTAGGAAGGAAGCTTAATATTAATAAGGTACATCCTCATAAATTTAGAAGAACTCTTGCAACAAGAGCTATTGATAAGGGGATGCCTATAGAGCAGGTACAGCATCTCTTAGGACATCAGAAGATAGATACAACGCTTCAGTATGCAATGGTAAATCAAAATAATGTAAAAATTTCACATAGAAAGTATATTGGATAACATTTTATGTTTTAGTCAAATCGAGATTTATCGAGATGTTTGGGGATCCAGTTAGTAATCCTAAAAAGTGGAATGAAGCTACTTTAGATGAAGTATGTACATTTATAAAAGATGGACCACATGCATCACCTAAATATGTAGAGCATGGAGTACCTTTTGTTTCAGTAAATAATATAATTAATGATTTTTGGGATTTTAGCAATGTAAAGTATATTTCTAGAGATGATTATGAAGTCTTTTCAAAAAGATGTAAGCCAGAAAAAGGAGATATATTATACACAAAAGGTGGAACAACAGGTTTTGCCAAGTATGTAGATATTGATATTGAGTTTTGTAATTGGGTGCATTTAGCTGTATTAAAGTATAATAGGGATATAATGAATGGAATATTTCTTACAAAGATGTTAAATACAAATTATTGTTATGCACAATCTCAGAGGTATACAAGAGGAATTGCAAATAGAGATTTAGTATTAAGTCAGATGAAGTTAATAAAAGTTTTTGTGCCACCAATAGAACTGCAAAACCAATTTGCCGCCTTCGTCAACCAAGTCGACAAATTGAAATTTGAAATGCAAAAGAGTTTAGAAGAATTAGAAAACTTATTTAATTCATTAATGCAAAAAGCTTTTAATGGAGAATTATTTAATTACATCGATGAGTAACTGCTAGTCAATGGCAATAATATTACAATCTAAAATTTTTTTAAGAAAAGGAGATTGTAATGGAAAAACTCATTATTGAAATTGAACAGGAATTGATATTTATTATACAATAGCAGGAGGGAGAGTACTCTATGTTATATCATGCTTCAGGTGAAATAGTTGAGTTCCTTGAAATTGGAAAAAAAGTAAGTATACTAAAGATTTTTCATGGGGATTCTATTGTACAAATAATTTTGAACAAGCGTAGAAATCACCAGTAACTTTATTTATGTAGTTAGGTTATAGGATATAATATAAAAAAAGGAATAATATACCTTATGGGTAATAAGGAGTGATTCAATTTTGAGTATTGAAAGTATAGAATTGAGAAATTTTACTGTTTTTAAAAGTCTTAAAGTGAACTTTTCAAAAGGTATAAATATAATAGTTGGAGAGAATGCTACAGGAAAAACACAGTTGCTTAAAGCAATTTATGCAGATGTTCAGATCTCCAAAAGCAAGAATATAGAAGATATTTCAAAATATTTTAAATCAGTGAATTTCCCTTTGATAAAACATTAATCGATATTATAAAAGTAGCTGGGCAGTGGCAGTTAAAAGAACTTCCCAAGCTTGCTCTAAAGATACTACCAATTCTGGAAAAGATGATGGAGGGGAAGATAGTCTTTGAAAATGATGAAATTATGTATTATTCATTATATAAGACTGCTTATGGAGTAGAATGTTAAAAAATGTTAATTTTAAAGATTTAAAAAATAATAACATTATGGATACCTTTATTCAATTGTATAAGGATGAAGTTGAAAGGGCGATGAAATAAATGGTAGAAATGAACGAATAAAGTATGATTTTTGGTGAGTTTGAAGAAGAATGAAGAAGTTATAATTAAATATCCTAAAATAGGATAAAATATAACTATACAAAAAGGTTCTTTTAAAAAGGGGTGTTGTATCATGAAATTTGGTATAAGAAAACCAAGTCTAAAGAAACGAATATCAGCAAGGACAAGTATCAAAAGGCAAGTTGTTCATAGAGCAGGACTTAAAATGCCAAGAGGATATGGATGGCTGAGAAATCCTAAGAAGTACGTTTACAACAAGATATATAACAAAACATCCTTTGATATTTTTAAATTGATAAAAAAACTGTTTAAATAAAGGAGATACTTTTGTGTTTCATACATCTAAAGATGAACTATCTTTGACCATTGTACAAAAAACTTAACTTTAACTATGGAATAAATTTTTTAATGTTTAATTTACAATATGTTTTTTTGTAATGCTATTAGTAGAAAAACATTGGTAAAAAGAGTGAAAATTAATAATATATAGGGAGAAGTAAACAATGCCAGATATCAAATATGAAATAAAAGAAACTATAGGAGTAGTTTCAGAATCATCAAAAGGTTGGACAAAAGAGTTAAATTTAATCAGCTGGAGCGGAAGAGACCCTAAATATGATTTGCGAGATTGGGCACCTGAACATGAAAAGATGGGAAAAGGTATAACTATATCAGCTGAGGAATTGAAAAAGTTAAGAGATATATTAAATGAGATGGAGTTGTAGAATTAAAAATGAGTAATTATATTTTGTATGGAATAACAATTTTTTTATTAATATTTTCTTATTATAAAGATAAAAAAAAGACAAATATGGCACTTAAGAAGGCATGGAAAGCATTTGAAAATATTCTGCCTGAGTTTTTGACGGTAATTATGTTTGTTGGAGTTTTGCTTGCAGTACTAAATCCTCAAGTTATATCAAAAATTATTGGGAATAATTCAGGATGGTTTGGTATTATAATTGCAGCGGTAGTTGGAGCAGTTACTTTAATTCCGGGATTCGTTGCTTTCCCAACGGCAGCAATGTTACTTCAAAATGGAGCAGGATATATGCAGATAGGTGCTTTTGTTTCAACATTAATGATGGTCGGCATTGTTACTATGCCTGTTGAGACAAAATATTTTGGTAAAAAACTAACAATACTTAGAAATTTATTTGCATTTATATTTTCATTTATAGTTGCATACATCATTGGAAGGGTGGTTTAAATAATATGAAAAAATTATTGAAAAGATATAGGTACTTTATTGGAACAGTAATAGCAGTAGGTATTCTAACAATTTTTAATTTTAATGTAGGAATTAAATCTTTCAGTATAGCAGGATATAGTTTTAAGGAAATGGCTTTAGTTATACCACCAGTTTTTGTGCTACTTGGACTACTTGATATATGGGTTCCCAGAGAAACTATGATGAAATATATGGGGGAAAGATCAGGGATTACAGGAATTATCCTTGCCATTATTTTAGGTTCAGCAGCAGCAGGTCCACTTTATGGTGCATTTCCTGTGGCAGCAGTTTTTATGAAAAAGGGAGTGAAATTTAGTAATATTCTTATTTTTATAGGAGCTTGGTCTACTACTAAAATACCTATGTTACTATTTGAAATGTCTGCGCTGGGCACAAAATTTACATTAACACGGTTATTGATAGACATTCCAGGAATAATAATAATTGCATATTTGTTAGGGGCCTTTGTTTCTAAGGATGAAATTAACGAAATTTGTAAAAATGCATAAAAAGAGTGTATTTATTTTAGTATTAAAATAAAGTTGTTGACAAAAAAGGAAATAGAACATAGTATATGAGTATAAATGAATATAATCATATAAAGAGGTGAGAAAGTGGAGCTTGTAGAGATATTTAAAGCACTAGGGGATGAAAATAGAATAAGAATACTTAATATATTAAAAGAAGGTGAACTATGTGTATGTGAGATAGAGAGCATACTTGGGATTACTCAATCTAATGCCTCAAGGCATTTAAACAAACTAAAGAGTTTAAAAATAATTAGAGGAGAAAAAAAAGCTCAGTGGGTATATTATACTATAGATAGACAATTTATAGAAAAAAATGAACTACTTTATTCTTATTTGAAAAGTAAACTCGGAGAAAGTGATTTAAGTACAAAAGATTTACAGAAACTAATAAAATATAAAGATAGCACATTTACTTGTGAAGAGTTAACAGAAGATAAAGAAAAAGTAATAAAATATTTGGAGGAAAATTATGAGTGCAAAAAGTAAAGAAAACAAAGGTATAGGATTTTTTGAAAGGTATTTAACATTGTGGGTTGCTATCTGTATTGTGCTGGGGGTTGTTATAGGTCAAGTGTTGCCAATTATCCCAGAGACACTAAATAAGTTTGAATATGCTAAGGTTTCAATACCAGTGGCTATTCTTATATGGCTTATGATATATCCTATGATGCTAAAAATAGATTTTTCTAGCATTGTAAAGGCTGCAAAGAAGCCAAAGGGACTTACAGTTACATGTGTCACAAACTGGCTTATAAAACCTTTTACTATGTATTTAATAGCAGGATTTTTCTTAAATATAGTATTTAAACAGTGGATATCACCAGATTTAGCTAAAGATTACCTTGCAGGAGCTGTGCTTCTAGGGGCAGCCCCATGCACGGCTATGGTATTTGTATGGAGTCATTTAACTAAAGGAGACCCAGCATATACGATAGTTCAAGTTGCGGTTAATGATTTAATATTGTTAGTAGCTTTTACTCCGATAGTTGCATTTTTACTTGGGGTTACTGACGTAAGTGTTCCATATGATACTTTATTCTTATCAGTAATATTATTTGTTGTTATTCCTCTTGTAGGAGGATATTTATCAAGAAGGTATATTGTAAAATATAGGGGAATGGAGTACTTTGAAAATATATTTTTAAAGAAGTTTGATAATGTAACCATTGGTGGACTTCTATTAACTTTAGTAATTATATTTTCTTTCCAGGGAGAAACTATATTAAATAATCCACTGCATATTCTATTAATTGCAATACCACTTACTATACAAACTTTTTTTATTTTCTTCTTTTCATATGGATGGGCAAAAGCTTGGAAATTACCACACAATATAGCAGCACCTGCAGGTATGATTGGAGCAAGTAACTTCTTCGAACTTGCAGTGGCAGTAGCAATATCTTTATTTGGATTAGATTCAGGAGCGGCACTTGCAACAGTAGTTGGAGTCTTAACAGAAGTTCCTGTTATGCTTACTCTTGTGAAAATAGCAAACAATACAAGAGGGTGGTTCCCTAAAACAGAAAAAAATCTATAGTTTAAAACTCATAGAACTCAATCAGAGAGCAGAAAATATCTGTTCTAGATTGAGTTTTTCACATTTATAAAATATATCTGAGGGTTATTGACAAGTATACGGTATGTGGGTATAATACTTATATACTCATATGAGTATATAAGTATTATAGTATATTATTTAATATAAATTAAAGGATGTGAACATATGAATAAGCTTACAAATTTATTTAAGGTACTGTCAGATGAAACGCGTTTAAGAATTTTGGTTTTACTTTATCATAAAGAATTATGTGTATGTCAAATGCAAGGAATATTAGAGGAATCTCAACCTAAAATCTCTAAGCACTTAGCAAAGATAAGAGATATGGGATTTGTAAGGGACGAAAGACGAGAGCAGTTCATATACTATTATTTAGATGATGAAAATAAGCTTCTGAAAGAAGTATTAGAAAAAATAGTATTAAGTCATAAAGAATATACTATTATACAAAATGATTTAAAAAATCTAGATAAAGCAGAAGAATATGTTATGGCCTGTAAAAGGAAATAAGAAAATATACTTAGGTAGGTGAATAAAATGAATATAATAACACAAATATTTGGTTTTCTTAATGATCAATTATTAAAAATGACTTGGCTTTATGAACTTGTCAGGTTACTTGTAGAAGATATATTTGGTCTATCTATTAAAGAAAGGCTAGGTGGAAGTGTACACTTCTTTATTTATGATACTATAAAAATATTTATATTATTATCAGTGCTTATTTTTGCGATATCATACATTCAAAGTTATTTTCCACCAGAAAGAACTAAAAAAATACTTGGAGGAATTAAAGGAGTTAAGGGTAACATATTAGGCGCACTTCTTGGTACTATTACACCATTTTGCAGCTGTTCTAGTATTCCAATTTTTATAGGGTTTACTTCAGCGGGACTTCCATTAGGTATAACCTTTTCCTTCCTGACTTCTTCACCATTGGTAGACTTGGCGTCATTACTACTGTTAATGTCTTTCTTTGGTGCTAAGATTGCTATAGCTTATGTTGTTGTTGGTTTAATATTAGCAGTTATTGGCGGAACTATGATAGATAAGTTGGGTCTTGAAAAATATGTAGAGAGTTATGTTCATGAGATAGAAAATGTTGATGCTGAAATTATAGAACTAACTAGAGAAGAGAGAATATCTTATTCAAAGGATCAGGTTAAAGATATCATTAACAAAGTATGGCTGTATGTATTGATTGGTGTTGGTATTGGAGCTACAATTCACAATTGGATTCCTCAATCAGTAATAGAAAACGTAATTGGAAGCAACAATCCTTTTGCAGTATTGCTTGCTACTGTTGTAGGAATACCAATGTATGCAGATATATTTGGAACCCTTCCAATAGCAGAAGCTTTATTTGCTAAAGGTGTAGGAATTGGTACGGTATTATCCTTTATGATGGCTGTAACTGCACTTTCACTACCGTCTATTATTATGCTAAGCAAAGTAGTTAAGCGTAAGCTATTAGGAATTTTTGTAGCTATAGTTTCTACAGGAATAATTATTATAGGATACTTGTTTAATGCCTTTGCACATATATTTATGTAAATAATAAGGGTGTAATAGCATTAAATAAATTTTTAATAAAATAGTAAAGAGGGGACATAATTATGTCAAAATCTATGTCCAGCAGGAGCCATTGAATATGTTGGAGATATTGGAGCTAATTCTGGAAACTGTGATTGTGAATGTGGCTGTAGTTGCTCTTAGCTAAGTTTCTTTCAATAGTCACTTTTTATTAAAACTATTTTAAGACTAGTAACTAATTTAAATTTTAATATTAGCACAAAATAATGATAGTCCATTAAAGTTATATGGAAATATAAATTAAAAATTGAAGGAGGAAATATCATGGTAGTTAAAATATTGGGAACAGGATGTAAGAATTGCAAGAATTTAGAGGCTAATGCTAAGGAAGCTATAAAAGAATTAGGAATTGATGCTACAGTGGAAAAAGTAGAAGATATGAAAGATATTATGGCTTATGGAGTAATGAGAACTCCAGCACTTGTAGTAGACGAAAAAGTAAAAGTTATGGGTAGAGTTTCAAAGGTAGAAGAGATAAAAGAAATATTACAAGGTTAAAGTTAATTTAAAGTAGGAAGGTTTATTACTACTTTAAATTTGAAAAAAATATACCCATCCAGGGTAGGGTATAGAGTGGAGGAGCTGTTGGAACTACATTAAATAGACACATCTTAAATAATTATCAGATAAACGATATTTATTTAATTGCAGGAGTAATTTTACTAGTTGTTGGATTTTTAGGTAGATTTGCAGTGATAAAAGCAAGTAAGTAAAACAATAATAAGAGATTATTTTATAAGTCATAAGTAAAAAGGTACTCTAAGATAAATTAGAGTACCTTTTTAACTTAATATTTAAACTATCTATAAAATAATAGTATTTTAAAAATATGCACTATATGATCAAATTCCCATATAGTAATATGAGAAAGGTATATTTAACTTTTCTTAATAAATATAATTTAAATAAAAGTGAGGTTGACAATATGGTATGGGAATATAAGGTAATTAAAGCTGGAACGATAATGAAATCAGGTGAATCAGAGGAGTTTCTAAATGAACTTGATAAACTTGGCATAGATGGTTGGGAGCTTGTAGGCATTTTTGAAAAACCGCAGACAGGTATTGGGTGGCTACCTAAGACAGAAGAACCTTTAGCAGTATTTAAAAGACAGAAAATGTAGCTTTATTATGAAATTTAGGAAGTAATATAACTAGATTATAATTTATTTCTTATAGGGGGAAGAGGGTTAAATACTAGGCTCTGGATGTTCTAACTATAAAAAGCTAGAGCATAACACTAGAAAGGCAATTGAAGAACTTGGAATAAATGCTCAAATAATAAAGGGGAAAATCCTTTTGAAATAATGTCATATAGAATAATGAGTACTCCACCTTTGGGTATCAATGGAAGAGTACTTGTTGCCGGAAGAGTAGATAAAACTAAGGAAATAAAAGAGATATTAATGATAGGAATAAAATATTATTATATAGAAGACAATATATATAAGCGTTAAAGAAGTGTAAAAAATATTAAATAATATTGCAAGTATATAGATAACAATCTATACTATATATAGATTGTTATCTATATAGGGGGTTAGTTAATGGATAAAAATTACGAAGCCAACGCTAAAATATTTAAAGCCGTATCAGATTCTAATAGACTAAAAATTATTGATATGCTTTCTTGTGGTGAAAAGTGTGCCTGTGATATATTAGAAAATTTTGAATTTACTCAACCAACCTTATCACACCATATGAAGGTTCTTATAGAATGTGGTCTTGTTAAATCTAGAAAGGAAGGATTATGGAGTTATTATTCTCTAGACACTACAAACTCTAATAAGCTAGTTTTATTTTTAATGACTCTTATAACAAGTACAGAAGAGGATTGTATATCTAAAGGTGATAATAAAAATAAGACTTGCTGTAAATAGATTTATGAATTAAAGAGATGTATAGAAGTTAAAGAAGAAATGCTTTTAGGTCTGTTTAAATAATAGAGTATTACTAATGAGGGGTGAATTAAGTGAAGATACTTGTAATTGGTGCTGTTGCTGCAGGAACTTCTGCGTCAGCAAAAGCACGTAGGAATGATGATCATGCTGAAATTATTATTTATGAAAAGGATAAAGATATATCCTATTCTGGATGTGGACTTCCTTATTATATTGGGGGAGAGGTAAAAGATATTGGTGAGCTAATACCTAGAGATCCTGCTTTCTTTAAGAAAAAGTATGATATAGGTATATTTACAGGTCATGAGGTATTAAGTATTGATACTAATAAAAAAGAATTGACAGTAAAAAATTTAAACACAGGAGAAGTATT
The DNA here is from genome assembly GCA_036677675.1 of Clostridiaceae bacterium. Taxonomy (GTDB): domain Bacteria; phylum Bacillota; class Clostridia; order Clostridiales; family Clostridiaceae; genus Clostridium_H. The sequence continues at coordinate 173,011 of JAVBWC010000073.1, read as the reverse complement.
TAAGGATAATTACGATAAACTAATAATTGCTACAGGAGCAATTCCTTTCAAACCTAATATTGAAGGAGTAGATAGTGAACATATATTTTTCTTAAGAAATGTACAAAGTGCAAGGCATATTAAAGAGTTTATTAATAATAAAAAGCCGTTAAGTGCAGTGGTAGCAGGTACTGGATTTATAGGATTTGAAATGCTTGAAAATTTAATAGCTGAGGGAATAAATGTTACTATTATGGAAAAGCAGAATAAAATTACACCAAATCTTGATGAGGATATGGCAGCCTTTTTAGAAAATCAGCTTTTAAAGAAAAGAGTTAATATTATAAAAAATGCAACAATTAATAAAATTGAAGAGAATAGTGTAACTTTAGAAGATGGAAGAACTATTCCAAGTGACATGGTTATAATGGCTACGGGAGTAAGACCCAATATTAATCTTGCTAAGGATGCAGGAGTAGAAATAGGTAGTACAGGAGCTATTAAGGTTAATAAAAAAATGCAAACAAATATAGAAGATGTTTATGCATGTGGTGATTGTATAGAGTTATTCTCTCAAGTAACAGGTAAACCAGTATATAGACCTTTAGGTTCAACAGCTAATAAAACTGGAAGAATAGTAGGAGATGTAATAACTGGCGGTAATTTAGAATATAAAGGAACATTAGGTACAGGAATTTTTAAGCTCTTTGATTTGACAATAGCGAGTACAGGATTGAATGAAAGAGAAGCATTGGAAGAAGGATATGAGATAACTATATGCCATAACATAAAGCCTGATAAGCCAGCATATTTCCATGGTAAAGAAATGGTTATAAAAGCTATTGCAGATAAGAATACGAAGAAAATATTAGGAGTACAGATTGTAGGATATGAGGGCGTGGATAAGAGAATAGATGTTTTTGCTACATTAATAACCTATGGAGCTAAAGTAGATGAGCTTTTCCATTTAGATCTTGCTTATGCGCCACCTTTTTCAACTACTAAAGATCCAGTGCATTATACAGGAATGATTCTAGATAATGCAATTAATAATAATAGACCACTTATAACATCAAAGAAAATACAAGAATTACTACATAAAAAAGAAAAAATTCAAATAATTGATGCAAGAGTTAATGAACAATATGAGGAATCACATATAGAAAATGCACAAAATATCCCACATAGCAAAATAAGAGAAAGCATTAATAAACTTGACAAGGATGTACTAACTATTACTTATTGTAATAAAGGAGTAACTGGAAATGCAGCTCAGAACATTTTGATTAATAATGGATTTAAAAAAGTATTTAATGTTTCTGGAGGACATAAATTTTATAAGGGAACTAAGGGAAAAAGATAGGGGTTTTTAGAAAAATTTTAAAATCAAAGGAAGTTGTTATAATTTAAAAAATATGGGGTGAGAATTTAATGAATAATTATTCGTTGGGATGCTGTTCTTGCGGTAGTGGGTGTTGTGAATCAGAACAGATAAAAAAGCCACTAGTAATTGAGTTTTTATATCTTGATTTAAGTGTTTGTGAGAGATGTCAAAGCACAGAAAATAACCTTGATGAAGCTATCAATGAAGTAGCTGTAGTATTAAAGAATGCAGGATTTGATTTAGTAGTAAATAAGGTCAATATCACTTCAAAAGAGTTGGCTATAAAATATAAATTTTTAAGTTCGCCGACTATTCGAATTAACGGTAATGATATTGAATTGGAAGTAAAGGAGTCTTTATGCAAGGAGTGTGGGGATTTATGTGGTGAAGATGTTGATTGTAGAGTTTGGATGTATGAAGGCATTGAATATAATGAGCCCCCTAAATCAATGATTATTAATGCCATTTTGAAAGAAATTTACGGGGGCGTAAAAACAGATACCGTTAAAAAAGATGATTATGTATTACCTGATAATCTAAAAGTTTTTTTTGATGGAATAGCTAATAGGAAAGAGAGTTAATTAAACCAGATAAATTCGTGAAGGCTTTTTTAAAGATGTAAATAGGAATTAAAAAAGATGATTTCTGTTCAATACAGAAATCATCTTTTGTGCTATGTAGTTTTTTATATTCATTAGAATATGAGAAATGTATAAATAAAATTGTTAGGTGTATATATAGCTTTAAAGCTTATTATAAATTAATATTAATAAGAATATAAACAAATTACATAAATTAACTGAAATATTTGAAAATAAAGCAGTATAATATATAATAAATAATATAGGTATATGTAGAAGGGAGGACTAGGTTATGAGTTCTGCATTTAAGATTTTACTGGTAATTTTGGGGGTAACTGAAGTTATTATTGGTTTTAAAATGGATATATTTACAACAAAAAAATACCAATCTATAAAAGTAAGAAATATGAAGGGATTAATGAAATGGGAGAAAGTAACAACTATTTTAATGGGAATTGCAATATTGCTTTTTGCGTCCTTGAGTTTTTTTGGGGTGTATAATAAATATAATACAATATTTATTATAGCTATTGTTATGCTAATGTTTGTTACTCATGTAGGAAGGAAAAAATTTATTTGATAGGTAATTGAGATAATACTTTGAATAAATTTACTAAACTTTAATTAAAATAAGTTACATATTTTCTATAAAGAACTTGTATTCTTATGCAAAGTTTATTATAATGGTAAACAAAATTAGTAAAAACTAAAGAAGTGTTCGGATGAAGGTAGCGGGAGAGTGATAGTTTTCTATCCACCGAAGAAGTCAATCTTTCAGGTAGCTATGTTATAGTTAGAGACCGTTGCTGGACGAGCCTCTGGAGAGACCCATTTAAATGTGGGCACCGAAGGAGAAAAATAGCAAATATTTAGCTATTGAAGCTCTCAGGTAAAAGGACAGAGGATAGGATTATTATTAAAATAATCTATTCTCCTCCAAACTAGTTCATATCATAAGGAGGATGACAACATGTCAAACGTATTAGAGTTCTTTAACAAAATCGATCAGGTAGTTTGGGGACCACCGCTACTCATTTTATTAGTAGGAACAGGGATTTATTTAACAGCAAGACTTGGACTACTACAAATTTTTAAATTACCATTAGCTTTAAAGTATTTGTTTGCAAAGGATAGTGATTCAGAAGGCGAGGGCGATGTATCTAGCTTTGCTGCACTTTGTACAGCCTTATCAGCAACTATTGGTACAGGTAATATTGTAGGGGTTGCTACTGCTATTAAAGCAGGTGGACCTGGTGCATTATTTTGGATGTGGATAGCTGCATTCTTTGGAATGGCTACTAAATATGCAGAAGGACTTCTAGCAGTAAAATATAGGACTGTAGATGAAAATGGTCAAATGGCTGGAGGACCTATGTATTATATTGAAAAAGGATTAGGGAAAAAATGGCTTGCTAAAATGTTTGCTGTCTTTGGAGTAGGGGTAGCATTTTTTGGAATAGGAACCTTTCCGCAAGTAAATGCTATTACTGAAGCTGTTAAGATTAGTTTTAATGTGCCTATAATAATAACAGCAATAATAATTACAATTTTAGTTGCTCTTGTAACCATTGGAGGTATAAAAAATATTGCAGCAGTATCAGAAAAAACAGTACCTTTTATGGCTATATTCTATGTAGTTGGTTCAATTATTATATTAGCTAACAACGCAGCGCTTTTACCAGAAACAATAAAGATGGTAATAGGGAATGCTTTTACACCTACTGCAGCAGCAGGTGGATTTCTTGGTGCTACAGTAATGAAAGCAGTACAGAGTGGTATTGCAAGAGGGGTATTTTCAAATGAATCAGGTTTAGGTAGTGCACCAATAGCGGCCGCGGCAGCAAAAACCAAATCTTGTGTTCGTCAGGGACTTGTATCTATGACAGGTACATTTTTTGATACAATAGTTATTTGTACAATGACTGGATTGGTTTTAATTTTAACTGGAGCATGGAATTCAGGATTGGAAGGGGCAGCTATGACAAATGCAGCTTTCAAAGGTGGATTATCTATTCCAATTATAGGACAAATGATTGTAACTATAGGCCTTATATTTTTTGCATTTACTACTATTTTGGGATGGAATTATTACGGAGAGAGATGTACTACGTATTTATTTGGAGTTAAGGGTATAATGCCTTTTAGAATAATATATATATTATTGGTGGCATCAGGAGCTTTTTTAAAGCTTGATTTAATTTGGATTATTGCAGATATAGTAAATGGATTAATGGCAATACCAAATCTTATTGCTTTGGTTGGATTAAGCGGTGTTATTGTTTATGAAACAAAAGAATACTTTAAAATTTTGGAAGAAGAGAAGATAAACAAGTCAGAAGCTTTTAATGAAGTATAAGATATTATGTTATTAGAATAAATATATAAAAAATATGCTATTGTTCGCATCAGTACGAATAATAGCATATTTTTTATATATCAATAATTCGATTAATACGAATATTTTAATGAAAAACACATATAATGTATTGACTTTTTAAAAACGTAGTGCTAACATTAGCATATGAAATGATGTAATGTTTGCGGAAAATAATGCTAGAAATCATAGATTATTCTTTAAAGTTAATAAAAAATGAGGAGGATAAAACAATGAAAGTAGCTATAATTTTTGGAAGTAAATCAGATACTAATACAATGAAGGGTGCTGCAGAAATATTAAAGGAATTTAAAGTAGACTATAAGGCATATGTGTTGTCAGCTCATAGAGTTCCAGAAAAATTAACGGAAGTATTAAAAAATATAGAGGCTGAAGGTTGTGAATGCATTATTGCTGGTGCTGGTCTTGCGGCTCATCTTCCAGGAGTAATTGCTTCTCAAACGATCTTGCCAGTTATAGGTGTGCCTATTAATGCAGCGGTAGATGGGTTAGATTCACTTCTAGCAATTGTTCAAATGCCAAAGCCAATTCCTGTGGCAACAGTAGGAATAAATAACAGTGCTAATGCAGGAATGCTTGCAGTTCAAATTTTAGCTTTAAAATATCCAGAATTAAAAGAAGAGTTAGTGAAATTCAGAGAAAATATGAAGGAAAAATTCATAAAAGAAAATGCTGAAGGAGTGGAATTATAATGAATATGTTATATGAAGGTAAGGCGAAGAAAATATTTGAAGCTGAAGATAAAGATCAAGTAATTATTTACTATAAGGACGATGCAACAGCTTTTAACGGTGCTAAAAAGTCAGAAATAAGTGGTAAAGGGGTATTAAACAATAGTATTACAACAATGATTTTTGAACTTCTTCATAAAAATGGAATTGAAACTCATTTTATAGAAAAATTAAGTGAGAGAGAACAGCTTTGTAAAAAAGTTGAGATAGTTCCACTAGAAGTTATTGTAAGAAATGTAGCGGCAGGAAGTATGGCAAAAAGACTTGGAATTGAAGAAGGAAGAGAACTTAATACAACAATTTTTGAAATATGCTATAAGAATGATGAATTTGGTGATCCTCTAATAAATGATTATCATGCGGTAGCTTTAGGGCTTACGACATTTGAAGAGTTAAAAACTATTTATGATACTACATCTAAAATAAATGATATATTAAAAGAGTTTTTCCTAAAGCAAAATATAAAGCTAATAGATTTCAAAATTGAATTTGGAAGATTTAAAGGAAAAGTTATTTTAGCTGATGAGATATCTCCAGATACATGTAGATTCTGGGATGCAAATACGAATGAAAAATTAGATAAAGATAGATTTAGAAGAGACTTAGGAAATGTTGAAGAAGCATATTCTGAAATTTTAAAAAGAATAGATAACGCAAAAAATTAGAAAGATTGAGGGGAAGGTTATGAATAATAAAGAATTCATAATGGATAATGAATTATTTGAAGATAAATTCAAAGAAGAATGTGGAGTATTTGGAGTTTATTCTAAAAGTGGATTAGATGTAGCTGCGATGACTTACTATGGTTTATATGCGTTACAACATAGAGGGCAAGAAAGTGCAGGTATAACAGTTTCAGATGGAAAAAGTCTTAACTGTGATAAAAATATGGGACTTGTGTGTGAAGCGTTTGATGAAAAGAGATTAAGTCAGATGAAAGGTAAAGCTGCTATAGGCCATGTTCGTTACTCTACTACGGGAGCAAGTAAACTTGCAAATGCTCAACCCCTTTTAAGCGAATTTAAACTAGGGTCTATTTCTATAGCACACAATGGAAATCTTGTAAATGCAGATGTTATAAGAGAACTTTTAGAAGACGGGGGAGTTCTTTTCCAAACTTCTATTGATTCAGAAGTAATTTTAAACTTAATAGCTAGAAAAGCTAAAAAAGGAATAGAGAATGCAGTAGTAGATGCAATACAAGCAATTAAAGGTTCTTATGCAATAGTTATTCTTACAGAAGATAAGTTAATAGGGGTTAGGGATCCTAATGGTATAAGACCATTATGTATAGGTAAAATTGGAGAAGATTATATTTTAAGTTCTGAAAGCTGTGCTTTGGATTGTGTTGGAGCAGAGTTTGTAAGAGATGTAAATCCAGGTGAAGTAGTAATTATTGATGAAAATGGCTTAAAGTCTATTCAATTTGCAGAAAAAACTGATAGTAGAATATGTTCTTTTGAGTATATATATTTTGCAAGACCAGATAGTGTAATAGATGGTATTGATGTTTATAATTCTAGAGTTGCTGCTGGTGAAAAATTATATGAGGAATCACCAGTGGAAGCAGATATTGTAATTGGAGTTCCAGATTCAGGTATTCCAGCTGCAGTAGGATACGCAAAGGCTTCAGGAATTCCATATGGTATAGGACTTATAAAAAATAGATATGTAGGAAGAACGTTTATAGCTCCTTCACAAGAGATAAGAGAAAAAGCGGTATCCGTAAAATTAAATCCTCTTAAAGTTAATATAGAAGGTAAAAGAGTTGTTTTAATAGATGATTCAATAGTTAGAGGAACGACTAGTAAAAGATTAGTGGAAATATTAAGAAAAGCTGGTGCAAAGGAAGTTCATTTCAGAGTGTCTTCTCCAATCGTTAAATATCCATGTTATTTTGGAATAGATACTGCACACAGACAAGAACTTGTTGGTTCACAAATGGATTTAGAAGGTATAAGAGAATTAATTGGTGCAGATAGCCTTGGATATATCAGTATGGATGGGTTATTACAAACTTTTGGAAAAAAACAAAGTTTTTGTCTTGGATGTTTTAATGGGGTTTATCCTGTATCAGCACCTATTGAAGCTGCAAAAGATCATTTAGAAAGGTGAGGTTAATATGGCAACGTACAAAGAAGCAGGGGTAAATATAGAAGAAGGTTATAAGGCAGTTAAGCTAATGAAAAATTATGCTTCAAGTACTTTTACTAATGGAGTACTTAATAATTTAGGAAGCTTTGCTGGAATGTTTGAGATTGGAAATTATAAAAATCCTGTTTTAGTATCAGGTACAGATGGAGTTGGTACTAAGCTAAAAGTAGCTTTTGATATGGGAGTATATGATACAGTTGGAATAGATTGTGTAGCAATGTGTGCTAATGATATACTTTGTCATGGGGCTAAGCCTATATTTTTCTTAGATTACATTGCTTGTGGGAAACTAGAAGCAGAAGCTGCGGCTGATATAGTAAAAGGTGTAAGCGATGGGTGCATACAATCAGGAGCAGCACTAATTGGTGGAGAAACTGCAGAAATGCCTGGATTTTATAGTGATGGGGAATATGATATTGCTGGTTTTTGTGTAGGAATAGTAGAAAAAGATGAAATAATAGATGGAAGCAAAATAAATGATGGTGATGTTTTAATAGGAATAGAATCATCAGGAATACACAGCAATGGATATTCTTTAGTAAGGAAGCTTATTCCAAACTTAAATGAAGAATTTGATGGAGATAAAATAGGTAATATACTTCTAACACCTACAAAAATATATGTAAAAATAATTTCAAATTTATTAGATAAGTATAAAATAAAAGGAATGGCTCATATTACTGGGGGCGGTTTTTATGAGAATATTCCAAGGATGTTTAAAGAAGATCTTACAGCTGTAATAAATAAGAATAGCTTTGAAATTCCGTCAATTTTTAAATATATAATGTCTTTAGGTGTAGATGAAGATCATATGTATAACACATTCAATATGGGAATTGGTTTTGTGTTATGTGTCAGCAGAGAAGATGTGGGTGAAATCATAAGTGAAATTAATAATATGGGAAGTAAAGCTTATGAGATAGGTCATGTAGAAGCTGGAGGAAAAGGAGTATGTTTAAAATAGCAGTTCTAGTATCTGGTGGTGGAAGCAACCTTCAAGCAATAATAGATAGTATAGAAAGCAATTATCTAAATTGCAGTATAGAGTATGTAATAAGTGATAAAATGGGGGCTTTTGCAATAGAAAGAGCTAAAAAATATAATATAAAAACTTTTGTGCTTGAAAAAAAGGAATATAGTTCCAATATTTCAGATAAGATTTTAGAACTATTAGATGGAAAAGTAGATTTGATAGTACTAGCGGGCTTTTTATCAATTTTAAGAGGGAATATTATAGAAAAATTTAAAAATAGAATTATAAATATTCATCCATCTTTGATTCCTTCTTTTTGTGGAAAGGGAGCGTATGGATTAAAGGTTCACGAAAAAGCTATTGAATATGGAGTAAAAATAACAGGGTGTACAGTTCATTTTGTAGATGAAGGTACAGATACAGGAAGTATAATTATTCAGAAGGCTGTAGAAGTTTGTGACAATGATACTCCAGAAATACTGCAAGAAAAAGTATTAGTAGAGGAACATAAGGCTTTACCGGAAGCTATAAAAATGATATCAGAAGATAAGGTTAAGTTTTATGGAAGAAGATGTATTATAGGATAGAAAGGAGCACTAAAAATGATTAAGAGAGCATTGATAAGTGTGTTTAATAAAGATGGAATATTGGAGCTTGCAAAGTTTCTTGTAAATAGAGGGGTAGAGATAATATCAACAGGTGGAACTTTTAGACACTTAAAAGAAAATGGAATACCTGTTGTAGAAGTTAACGAAGTTACAGGATTTGATGAAATTTTAGATGGAAGAGTAAAAACACTTCATCCTGTTCTTCATGGTGGAATACTTGCCATAAGAGAAAATGCAGAGCACATGAAAGTCATTGAGGAAAAGGGCATAAAGCCAATTGATATGGTGGTTGTAAATTTATATCCTTTCTTTGAAAAAGTGAAAGAGGATTTAGAATTTGATGAAAAAGTAGAGTTTATTGATATTGGTGGACCAACAATGATCAGAGCGGCAGCAAAAAACTTTAGAGATGTAATTGTTCTTACCGATACAAATGATTATGGAAATATTATAGAACAAATAGAAAATGATGGAGATGTAAATTTCGAAACAAGAAAAAAACTTGCAGGAAAAGTATTTAACTTAATGTCTGGTTATGATGCTGCTATAAGCAATTTCCTTTTAAATGAGGAAGAATATCCTGAGTATCTATCACTTTCATATAAAAAATCAATGGATTTAAGATATGGTGAAAACTCACACCAAACAGCTGCTTATTACACTTCTACTGATGGAAAAGGAGCAATAAATAATTTTGAAATTCTAAATGGAAAACAATTATCTTATAACAATATAAAAGATATGGATATAGCTTGGAAAACAGTTTGGGAATTTGACGAAATAGCTTGTTGTGGACTTAAGCATAATAATCCTTGTGGTGTGGCTATAGGAGAGAATGTAGAGAGTGCTTATGTAAAGGCATACTCCTGCGATCCTATTTCAATCTTTGGAGGAATTGTGGCTTTTAACAGTAAAGTTAATAAAGCTGCAGCGGAAAAAATGGTAGAAATATTTTTAGAAATAGTAATAGCGCCAGACTATGATGAGGATGCTCTAGAGATTTTAAAGAAAAAGAAAAATTTAAGAGTTATAAAATGTGACGTTAAGCCAGAAGATGAGTATAACGTTGCCAAGGTTGATGGTGGAATCTTAATTATGAGCGAGGATAATAAATTCGCAGATAAATTAGAGGTAGTAACTGAAAAAAAACCTACTGAAGAAGAAATGAAAGATATGATATTTGCAATGAAGGTATGCAAATACGTTAAATCTAATGCCATAGTAGTAGCTAAAGATGGAATGGCAACAGGAATAGGTGGGGGCCAGGTTAATAGAATATGGGCTGCTCAACAGGCTCTTGAAAGAGCTAAAGATGGTTTAGTATTAGCCTCTGATGCCTTCTTCCCATTCGATGATGTTGTTAAGGAAGCTGCTAAGTACGGAATAAAAGCTATAATTCAGCCAGGTGGTTCTGTGAGAGATGAAGATTCAATAAAGGCATGCAATGAAAATGATATTTCTATGGTATTTACAGGTATAAGACATTTTAAACACTAGAATATTTTAAAAGATTGACAGTTGACAATTTAATATAATTGTTGGCTGTCAATTGTCCATTGTCATTCAAAATCATGGTTAAATATTCCAAATTTACACAAGAGTAAATAATGATAAGGAGTTGTAACGGAGATGAAGATATTAGTTGTAGGATCAGGTGGACGTGAGCATGCTATTGCATGGAAGATTTCACAAAGTCAATTAGTAAATAAAATATATTGTGCTCCTGGAAATGGTGGTACTGCAAATGAAAATAAGTGTGAGAATGTAAGTATAAAAGAGATAGATGAACTAGTGGATTTTGCTAAGAGAGAAGAGATAGACCTTACTATAGTAGGACCTGAAGCACCTTTGGTTGATGGAATTGTAGATGTATTTAAAGAAAATAATTTGAAAATTTTTGGGCCTTCAAGGAAGGCTGCTGCCCTTGAAGGAAGTAAAATATTTTCTAAAAATTTCATGAAAAAGTATGGAGTTAAAAGTGCTGAATATGCAGTGTTTTCTGATAGAGAAGAAGCACTTTCATATATAAAACAATGTTCTTATCCAACTGTTGTTAAAGCTGATGGACTTGCTGCCGGTAAAGGTGTTGTTATATGTCAAAATGAAAAAGAAGCAGAAGAAGCTATAAACAGCTTTATGCTGGACGATATATTTGATGGAGCGGGACTAAAAATTGTTATTGAAGAATTTTTAGAAGGAGTAGAAGCATCAATTCTTTCAATAACTGATGGTAAAACTATAATTCCTTTTATATCAAGTAAGGATCACAAACAAATATTTGATGGAGATAAGGGACCTAATACAGGAGGTATGGGAGTTATTGCACCAAATCCATATTGCAGTGAAGAGGTTATAAATGTATTTAATAAAGAAATTCTAGAACCTACATTAAGAGGCATACAAGAAGAAAACATGGATTACGTAGGAACAGTATTCTTTGGAATTATGATAACTAAAAAAGGAGTATATCTTCTAGAGTACAATGTAAGAATGGGAGATCCAGAAACACAAGCAGTTTTATCTCTTATGGATAGCGATTATGTAGAAGTTATACTAAAAGCTTTAGAGGGCAACTTAAAGAACTATGAGATAAAATGGAAGCAAGGAAATGCCTGCTGTGTTACAGCGGTTGCAGGAGGCTATCCAGGAAAGTATGAAAAAGGATTTGAAATAACAGGAATAGAAAAGGTTGAAAATAGGGTTTTTGCAGCGGGGGCAGATTATAAAAACGGAAAGTTATTAACTAATGGGGGAAGAGTTTTATCTGTAGTAGCAGTTGGTGACACTTTAGATGAAGCTAGAAATAAGGCGTATAATGATATTGAGAAAGTTTCTTTTCAAGGAATTTACTATAGAAGAGATATAGGAAAAGTAAAGAGTGTATAAAGAGGATTCTTGGCTTCAGGTGGAGCTTTTATTCCATCTGAAGCTTAGAAACCCTTATCTAGGGACATAGCAGGATGGTATTCATCAGATAAAATCTAATTAGATGAGGAGAAGATATTATGAAAACTATGGTTAGAAGAATATATACGGAAAAGAAACTTCAGTATAATGTTGAAGCAAAAGGACTTTTAAAAGAGTTAAGAGAAAATTTAAACATAAAATCTATAGACGATTTAAGAATTTTAAATAGATATGACATTGCTGGAATAGAGGAAGATGAATATATTAGAGCAAGAAATACAATATTTTCAGAGCCTACAGTAGATAATGTTTATGATGAGAGTATAGAGATAGAAGAAAACGAAACAGTATTTGCGGTTGAATACTTACCAGGACAGTATGACCAACGAGGGGATTCAGCAGCACAATGTATGCAAATATTAACTCAGAAGGAAAGACCTTTAATTAGATGTGCTAAAGTTATAATAATAAAAGGAAATGTAGCAGAAGAAGATATTAAAAAAATAAAAAAATATTATATTAATACTGTAGATTCAAGAGAAGCTTTTTTAGAAAAACCAGATAATTTAGAAATGGAAATGAATATCCCAGATGATGTTGAGATACTAGAGGGATTTATAGATAGAAGCGAAGAAGAAATTAGAGATTTTAGAGAAAAACATGGCTTAGCTATGGGATTCGAAGATTTATTATTCTGTCAGAAATATTTTAAAGAAGAGGAAAGAAGAAATCCAACTATTACAGAGATAAAGGTTATAGATACCTATTGGTCAGATCACTGTAGACATACAACTTTTGAAACTAAGATAGGAAATGTAGAATTTGAAGATGATAAATATGTAGATCCTATCAAGAAGGCTTATGAAGAATATTTAAAATCAAGAGAATTTGTTTATGGAGATAAGCCTAAAGATATGTGTCTTATGGATATGGCTGTAATGGGAATGAAAGAGCTTAGAAAAAAAGGTAAATTAGATGATCTTGAGGAATCTGATGAAATTAATGCTTGTAGTATTGAACGTGAAATAGAAATCGACGGGAAAACTGAAAAGTATTTAATTATGTTTAAAAATGAAACTCACAATCATCCAACAGAGATAGAGCCTTTTGGAGGTGCAGCAACCTGTCTTGGAGGGGCAATAAGAGACCCACTATCAGGAAGATCATATGTTTATCAAGCTATGAGAATAACTGGAAGTGCAGATCCAAGAAAGCCTATCGAAGAAACTCTTCCAGGAAAGCTTTCTCAAAGACAGATAACAATAAATGCTGCTCATGGATACAGCTCTTATGGAAATCAGATAGGATTGGCAACAGGGCATGTAACAGAAGTTTATGATGAAGATTTTGTAGCAAAAAGAATGGAAGTAGGAGCTGTAATAGCTGCTGCGCCAAAAGAAAATGTAATTAGAATGAAGCCTAAAAATGGAGATTCCATTATTTTAGTGGGTGGTAGAACAGGTCGCGACGGATGTGGTGGTGCAACAGGTTCGTCAAAAGAGCATGATGAGACTTCAATTATGCAGTGCGGAGCTGAGGTTCAAAAGGGTAATGCACCTACTGAAAGAAAGCTTCAGAGGCTATTCAGAAATCCTGAGGTAAGCACAGTTATTAAGAAATGTAATGACTTTGGAGCAGGTGGAGTTTCTGTTGCAATTGGAGAATTAAGTGATAGTCTTAATATAAATTTAGATTTAGTTACAAAAAAATATGAAGGCTTGGATGGAACTGAGCTTGCTATATCAGAATCACAGGAAAGAATGGCAGTAGTTGTAAATAAGGAAGATGTAGAAAAATTTATAAAATATGCAGAAGAAGAAAATCTTGAAGCAAATCAAGTTGCAGAGGTAACAGATGATGGTAGGCTTGTAATGACATGGAGAGGTAAAAAGATAGTAGATATAAGCAGAAGATTTTTAGATACTAATGGGGTTATACAAACAACTGATGTTAAGGTTAAAAAGCCATCAAAAGAAGCTTATTTTAATTCTGAAGCTGTAGCAGATATTAGCCAAAAATGGATGGAAACTCTTGAGGATTTAAATATCTGCAGTCAAAAGGGATTAATTGAAAGATTTGACAGCTCTATAGGAGCAGGTACTGTACTTATGCCTTTTGGTGGAAAACATCAATCAACGCCAGCGGAAGTTATGTGTGCTAAAATTCCTGTTTTAAATGGAGAAACTTCTACAGGAAGTATTATGAGTTATGGGTATAATCCAAAGATAGGTAAATGGAGTCCGTTTCATGGTGCTTTATATGCAGTAGTTGAGGCAGTAGCTAAGATTGTTGCAGCTGGAGGAGATTATAAGACTACAAGACTTACTCTTCAAGAATATTTTGAAAAGCTTTATGATGAGCCAGAAAGATGGGGAAAACCATTCAGTGCTTTACTTGGAGCCTTTTATGCACAGAAAGCTTTAGAGATACCGGCTATTGGAGGAAAGGACAGTATGTCTGGTACCTTTAAAGACATAAATGTACCTCCAACATTAGTTGCATTTGCTGTAGATGTTGCAAATACCGATAAAGTAATCTCACCTGAATTTAAAAGAAATGGAAGTAGAGTTATACTGTTAAAGACATCAATAGATGAAAATTTTATTCCAAATTTTGAAGAATTAAAGAAAAACTTTAGTATAGTAAGTGAACTTATCAGTAAAGGAAGAGTGTTAGCGGCACATACTGTAAGAACAGGAGGAGTTGCTGAGGCAATTTCCAAAATGAGCTTTGGAAACAAAATAGGAATGAATTTTTCTCATAACGTTAAAGCTAATGATTTATTTGTTGAAAATTATGGTTCAATAATTTTAGAAATAGATGATAAAGTAGAATTAAAGGAAGCTTTTAACGGTGCGAATTATATTTTACTTGGATTTACTTCTTCTAAGGAAGAAATAAAAATAAATGATACAAAAATATCTATTAATGAGCTTTATGAAAAATGGAAAAGTCCATTAGAATCTGTTTTCCCTACTAAACTAGAAGAAATTAAAGATGAAGTAAGTTTAAATTTTTCTGGTAAAAAAGTTTGTAAAGGACCAAAAATAAATATAGTTAAACCTAAAATATATATACCTGTATTTCCAGGTACAAATTGTGAATATGATTTAGAAAAAGCTTTTGTAAAGGCTGGAGGAGAAGTAGAGGTAGGAGTATTTAGAAACCTTACTACAAAGAACATTGAGGATTCTGTTGACAACATGGTAAAAGCTATAAATAATTCACAGATAGTTATGCTACCAGGAGGTTTTAGTGCAGGAGATGAGCCGGATGGTTCAGGTAAATTTATAGCAGCTGTATTTAGAAATCCAAAAGTTAAAGAGGCTGTGATGGATTTACTTAATAAAAGAGATGGATTGATGCTTGGTATATGCAATGGGTTCCAGGTTCTTATAAAGCTTGGACTTGTACCTTATGGAGAAATAAGAGATATGGATGAAGAATGTCCAACTTTAACCTTTAATAAAATTGGAAGACATATGTCTAAGATGGTAAATACTAAAGTAGTATCTAAGTTATCACCTTGGTTCAATAAGGTTGAATTAGGCGATGTTCATAGTGTAGCTATTTCTCATGGTGAAGGTAGATTCGTATGCAACGAAAATTTGGCAAAAAAATTATTTGAAAATGGTCAGGTTGCCACTCAATATGTGGATTTCAATGGAAATCCTACCTATGATATAGAGTTTAACCCTAATGGTTCTATGTATGCTGTAGAAGGAATAACAAGTCCAGATGGAAGAATTTTAGGAAAAATGGCTCACTCTGAAAGAATAGGTAAGAATGTGTATAAGAATATCATAGGAGAAAAAGATCAGAAGATATTTGAAAGTGGAGTAGAATACTTTAAATAAAAGAAGTTTAATGAGTTTAGAGAGTTTAGTTACTTCGCTGAGTTTAGAAAAAGATATTTTAAAATTAGATTAATGAGTTTTGAAAAAATCATATAAAAAAACTAAAACAGGGTATAACCAATAGAAGTTATACCCTGTTTTAATTTTTGTTTATTAAATTTTATGGTGAAATTATAGAAAATAAATTAATTATAATGAAGGAAAATATAAAGGAAGATGAGTAATGTGAAGGGATAACTTTAAAATGGATATACATAAATGAAGGAAAAGTTGTACTTGTTAAAAATGATATGAAGAAAAAAATGTTGACTAATAAAAAAGATGATGTTATTATACCTAATAGAAAATTAAATAGTATTATATACCTCATATAATTCCGATAATATGGTTCGGTAGTTTCTACGAGAAAACCGCAAAATTTCTCACTATGAGTGAATCTGTAGAATTCTAGTAGCGGATTTACTTATATCCGTTTACTAGAATTTTTTTCATATGAAGGGGAGGACGATTTTAAATGGAAACAACAAATGAAGGGAAAAAATCAATTTTAGAAACATTCTTTAAATTATCAGAGAATAATACTGATGTAAAAACTGAAATATTAGCAGGATTTACTACTTTTATAACAGTAGCCTATGCTCTTTTAGTAATTCCTAATATTTTGAAATTTTCTGGTATGAATGCAGCTGGAGTAACTGGAGATGCAGCTGCAGGTCTTACAATTTTGAATGATCCAATAGTAGGCTCTGCCTTTGCATCAACTTGTATAGCCGCAGCTATTGGTACTTTAATAATGGGAATTTATGCTAATTTACCTTTTGTATTGGCACCTGGTATTGGGCTTACAGCTTTCTTTTCTTATAGTGTTTGTTTAAAACTAGGATATACATGGCAGCAGGGATTAACGGCTGTTTGTATTTCAGGATTTGTATTTATTTTAATAACTCTTACTTCTATAAGAGAAAAGATAGTTGATTCTCTTCCTGATAATTTGAAGTTAGCTATAACAGGAGGTATTGGCCTTTTTATAGCTCTTATAGGACTAAAAAGCGGACAAGTTATCGTTGCAAATCCAGGAACTTTGGTTAGCTTTGGTAGTTTTACAAATCCAAATACTGCATTAACTATAATCGGAATAGCTATAACAGCAATACTTATGGCTCGTAAAGTAAAAGGTTCAATGTTAATGGGAATAATTTTAACTACAATAATAGGAATACCTATGGGGATAACTCAGACAAGTGGCCTAAAATTATTTTATGTACCACCAATTGGAAAAACTTTTTTTGCATTTGATTTTGCAGGACTATTAAGTCATGGAGGAAGTGGAGCTATCGGTGCAATAATAAGCATTTTAATGGTTATTATAACTTTCAGCTTAGTTGATTTATTTGATTCTGTAGGAACCTTAGTAGGAACGGCTCAAAAGTCAGGAATGTTAGATGAAGATGGAAGAGTTAAAAACATGAGAAAAGCTCTATTTTCTGATGCTTTTGCTACAACGTTAGGAGGAGCATTGGGAACAACTACTTTAGCTACGGTTGTAGAATCAGCAGCAGGTATTGCAGAAGGTGGAAGAACAGGACTTACAAATATAGTAGTAGGAATTTTATTTATAGTATCTCTTTTCTTTGGAGGATTAATAGGAATTGTACCAGCAGAAGCTACAGCACCAGCCCTTGTAATTGTTGGAGTTCTTATGCTAGGAGCTGTTGCAGATATAGATTTTAGTGATTTTACAGATGCACTTCCAGTTTTTTTCACAATTGCAATTATGCCTTTTAGTTATAGTATAGCTAATGGTGTGGCAGCAGGAATTATATTTTATCCAATAATGAAGGCTACAACAGGAAAAGGTAAGGAAGTTCATCCTATAATGTATATAATGGCAGGATTATTTATATTAAGATTTATATTGTTACCAGAATAATTTATATAAAAATTTAAAGATGCAAAAACCGTATTTATGGTTTTGCATCTTTTTTACTTGATTTTTAGAGCATATATAATAAAAGTTAAGTTTTTAAGGAGCATTTCTTATAACTTGCTAAAAAGAGCTCGATATTCTATAATAATTATCTAAATAACTTTTAATAAGTTAAGTACTAGAATAGTAATTGAAATAAACCTTCAGACAGAGCATATGCTTCGTCTGAAGGTTTGTTAAAATTATCCAAAGGCTTAAGGGTAATTAGCCATGGAATAAAAATAAATTTTAGATGGTGAGGCTTTTAAATGGGAAAATCGTTGTATGTTACAGAAAAACCCTCTGTGGCTATGGAATTTGTAAAATTATTAAAGGTAAAAGGAACTAAAGGTGATGGCTTCATAGAAGGAGAGAATGAGGTTTTTACCTGGTGTGTAGGACATATGGTAACTATGAGTTATCCAGAAGCTTATAATGAAAAGTTGAAAAAGTGGTCTTTGGATACAATTCCATTTTTACCACAAGAATATAAATATGAGATTATTTCAGCGGTAGTAAAGCAATTTAATGTAGTTAAAAATCTTCTTTTAAGGAAGGATATAGATATTATATATGTCTGTACCGACTCAGGAAGAGAAGGAGAGTACATATATAGATTAGTGGATATGATGGTGGGAGTTAAAGAGAAGGTTAAAAAGAGAGTTTGGATTGATTCTCAAACTGAAGAGGAAATAAAAAGAGGAATTAGAGAAGCTAAGTTCCTTTCAGAGTATGATGCTCTTTCAGATTCTGCATATTTAAGAGCCAAAGAAGATTATTTGCTTGGAATAAATTTTTCAAGATTACTCACTTTAATATATGGCA
The DNA here is from genome assembly GCA_036677675.1 of Clostridiaceae bacterium. Classification (GTDB taxonomy): domain Bacteria; phylum Bacillota; class Clostridia; order Clostridiales; family Clostridiaceae; genus Clostridium_H. Next base: position 154,651 of record JAVBWC010000073.1, on the reverse strand, counting down.
GAACCCTATCTAATATTTTAGGGGAAGAATCAGTAGTAATAGCTGTTGGACGTGTAATGTCTTGTGTTTTAGGTATGATTGTTAGTAGAGAAATAGAAATAAGAGATTTTACTCAAACTTCTTTTTATAAAATATCAGCTAATTTTAAAATTGATGATACTACAGAGTATGATGGTGAATGGAAAGCTATTGAAGGGTCGAAGTATTTTGAAACGAATTTATTATATAATGAAGGTGGATTCAAAAAACGTGAAGATGCTGAAAATTTTATTGGAAAATTAAGTAATGTGGAGAATTGTGCAGTAATTCACAGTATAAGTAAAAAAAAGGAGAATAAAAATCCTCCATTATTATTTAATCTTGCAGAGCTTCAAAATGAATGTTCTAAAAGATTTAAGATTACTCCAGATGAAACTTTAAATAAGGTTCAAAGCCTTTATGAAAAGAAAATGCTTACTTATCCTAGAACAGATGCCAGGGTTCTTTCTAAGGCAGTAGGAAAGGAAATACATAAGAATATAAAGAAATTAACTTATTTTAAGGATATAGATGAAATTAAGACAATAGCTGAGAAAATACTTAGCAAAAAAAGTTATGAAAATTTGGAAAAAACAAAATATGTAGATGACAGTAAAATTACTGATCACTATGCTATAATTCCTACTGGTGAAGGATTGGAAAATTATAACTCGCTAAATAAATTAGAAAAAGATATATACGATTTAGTAGTAAGACGATTTCTAGCAATATTTTATCCAGCTGCAAAGTATAGCAAGATACAAATAGAAACAAAAATAGGAGAAGAAAGCTTTTTTACAACAGATAAAGTGTGTGTTGAAAATGGGTATTTAGTTGTACTTAAACAGGAAAATAGTGAGAGTGAAAATAAGAAGGACATGACATTTTTGAATTCTTTAAAAAAAGGGCAAAATGTAAAAATAAATAGTATGGATATAAAGGAGGGTAAAACCTCTCCTCCAAAACGATATACATCTGGTTCCATAATTATTGCTATGGAAAATGCGGGTAAACTTATTGAGGATGAGGAACTTCGAGAGCAGATAAAAGGTTCAGGCATAGGTACTAGTGCGACTAGGGCTGAAATATTGAAGAAGTTAGAGAGAATAGAGTACATAAAGACAAATAGAAAAACTCAGGTGTTAACTCCCACTTTAAAAGGAGAAATAATTTATAGAGTTATAAAAGACTCTATTCCAAGTCTTTTAAATCCAACACTAACTGCAAGCTGGGAAAAAGGACTTTCTATGGTAGCAGAAAGAAGCATTACTTCAGAAGTTTTTATGGAGAAATTAGAGGCCTATGTAAAAAAGAATGTAGAAAAAGCGGTTAAACACAACAATGTTATAAACACGGACTCCTTAGTTTCCATAGTTAAGGAACAAAAAGGAATAGATATAGAGGAAAGTAAAATAAATGATGTACTTGGGGTATGCCCTATATGTAATAATGGACGAGTAGTGCGAAATAGCAAAGGATATGGTTGCGATAATTGGAAAAGTGGGTGTAAATTTTTCATAGGCACTATATGTGGAATTCAGGTATCTGTAGAACAGATTAAAAAACTAATAAAATACGGTAGAACAGATATAATAAATGGCTTTAAGTCAAAGAAAGGTAATGTTTTTAGTGCTAGATTGATTATAAAAGACAAAAAAGTTGAAATGAGTTTTCAATAAAATTTTTAATACAACATGACCAAGAGTATATATTCTTGGTCATGTTGTATTTTCAAAGTTATTTGTAAAATATTATTTTTAATGGTAAAATATATAAAAAGGTTGTACACTTGATTAATATTAAAATAAATTTTAAGGAGGAAACATCTTGAGAAGTCATGGTACAATTAGATTCATTATATTTTTTTTTATATGCAGTCTATTTTGTGATTTCAACGAAGTTGTTTATGCAGAAGTTAATAAACAAGGGAATACAAGCTCTAATATTTCAAATTTGGGATATATTGATAAAGAAGGAGAATGGATATATTATTCTAACATATCTGATGGAAGCCAATTATATAAATCTAAGCTTAATGGTGAGAATGAAACACAAATATGTGAGGATATACCCAATTATATTAATGTTGTAGGTAATTGGATTTATTATTCTAATGTAAAAGATGGATTCAAAATTTATAAAGTGAAAAAAGATGGTACAGAAAGAACTAAATTAAATAATGAGAGTTCTTTTTGGATTAATGTAATAGGTGATTGGATTTACTATGGAATGAGAGAAAAAGATGGACAAAAACTGTATAGAATCAAGACTGACGGAAGTGGAAAAAAGGAAATTTCAAAAAATAAAATATATGGACTAGTTATAAAAGATAATTGGATTTACTATTCTAATGAATCTGATAAGCATAAAATTTATAAAGTAAAGTTAGATGGAAGTGAAGAATTAAAATTAAATGATGAGGAATCTTTTTTAATAGATATAATAGTAAATAATATATATTATCAAAACTACACTAAAGGAAAGAAAATATATAAGATAGGAATAAATGGAGAAAACAATACAAAGATTAATGATGACAATTCACAATTTATGAATATATCAAATCAGTGGATATACTATGCAAATGCAAATGAGGATTTTAGATTATATAAAATTAAAGTAGACGGAAGTAATAAAACTAAACTAAATGATGAATCTTCAGGAGAAATAAATGTTATTGGTGAGTATATATATTATTGGGGAGGTACCAATAATGGAGAGGATAGTATAAAATTAGATCCTAGTAAATTGTATAGAATTAAAAATGATGGTACATCTAAAGAGGTAGTTAAGATTGAAAAAGCAAATATAGATAATAAAGAGGGAAAATTAGGCACTTCAAGTATTATAATAATCGTACTTATTTTAGGATTAGGTACATTTCTTGAAGTATGGAAATTAGTTTCAACACAGAACATAAACAAATTTGTGAATAATCTTCAAGATGAACTAACCAATGAAGATGCAGAGAGTTATATTTCTTTAATTAAAAAATCAAGAATAGTAAAAAGATCCGATATATATATAGTATTAAGAAGAGGAGTTGAGTTAATAAATTCTTCTTATAAGATTGATAATGAATTAAAGGAAGAATTAAAAAATACTTTAGAAAAGCGTGGAATAAATCTATATAGTACAAAAAATAACATAAAATGCTAGGTGGAAAGATATGAAAGTAGAAAAAGTAGGTTCAAGAGGATATGTATTTACATTTTTTGAATTGGTAAATTCTGAATTTAACTGTACTACTAATGTATATCTAATTGATGGTAAGAACTGTTTTTTCTTATGCGATACCTTTTTAGGACCTAAATCAATGTTAGAGATAGAAAAATTTATTCATAGATACTTAAAGGAAAAAGCTATAATAGTTTTTAATTCTCACTCTGATTGGGATCATATTTGGGGTAATTGCTTTTTTAAAAATTCAATGATTATTTCTCATGAAAGCTGTAGAGAAGATATAGAAAAGAATGCTTTACATGAGTTTAATAAATATAAACAGTTCTGCCAAGGAAATGTGAGAATATGTCCTCCAAATATAACTTTTAAGGAAAAAATTAATTTTATTGAAGAGGAAATTGAGTTTTTTTATTCACCGGGACATACAAGCAATTCAGCTTCCTGTTTGGACAAGAAAGATAATGTTTTATTTGTAGGTGATAATGTTGAAAAACCTTGTCCTTATTTAACTTGTAATAATTTCAAAGTATATGAAGAGACCTTGAAGAATTATTTAAAAATTAAAACTGATTATATAGTACCTGGACATGGGGAAGTTACAGATTATCAGTTAGTAAAAGAAAACCTAAGGTATATAAAAGAGTGTAGGAATCTATGAACTGATATCAGTTCATAGATTCCTACACTCTTTTATCTTAAATATTTTGGTTTAGAGATTAGCTTCAGCTTCTGTAACCAATTCGTCCATAAGTTCTTTAACGGTTACAATTTTATCTATCTTATATGCATTAGTGCCAGCAAAAACTAATGCGTTATCTATATCTCCATTAACTGCATTAATTAGTGCTTTGGATATACAATATGGAGTTTGTGCTGGATTACAGTGCTTTATGCAGGAATAGCATTTTGTTATTGAAGAATTGCTACTATCTAAAGATTTAATAAATTCATTATTTATAGCTCTACCAGGCATTCCTACAGGGCTTTTTATTATAATAACGTCCTCTTTATTAGCATTAACATATGCCTTTTTAAAATTGATATGAGCATCACACTCTTCAGTAGCTACAAATCTAGTAGCCATTTGAACTCCAGCAGCGCCTATTTTAATAAGTTCTGCAATTTCTTTTCCAGTATATATTCCACCACCAGCTACTACAGGTATAGACTTATTGTACTCGGCTTCTAAGGGCTTAACAACAGACAGCACGTCTTTTACAATAGAGTGTAAATCTTTTGCTGTAGAATTTTCTAATTCTTCTGAAGAAAAACCTAAGTGACCACCTGCTTTATGACCTTCAACCACAATTAAATCAGGAACATAATCGAATTTTTTCTTCCACATTTTCGTAATGACTGAAGCAGCTTTTCCAGAGGACACAATTGGAGCTATTTTGGTGTTAGAACCTTTTACTAATTTTGGTAGGTCTGATGGAAGTCCAGCACCACAAATTATTAAATCAATCTTTTCTTTAACAGCAGTTAAAACTAACTCTTTATAGTGGGTTGCTGCTACCATAATATTAACTCCTAAAATCCCGTTGGGGCTTAATTTTCTAGCTTTTTGTATTTCTTTTTTTAAAGCTCTTATATTTGCATTAAGAGTATTTTTTTCAAAATCTTCTTCTTTATAACCAATTTGTACTCCAGAAATAACCCCTATACCGCCTGCATTTGCAACTGCTGATGCTAAGGAAGAGAGAGAAATTCCAATTCCCATTCCTCCTTGAATAATAGGAAGCTTAGCGGTTAATTCACCTATTTTTAAAGGTGGTAAGTTCATGATATCTACTCCTTTTATATCTGATATTAATACTTTGATTTGCAAAATATTTGATAACCAAAGTATAGGAGATAAATAAGTGTATGTCAATAAAAAGTTCTACCTATTGAAATATGTAGTTAAAATCAGTATTATAATTTATAAGTGTAATTATATATTAAATTTATTTTTTTTAGGATTATAGTATAATATAATTGGTATAATAATTTATTACAATTTATATGTTTAATATAATTAATATTATCTGCAAAGGAAGGTGGGCTATTCATGGGTAACAAAATAAATATAAAAGATATTATAAAGGATAAGAATTTAGAAATTTATTTCGAGCCTGTAGTATCTGTGGTAAAGCAATCAATTATAGGTTTTGAGGTTAATAGTATAGGATGTAAGCAAGGAAATGATATTGTTCCAATAGAAAATCTTACAAAACATGCAGCAGAAGAAAATGTTGCTATTGATTTAGATAGACTTTATAGAGAAAAAGCAGTTGAAAAATTTACAAAGATTTATGAGAAAAATAAGGAAATGCTTTTATTTCTTAATATTAATGCAACTGTAATTTCTAGATTTGTTGGTTCAGGAATTATTATGGATTTGGTCAATGAGTTTAATATTAGTCCTGGAAATGTTGTTTTAGAAATAGTAGAAGATAATGTTAAGGATGTAGAAAGCTTAAAGAAATTTATAAATGTTTATAGAAGTAAAGGATTTTTAGTAGCTTTAAGCGATATTGGACATGGATTTGCAAATTTAGATAAAATAGCCTATGTTGAACCAGATATTATTAAGATAAGTGGAGCTATAACTGAAAATATTGAATATGATTATTATAAACAAGAGATTTTAAAATCTTTGATAAACTTAGGCAAGAATATTGGTGCTTTAGTGATTGGAGATGGAATAGAAAATCATCAGCAAGCTTTATCCGTAGTAGAACTAGGTGCAGATATGATTCAAGGAAAGTATTTTGGAAATTGTGCAGAAATTAATACTAAATTTATTAATAAAGCAAAAGATAAGGTTCAAGAGGCAGCTAAGCAATATGAAAATTATATGATAGATAAAATAAAGTTAGAAAAGTCAAAACATAAGGAATATGAGACTATAATGGATAATGTTTTAGAAGAATTATCAAAGAGAAAGGAAAAAGACTTTAATGAAATGCTACAGAGTGTTATTGGTGATAATGAGGCTTTTGAATGTATATATGTATTAGACGACAAAGGAGTTCAGGTAAGTGACACTGTGACATATTATAAAAATATGCTTAAGCAAAAAGCCCTCATATTTCAACCGGCAGAAAAAGGTACAAATCATTCTTTGAAAAAATATTACTATTTTTTAAAGAATATGGGGCTTAATAAGCATATAACTGAACCTTACGTATCTTTAGCAACAGGAAATTTGTGTACAACAATATCTTCAGTATTTGAAAGTACAGATAATAAAAAATATATATTATGTATAGATTTTAATCCAAATCACATAACTATTTAATAGTATATAATAAAGTCAGCAGACAGAATTTGCTGACTTTATTGTTGTATTGCAAAAATAAATATAATTAATTTATAAGATAAAGGTAGGGAATATAATGGATTTATTTGATCTTGCAATGAGCAAGAATAATGTTAAAAAGCCTTTGGCGGAAAAAATGAGACCGCGAAATTTAGATGAATTTATTGGGCAAAAACATATAATGGGTGAAGGTAAGTTATTAAGAAGACTTATAAAAACTGATAATTTAACTTCAATTATTTTATTTGGACCTCCAGGAGTTGGTAAAACTACCTTAGCATATATAATATCTTTAGAGACAAAGTGTGAATTTATTAAGTTAAATGCTACTACTTTAGGTGTAAAAGAAATAAGAGAATATATAAAAAAAGCGGAAGAAGCATTAAAATTTTATGGAAGAAGAACAATATTTTTTATAGATGAAATTCATGCTCTCAAAAAAGGTTCCCAACAGGATGCACTTTTGGAAGCGGTGGAAAAAGGGAATGTAATTTTAATTGGTGCTACCACTGAGAATCCTTATTTTGAAATTAATAGAGCACTTATTAGTAGATCTAAGATATTTCAGCTTCAAGAACTAAAAGAAGAGGATATTTTAGAAATTTTATTATTCTGTTTAAAGGATCAAGAGAGAGGGTATGGAAATTTAAATATAAAAATAAATGATGATAGCATTAAACTTATTTCCAGCTTATCCGGTGGGGATGCAAGAAGTGCTATTAATACTCTTGAGTTAGCAGTGCTATCAACTCCCAAAAATACAGAAGGAATAATAGTTATAGATAAAGCTGCAGTGAAGGAATGTATACAAAAGCCAGTAATAAATTATGATTCTAGTGGAGATAATCATTATGATATTACATCAGCCTTTATTAAAAGTATTAGAGGTTCAGATACAGATGCAGCTTTATATTGGTTTGGAAGGATGATTGTTGGGGGAGAGGATCCAAGGTTTATTGTGAGAAGACTTATTGTGCATGCATCAGAAGATGTAGGTATGAAAGATCCTAATGCTATGTTAATAGCTCATGCTGCATGGAATGCTTTGGAAACTGTAGGGATGCCTGAGGCAAGAATACCTATTGCACAGGCAATAATATATCTTTCAAAAGCTAATAAATCTAATGCGGTTCTAAAAGCTGTGGATAGTGCAATAGAAGATGCTAAAAAGAATCAATTTAGAGTTCCTGCCCATTTAAGAGATACTCATTATATAGGGGCAAAAGACTTAGGCAGTGTAGGTTATAAGTATCCTCATGATTATATTGGTAATTATGTAGAGCAAGAGTACTTTCCTAAAGAAATGAAGAAAAAAATATATTATGAAGAATAGTAATTAAAGTTGACAAACATGGTGGGATTTGATAATATTATAAACAAAGCATAGTAAAATACTCGGAATTAAAAAGGAATGATTAGATGAAATTATCAACTAAAGGAAGATATGGTGTTAGAGCTATGGTATATTTAGCAATACATTATGGAGAGGCTCCAGTATCTATAAAGAGCATATCTGAGAGACAAGGTATATCAGAAAGCTATTTGGAACAGCTTTTTTCTCCACTGAGAAAGGCTAAACTTATAAAAAGTATTAGAGGTGCTCAGGGAGGGTATATATTAAATAAAGATCCTAAAGATATTACAGCATGGGATATTATTGAGGTGCTGGAAGGGCCGATAGAAATTTCCTCATGTGTTGATGATGGAGTATGCAGCAATAGTAATATTGACTGTTGTTCAACAAGACTTCTTTGGGAAAAAATAAAAAAGAGTATTGATGATGTAACTAAAACGGTTACGCTACAGAATTTGGCAGATGATTATAAAAAAATGACAAAGGATAAGGAGTGAATGAAATGACAAAAAAAGTTTATATGGATTATTCAGCAACTACGTACACAAAACCAGAAGTGTTGGAAGAAATGCTTCCTTATTTTACTCAAAACTTTAGTAATCCATCATCATTATATACTTTATCAGATTTAAATAAAAAAGCTATATACACTGCAAGGGAGAGAGTTGGAAAGGCTATAAATGCAGAGAGTGATGAAATTTACTTTACAGCAGGTGGTTCAGAATCTGATAACTGGGCTATTAAGGGGATAGCTTATGCTTATAAAAATAAAGGTAACCATATAATTACTACTAATATTGAACATCATGCTGTTTTAAATACATGCAAGTTTTTAGAGAAGAATGGATTTGAAGTTACTTATTTACCAGTGAATGAAGAAGGATTGGTAAATAGTGAGGATGTAGAGAAGGCTATTAAGGATAATACTATTTTGGTTTCTGTAATGTTGGCAAATAATGAAATAGGTGCTATACAGCCAATAAAGGAAATCGGCAAAATATGTAGAGAAAAGAAAATTTTATTTCATACAGATGCGGTGCAAGCGGTAGGACATGTACCAATAGATGTAAAGGATATGCAAATTGATTTACTTTCTATGGCGGCACATAAGTTTTACGGACCTAAGGGTGTAGGAGCTCTTTATATAAGAAGAGGAATAAGAATAGAAAACTTAATTCATGGTGGCGGTCAAGAAAGAAGTAAAAGAGCAAGTACTGAAAATGTTCCGGGAATTGTTGGAATGGGTAAGGCTATTGAACTAGCTGTTTTAAATATGAATAAGGAAAATGAAAAATTAACTAAGTACAGGGATAAGATTATAAAAGAATTTTTGGACAGGGTGCCATATGCAAAATTAAATGGACCTACAGGAGATAAGAGATTACCGGGTAATGTTAATATGAGTTTTGTTGGAGTTGAAGGAGAAACGTTGTTGTTAGATTTAGATGACAAAGGAATATATGCTTCAACAGGAAGTGCCTGTGCTTCTGGTGATTTATCTGCATCTCATGTGCTTTTAGGAATAGGGTTATCTCACGGAGTAGCTCACGGTTCTTTAAGATTGAGTTTGGGAGAGGGAACAAGGGAAGAAGATGTAGAGTATGCTATTGAAGTAATACCAGAGATAATAAGCAGAAGAAGAGAAATGTCTCCATATTGGGAACAATTTCTTATTGAGAAGGGAGAAAGATAATTATGTATACAGAAAAAGTTATGGATCATTTTAGAAACCCTAGAAATGTTGGAGAAATTGAAAATCCAAGTGGAGTTGGTGAAGTTGGCAACCCACAATGTGGAGATATAATGAAAATATATTTAGAAGTTGAAAATAATATAATTACTGATATTAAATTTAAGACTTTCGGTTGTGGTTCTGCAATAGCTTCTTCAAGTATGGCTACTGAGCTTGTGAAAGGAAAGACTTTAGAAGAAGCTTGGGGATTGACTAATAAAGCAGTTGCAGAAGCTTTAGATGGACTTCCACCAGTTAAGATGCATTGTTCAGTTCTTGCAGAAGAGGCTATTCATAAGGCAATAAACGATTTTAGAATAAAAAATGGGCTTGAACCATGGGAAACAAAAAATCATTCAGAGCACATTCATGATCATGTACATGGACATGATCATGAATAGTTGAAATTATAAATAATAGGTGATGAGATGAAGATGAAGGTAGCGGTTGGATTAAGTGGTGGAGTAGATAGTTCAGTTGCAGCATATCTCTTAAAAGAACAGGGGTATGATGTTATAGGAGTAACTCTTCGTTTATGCTCAGAAGTAGATGTTTCAGAGGATGCTAAGAAAGTGGCTGAAATGCTAGATATTCCACACTATATCCTGGATTTAAGAGATGATTTTAAAGAAAATGTAATTGATTATTTTGTAGATGAATATATGAATGGAAGAACCCCTAATCCTTGTGCTGTCTGTAATAAAAAGATAAAGTTTGGAATAATGCTGGATAAGGTCAAAGAACTAGGTGCAGAGTATATTGCTACAGGTCATTATGCCAGAATAGAAGAACATAATGGAAGATATATAATTGCTGCAGCAGAAGATGAGAAAAAGGATCAAACCTATATGTTGCATGGTTTAAGCCAAGAAGTTCTAAAACATATTTTAATGCCCTGTGGAGAATATTCTAAGGATGAAATAAGAAAAAAAGCTAAGGAAATTGGTTTAGAGGTGCATAACAAAAAGGATAGTATGGAAATATGTTTTATTCCAGATAATAATCATGGTGAGTATATTAAAGACCTAACTAATGGAGAAGTAAAAAGAGGAAACTTTATTGATAAAAATGGTAAAGTATTGGGCAAGCATAAAGGAATAATTAATTATACTATTGGTCAAAGAAAAGGCTTAGGTTTAGCTTTAGGAGAACCTGTGTTTGTAATTGATATATTACCAGAAACAAACCAGGTTGTAGTTGGAAAAGAAGAAGAAATATTTAAAACTTCTTTGATTGCAAAGGATGTAAATTTTATTCCTTTTGAAAAGCTAGAGAATTCAATGGAAGTAGAAGCTAAAATAAGATATTCTATGTCAAGAAGTAAAGCTACTATTAGTTCACTAGGAAATGGTAAAGTAAAAGTTCAGTTTGAAAATAAACAGCGTGCAATTACTAAAGGACAGTGTGTAGTTTTTTATTCAAAAGATATTCTTATTGGCGGTGGAACAATTGAAGAAGTTATTTAATTAAAGAAAGAAATAGAAAATTAAAAAATTTATTTAGCAATAAAAAGAGGTGAAATTTAGTTAATCTGAATTTTACCTCTTTTTATAGTGACAAAAAATAGATTGTAGTATACATGTAATATATTTAGTGTAATTGGAAATACTATGCATATATATTTTTATAAGAATGGATGATGATATGTATAGAAGCAAGGATTTTTTAATGATGGAAGTTATGGATATAAAAGGTAAAAAAGTAGGTTTTATAAAAGATATTTTAATTGATTTTAATAAAGGATTTGTTATAGGATTTAATATATCCACGTATAATTTATTTAATAAAAGTGTAAATGTTTTAAAAAAAGATATTATATCTTTTAATAACAACATGATAATCAAAAAGAATTTAAGAGAGGAAAGACTTGAATTTTTTACCTTAAAAGGTATAGATGTTTTAGATAGATATGGGGATGTAATTGGTATTATGGAAGACATAATTTTTGATAATTTTAGTTTTGAAATTATTGGAGTAGTTGTTTCAAAGGGGCTAATTGCTAATTTCATTAATGGGAAAAAAATATTTTTAATAAAGGAATTAATATTAGGAGAAAAAAATATTTTGTATTATGGAGAAAATAGTAAAATGAATTTTAAAACAATGCCTCATGAAATTGTAGGTACAAACGGATGAAATTGAGTGAAATTAGAAAAAATAAATTCATGAAAAGTTCATTATATTTATTTATAATTGTCATTGGTATTTTTATTATTTTAAAAATATCTATACTAAAAGAAATAATGTCTTTATTATTAATATCATTTATTATAGCGTATAGTTTAAAACCACTTCAAAAAATACTGATTGAAAAAGGTGTAAAGCCTAAATACTCCGCAGCATTGCTTATATTAGGATTATTTTTAGGAGTTGTTATTATTTTTACAATTTTAATACCGTCAATAATGAGAGAAAGTTCAAATATTGGTAATACCATTGAAGAATTTGGCCAATATTTTGAAAATTTGTATCATAGATTAAAACCAATAGGTGGTAACAAAATAATATATACTCTTTTTAATACAGTTAATAGTAAGTTTAATAAAGGCTTTATAAGTTTATTTAATAAAATATTGGAATTTGGAGCTGAAGTTAGTGAAAATATATTAGTATATTTTATAATTCCCATAATTGTATATTATTTTTTGTGTGATAGTGAATATTTAAAAGGTAAAGTTCTACTTTTATGTCCATTAAAAAGTAGAGAAATAATAAAAAAAATAAACAAGGATATAGATAAGATTTTAGGAAGATATATAGTGAGTCAGTTTTTGTTATGTGCACTTATAACTATCTTAACATTCTTAGTATTAATATTTGTAGGAGTAAAATTTCCAGTTATTTTATCTATACTAAATGGAATTTTTAATATTATACCTTACTTTGGCCCAATATTTGGAGCTATACCATGTATTTTAGTAGCTTTTTTAACATCACCTAAAACTGCTTTATATGCTTCAATATGGTTATATGTAATTCAATTTGTGGAGGGAAATATAATTTCTCCTAAAGTTACAGGAGATAGTGTGAGTATACATCCAGTGGGGGTTATAATAATTTTGCTTATAGGTGAGAAGCTTGGAGGATTTTTAGGCATGGTTTTAGCTGTACCTATAAGTGTTATAATTAAAGTTATATATGAAGATTTGAATTATTATTTATTTTGATATATTATGCTATATTATAGTTATAATATTGACATAAATACTATTTTTTCTTATAATCATTATAGCGTAATTATAAATTAATATGTAAGGCAATGACGAGAATGAGTAAATATTGTGTTTTATTCAGAGAGGAAGTGGATGGTGTGAACTTCTTAAAATAGATATTGAAGCTATCTAAGAGCCGTTATTTTTGAGTGATATATAAGATTATATATAATTAGGGTGGTACCGCGGAAAACTTTCGTCCCTTACTTGTAAGGAATGAAAGTTTTTTGTTTTACAAAAATTTAGTATTAATATGGAGGAATTAGAAATGGAAAAAATGGGATTAAATCAAATCAGAGAAGCATATTTGAAATTTTTTGAAGACAAAGAACATTTAAGATTAGATAGCTTCTCTTTAGTTCCTAAAAATGATAAAAGTTTATTGTTGATAAATGCAGGAATGGCACCTTTAAAGCCTTATTTTACAGGATTACAAACTCCACCGAGAAAAAGAATTACAACATGTCAAAAATGTATAAGAACTGGAGATATTGAAAATGTAGGAAAGACTTCAAGACATGGTACTTTCTTTGAAATGCTTGGAAATTTTTCTTTTGGAGATTATTTCAAAAATGAAGTTATTCCTTGGGCGTGGGAATTTGTTACAGAAGTTTTAGAATTACCAAAAGAAAAACTATATGTAACTATATATTTAGATGATGATGAAGCTTATGAATTATGGACTTCAAAGACAGATGTTAATCCTAAACATATATTTAGGCTAGGTAAAGAAGATAACTTTTGGGAACATGGAATTGGTCCTTGTGGACCATGTTCTGAAATACATTTTTACAAAGATGAGGGAGAAATAGTATCAGCTGAAGATTTTGTAAAAAAATCAGATGAAGATAGAGCAGTTGAATTTTGGAATCTAGTTTTTACTCAATTTGATAAAGATGAAGAAGGAAATTATAACAGATTGCAGTTTCCTAATATTGATACAGGTATGGGGCTTGAAAGAATGGCTACAATTATGCAGGGAGTAGATACTATTTTTGAAGTAGATACTATAAAAAGTATCATTGATAAAATTTCTGAATTAGTAGGAACTAAGTATGGAGAAGATAAAACTAAGGATGTTTCTCTTAGAATAATAACAGATCATACTAGAAGTGTGACATTTATGATAAGTGATGGTGTACTTCCTTCTAACGAAGGTAGAGGCTATGTTCTAAGAAGATTGCTTAGAAGAGCTGCAAGACATGGTAGACTTCTTGGAATGAAAGATGTATTTTTAAATAAAATAGTAGATACTGTAGTGGACAACTCGGGAGATGCTTATCCAGAAATTAAAGAAAATAAAGATTATATTAAAAAAGTTGTAGCTATAGAAGAAGAAAGATTTAGTGAAACTATAGACTCAGGCATGGAAATATTAGTAAATTATATAGATGAAATTGAAAAGGAAAATAAAAAAATATTATCTGGGGATAAAGTCTTTAAATTATATGATACATATGGATTCCCAGTTGAGTTAACACAAGAGATTTTAGAAGAAAAAGAAATAAGTGTAGATTTAGATGGATTCAATGAAGAAATGAAAATTCAAAGAGAAAGAGCAAGAGCAGCTAGAGAAGAAAACACTTATATGGGAACAGCTGTAGGGGTTCTTGATACAATACCTCCTGAAATTGAAACTGCATTTAATGGGTATAATAATTTAGAATTAACTTCTAAAATTATGTCTATAATTAAAGAGGATGAATTTACATCTTCTATTGGAGAAGGAGAAAAAGGTATTATTGTTACAGAAGTTACACCTTTTTATGCTGAAATGGGAGGACAAATAGGTGACAAAGGTACAATTTATACCGATTCTTTTACTGCAAAGGTTCAAGATTGCAAAAAGAATATTGGAGGAAAAATAGTTCATTTTGTAGAGGTGCAAAAAGGTAATATAAGTTTAGGTGAAGAAGTAACTCTGAAGGTTGATGAAAAAAGAAGAGAAAATATTGCAAAAAACCATAGTGCTACACATATACTTCATACAGCACTACGTAAAGTAATTGGAGAGCATGTTAATCAATCAGGATCATATGTTGATGATGAAAGATTAAGATTTGACTTCACACATTTTACGGCTGTTACTCCAGATGAGTTGAAACAAGTTGAAGATCTTGTAAATCAAGAAATAATGAAAATTCAAGATGTATGTACTAAAACTATGACCTTAGAAGAAGCAAGAGAGTCAGGAGCTGTAGCTTTATTTGATGAAAAATATGGAGATAAGGTTAGAGTTGTAAGTATAGGTGATTTCAGTACAGAACTTTGTGGTGGAACACATATTAACAATTCTGGTAAGATAGGATTATTTAAAATTTTATCTGAAAGTGGAATAGCTGCTGGGATAAGAAGAATAGAAGCTGTAACAGGAGAAAGTGCACTAAGATTTATAGATAAGAAAAATGAAATTTTAAAAGAAGTTTCTCAAACTTTAAAGTGTTCAGAAAAGGAAATACTTAATAAATTAACTCAACAATTAAATGAACTAAAAGATAAAGATAAAGAAATTGCTATTTTAAAGGCTAAACTTGCAAGTGGTTCAGAAGATGAAATATTGAAAAACATTAAAGAAATAAGTGGGATAAAATATACTGCAGCAGTATTAAAGGACATAGATGGAGATGCTTTAAGAGATCTAGCTGATAAGATCAAGGATAAAATGGGTAGTGGTCTAGTTGTTCTTGGAAGTACAAGCGGAGAAAAAGTTCAGTTTATTGCAATGGCTACAAAGGATATCTTGGCGAAAGGTGTTCATTGTGGAAAAATTATAAAGGAAATTGCAAAAATAGCTGGTGGCGGCGGTGGTGGAAGACCGGATATGGCTCAAGCTGGAGGTAAAAATCCTGAAAAACTTGATGAAGCAATAAAATATGTTGGAAAAATTATGGAAGATTTAGTAAAATAGTATACTTTTTATTAAATTTAGTTTATAATAAGTTTAAAGGAAATAAGTATTTTAAACTGCATATCTAAAAAGAGAGGTGAAGCAGTTATGAATAACAACGAAAATACTATGCAATTTGACATTTTAAAAAACAAAAAAGATTTGACAAAAACAATTTTAAACGAAGTAAATGATTCTTTAAAAGAAAAAGGATATAATCCTATTAATCAATTGGTTGGATACTTAATTTCGGGGGACCCTACTTATATTACTAATTATAATGGAGCTAGAGCATTGGTAAGAAAATTAGAAAGAGATGAAATTCTTGAAGAAGTTCTAAAAGCCTATTTATCAATTAAATAAAAATGCCCTTCTGGGCATTTTTATTTTAACATTACACATAATATACACGAGGAGAAGCTTTATGAGAATCTTAAGTTTGGATGTTGGAGATAGAACAATTGGAGTTGCGGTAAGTGATCCATTAGGATTTACTGCTCAAGGATTAACTACAATTAGGAGAAAAAACATAGATTATGATATACAAGAACTAAGTAAAATATGCACAGAGTATAGTGTGGAAACTATAGTTTGTGGTTTACCTAAAAATATGAATGGTACAATAGGTGTTCAAGGAGAAAAAGTTCTTCAGTTTTGTGAAATAATAAAACAAAATATACAAATACCATTAAAAATGTGGGATGAAAGGCTTACTACTGCAGCTGCACATAGAGCAATGCTTGAGGCTGATTTATCTAGAGCTAAGCGAAAAAAAATAGTTGACAAGATGGCAGCAGTATATATTTTACAGGGATACTTAGATAGTTTACAATAAGGGAGTGATAGTAATGGAAAATGATTTTAACACAATTGTATTAAGAGATGAAGAAAATAATGAAGTTGAATTTGAATTAATAATGAAATTTGATATAGAAGATAAAGAATATGTAATAGTTACTCCGGTAGAAGATGATGAATATGAAGCTATAGCTTTCAGAATAGATAAAGATGAAAGTGGTGAGGATACTTTTGTAACTATAGAAGATGATGAAGAATTCAGAATGGTTACAGAAGCATATGAAACTTTAAGTTTAGAAAGAGATGCGGAAAACTAAGCAAATAGTATAATGTTTAATAATGATTATCAATTGACAAAAACGTGAATTAATATTAAACTAAATGTAGGTGTAAATCTTAAAATAGTGAACATGTTTATCAAAAGTGAGGTTTTATGATGTCTAAAATATCTCCAACACAAATTGAGAAATTAAAAGAAAAATTAAAATTAAAAGGCTATAAATTGACGCCACAAAGAAGAGCTATAGTAAATAAAGTTATTGAAAAAAAAGGGAATCATCTTACTGCTGAAGAATTATACGATCTTGTAAAAGTAGAGTGTCCTGAAATTGGTTTAGCTACAGTATATAGAACCATTCAACTTTTGGAAGAAATTGGTGTGATTTATAAATTAAATCTTGATGATGGATGTAACAGATATGAATTAGTAAATGAAGATGAGATACATCAACATCATCATTTAATATGTACTAAATGTGGAAAAGTTACTGAAGTAGAAGGTGACTTGCTTGATTCAATAGAAAAAAAAGTTGAAGAGGAATATAAATTTAAAATAGAAAACCATAGTGTTAAATTTTTTGGAATTTGTAATGAATGTTTAAAAAAATTAAAATAAATTAATTACAATACTACTTATTAACTAAAAAGAAAAAAGGAGGGTAGGGTATTGAGAAGAGAAAAAGATAAAATAAAGATTATTCCTTTAGGTGGGCTGAACGAAGTAGGTAAGAATCTGACAGCTATTGAATACAAAAATGAAATAGTGGTTATTGATTGCGGACTTACTTTTCCAGATGATGAGATGTTAGGTATCGATGTGGTTATACCGGATGTAGGGTACTTAGTTAAAAATAGTGAGAAAGTTAAAGGCATATTTTTAACTCATGGACATGAAGATCACATTGGTGCTCTGCCTTATGTTTTAAAAGAATTGAATGTACCAGTATATGGGACAAAACTAACTTTAGGCATAGTAGAGAATCGATTAAAAGAAAATGGATTATTAAGCTCTACTAAACTGTGTAAAGTTCAGCCTAAGGATATAGTTAAGGTTGAAAATATGTCTCTTGAGTTTATTAGAACTAGCCATAGTATTGCTGATTCAGTTGCAATAGCTATTCATACCCCTATAGGCATCATTCTACATACAGGTGATTTTAAAATTGATTATACACCTATAGATGGTCAGGTTGCGGACTTAGCTAGATTTTCAGAATTAGGCAAAAAAGGTGTTATAGTTATGTTGGCTGATAGTACAAATGTTGAAAGAGCTGGCTATACCATGTCTGAAAGAACTGTTGGAGAAGCTTTTGAGAATATATTTTCAAAAGCTAATGGTAGAATAATAGTTGCTACTTTTGCTTCAAATGTTCATAGAATCCAGCAAATAATTTCTGCGGCATCTAAACTTGGTAAAAAAGTTGCTGTTTCAGGTAGAAGCATGGAAAATATTGTTGCTGTTGCATCAGAGCTTGGATATCTAAAATATGAAGAGGGAACTTTAATCAGTATAGATGATATTAAAAAATATCCTAATGATAAGGTTGCTATTATTACTACTGGAAGTCAAGGAGAGCCTATGTCTGCTCTTTCTAGAATGGCTTCTTCTGACCACAAGAAAGTTAATATTGTTGAAGGTGATATGGTAATTATTTCAGCAACTCCTATACCTGGCAATGAAAAGTTAGTTTCAAAGGTGATTAATCAGCTATTTAAACAAGGTGCCAATGTTATATATGAGGCACTTGCAGATGTTCACGTTTCAGGTCATGCATGCCAAGAGGAATTAAAATTAATGCATACACTTGTAAAACCTAAATTTTTCATACCAGTACATGGAGAATATAGAATGTTAAAGCAACATGGTGATTTGGCTGTTAAGCTAGGATTACCAGAGAAAAATGTTGTTATAGCTGATAATGGAGAAGTAATTGAAATTACTAAAGAATATATAAAGAAAAGTGGTACTGTGTCATCAGGACAGGTTTTTGTTGATGGACTAGGTGTTGGAGATGTTGGAAATATTGTTTTAAGAGATAGAAGGCATCTTTCACAGGATGGTATACTTACAGTAGTAGTTACTATTGCTAAAGACAGTGGAAAAGTAATAGCTGGACCAGACATAATTTCTAGAGGTTTTGTATATGTAAGAGAATCTGAAGATTTGATGGAAGAAGCTAGACTTATAGTTAGAGATGCATTAAGAGAATGTGAGGAAAAACATATTACAGAATGGGCAGTTATAAAGTCAAAAATAAAAGAGGTTCTTAGAATGTTCCTATATGAAAAAACTAAAAGAAAACCTATGATACTTCCAATAATTATGGAAATCTAACTGATAAGCATGTTGCAATAAACTTTTAGGGTAAAGTTTATGATTTAGTTAATAAAGATTTAATTGTAGACATTTTTTTAATTTAAAAATTAAGTTTTTTTGCAAATGTTGACTTTTTAAACTTATAATATTAGAATAAGTATGGTAAGTATAAGATTGGATACTAAAAAGTATCCAATTTTTATTTGAAAATTAAATAATTTGCGTTATAGTGTAAAAATATGGAGGAAATAAGATGGATTTATTTACAAGGAACGACATAAGAAATATTGCGATTATTGCTCACGTTGACCATGGTAAAACTACTTTAGTAGATGCTATGTTAAAGCAAAGTCATGTTTTTAGAGAAAATGAAAAAATAGAAGAAAGAGTTATGGATTCAAATGACTTAGAGAAAGAGAGAGGTATAACTATACTTTCTAAGAATACAGCTGTGTCATATAATGGAGTTAAGATAAATATAGTTGATACACCTGGACATGCTGATTTCGGTGGAGAGGTTGAGCGTGTATTAAAAATGGTAGATAGTGTTTTCTTAGTTGTTGATGCTTACGAAGGTGCTATGCCACAAACTAAATTTGTATTAAAAAAGGCTTTAGAATTACATTTAAAACCTATAGTTGTAATTAACAAGATCGATAAACCTAATGCCAGACCAGAAGAAGTTATTGATGAAGTGTTCGATTTGTTTGTTGAATTAGGAGCTGATGATGAACAGCTTGATTTCCCAATAATATATGCATCTGCAAAAGGTGGGTATGCAAAAAAAGAATTAGGTGACCCAGAGGAAAATATGGAACCTTTGTTTGATGCTATAATAAAAAATGTAAAGGCTCCAACAGGGTATTTAGACAAACCACTTCAACTATTAGTTACAACAATTGATTATAATGAATATGTAGGAAGAATTGGTATAGGAAAGATTGAAAGAGGAAGTATTTCTAAAAATCAACAAGTAACTGTATTAGGTAGAGATGGTTCTAAAAAGAATATAAAGGTTTCAAATCTATATGTTTATAATGGATTAAAGAGGGAAGAAGTAGATAAAGCACAACTTGGCGATATAGTTGCTGTTGCAGGTATACCAGATATTAATATTGGAGAGACTATAGCTGATACATCTTGTCCAGAAGCCTTACCTTTTGTGGATATTGATGAACCTACATTAAGTATGTATTTCATGGTTAATAACTCACCATTGGCAGGACAAGAAGGAGAGTACGTAACTTCTAGACAGGTAAGAGATAGACTGTTCAAAGAATTGGAAACAAATGTAAGTTTAAAAATTGAAGAGACAGATTCAGCAGATTCTTTTAAAGTAAGTGGTAGAGGGGAATTACATCTTTCGATTTTAATTGAAACTATGAGAAGAGAAGGGTATGAATTTCAGGTATCTAAACCATCTGTTATATTTCATGAAGAAAATGGTAAAAAACTTGAGCCTATTGAGTACTTAACTATTGATGTACCTGAGGAATTTATGGGAGTAGTTATGGAAAAATTAGGACCTAGAAAAGCAGAAATGGTAAATATGACTTCAGCTGTTAATGGATATACAAGATTGGAATTTACAATACCAGCTAGAGGGTTAATTGGATTTAGAAATGAGTTTATGACTGATACAAAAGGTAACGGCATAATGAATCACATATTTCATAGTTATGAGCCTTATAAAGGGGATATACCTGAGAGAACAAGGGGTTCTATTGTAGTTTTTGAAGCTGGTGAGGCTGTAACTTATGGATTATTTAATGCTCAAGAGAGAGGTAGATTATTTATTACACCAGGAACTAAAGTTTATGAAGGAATGATAGCTGGAGAATCTTCAAGAGCAGAAGATATAGATGTAAATGTATGTAAGAAAAAGCAGTTAACTAATACAAGATCATCAGGTGCTGATGATGCGTTGAAACTTGTTCCAGCAGTTCAGATGAGTTTGGAACAATGCATTGAGTTTATTGCTTCAGATGAATATGTTGAGATAACACCTGAAAATATAAGAATGAGAAAAAGTATATTAGACAGTACAGAAAGAAAGAGAGCTTCAAGAAAAAAATAATTATTTTTTATGAGGTGAATCCATGAAAAATAAAAAGGTATTTGCCGTAGCTATGATTGCTATATTATTTATAGTAAGTTTGATATTATTTAAGTTTGTTAATGATATAAAGCATCCTTTTAATACAAAAACTGGTTTAGTGCCAGTTTTTGTACATAAAGGAGATTCTTTGTTTAATGTTATTAGTGAACTGGACAATAATGGGTTAATCAAAAATAAGTATTTAATTAAATTCTATATTAAAAGCAAGAAACTAGATACAAATATTAAACCGGGTAAATATTCAATAGCTAATAATGTTTCTATTAATGAATTTGTAGAAATTTTGAATGAAGGGTTGGGTAATAACTATTTCATTCATGTAACTATTCCTGAAGGGTATGATATAGAAGGGATAGCTAATATAATAGCTGAAAGTGGTATAATTTCTAAAAATGAGTTTATTAGGAGTTGCATAGAATATAATGTACCTTCTTTTATAAAAACGAGAGATGATGTGAAATATACTTTAGAAGGATACTTATTTCCAGATACATATGAATTTGAAAAGGGAATTAATGGAGAAAAAATCATCCGTGTGATGTTAAATAGATTTCAAGAAATATTAGATCAGATTGAAAAAGAGGAAAATAAAAAAATTGAAAATTTACAAGAATTAATTACTGTTGCATCAATAATAGAGAAAGAGGCTAGAGTAGAAGAGGATAGAGATAAGATTGCTTCTGTATTTTTTAATAGATTAGATAGAGGTATGATGCTTCAGACGGATGCTACTGTATTATATGCTATTGGGGAGCGCAGAGATAAATTATATTTGAAAGATTTAAAAGTTGAATCTCCTTATAATACATATAAGGTTAAAGGACTTCCCCCAGGGCCTATATGTTCTCCAGGTAAAGCTAGCATTAAAGCAGTATTAAATCCTGAAACTACAGATTACATTTATTATGTATTACAAGATGAAAAAAAGCATTATTTTACGAATAATTATAAAGATTTCTTAAAAGCAAAAAAAATGTATAAAAAAAACCATACAGAATTTAAGTAATATTAGAGAAAATACTTAAGTTTGGAGGAAAACTAATGAGTGGAATAGCACATGATTACATGGTTGAATATATAAGAAATTTAATTCCAGAAGAAGAGGGAATTTTAAAAGAATTAGAACATTATGCACAAGAAAATAGAGTTCCTATAGTTCAAAAAGAAGTTGCGAATTTTTTAAAACTTATGGTAACTATGCAAAGGCCTAAAAGTATTCTAGAATTAGGCACAGCAATAGGATACTCATCTATTCTTATGTGTTTGTCTTCCAGAGGCACAAGTGAAATAACAACAATTGAAAGAGATGGGGAAATTATCAAAATTGCTGAAGAGAATATAAAAAGGTATGGTTTTGAAGATAATATAAATATACTTGAAGGAGATTGCCTAGAAGTACTTGGAAAATTAGAAGGTAAATATGATATGATTTTTATGGATGCGGGTAAAGGACATTATAATCATTTTTTACCCCATTGTTTAAGATTATTAAGTAGAAATGGTGTTATTATTGCAGATAATGTATTGTTCAGAGGTATGGTAGCTTCTAATGAATTATTACAGAGAAGAAAAATTACCATTGTAAAAAGAATGAGAAATTACTTAGACTTAGTATCAAAGGATAAAAACCTTATTACTACTGTAATACCTATGGGTGACGGTATTGCAGTTACAACAAGGAGGAATACTGATGAATAGACCAGAAATATTAGCCCCTGCTGGAAATTTAGAAAAATTGAAAACAGCTATTGATTTTGGTGCAGACGCTGTTTATTTAGGAGGAAGTAAATTAAACTTAAGAGCTCTAGCTGATAATTTTGATAATGAGAAATTAAAGGAAGGCTTAAAATATGCTCATGATAGAAATAGAAAGGTTTATGTAACAATCAATGTATTTCCACATAATAATGATTTAGACGGGCTTGAAGAATATTTAGTAGAACTTTATGAGATGGGTGTAGATGCGATAATAGTGTCTGATCCAGGTATAATAAGTACTGCTAGAGAGGTAGTTCCAAATTTAGAATTGCATTTGAGTACTCAAGCTAATAGTGTAAACTGGAAATCTGCATTATTTTGGCACAATATGGGGGTTAAAAGAATAGTTTTAGCTAGAGAACTATCTTTGCAAGAAATAAAACAAATTAGAGATAAATTACCGGATACATGCGAAATAGAAGCTTTTGTACATGGTTCTATGTGTATTTCTTACTCTGGGCGCTGCTTATTGTCCAATTACATGACTGGAAGAGATTCCAATAGAGGATTATGTGCTCAACCATGTAGATATGAGTATTATTTAATGGAGGAGAAAAGACCAGGAGAATATTTTCCAATATATGAGGACGAAAGAGGAACGTACATCTTAAATTCTAAGGATTTATGCATGATTAAATATATACCAGAATTAGTTGAAGCGGGCATACATTCACTTAAAATAGAAGGAAGAATGAAGAGTTCATACTATGTTGCTTCTGTTGTAAAAGCATATAGAGAGGCGATAGATTCATATTTTCAAAATCCAGAGGAATATGAATTTAAAGATAAATGGATGGAATATTTAATGAAGCCAAGTCACAGAGAATATTGTACTGGGTTTTATTTTGAAGATAAGAACAATGAAATATATGAATCATCTTCATATGTAAGAAATTATGATATAGTTGGAATTGTTAAAGAATATGACCCAAATAATTGTACAGCTGTACTAGAACAGCGAAATAGAGTCTTTGAGGGAGAACGATTAGAGGTTTTAAGGGCAAAAGAAGATAGTTTCGAAGTAGTGTTGGAAGATATGAAAGATAAAAATGGTAATAAGATTGAAGCCGCACGTTCAGCACAGATGATATTTACTGCGAAAACTAGCGTTGAGTTACAAGAAAAAGATATCTTAATAAAATCTAGGGAGAATGAGATATAAAGAGAATGATTTTAATAGGAACTTAAGCCTATGCACACTCAATTTACAGAACCAACAAAGAGATATGCAGATATAATTATTCCAGAAGGCGGAGAGAATAAAGTTGCCATTGATATTTTGGTAGCTAAAGTAAAACAAAGCCTATTAGAAAAAGAATAAGAAAAATATGGAATAAAACACCCGGTTTTAGGCTATAATTTGCCTAGAAGGGGTGTTTTTTATGAATGGTAAAGTATATAGAAAACGTGTATATATAGTTTTTATGATATTTTTATTAATGTTTATACTGTTAATAGGACAGATGGTTGTTTATCAGTATTTTGATTCTTCAGAACTAAAGACTATGGCAGACAATCAATACCACTATAAAGAAAAGGTAAGAGAATTGAACTACTCACTTTTAGATTGCAATGGAAAAGACTTACTGAAATATTGTAATGAATATTATGCTGTTATAGATCCTTATAGCTTTAGTTTAAATAATTATTATACTAAAAAAAGTGATTTATATGCTCTTAATATAATTCTTAAAAACTATAATAAAGAATATGATATAGATAAAATAGACTTAAAAAATAAAAATGAAAAAATAAAATTTAAAATTGATGAAATAACATACAATGAATTATCAAAGGTTAAAGGAATAAAAGGTTTTTATACATATAAATATGTAAAAGTTGATAGAGAAAATGGATGGTGGAATGTTGAAAATCTATTAACTAATATCTATAAAATTAATACTAATGGAGAAAATGAAGAGAAAAGTCAAGATTCAATAGAATATCAAGTAAGAAAAAAGACTGAAAAAAATGAATTCACATATAATATCTTAAAGAAAGATGTTAATGGAAATATCTACAATGAGTATTTGACAGAGCCTAAAAATAATGTTTATGTTAGGTTAACGCTGGACAAATATTTGCAAGATACTATAAAGAATATAATAAATAAAAGTGATTATAGCATATATAACCAGATAGGTATAGTTTTAATGGAGAGTAGTACTGGTAAAATAAAATCTATGGTTCAAAAGGATGATTTAAAACCTAACATAAACCTGGGGGTTTCAACAAATCACGGTTTTTTTCCAGGATCTATTTTTAAGGTTGTAGTGGAAGGTGCTGGATTAGAAACTGGTAAAATATCATTAAACCATAATTATAATCTTAATTCTAATTTAAGTAAGAGATACAAGGGCCACGAAAATAAAGAAAGTATGAATTGTAGTGAAGCTTTAATTCAATCTTCTAATGATATTTACGCACAAATTGGAATAGATGTTGGAATCGAAAGTATCAAATCATTTGCTGAAAATCAAGGGTTGACTGATAAGGTATTAAACTTTGATGAAGAAACACATGGAAGTTTTGAAGGGAATGACAATGAAGTTGGTGATGTAGAATTAACAGCTTTTGGTCAAAAACAAAGAATAACACCTATTGAAGCAATAAGTATACCTAATACTGTTATAAATAAAGGAATTTATGTTAAACCATACTTAATTGATGCTTATGTTGATGAAGATAATATACCAATTGAAGAATTTGTTACTGAAGAAAAAAGGATTATAGGTGTTGACATAGCGAATATTTTAAAAAACCAAATGGTTCAAGTGGTTACATCATTACATGGTACTGGAAAAGAAGCTAAGATTGATAATATTGAAGTTGGAGGAAAAACAGGTACAGCTGAGAGACTAGAAGGAAAAAATAATTTTTATGATGGTTGGTTTGCAGGATTTTTCAAAGTAGGTGAAGAATACTATTCAATGATTGTTTTTGTAGAAGATATTGGGTATGACAAGAGTGCTGGAAATACAGCTGTACCTATTTTTAAAGAAATTGTAAAAAAAACTTATGATTATTTAAATAAATTTTAGGTGTACATGCAAATTTTTTATTATCAATCATATTATAATAATAAGCACTATTAGGGGGATATCCTTGTGTTTTTTATTAATTGTTTGATTGATGTAATTGGCAATATGACTTTTCTAACTGCCTATGTAAGTAATGGGACCTCATTTCCACAGCCGTTAGATGAGAAAGAGGAAAAATACTATTTAAAAAAACTTAAAGATGGCGATGTTCTCTCTAAGAGTATTTTGATAGAAAGAAACCTTAGGCTTGTAGCCCATATTGTAAAGAAATATTCTTATCCACATAAGGATATTGATGATTTAATATCCATTGGTACAGTTGGACTTATTAAAGCTATAGATTCTTTTGATAGTTCAAAGGGAACAAGGCTTGCAACATATGCTGCAAGATGTATTGAAAATGAGATATTAATGCTTATTAGAAATACAAAAAAAATCAAAAATGAAGTTTATCTTCAAGACCCTATTGGAGTGGATAAAGAAGGAAATGAAATTTCTCTAATGGATGTTTTAAGTAGCGGTGATGATTCTGTTATTGAAATCGTTGAAAACCGTATACAGATAAAAAAGCTTTATGATAAAATAAACGATTGTTTATCTGAAAGAGAAAAGATAATTATAAAAATGAGATATGGACTTACAGATGGAAAACCAAGAACACAAAGAGAAATAGCTAAATTATTAGAAATATCTAGATCCTATGTGTCAAGAATAGAAAAGAGAGCACTAAAAAAATTGTATAAGGAGTTTAATTCTATAAATCAAAAATAAAAAATTCATATGATACAAAAAGATAGTTGGCATATAATGCCAACTATTTGAAATTATTTTATTGAATATAAAGTGATTTCAGGTATTAAAATTTATAGGAAAATTACGAAAATAGTAGTGATAAGCAAAATGAGAGTATGTTTTGTTTTATAAGAATTCTTATAAAACAAAAAATAGGAGGAAATTAATTTGATCACATTAAATGAACTGTTAGAAAAAACTACAAAAGAAAATGCATCTGATTTACATCTTACTGTAGGAATTTCTCCAACAATAAGAGTTAATGGACAGCTTACTGGTATTAGTGATAAAAAACTAACTGCAGTTGATACTTTAAGATATGTAAAGGAACTTTTAGGGGACAGATATGATGAATATGAGAAAAAAGGAGAAATGGATACATCTTTATCTTTACCAGGAGTAGGAAGATTTAGAGTAAATGCATACAAACAAAGAGGTAGTGATGCTGTTGCTATAAGAGTAGTAGCATTAAAAATTCCTACTTTAAATGAACTAAAGATGCCTTTAGTAGTTAAAGAATTAACTAAAAAACAAAGAGGGCTTGTACTTGTAACAGGGCCAACAGGTAGTGGTAAAAGTACAACACTGGCAGCAATGATAAATGAAATTAATACAACAAGAGCGGCTCATATAATTACTCTAGAAGATCCAGTTGAGTATTTACATAAGCATAATAAATCTATAATAAATCAAAGAGAAATTGGAAAAGATACTTTATCTTATCAGGATGCTTTAAGAGCTGTTTTAAGAGAAGACCCAGATGTTATTCTTGTAGGAGAAATGAGAGATCTTGAAACTATATCAATAGCTATTACTGCAGCTGAAACAGGACATCTAGTTTTATCAACATTACATACTATAGGAGCAGCTAAAACAATAGATAGAATTATAGATGTTTTTCCACCATATCAACAGCAGCAAATTAAAATTCAGCTTGCAGCTGTACTTCAAGGTATTATTTCACAGCAATTAATACCAAGAAATGATGAAAAAGGTAGAGTAGCTGCATTGGAAGTTATGGTTGTGAATTCTGCAATTCAAAATTTAATTAGAGAAGGAAAAACACATCAAATACAATCTTCTATTCAAACAGGAAGTAAATATGGTATGAAAACTATGGATATGAGTCTTGTTGACTTATATAAGCAAGGATTAATTTCATATGAAAGTGCTTTAACTGCATCTATTGATAGAGATATGATAAAAAGAATGCTGGAAATATAAGTTAAGTATATTCTAACTAAATAAAATATCTATTTAAGTAGTTAAAATTATTTATAAGGGATGGCATATGCATAAAATTTGTGATAAAATTAATGATGAAGTTTTAAATAAATGGAAAAAGATTACATAATAGGATTTTGTTTAATATTATATTTAAAAAGAATTATATTAAATACAAAAAAGTATTAAAGTTTAAAGGGAAAATGATTCTTTTGTTGAATATATATATTACAGGATTTCTGTAAGGGAGGGAAAACCAGATGCACGAATATATAGTTGGGCTTGATATCGGATCATCAAATGTATATGGTGCTGTTGGAAAAGTCGATAATAGAGGAGAAATCCGAATAATTGGAATTACTGCTGTAAAATGCAATGGATTAAAAAAGTCTGTTGTAGTTGATATAGATAGTACCTCTCAATCAATTAAGGAATGTATTAAAAACTTAGAGAGAATGGTAGACATTAGTATTTCTGATGTATATATAACTTTGCCAGCAGGAATTAGTGAATTAATTTGGAATAAAGGTATTGTTGCTGTATCCTCTGATGATAAAGAGATTATGGAAAACGATGTATTAAGAGTACTTGATGCAGCAAGACTAATATCTGTACCACAAGATAAAGAAATTATTGGAGTTGTACCTCATCAATACATAGTAGATGGATATGATCATATTATTGAGCCTATAGGAATGAGTGGTACGAGACTTGAGGTGGATGCTCAAATAGTATTAGCTCAGAGTACAATAGTAAATAATCTTAGAAAGAGTATAAATAGGGCAGGTATTCATATTGCTGGAGAAGTTCTTCAACAGCAAGCAATTTCACAAGTTGTTTCTAATAAAGAAGAAATTGATATGGGTGTTGCTTTTGTAGATATTGGGGCTCAAACAACAGACATTTGTATTTATAAAAGAGGAAATCTTTGTTATACTAGTATGGTACCACTTGGTGGTGATAACATTACAAATGATATATCAATCTGTTTAAAAATTCCATTTGCTGAAGCGGAGAAGCTTAAAATTAAATATGGAGATTTAAGCAATGAATATGATGAAGAAAGTAAAAAAATATCTGTAAATGCAGGTTATAATCACTCTATAGAGGCAGATCTCGATTATTTACAGGAGATAATTGAAGCTAGAATTGAAGAAATACTGTATTATGTTAAGGACAAGCTGAAAGAAAGTAAATATGGCAATGAAATTTCAGGAGTAGTTATAGTTGGGGGTGGATTAACTTTATTTAAAGGTGCTAGTGGATATGCTTCTAAAATCTTAGGCAAATCAGTTAAAAATGGTTTTCCAAATTATATTGGTGCTGCAAGTCCAATATATGTTTCAGCTGTAGGTATTATTAAAGATGTTGCGAGTTCTTTACGAATAAATAAAGAGTTTGAGAAATTTGAAAAAGAAGTTAGTGTTAATTCAAAAATAAAGATTGATGAAAGTAAAAAAGAAGATGGTGAAAGTTTTGTATCAAAACTAAAGGGTTTTTTTGCAGAGTTTTTTTAGTAAGGAGGTTATTATTGTGCTAGATTTTGATGTTGATGTTCAGCAATTTGCTCAAATAAAAGTAATAGGTTGTGGGGGCGGAGGAAATAATGCTGTTAATAGAATGATTAAAGAAGGACTTAAAAATGTTGAATTTATTGGTATAAATACAGACAAGCAGGCATTAGCAGTTTCTCAAGCTTCACAAAAAATACAAATAGGTGATAAATTAACTAAGGGGTTAGGAGCTGGTGCTAATCCGGAAATAGGAAGAAAGGCTGCTGAAGAAAGTAAAGATGAAATTGCCCAATCTATAAAGGGAGCTGATATGGTATTTATAACAGCTGGTATGGGTGGAGGAACAGGAACAGGTGCTGCACCAGTTGTGGCTGAAATTGCTAAATCTATGGGGATTTTAACAGTTGGAGTTGTGACAAAACCTTTCCCATTCGAAGGAAGAAAGAGAATGCTTCATGCAGAGTTGGGAATTAAAAGTTTAAAAGATACGGTAGATACTTTAGTAACAATTCCTAATGAAAGGCTTCTTGCTATGGTTGATAAGAAAACTTCATTAGTAGAAGCTTTTAAATTCGCTGATGATGTACTAAAGCAAGGTGTACAAGGTATATCAGATTTAATTACCATTCCAGGTCTTGTAAACTTAGACTTCGCTGACGTAAGAACTATTATGTTAGATAAGGGATTGGCTCATATGGGGGTTGGAAAAGGAACTGGTGATAATAGGGCACAGGAAGCAGCAAAACAGGCAATATCTAGTCCACTTTTAGAAACCTCTATCATGGGGGCAACAGGAGTTTTGTTAAATGTTACAGGTGGAGCAGATTTAGGATTGCTTGAAATAAATGAAGCTGCTGAAATAGTTCAAGAAGCAGCAGATGAAGATGCTAATATTATTTTTGGAGCAGTAATAGATGAAAATTTAAAAGATGAAATTAGAATTACAGTAATTGCAACTGGTTTTGAAGAAAAGATGGAAGGTCAAAAATTAGTACCGTCATCAAATGAAAAAGAAAAAACTTTTACTAGTAAGGAAGAATATAAAACTTCATATGAAGAAGTGGCGGTTTCTAAAGAAAGAGAACATAATCAAGTTGATTTAGAAGTTCCGGCTTTTTTAAGAAGACATCACAGATAAAAAAAAGTGCTTATATAAGCACTTTTTTTTATTATAAAGAAATCCATGGTATAAAATGGAAATAAATGTAGAGTATTAAAATGTATTGGTGTATATAAAATGACAAAATTTTGAAAAATATAGTTATATAATTATTTAAAAGGGGGAAGGGAGTTGGTAGTTTATATAGATATACTATTTATTGAAAACTTTATAGTTAATTTATTTTTATTATATGTTACTGCTCAAACTTTAAAGATTAGAATAAGAATGCTGAATATTTTTTTATCAGCTGTAGTAGGAAGTTTATATGCCGTAACAACAATATATATGAATTTTATGTATCTATCTAATATTCCTATTAAATTTATGGTTGCCTTAATTATGATATTAATACTTTTTAGGAAAAAAGATTTTTGGTTTAATATGAAGTCTACTATTACACTTGCTCTATATTCAATGCTTTTAGCAGGTTTATGCATATTTATTGAATTCAATAAGAATCTAAGTTTTAGCATGAAGTATGATGGTTTTTCTTACAAAATATTGTTATCTGCACTGATGATTATATATATAGTTTTACATAGAATAATTGTTTATGTAAAAGATAGGCAAGATATAACACGATTAACATTTGAGGTTGAAATAGTTACAGATGACTTTCAAAAAAAAGTTAATGCATTTATGGATACGGGTAATGAACTGAGAGAACCGATTACAAATTTACCAGTTATGATTGTTGAAAAGGAAATTTTAAAAAATTTAAATATCAAAGAAGAAGAAAAATTTATTATTCCATATAGAGTGGTTAATGGCTATGCAGGAAAATTAGAGGGGTTTAGACCAAAGTTAATACGTGTATTTAAAGAAAATAAAGCTGAAGATTACCAAGTTATAGTTGCATTTTGTGATGAAAAATTAAGTGCTTTAAATGATTATAATGCGTTATTATCTAGAGGTATTCTTTGAAGAGGGGTGATGTTTTGCTCAAATTAAGTGTTATGTTAAACAGGATCTTATCTAAATTTAAAATTTTTTTTAGAAAAGTATATTTTATTGGTGGAAATGATGCGTTGCCACCTCCGCTTACAAAAGAGGAAGAAGAAAATTTAGTTGGCAGAATAATGATGGGTGATGAGAGTGTAAGAACTATATTAATTGAAAGAAATTTAAGGCTAGTAGTATATATTGCAAGGAAATTTGAAAATTCAGGTATATTGGTTGAAGATTTAATATCAGTTGGAACAATAGGTCTAATTAAAGCTGTTAATACTTTTGATCCGGAGAAAAAAATTAAATTAGCCACATATGCTTCAAGATGCATCGAAAATGAAATATTAATGCATTTAAGAAGAAATAACAAAATTAAAGCGGAGATTTCATTTTATGAACCACTTAATACAGATTGGGATGGAAATAAATTGCTATTATCAGATATTTTAGGAACTGATAATGATATGGTTTATAATTTGATAGAAGACGAAGTAGATAAACAATTATTGTTTATTGCTATGAGAAAACTAAGTGAGAGAGAAAAAGAAATAATTAAATTGAGATTTGGACTGAGTGGTAGTGGAGAAAAAACTCAAAAACAAGTAGCAGATATACTTGGAATATCTCAATCATATATTTCTAGATTAGAGAAAAGAATAATTAAAAGATTAAAAAAAGAAATTAATAAAATGGTATAGATTGTCCTTAGTATAAAAATTAGTTTCTCAGGGGATAATTAGAATGCGACTACTCTGAGGGAGCTGATTTTTATGATGATAAATAAAGTGGAGATTTGTGGAGTAAACACTGCAAAATTGCCTATTTTAAAAGAACGTGAAATGAAAGAATTGTTATTAAAAATGAAGGATGGTGACTCAGTTTCTAGGGAAAAATTTATCAGAGGAAATTTAAGATTAGTATTAAGTGTAATTCAAAGATTTAATAATAGAGGTGAAAATGTAGACGATTTGTTCCAAGTAGGGTGTATTGGATTAATAAAAGCTATTGATAATTTTGATTTAAGTCAAAATGTTAAATTTTCAACTTATGCTGTTCCCATGATTATAGGAGAAATTAGAAGATATTTAAGAGATAATAATTCAATAAGAGTTAGCAGATCATTGAGGGATATAGCATACAAGGCTTTACAAGTAAGAGATAAACTTGTAAATAGAGAAAATAAAGAACCTACCGTTTCTCAAATTGCAAAAGAACTTAATATTCCAAGAGAGGAAGTTGTATTTGCCCTAGATGCTATTCAAGATCCAGTATCACTATTTGAACCAATTTATCATGATGGAGGAGATGCTTTGTATGTTATGGATCAAATTAGTGATAGTAAAAATATTGATGAGAGTTGGCTTGAAAACATATCTATAAAAGAGGCTATGAAAAAATTAAATGATAGAGAAAAATTAATATTGAATATGAGGTTTTTTCAAGGACGTACTCAAATGGAAGTTGCTGAAGAAATAGGAATCTCTCAAGCACAAGTTTCAAGACTTGAAAAAACAGCATTAAAACATATGCGCAAACATGTATAAAAATAGAGCTTATAGGCTCTATTTTTATTTGAAAAAATATAAAAAATAATATATTGAAAGGCTTGTACATATATTATATTATTGGTAGAAAATCAAGAAAAGGGGGAGTGTAAAATGGATTTTTATTCAATAAACAATTTAAAATTAATGGAAGTTATAGATATAAATACTGGCTCTAAAATAGGCTATATAAGAGATTTAAAGGTAGATTGCGATGAATATAAAATAATTTCTATAATAATACCTACAGAAAGAACATCGTGGTTTAGTAAAAATAGTTATATTGAAATTTCATGGGATAAAATTGTAAAAGTTGGGGTTGATGTAATTCTGGTAAATGAAAATATGATTGATATAGAGAATAAGTAGTGGCAATTTATATAAAAAAAAGGTATAATGTTGAATGTAAAATAGTATATAAAAAGGACGTGATATATTGAAATGTCCCTATTGTGGCTTTGAAGAGAGTAAAGTAGTTGATTCAAGATCCACAGAGGATCATAAGGCAATTAGAAGAAGAAGGGAATGCTTAAGATGTAACAAAAGATATACTACATATGAAAAAATAGAAGATATACCTATATTAGTAATTAAAAAAAATTCAAATAGAGAATATTTTGATAAGTCAAAAATAATTAATGGATTATTAAAAGCTTGTCAAAAAAGACCTATTTCAAGAGTTCAAATAGATGCTGTAGCGGATGAAGTTGAGAAAAAAATATCTAACGATATGGTTACAGAGATAAAATCAGAGGTTATTGGTGAAATGATAATGGAAAGATTAAAAGAGATTGATGAAATCTCATATGTTAGGTTTGCATCTGTATATAGACAATTTAAGGATGTTAATACTTTTATAGAAGAAATAAAAAATTTAATCTCTGATAAAAAAATGCCCTAAATTTAATATGGGCATTTTTATTATGTTAAAAAAAGATTAAATAAGTTAAATTATATGTATATATTTTATAAAATAAAATAATGATGTTAAAATAGTAGTATATAAGGAGCGTACATTAAAATGGTAAATTTAAGTATAGATGAATATGAATTTTTGAAATTTTCAGAGTGGGATGCAGAAATATATTTTTCTACTGCTAAAGGAAATTTAAATTTTAATAAAAATACCATAGAAGGAATAAGGAATATTAAAAATTTAAAAGAATGGTTGAATATTAAACAGATAGGATACTTAAATCAAATTCATAGTGATCTAGTATATATACATGATGGAAAAATACATGATGGGGATGCAATAATAACTAATGAAAAACAAGTTGCAATAGGAGTTTTTACGGCAGATTGTGTACCGGTTATTATTTATGATAAAAATAAAAAGGTTGCGGCTGCAGTACATAGTGGATGGCAAGGTACTATACAAAATATTACTGTAAAAACTGTTCAGAAAATGATTAAAGAATATAATATAGATATAGAAAATTTAATAGTGTATATTGGTCCTCATAATATGCAGTGTTGTTATGAGGTTAGCGAAGAATTAGCATTTCAGTTTAAAAATTTAGAATTATACAAAAATAGTGATATAATTAAAGGTAGAAATCTAAGTTTACAAAACTGTATTATAGAACAACTTAATAGTTTAGGCGTAAGACGTCATCAAATTAAAACTTTGGATATATGTACGTTTTGTAATAAAAAATATGATTTACATTCTTATAGAAAACATAAAGAAAAAAGTGGAAGAATGTTTTCATTCATATGTATAAAATAAATTACTTTAGGAGGAGAAAATTAATGGCTGATGAGAAAATTCTAATAGTAGATGATGAAGAACATATACAAGAGCTTATAAAATTCAATTTAGAAAATAATTGTTATAAGGTTTTTTGTGCTAATGATGGATTGGAAGCATTAAAATTAGCAAAAAAGGAACTTCCACAGTTAATTTTATTAGATGTTATGCTTCCGGGTATGGATGGGTATGATGTTTGCAAAGAAATTAGAAGAGATAATGTCATAGCTAATACTCCAATAATTATGATTACTGCTAAAGGAGAAGAATTAGATAAAATTTTAGGACTAGAACTTGGTGCAGATGATTATTTAACCAAACCTTTTTCAGTAAGAGAATTAGTTGCTAGGGTAAAGGCTGTACTGAGAAGAACAAAAACTCAATATCCAATGGATAATGTGTATAATTTTGGTAATGTTACAATTGATTTTCAAAAGCATGAAGTTGTAAAGAATAATAGAAAAATAGATTTGACTTTAAAAGAATTTGAGCTTCTTGAAGTTTTAATAAAAAATAAAAGCAGAGTTATGACAAGAGATTTTCTTTTAGATAAGGTGTGGGGATATGAATATATTGGTGAAACAAGAACTGTCGATGTTCATATAAGATATCTCAGAAAAAAAATTGAAGATGATGATAAAAATCCTAAATTTATTGAAACTATAAGAGGAATTGGATATAGGTTTAATTCGGGTGAATAATATGAAGATGAAAAATAAACTTATGCTATCCATTCTTAGCACTATTATTTTGAGTTTAGCAATGATAACAGCGCTATATATGACTATTATTAACTATCAAAATGAGGAAAACATAAAAAAAAGCTTGAAAATTAATAATGAATTAGCTATGAATTTGTTAGAGACAGATGTAATTTTAGATAAAAGTATTTATTTTAAAAATTTTAACAAATCTGATTTTAGAGTTACTTTAATAGATGTTGAGGGTAAAGTTATTTATGATTCAGATGCACTTCCAGAAGATATGGATAACCATAATCAACGTAAAGAAATAATTGAAGCAAGAAAATTTGGAAATGGTTATAGTGTAAGATTTAGTAAGTCATTAAAAAAAACAATGATGTACTATGCATCCTCTTTGAAAGATGGATACGTTATTAGAAGTTCAATGCCTATGGAGGTTGTAACTGGATTTGAAGGTAAATATCTAAAGTATTATTTAATTGTATTAATAATAGTATTTTCTATATCTGTTATATTTTCTTCTAAGTTATCTTATGTAATTGTAAAGCCTATAAAAGATTTAGAATTTATAACTGCAAGAATTGCAAAAGGTAAATATGATAGAAGAGTATGTATAAATTCTAATGATGAGATAGGACAGCTTGCAAACACATTTAATTATATGGCGGATAGACTTCAATATACATTGCGTGATTCTATTGAGAAACAAAACAAATTACAAGCGATTTTAAAAAGTATGGATAGTGGGGTTATAGCTGTAGATAGAAAAAATAGAGTAATTATTATAAATCCTTATGCTCAGAAAATATTTGGAGTAAAAAAAGAAATTATTGGTCACAATTTAATGGATTGCATTCGTGATTATGAGTTGGAGGATATTTTTAAGAATAATATAGAATATAAGGAAATTAAAATTCTTTGGCCAGAAGAGAAAATTTTAAAAGTGAGAACGGCAGATATTATTAGTAACAAAGAACATATAGGAACTGTTGCAGTTGTACAAGATATTACCGATATTAGAAGATTAGAAAATATGAGAAGTCAATTTGTTGCTAATGTTTCTCATGAATTAAAAACACCATTGACATCAATAAAAGGTTTTGCAGAAACTTTAAGATATGTAGAAGATGTTAAAACACGAGAGAAGTTTTTGGGAATAATCGATGATGAAGCTGAAAGATTAACAAGACTTATAAGTGATATATTAACCTTATCTGATATTGAACAGAATAGGGAAGTAAAGGTCAAAGAGATTATTAATGTTAATTCTGCAATAAAAGATGTGTACAATCTTATGAAGAATACAGCGGATACCAAAGGTATTGGTGTTGAACTGACTATTAAAAATTCTCCAAAGATTTGTGGTGATAAAGATAGATTTAAGCAAATGCTTATAAACCTTATTGACAATGCAATAAAATATTCGGAAAGTGGAGATAAAGTTTATATTGGTTCTGAAATTAAAGAAGAAAAATGCATTGTATGGATTGAGGATACAGGATTTGGTATATCAGAAGAACATATACCAAGATTGTTTGAACGTTTCTATAGAGTTGATAAAGCAAGATCTAGAGCAAGAGGAGGTACTGGTCTTGGTCTAGCTATAGTAAAGCATATAGTTCTCAGTTTTGAAGGTGAAATATATGTAGAAAGTGAACTAGGACATGGAACTAAATTTATAGTTGAAATACCATTGCTGAGATAGAATGTCTATCTCAGCTTTTTTCTATATATGGAATGTGTGATTTATAAGTATTTAGATATTTGTGCATAAATTAGATTTTATGGGAGAAGCTAAAATTGAGCATATAAATTTAGTGTTAGTAATTTCTAAAAACTTTAAGAAATATTATGTAAAATACTCCAAGGATAATTTCATGTAAAACATTAAGTTATATATTGCCTCTTATATAAAATTTACCATATATTTTTTAGTATTATTTTGTTAATTTTAATTAACATTTATATAATGTGTGGTTAACTTTTCTAAGGTATTATATTACTTGTAGGAGCTAATTAGGGTTAAAACTTGAATGGAGGGTTTATAATGAAGAAAAAATCGTTAAAGTTAACAGTAGCTGCTTTAGCAGTAACTCTAGTGGGAGGAATATTTGCAGGCTGTGGTAGTGCTGATTCAAAAAAATCAGAAACTGAAACTAAAAAAGAAACTGCGAAAATTGAAGAAGTTAGTGGAAGTATAACAGCTTCAGGTTCATCAGCACTTCAACCTTTGGCTAAAGCTGCAGCAGATATGTTCATGCAAAAGAATACTAAAGCACAAATTAATATTCAAGGTGGAGGTAGTGGTACTGGTCTATCTCAAGTTGCACAAGGTGCAGTAGATATTGGTAATTCAGATGTTTTTGCTGAAGAAAAATTAACAGGAGATAAAGCTGAATTAGCTAAGAGCTTAGTAGATCATAAAGTTTGTGCAATAGGATTTGCTATTGTTGCCAATAAAGATGTTAAAGTTGATACTTTAACAAAAGCTCAAATTCAAGATATATTCCAAGGTAAAATTACTAACTGGAAACAAGTTGGTGGAGAAGATCTTAAAATAGAAATAATTAATAGAGGGAAATCTTCTGGTACAAGAGCTACATTCGTTAAGACAATAATGGAAGGTAAGGAAGAAGCAGAGGGAATAGGCACTACTCAAGATTCAAGTGGAGCTGTTCAAAAGGCTATAGAAGCTACTAAAGGATCAATTTCTTATTTGGCATTATCTTATTTTGTAAATGAAGAAGCGAAAAAAGGCATGAAGTTGATGAAAATTGATGGAGTAGAAGCTACTAAAGAAAATATAACAACAGGAAAATATCCTTTCTGGTCATTTGAACATATGTATACTAAAGGTCAACCTTCAGGACTTACAAAGACGTTCCTTGATTATATGGTTTCAGATGAAGTTAAACCATTAATCGAAAGTAAAGGTTACATTCCAGCAAATGATATGAAAGTTCAATAATTATATTTACTTAGAAATTTGTGGTGGAATTAGGACTGGTTGTATTTCAACTGGTCTTAATTTGCGTAAAAATATGAGGTTGGAGTATGATAATATGAATAAGAAAAATGTTTGGCAAAAATTAAAAAATGAATATTTGGGTAGAGGTTTTTCCACTTTTTGTGGTTATTTAATAGTTATATTAACCTTGAGTATAATCGGATTTGTAGCTTCAAAGGGTTTAAGCACATTTTTAAAAGATGGATATTCACTTAGGGAGTTTTTATTTACCACCACTTGGAAACCAGACAGTGAAACACCTAAATTTGGAGCTTTAATATTTATTCTAGGGTCTACACTTGTATCTATTGGAGCGGTAATTATTAGTGCACCTATTAGTATAGCCTTAGCTATTTTCATGAATTTAATTTCACCTAAAATAGGAAATAAAGTACTGCAGCCAGCTATGGAATTATTTGTGGGTATTCCATCAGTAGTATATGGATGGATTGGTATTACAGTGTTGATTCCAGTATTAAAAAATAGTTTTGGTGGAGTAGGATTTAGCTTGCTTGCGGGTATTTTAGTTTTAAGTATAATGATACTTCCTACTATTACAAGTATATCTTCTGATGCAATTAGAACTATTCCGAGGGAATATATACAAGGTTCTTATGGGCTTGGAGCTACAAGATGGCAAACAATAGTAAAGGTAATTATACCTGCTTGTAAGAATGGAATTTTAACTGGAGTTGTCTTAGGTGTGGCAAGAGCTTTCGGTGAGGCTCTAGCTGTACAAATGGTAATAGGTAACTCAATAAAAACACCCAATGGATTGTTAGATACTACAGCTACACTTACAAGTATAATTACAATGGATATGGCAAATACAATTTTTGGTACAACATGGAATAATGCATTATGGTCTTTGTCTTTATTATTACTGGTTATTTCCTTTATATTCATACTGATTATTAGAGCAATAGGAAGAAGAGGTGAAATATAATTGAACGCAAAACAAGCTGATAAAATTGCTACTACAATATTATATATGATTTCAACATTTATAGTATTGCTTCTTATAGGACTTATTGGGTATATTATTTACAATGGAAGACATTGTTTAAATCCTAACTTTTTATTTGGACTTCCATCTATAGAAGCTGGAGGAGGAATAGGACTCCACCTTTTTAATTCATTTTATATGCTTATTATATCTCTTTTAATAACAGTGCCTTTAGGGGTGGGTGCAGGAATTTACTTAGCTGAATATGCAAAAGAAGGTCAACTACTAAACTTCATTAGATTATGCATAGAAACTATGGCATCCCTTCCATCTATAGTTGTAGGTTTATTTGGACTATTAGTATTTGTTAATATGACTGGCTGGGGATATTCTATTTTTGCAGGGGCTATGGCAATAACTATATTAAACCTACCAGCTATGACCAGAGTAAGTGAAAATGCAATTATTGCAGCTTCAAAAAAAGTAAAACAGGCCAGTTTAGGGTTAGGTGCAACTCAATGGCAAACTATAGTAAAGGTAATTTTACCGTCAGCAATACCACAGATATTAACGGGTATAATTCTGGCTGCCGGTAGAATATTTGGAGAAGCTGCAGCACTTTTATATACAGCAGGAATGAGTGCTCCGGTTGTACGTTTAAGTGATGGCTCTGCATTGGATTTATTTAGACCAGCGGAAACTTTATCTGTTTATATATGGCAATTGAATTCGGAAGGTATGGTTCCTGATGCTTCAAAAATAGCAAGTGGTGCATCGGCGGTGCTTATTATTATGGTACTTTTATTTAATGTGCTTGCTAGAATAATAGGTAAAAAGATATACGAAAATTATGCAGGAACTAAATAGGGGGGAACTATATGAATATTATGGAAGTCAATGATTTGAATTTATTTTATGGATCTAAACAGGCATTAATAGATGTTAATTTATCAATAAATAAAAATGCAGTTACTGCATTAATAGGACCTTCAGGATGTGGCAAGTCAACTTTTCTAAGATGTTTGAACAGAATGAATGATTTAATTGATGATGTTAAAATTGAAGGTAAAGTAATATATGAAGGACAAAATATATTTGATCCTAATTATGATGTTATAGAACTTAGAAAAAAAGTAGGCATGGTATTTCAAAGTCCAAATCCATTTCCTATGAGTATATATGATAACATAGCATATGGACCAAGAATCCACGGAATAAAGAATAAAAGTAAATTAGATGAAATTGTTGAAAAAAGCTTAAAGGGTGCTGCTCTTTGGGATGAAGTTAAAGATAGACTTAAAAAAAGTGCTCTTGGACTTTCAGGAGGTCAGCAGCAACGACTTTGTATAGCTAGGACTCTTGCGGTAGAGCCAGAAGTTATTTTAATGGATGAACCTACCTCGGCACTGGACCCAATTTCTACTTTAAAAGTAGAAGAACTTATGGATGTGTTAAAAAAGGATTATACTGTGGTAATTGTTACACACAATATGCAGCAGGCAGGAAGAATTTCAGATAATACTGCATTTTTCTATAATGGTATTATTGTTGAATATGGTAAAACTGAGGATATTTTCTACAAGCCAAAAGACAAAAGAACTGAAGATTATATTACAGGAAGATTTGGATGATGCTATTAATGTAATTTTAAATATATGAAAAGAGGTGTAGTTATGGCTCCCAGAAAAGTTTTTGAAATGGAATTAACTCAATTACATAATGAGTTGTTAAGAATGGGAAGTATTGTTGAAAAACAGATTAATCAATGTATAAAAGCCTTAGCAGAACAGGATATAAAATTAGCAGAGGAAGTTATAAAGAATGATGACATGGTAGATAAGCTAATGCGTGATATAGAAGATAAGAGTATTAAGCTTATTGCCATGCAGCAACCAATAGCCACTGACTTAAGATTTATATTTACATGTATAAATATTGTTACAGATTTAGAAAGAATGGCAGATCATGCAGTTGATATTGCTAAGATAGCTATTAGATTAAAAGATCAAGTTTACATTAAGGAACTTGTTGATATACCTAGAATGGGTAATATTGTAAGAGATATGATTAAAGAGGCTTTAGATGCATATGTTGAAAGAGATTTAGATAGGGCATATGAAGTTTCTAAAAGAGATGATATAATTGATAAAATTTATAAAAATGTGTTTAGTGAAATGTTTAATGTTATGGCACAAGACACAAGTAAAATTGAACAGGGAACTCAATTTTTGTTTGTATGCAAGTTTTTAGAAAGAATTGCGGATCATGTAACTAATATATGTGAGTGGACTATTTATATAGTAACTGGTGAACAGGTAGATTTAAATGAATAATAAAATGGAAAAACAGCCTAAGAAAGGCTGTTTTTGTTTCAAGGAAATTATACTTTGAAATATAATTTTGCATAGCTTGTCAAATCTTGACTAGATTATCAAAGTAATGATAATATTATTTAATGAACTTATGTAAGTATAAGTAAAATGAGGAGGAATAAATAATGGCCAAACCGATAGTTGCAATAGTTGGAAGACCTAATGTAGGTAAATCTACTTTGTTTAATAAATTAGCAGGTAAAAGAGTATCAATAGTTGAGGATACACCAGGAGTTACAAGAGATAGAATTTATGCAGAATCTGAATGGTTAAATCATAAATTTACAATAATAGACACAGGAGGAATAGAACCTGAAAGTAGTGATATTATTGTATCCCAAATGAGAAGGCAGGCTGAATTGGCTATTGAAATGGCTGATGTTATAATGTTTATAGTTGATGGGAAACATGGGTTAACTGATGCTGATAATCAAGTAGCGCATATACTTCGTAAATCACAAAAACAAGTTGTATTAGTGGTAAATAAGATAGATAGAAATGCTTTAGAAGATAATGTTTATGAATTTTATAATTTAGGAATAGGAGAACCAATTTCTATATCTGCATCACAAGGATTAGGGTTAGGAGATATGCTTGATGAAGTTGTAGCAAAATTTCCTGCTAATGATTATGAGGATGAAGAGAGTGAATATGTAAGAATAGCAATGGTTGGAAGACCTAATGTAGGTAAGTCTTCATTAATTAATAAAATTTTGGGAGAAGAAAAACATATAGTTAGTGATATACCTGGTACAACTAGAGATGCAGTAGATAGTTATATAGAAAATGAATATGGAAAATTTATTTTGGTGGATACTGCAGGTCTTAGAAGAAAGAGTAAAATTAAGGAACAAATTGAGAGATATAGTGCGGTTAGAACTTTAGCTGCTATAGAAAACGCAGATGTATGCATACTTATGATAGATGCAGTAGAAGGTGTAGCTGAGCAGGATGAAAGGATAATAGGATATGCTCATGAAATGAATAAGGCAATAATGATAATTGTGAATAAATGGGATTTAATTGAGAAAGATGATAAGACAATGAATAGATTCAAGGATGAATTAAGGCAGAAGTTATCATTTTTAAGTTATGCATCTTTCTTGTTTATTTCAGCTAAAACAGGTCAAAGAGTGCATAAGGTGTTAAGTATGGCTAAAGAATGCTATGACAATTATACGAAGAGAATAAAAACAGGTGTATTAAACGAAGTAATAAGTAAAGCAGTAATGATGAAAGAACCTCCAATTGTAGGTTTTAATAGATTGAAGATTTATTATGTTACTCAAGTTGGGATAAAACCTCCTACATTTGTGTTTTTTGTAAATAATCCAGAATTGCTGCATTTTTCTTATAAAAGATACCTTGAAAATAAGGTGAGAGAGAGTTTTGATTTCAGTGGAACTGGAATTAAGTTTGAATTTAGAGAAAGGAAGGAATAGCATGGCAGATGTTACTTTTATAGGAGGCGGTAGTTTTGGTACAGCATTGAGTGTTATGCTGGCTAAGAAGGGATGTATGGTTAATATCTGGGATAGAAGTGAAGAAGTTGTTCTAGATATTAATGAAAAAAGGGAAAATATTAAGTATGTACACAATGTTGTTATACCCTCCAATGTTACTGCTTTTTCTGATTTAAAAGATGCCATAGGTAATAGTAAGGTAGTAGTATTATCAATTCCATCCCATGCAATAAGAGAAATATGTACTAAAATTAAGAAATTAATTCATAAGGAAGCTATAATAGTTAATATAGCAAAAGGAATTGAAGAAGGATCTTCAAAAAGACTTTCACAAGTTATTGAAGAGGAAATACCCA
This sequence comes from Clostridiaceae bacterium, assembly GCA_036677675.1. Taxonomy (GTDB): domain Bacteria; phylum Bacillota; class Clostridia; order Clostridiales; family Clostridiaceae; genus Clostridium_H. The sequence goes on along the minus strand of JAVBWC010000073.1, from coordinate 110,864 downwards.
ATAACCCTATTGTTATTCTTTCGGGACCAAGTCATGCGGAAGAAGTAGCTTTAGATATTCCAACTACAGTTGTAGTTTCATCAAAACATATGGATGCGGCTAGGAAAATTCAGGATATTTTCATGACTAATAAATTTAGGGTATACACAAACGATGATTTGATAGGTGTAGAAATAGGTGGTGCTGTTAAGAATATAATAGCTTTAGCAGCGGGAGTATCAGATGGTTCAGGGTATGGAGACAATACTAAAGCGGCTCTTATGACAAGAGGAATGAGTGAAATTATTAGAATTGGAGTAAAATTAGGAGGAAAACAAGAAACTTTCTTTGGGTTAACAGGAATAGGGGATTTAATAGTTACTTGTACTAGTATGCATAGTAGAAACAGAAAAGCAGGGATACTGATAGGAAAAGGATACTCTTTGGAAGAGGCGTGTAAAGAAATTGGAATGGTAGTTGAAGGCGTTAAGGCATGTAGAGCATTTTATAAATTAAAAGAAGAACTAGAAGTTTCAATGCCTATTACAGATACATTGTATAAGGTGATTTTTGAAGATATGGAAGCTAAATATGGTGTATACCAATTGATGTCACGAGATAAGAAAGATGAAATATATTAAATAGAAAAAGATAAATTAAGTCAGTTTATTTTATTATAGACTGACTTAATTTAATTTTTTGTAATATTTTTTTTATTTAATAATATATATATATTGTTAAAACTAAGTAAGTACTGGGAGGGTAAATCTTTGGAAAACTTTAATATATACAAGGATATTGCAGATAGGACACAAGGGGATATATATGTAGGTGTTGTTGGTCCGGTAAGAACTGGAAAATCTACCTTTATAAAAAGGTTTATGGAGCTTATGGTTATACCTAATATAGAAAATACTTATAAAAAACAAAGAGCACAGGATGAGCTTCCTCAAAGTGCATCGGGAAAAGCTATCCATACTACAGAACCTAAATTTATTCCAAATGAAGCTATAGAAGTAGCTTTAAATGGAGAAACTAAATTTAAGGTTAGAATGGTTGATTGCGTTGGGTACATTGTTAAATCTGCTTTAGGTTATGTTGAAGATGATCAGCCTAAGATGGTAACTACTCCGTGGTATGATTATGAAATACCATTTGAAGAAGCTGCTGAAATTGGTACAAAAAAAGTTATTAATGAACATTCAACTATAGGATTACTTATAACTACTGATGGTTCTATAACTGGTTTAAAAAGAGAGGATTATCTTGAAGCAGAAGAAAGAGTGGTCAATGAATTAAAATCAATTAATAAACCATTTATTATGATTTTAAATTCTAAAACCCCAAATTCTAAAGAAACTTTGGAACTTAGAAGAGGTATGGAAGAAAAATATGATGTTCCAGTTCAAGAAATGGATATACTTAATATGAAAGAAGAAGATATTACAAGTGTCTTTGAAAGAGTGCTTAAGGAATTTCCTATTAAAGAAATTAATATTGATATGCCTGAATGGATTGAAAAATTAGATACAACACATTGGCTAAAGAAGGATTTTACAACATTAATTAAAGATATGTGTCAAAGTGTATATAAGGTTAGAGATGTGAAGAGTTTCTCAGATAGGTTTGGAGAAATTGAATTTTTACAGAATTCTAAACTAGATGAGATAAACATGGGAGAAGGAACTGCTAGATTACAATTAAATCCTAAAGGAGAATTGTTCTACAAGGTATTGAGTGAGGTTTGTGATAGAAATATTAATAGTGAAAGTGAATTGTTAAGCATTATGAAGACTTTAAGTGATGCAAAGACAGAATTTGACAAGATTGAAGAGGCTCTTAGAGATGTAAAAGAAAGAGGATATGGGTTGGTTTCGCCTCAGTTGAATGAAATGAGGTTAGAAGAACCAGAAATAGTTAAGCAAGGTAACAGATATGCTGTTAAGTTAAAAGCTAGTGCGCCATCACTACATTTTATTAAAGCAGATATACAAACTGAAATTTCTCCAATAATGGGAACTGAAAGAGAGAGTGAAGAACTAGTTAAATCTCTTCTAGAACAGTTCGAGAGTGATCCAGCGAAAATTTGGGAAAGTAATATGTTTGGAAAATCATTAGAGGTTTTGGTTAAAGACGGATTGCGTAATAAACTTTACAAAATGCCAGATGATGTTCAAGTAAAAATTCAAAAGACACTAGAAAAAATTATAAATGAGGGCAATGGAGGATTAATTTGTATTATTTTATAATAATATCAATATTTAAGCCGACAATACAGCAAAGCTGTATGTCGGCTTGTTTTAATTTATCCATAGTTAACAATTGTAATACTTTTTTATATAATATGGAAATATAACAATTTTAAAGTCACTGATTGAATTAATGGTTATTCTTATACTACTCTTTATATGAAGAGTAGTATAAGAATATTAATAAAAAATGTGATAAACATAAAGTTTAGTGATGTATATTTTAATGATATGTTGTAAAATAGTAGGAGTGTAAACAATAGAAATAATATTTGAAATAATATATGGATATTTTTGTAGATTAGATTTGTTTTATAAATTGTTTTAAGGAGGAAGTTTTAATATGAGAAAAGTTGCAGTTGTTTTTAATGGTGGAACTATATCTATGAAGGTAGATCCAAGAATACAAGCAGCAGTACCAACATTAAGTGGTGATGAAATGATGGCCATGGTAACTGGAATTGAGAGGTATGCTGAAATTGAATGTTATACATTTTCAAATTTACCTGGACCACATATTACTCCTCAAAAAATGATGGATTTATCTGCATATATTCAAAAAATTTTAACAAGAGAGGATATAGTTGGAGTAGTGGTAACTCATGGTACTGATACTTTGGAAGAAACAGCGTATTTATTAGATTTAACCATTAAAAGCGAAAAACCTGTAATAGTAACAGGTTCTATGAGAAATAGTTCAGAATTAGGATATGATGGACCAGCAAATTTATCAGCTTCAATATGTACTGCTATTTCTGAAAAAGCCAAAAATAAAGGGGTTATGGTTTGTTTAAATGATGAATTGAATTGTGCTAGTGAAGTGACAAAGGCTCATTCAATGAAGCTAAATACTTTTGAAAGTCCTGAGTTTGGGCCTATTGGAATTATTGATAACAATGAAGCTATTTTTTATAGAGATACTTTATGTAAACCTCACATACATACAGACAAAATAGAAGATAATGTTTATTTAATTAAATGTGCGGCTGGAATGGATTCAAGCTTGTTAGATTTTTGCATAGCCAATGGTGCAAAAGGAATAGTTATAGAAGCGTTGGGCAGAGGAAATATTCCACCACAAATGGTTGGTGGAGTAAAAAGAGCAATTGATAAAGACATTGTAGTAGTTATAGTTTCTAGATGCTTTGGGGGAAGAGTGTTAGATAGCTATGGATATGAAGGGGGTGGTAAACAATTAAGAGATATGGGTGTTATATTTGGTGGTACTCTCCCAGGTCAAAAGGCTAGAATAAAACTTATGCTTTCCTTAGGAAAATATAGTAATTTAAATCAAATAAAAAAGGTGTTTAAGGAAGGAATTTACTAATTACGAATTTTATTTAAAAAAATGTAAATAAAATTCGTTACGGGTTGACAAATATAATTAAGTTTGATATTATAAGTTTGCTGAAAAACGAATAAAAATGCCACGACTTATATAATCCTAGAAATATGGTCTAGGAGTTTCTATCAGATACCGTAAATTGATAACTATGAGTATTCCGTGTGTGTAATATATTGTTTATTGGTAATACTAAATATATATACCACTTAGAGTGCTCATATTCTATGTGGTTGTTTTTATTTAAATTACATAAGCATTATTACATATTGCATTTGGAGGGTATAATATGGAAAACTTTTTTAAACTTAAAGAAAATGGCACGGACGTAAGAAAAGAAATTATTGCAGGTATTACTACTTTTCTAGCTATGGCATATATTATTGCAGTAAATCCTAATTTTTTAGAAATTGCGGGAATGCCTAAAGGTGCAGTTTTGACTGCTACATGTCTAACAGCAGGGCTTACAACAATATTAATGGGAGTTTATGCAAATCTACCTTTTGCATTAGCATCAGGAATGGGACTAAATGCTTTCTTTGCTTTTAGTGTGTGTAAAGGAATGGGAATTGACTATAGAGTAGCATTAACTGCTGTATTTTTTGAAGGTATTATATTTATTGTTTTATCATTAACTAATGTAAGAGAAGCTGTTGTTAATGCTATACCAACTACGTTAAAATTAGCTGTAACCTCAGGAATTGGTTTATTTATAGCTTTTATAGGGTTTGTAAATTCAGGAATAGTCATAAAGGATGAAGCTACTCTAGTTAAACTAGGTAATTTTACTACACCACCTGTTATAATTGCTTTAATAGGAATAGTAGTTATAGTTGTTTTATCAAAGAAAAATGTTAAGGGTGCACTATTATGGGGAATAATAGCAAGTACTGCAGTTGCATGGATATATGCTTTTGTGAATCCTAAATTGGCTGCGGAGGCATATCATATATATTTACCTGATGGAGTTTTCAGGTTTGAATCTATAAAGCCTATAGTTTTTAAATTGGATTTTTCATATTTAAGAGACTCACAAAAAATTTGGTCATTTATAACGATTATGTTTACTTTTTTATTTGTAGATTTTTTTGATACAGTAGGAACTTTAGTAGGAGTAGCATCTAAGGTTGGTATGATAGATGAAGAAGGAAGAGTTAAGAATGCAGGAAAAGCATTACTAGTAGATTCAATTGGTACAACTTTTGGAGCCCTTATGGGAACATCTACTGTTACAACTTATGTAGAAAGCTCTGCTGGGGTTGCTGAAGGGGGAAGAACGGGATTAGCTTCAGTTGTTACAGGTATATTATTTTTAATTGCAATGTTCTTCTCACCATTATTTATTGCAATTCCAGGATGTGCCACAGCTCCTGCACTTATAATAGTAGGATTTTTTATGATAGAGAATGTAGTGAAAGTTGATTTTACAGACTTTACAGAAGGAGTACCAGCATTCCTGACTATTGCTCTTATGCCACTAACATATAGTATAGGTGATGGATTAACAATTGGAATATTATCTTATGCAATTTTGAATTTAGTAAACAATTTATTTTCTAAAGAAGATAATAAGAAAAAAATGTCTCCTATAATATATATACTAGCAATCTTGTTTATAATAAAATTAATTGCTACTGGAATGAAATAAATAAGAAAATAAGATAAATATTTGAATTAATAAAAAATGCATTTAAAAAGCCTAAAGTTAGACTTTATAACCTAACTTTAGGCTTTAATCATTGTACGGTTACAACAGGGAGATTTAATTTAATATAAAAATTTTATTTTATGTGAAAAATGAGTCTGAATTTCACACTGAAAATAGTAGTATAGTTGTTTGGTATGAGATAAAGTAACAAGCATATAAAATATTGAATAGAATAAACTAAAATTATATATTGGGGGAAGTTTATATGAAGATTAATAATAGGCTTGAGAATATTACAGAATATCATTTTAAAAAAATTGATGAACTTAAAGAAAGATTAAGATCTCAAGGAAAAAATATTATTGATTTTGGTATTGGTGATCCAGATATAAAAATAAATCCTAAAATAATTGAGGCACTTATTAAAGCGTTAAGTTATAAGGGGTTTAACAAATATCCGTGCTATGATGGAATAAAAGAGCTTAAAATGAAAATAATTAATTATTATAAGGAGGTTTATTCAGTTTCTTTAGATATTGATGAAGTATTAGTTCTTATAGGATCAAAAGAAGGATTGAGTAATATAATACCTGCTGTTTGTGATTTTGGGGATTATATAATAACTCCTAATCCGAGGTATCCTGTATATGAAATATGTTCATATATTTGGGGTAATATTCCATATGCTGTGCCATTAAAGGAGAATAATAATTATTTACTAGATCCTAGTGGTATTCCTGAGAATGTTCGAAAAAAAAGTAAGCTGATGATGATTAATTATCCTAATAATCCTACTGGTGCTGTTGCTAATAAAGACTTTTATTGTGAGCTCATAAAATACTGTGAAAAAAATGAAATAGTTTTATGTAATGATGCTGCTTATATTGAAATAATCAGTAAAAATAAAAAGCCTATAAGCCTTTTACAATATGATGAAAAAAAGTTAAATGTTGAGTTTGGAACTTTATCAAAGACATATAATATGACTGGTTTTAGAATTGGGTATGTTGTTGGGAATAAGAATATTTTAAAAGCTTTATTAAAAGTAAAGAGTAATATTGATTCAAGTCAGTTTAAGCCTATTCAATATGCAGCAGTAGAAGCTTTTAGTCTTTCTAGGGAATATATAAGCAGTATAAGAAAAATATATGATGAAAGAAGAAAAATTGCACAAAAGATTTTAAGTGAAAAAAACATTAAATTTTATCAAGGAGAAGGAACATTCTACATTTGGTGTAAAGTTCCTAAAAATTATTCAACTAATGAATTTTGTGAAGAATTATTATTAGATTATGGAATTGTTGTGACACCAGGATACGCTTTTGGAACTGGAGGAGAAGGACACTTCAGAATTTCTTTAACAGTAGAAAAAGATAAAATTTATACCTCACTTAATAATTTAAAGGTATATAATTAGTGTATTTTAATATTATAAAAAGTATGATATTATATTTATTGTCTGCTATAAAGAAAATAAACTTGAAATTTTAATAGTTATTTATGTATAATTAATATAAATTGACAACATACTGCGAAAGGATGATAATAATGGTAAAAAGTATGACAGGCTTTGGTAGGGGGATTTCAGAAGAGGATACTAGTCGCAGTTTTACTATTGAAATTAAAACCGTTAATCATAGGTATTTTGATATAAATGTTAGAATGCCTAGAACTTTACTATCACTAGAGAGTAAAGTTCGAGAAACTATTAAAAATAAAATCAATAGAGGAAAAGTAGATGTATTTATCACTCAAAATTCCTATGGTAAGGAAGATTCAGATGTTCATTTTAATGAAGAATTAAGTGATAGTTATATGAGTTGTTTGGAAAAAATAAGAGATAGATATGATATTATTGATAATATATCTGTATCACTTATTGCTAGATTTCCTGAAATAATAACTCTAGATAAAAAAGAAGAAGATTTAGAAGAAATATGGAAAAATTTAAAATATCCTTTGAATGATGCTGTAGATGCACTTGTTAGCATGAGAGAAAAAGAAGGAAAAAAATTGCATGAAGATATTGTATCTAAATGTGAAAGCATTGAGGAACTAGTAAATAAGGTTGAGGAAAGAGCACCGTTTGTAGTAGAAGATTATAAAGGTAGACTAGAAAATAGATTGCAGGAACTTTTAGAAAATGCTAATATTGAAGAAAATAGAATTGCAACAGAAGTTGCAGTGTTTGCAGATAAAGCTTCAATAGATGAAGAGCTTGTAAGACTCAATAGTCATATAATACAGTTAAAAGAAACTTTGAAAAAGGAAGAACCTATTGGAAGAAAGCTTGATTTTATTATACAGGAAATGAATAGAGAAGCTAATACCATTTGTTCTAAAGCAAGTGATTTACAGATTATAAATTTAGTTATAAATATTAAAAACTATATAGAAAAAATTAGAGAACAAACACAAAATATTGAGTAAAGTGGGAGGGCCACCATGGGCATAAAACTAATAAATATTGGATTTGGAAATATTGTTTCTGCAAATAGACTAGTTGCAATTGTTAGTCCAGAATCTGCACCAATTAAAAGAATAATACAAGAAGCTAGGGATAGAGGAATGCTTATTGACGCTACATATGGAAGAAGAACAAGAGCGGTGATTATTACGGATAGTGATCATGTAATATTATCGGCTGTTCAACCAGAAACTGTAGCTCATAGATTATCATCTAAAGGTGAAGTAAGCATAGACGAGGCTGAAAATAATGAGCATTAACAAAAATAGAGGCCTCTTAGTTGTAATATCAGGACCATCAGGTGCAGGTAAAGGAACTATATGTAAGGAGCTTATAAAGAAAAATTGTTTTTGGTTATCAGTTTCAGCAACAACTCGGGCTCCAAGAGAAGGAGAAATTGAAGGGAAAAATTATTATTTTCTAACAAAAGAGCAATTTAAGAGTAAAATTGATGAACAAGATTTCCTTGAGTATGCTGAGGTTTATGGAAATTATTATGGAACTCCTAAGTCAAAGGTTATAGAAAAGCTTGATGAAGGGAAAGATGTAATATTAGAGATAGATATTCAGGGTGCATTAAAGGTGAAAGAAGCTTATCCAGAAGGTGTATTCATTTTTATACTTCCACCATCTATGGATGAATTAAAAAACAGAATAATTAAACGAGGAAGTGAAACTGAAGAGTCATTAATGACAAGATTTAAATCTGCATATAAAGAGATTAATTACGTATCTAAATATAATTATGCAGTTGTTAATGATGAAGTCAACATAGCCGTTAAAAAAATTAAAAGTATAATAACTGCTGAAAAATGCAGTGTAGAGAGAATGGAAAAAAATATTTTATCTAAGGAGGGATTTATTCATGAACAACTCTATGATTAATCCATCGATTGTTGATTTACTAACTAAAGTAGATAACAGATATTCTTTAGTTACTGTAACATCTAAAAGAGCAAGACAATTAATTGATGGAAACGAGCCTTTAGTAAAAATAAGTGATGCTTTTAAACCACTTACTATAGCTATAAATGAAATTAATGAAGAAAAAGTTTCTTATGAATCATTAGTGAAAGGAATAAAATAAAATGAAAAATAAGAAAACGGTAGTTGTAGGAGTGACTGGAGGAATTGCAGTTTATAAAGCTTTAGACGTAATCAGTAGATTAAAAAAAGAAGATATTGATGTGCATGTAATTATGACTGAACATGCTACAAAGTTTGTTAATCCTATTTCATTCCAATCTTTAAGTCAAAATATGGTTGTTGTAGATATGTTTGCTGAACCAAAGGCATGGGAAATACAGCATATATCTCTAGCTAAAAAAGCTGATTTAATGCTTATAGTTCCTGCTACAGTTAATATATTAGGAAAAGTTGCTTGTGGAATTGCAGATGATATGCTTTCAACTACTATAATGGCTACAAAAGCACCTGTAGTTTTTGCTCCAGCAGCTAATACAAATATGTTTTTAAATCCTATTGTTCAAGATAATATTAAAAAATTAAAACAATATGGCTATGAGTTTATCGAGCCAGATAGTGGAAGACTTGCTTGTGGAGATGTGGGTTCAGGAAAACTTGCAGATACTAAATTAATTAGTGATGTCGTTATAAGCAGGTTATATGATACTAAAGATTTAATTGGAAAAAAGGTATTAGTAACAGCTGGACCAACTATTGCTTCAATTGATCCAGTCAGATATATAACCAATAGATCTTCTGGGAAGATGGGATATGCTATTGCAGAAGAAGCAAGAGATAGGGGAGCAGAAGTAATTTTGATTTCTGGTCCATCTAATATTGAAAAGCCTTGGGGTATAAAGGTTATAGATGTTTCTATAAATGAAGAAATGTTAAATGCTGTTGAGAAACATTTTGAATGGGCTGATATTGTTATTAAGGCTGCAGCAGTAGCTGATTATAAACCTAAAACCTACTCAGAAAAGAAGATAAAAAAGAGTGAAGAGGAATTTTCCCTCCAGTTACATAAGGACACTGATATTTTAAAGAAATTAGGTTCCATGAAAAAAAATCAAATTTTAGTTGGGTTTGCAGCTGAAAGTAATGATTTAATTCAAAATGCAAAAACTAAGCTGGAGAAAAAGAATTTAGATTATATTGTTGCAAATGATATAACTGATAAAGATGCTGGGTTTGCAACAAATGATAACAGAGTTAATATTTTATGTAGAGATGGTAATTGTATACCTTTAGAAAAAATGAGCAAGAGAAAGGTAGCACGAGAACTGTTTAACTTGATTAATAAAAAGCGCTAATGCGCTTTTTTCTTGTAATTAAGGAAGTTAACTTTTAATTAGATAAAGGGTGAAATTAGTGTATCTGTATGCAGGAATAATAGTTAATAATGATTCTGTTCAAGTGGATAAAATTTTTACATATAAAATTCCAGAAATTTTATTAGGAAAGTTAAAAATAGGTCACAGAGTGAAAGTTCCATTTGGAAAAGGTAATAGAAATATTGATGGATTTGTCATTGAGCTATATAAAAATTGTGAAAATATATATAGAGTAAAATCAATAAATCATATATGTGATGAATTTACTGTTATAAGAAAAAAAGATATTGAGCTTATAAAAAAAATGAAGGAAAAATATCTATGTACATATTTAGAGTGTATTAAGGTGTTTTTGCCTACGGGAATAATAAAAGGCGTTAAAAATAAGATAAAAGATACTATAGTTATAGGTAATGAATTAGAAGGTAAGTTTTTAAAGGAGCCTTATAATCTAATTTATGGTATTGTAAAAAAAAATAATGGTATTTATTCTAAAACAGAAATAAGTAAAAAATTTGGTGTTTCTTTGTCCTCTATAAATACAATGATTAAGCATAACTTTTTAAAGAGTGATAGTACCATTGTTAATAGGTATAACTTAAGAGAATATTCAAAATATGAGAAGAAAGTTTTAAATGAAGAACAACAGAATGCAGTGGACAACATTCTAAGCTCAGATAAAAAAATATTTTTAATTCATGGAGTTACAGGTAGTGGAAAAACAGAAATATATATGAGTCTAGTGGATTATATGATAAACACAAATAAGGAATGCATAATGTTAGTGCCTGAGATATCTCTTACACCACAGATGGTTGAAAGATTTAAAGGAAGATTTGGTAGGAATATAGCTGTATTCCACAGTAGATTGTCAGATGGTGAAAGATATGATGAATGGTTAAGAGTGAAAAATAAAGATGTAAAAGTAGCCATAGGGGCTAGATCTGCAATATTTTTACCTTTTGATAATTTAGGTATTATTATTATAGATGAAGAGCATGAGGGAAGCTATAAATCTGATAGCAATCCTAAGTATAATGCACGTGAAATAGGAGAGCTTAAATGTGAAATTGAAAACTGTAAAATGGTTTTAGGTTCTGCAACACCTTCAATTGAAACTTATTATAGATGTATGAAGGATGAAATAGAGTTATTAACTTTAAGTAAAAGAGCAGATAATGCATTGATGCCTAAAATTCATATTGTTGATATGAGAGAAGAACTAATAAAAAATAATAAATCTATTTTTAGTGAAGAGTTGCACAAAGGAATAAGTAATGCATTAAATAACAAAGAACAAATTATTTTGTTTTTAAATAGAAGAGGTTTTTCAACATTCGTTTCTTGTAGAAAGTGTGGATATGTATTTAAATGTGACAACTGTGATATATCCTTAACTTATCATAGTAATGGAAATTACTTAAGCTGTCATTATTGCGGAAAAAAGTATCAAATAAGCAAAACATGTCCTCAATGTGGAAGTAGATATGTTAAACATTTTGGTGTGGGAACTGAAAAAATTCAAGAGGAAATTAGAAGAGTTTTTCCTACGGCTAGAGTTATGAGAATGGATTTTGATACTACTAGAAAAAAAAATTCTCATGAATTTATATATAATGCTTTTAAAAACGAAGAAGCCGATATATTAATAGGAACTCAGATGGTTACAAAGGGGTTAGATTTTAAAAATGTTACATTAGTAGGTGTTATTGCGGCAGATATGTCTCTAAATTTACCAGATTTTCGTTCAGCAGAAAGAACCTTTCAATTAATGATTCAAGTTAGTGGAAGAGCTGGTAGAGGTAAGAAAGAAGGCAATGTTATTATTCAGACATATAATTCTGAACATTATAGTATAAAGTATGCTGCACTAAATGATTTTGAGGACTTTTACAAAGAAGAAATAGGAATTAGATATAATATGAATTATCCTCCTTTTTCTAAAATTTTGTGTATTAACATGAGTAGCAAAAATGAAAATCTGTTAATAAAAAGTATACAAAATATTGGTATAATATTAAAGAATATTTTAAAAAATAGTGATAAAATAGAAATGTTAGGACCTTGTCCGTGTATTTTATCAAAGATAAAAGAGCACTATAGATGGCAGATAATCATAAAAGGTAAATTTGACAGTTCTTTAGCATCAAATATAAAAAAAATTATATATGATAATTTAAAAGATGTTTATACCGAGGTCAAAGTAAATATTGATATTAATCCTAATAGTCTTCTATAAATTAATTTTTAAATAATAAATGATAGCAAATATATTTATAATAATTTATACATAAAAATACATTGGAGGTTTAAAAATGGCATTAAGAAATATTAGAGTTGAAGGTGACGAAATATTAAGGAAGAGATCAAGAGAAATTTCAGAAATTAATGATAGGGTTTTAACATTAATTCAAGATATGAAGGATACTATGTATCATGCTGAAGGGGTAGGCTTGGCAGCACCACAAATTGGTATTCTTAAGAGGATAGTTGTAATAGATGTAGGAAATGGCCCAATAGTATTAATAAATCCAGAAATAGTAAATGTTCAAGGGAGTCAAATTGATTTGGAGGGATGCTTAAGTGTTCCAGGAGTACAAGGAAAAGTGGAAAGACCACAGAAAGTTACTGTAAAGGCATTAAATGAAAAAGGAGAAATGTTTGAATTAGAAGGAGAAGGACTACTTGCAAGAGCGTTTTGTCATGAAATTGATCATTTGAATGGTACACTTTTTATAGATAAAGTAATAAAAGAAAGTGAGGAATAATAATATGAAAATTGTATTTATGGGAACTCCTGAATTTTCTGTTCCATCATTTCAAGCATTAATTGATGAGTTTGGAGTAAAAGCAGTTTTTACTCAGCCGGATAAACCTAAAGGAAGAGGTAAAAAAGTAGCTATGTCTCCTGTAAAAGAGCTTGCTTTAAAATATGATATACCTATTTATCAACCCATAAAATTAAAAAAAGAACCAGAAATGATACAAGAATTAAAAAATATTGAGCCGGATTTTATTATAGTTGTTGCTTATGGACAAATACTTCCAAAAGAAGTTATAGATATTCCTAAGTATGCTTGTATAAATTTGCATGCATCATTGCTTCCAAAATATAGAGGGGCAGCACCTATAAACTGGGCTGTTATCAAAGGTGAAAAGAAAAGTGGAAATACTACAATGTTGATGGATGTAGGTCTTGATACTGGAGATATGTTATTAAAGCAAGAAGTAACTATCACTGAAGATATGACGGCAGGAGATTTACATGATATTTTAATGAAAGATGGAGCAGAACTTCTTGTAGAAACTATAAAAAGGATGAATAAAGGAGATATAGAGAGAATACAACAAAATGAATCTGAAACATGCTATGCATCTATGCTAGATAAGAAGATGGGAAATATAGATTGGAGTATGAGTGCAGAAGATATAAATAATCTAGTTAGAGGATTAAATCCATGGCCTGTGGCATATACTCATTATTATGGTGAGATAATGAAAATTCATAAAGCTAAGGTTTTAGAAGAGGAATATAATATTTCTCCAGGAACTATAATAAGGGTTTCTGAAGAAGGCATTAGGGTTGCGTGTGGAAGTGGAAGTTTATTGGTGGAAGAAATACAATTTCCGGGTAAAAAGGTTTTAAAAGTGGAACAATACATTAGAGGAAATAATATTGAGAATGGAATTGTTCTAAATTAGTAAAACTATGGCAATTGTTTAAGGAGGAGTATAGATGTTTTTTTATGATAGTACATTTCTTATTCTTATACCCGCATTAATAATATCGGCATGGGCACAAATGAAGGTAAAATCTACTTTTGATAGATATTCTAGAGTAAGAAGTATTAATCAATATACTGGAGCACAAGTAGCTAGAATGCTCCTAGATGCTGAGGGACTTTATGATGTGCCAGTGCAGCAAATTTCAGGGAGGCTTACAGATCATTATGATCCGAGAGAGAGAGTTATGAGATTGTCAAGAGAAGTATTTAGTAGTACCTCTATTGCTGCCATAGGTGTTGCAGCTCATGAAACTGGTCATGCAATTCAACATCAAAAGCAGTATGCACCATTGCAAATAAGAAGCGCTATAGTACCAGTCGTTAATCTAAGCTCTAATGCTTCTTGGGCAATATTTTTATTAGGATTTATTTTAGGATTACCATCATTGATTAATTTAGGAGTGTACTTATTTGGTGCTGTTGTGATCTTTCAATTGATTACTTTACCAGTAGAATTTGATGCATCAAATAGAGCTCTTAAAATAGTAGGTGAAAGAGGAATACTGTATGGTGATGAAATTAAAGGAGCGAAATCAGTGCTTAGTGCAGCAGCTTTAACTTATGTTGCAGCAGCTTTAATGGCTATATCACAGCTCATAAGACTTTTGGCTATAAGTAGAGATAGATAAAAGATGAAAGATTGGAGTAATATAATGGAAAACAGCAGAAAAATATGTGTCGACATAGTAGAGCAAGTATTGACTAAAAATGCTTACTCGAACATTGTTTTAAGACATGAATTGAATAAGTATAAATTAAATGATAAGGATAAAGGGCTAATTACGGAGATTGTATATGGAACAATAAAGTATAAATATACAATTGATGTAATACTCAATAGTTTTTTGAAAAATGGAATAAAAAAAATAGATTCATATATATTAAACATTCTAAGAACTTCTATATATCAAATAAAATTTTTGGATAAAGTCCCTAATTTTGCTATAGTAAATGAAGCTGTAGAATTAGCTAAGAAAAAAAAGTCTATTGGTGCTTCCAAATTAGTTAATGGGGTGCTAAGAAATTATATAAGAAACTTGAATAAAATATTTTATAATAAGAATGATATAGTTAAGGCTTTATGTTTCAACTATTCCTTTGATAAGTGGCTAGTTGATATGTTTATTAATCAATATGGTGTAGAAACAGCTGAAAAAATCTTAAAAGGTTTAAATGAAAGACCCGCTGTAACTGTAAGGGTAAATAATCTTAAATGCAGCTATGATCAGGCATATAAAAGACTCAGTGAAGCTGGTTATGACATTGAAGAAGGATATGTTTGTCCTGAGGCTATAATAATAAATAAGGGTAAGAGTATAGAAAATAATCCATTATTTTTAGAAGGTTTAATAACTGTTCAGGATGAAAGTGCTATGCTTGTAGCACCTTCTATGAATCTTAAGGAGAATTTTCAAGTATTGGATTTATGTAGTGCACCAGGTGGAAAAACTACACATATATCAGAAGTTATGAATAATACAGGGACAGTAAAAGCCTTTGATGTTCACAGTAATAAGTTATCTCTAGTTAGGGACAATGCTATACGCTTGGGCATTAGTAATATTAAATGTGAAGAAGGAGATGCTAGTAAATTTAATGAAAAATTAAAAGATATAGCTGATTGTGTTTTGATAGATGTACCCTGTTCTGGTCTAGGAATTATAAGAAAAAAACCGGAAATAAAATATACAAAGGATATTAAGGGATTAAGAGAGTTAACTGACATACAAAGAAAAATAATAGAGAATGCTTCAAAGTATGTAAAAATCAATGGTACTTTACTTTATTCTACCTGTACAGTAAATAAAAAAGAAAATGAAGATAACATAAAATGGTTTTTGAAGAAATATCCTGAATTTTCTATTGAACCTATATATTATGGAAACCTAGATAATTTTATTTATAGTCAAGAAGGATGTTTAACTATTTTACCAAATAAATACATGGATGGATTCTTTATTGCAAAACTTAGAAGACAGTGGTAGGTGTTTATATGAATAATATTTTAGATTTAAACTTAAGTGAATTGACAAGATGGATGGAATGTAACGGTGAAAGCAAATTTAGAGGAAAACAAGTTTTTGATTGGATATACAAAAAAGGAATATTTAATTTTGAATCCATGACAAATATACCTAAAAAAACAATTCAAAAATTAAAAGAAAACTTTTATATAGGTATACCTGAAGCAATAGAAGTGTATAATTCTATAATAGATAATACAAAAAAATTCCTTTTTCAATATAGTGACGGAAATATAATTGAATCTGTAGTTATGAAATATAAATATGGAAATTCTATATGTGTATCAACACAAGTAGGATGTAGAATGGGATGTAAATTTTGTGCATCAACAGTTGATGGAATGATAAGAGATTTGACTGCAGGAGAAATTATTGCACAGATTTTAAAAGCTCAAGCTGAAATTGGAGAAAGGATTTCAAATGTTGTCTTAATGGGAAGTGGTGAACCATTAGATAATTTTGAAAATGTATTAAAGTTTATTGAACTAGTTAATTCTGATGAAACCTTAAATATTGGGCAAAGACACATAACTATATCAACTTGTGGAATAGTTCCTAAAATCGAAGAACTTGCAGATAAGAACTTGCAGATAACATTAGCTATTTCTCTTCATGCACCAAAGGATGAAATAAGAAAAACTATGATGCCTATTGCAAATAAATATTCTATTAAAGAATTAATGAAAGCATGTAGATATTATTTTAATAAAACAAATAGAAGGATATCTTTTGAATATGCACTTGTAAGAGGGATTAATGATAAAAAAGAAAATGCTGAAGAGTTATGTGCAATATTAAAGGGATTTAGTTGTCATGTGAATTTAATACCTATAAATGAAATAGAAGAAAATTCTTTCAAAAAATCAAGAATGGATGATATAAATAGGTTTAAAGATGTTTTGATAAAAAGTGGAATAGAAACTACAATAAGGAGAGAAATGGGCTCAGATATTAATGCGGCATGTGGTCAGTTAAGAAGAAAGTATGTTAAAAAGTAAAGTTAAATTATTGCATTAATTGTTATGTGTGATGGAGGTAACATTTTTATGGATGCTAATAAAATATATGAGGTAAGTTCTTCAGTTGGATATTTATCTGATAGAGGAAATGTAAGAGAAATTAATGAAGATTATATAGATTTCTATGAAGATGATAATATTCAGTTATATGTAATTGCAGATGGAATGGGTGGACATAATGCTGGAGATGTTGCTAGTAAAACAGCAGTAGATTCATGCATAAATTACATAAAAAATTTAGAAAAAATTCATGATGATGAGCTTAAAAAAGTACTAATAGATGCTATTACTTATGCAAATGAAATTATTTATCAAAAATCAAAGCTTAGTGAAAGTCTAAAAGGAATGGGGACAACTATTACGGCTTGTTTAATAAAACAGAATGAAGTGGCAATTGCTAATGTTGGAGATAGTAGCTGTTTTTCTATTGATGAAAGAGGTATTGAAAAAATAACAAAGGATCACTCTTTGGTACAAGAATTAATTGATGACGGAAGTATTACCGAACAAGAAGCACTTCGACATCCAAATAAAAATATTATTACGAGAGCATTAGGTACTAGAAAAACTGTAGATATAGATATTTTTCAAAGAAAAAGACATGAAATACAAAAAATTATCTTATGTACAGATGGACTTACAAATGAAGTTAACAAAAATGAAATGTATGATATAATATTAAAGAATAATAATAAAGAATCATGTAAACTGCTAGTAGAAAGGGCAAAAAACAAAGGCGGAAGAGATAACATTTCAGTTATTGTAGTTGGAGGAGTGTGCAAAAAATGATAGGAACAATGCTTGGAAATAGATATGAATTGTTAGAGAAAATAGGGGAAGGTGGTATGGCTGAAGTTTATAAAGCCAAGTGCCATTTGCTAAATAGGTTCGTTGCAGTTAAGATTTTAAAAAATCAGTATTCTGATAATGAAGAATTTGTAAATAAGTTTAAGCAAGAAGCATCCTCAGCTGCAAGCTTAACTCATAATAATATTGTAGGAATTTATGATATTGGTTCTGAGAATAGTATAAACTATATAGTAATGGAATATGTAGATGGAAAAACTTTAAAAGAGATCATAATAGAAAATAAGGTTTTAAAGTATGATGAAGCTATTATTATAGCAATACAAATTGCTAAGGCTTTAGAATGTGCACATAACAATAATATTATTCATAGAGATGTTAAACCGCATAATATTTTAGTTACAAAAGATGGAATAATTAAAGTTACTGACTTTGGTATTGCAAAGGCTACTTCTTCTGTAACCATAACTAATTCAGATAGAATTATTGGATCAGCTCATTACTTTTCCCCAGAGCAGGCAAAAGGACAGTATGTAGATAGTAAAACGGATATTTATTCCTTAGGAATAGTATTGTATGAAATGGTTACTGGTAAAGTTCCATATGATGCTGAAAGTCCAGTGTCAGTTGCCCTAAAGCATATACAAGAGCCGGTTATACCCCCTAAGCAAATTAACCCTGATATTCCAGAAAGTTTAAATGTATTAATATTAAAAGCGATTGAAAAAGAACAATATAAAAGATATCAGAGTGCTAATGATATCTTATTAGATTTGCAAAAAATAAAAAATAATCCAGAAACAGAATTGGTTATTAATAGCAAAGAAAATGAATACACAATGGTTATGAGACCAATAACTGATTCAATAAATATTAATAATAAACCTGATGAAATGGAAGAAGATGAGGAAGAGGAATATTTAGAAAAAGATACAAAACTTAGTGGTAAAACAAAAAAAATAATAATTGGGAGTTTAATAGCTTTGGCTGTAGTAATTATTGGATTTGTGTCTGCATTTGTTGTTTCTCAAAAGAAATTCAACTTAGGTAGTCAGAAAACAGGAAAGGTTACTATTCCAAACATTATTGGATTAAGTAAGGAAGAAGCTGAAAAACAAATAGAAGAATTAGGATTAAGATTTGTTACTACTACTGAAAGTAGTGATAAACCTAAAGGGGTAGTTATTAAATGTTATCCAGTAGAGGGAACCGAAATAGATATGAGTCAACAAGATGAGGTAAGAGCTATAATAAGTTCAGGTCCAAGAGTATCTGCTATACCAAATTTATTCGAAATAGAATTAGAAGCTGCTAAGGAATATTTAAAGGCGTATAATTTGACGTTGGGTAAAGTTACTTATGAATATAGTAATGTTCAAAAAGGACGTGTATGTAGACAATCACCTGAGGCTGGTACAGAAATCGGAGATAATAATACAGTTGATTTAGTGGTTAGTAAAGGTCCAGAAGTTAGAAATGTAAAAGTTCCTAATTTAGTTAACAAAAATTTTGATGAGGTATCAGATATACTTATGACATCTAAATTAAAACTTGGTTCAGTAACCAAAATTAAAACTTCTGATGAAAGCTTAGATGGAATAGTATCTGTACAGAGCATTGAGCCTAACACTGAAGTGAAAGAAAATACTCCAATTAACATAAGCTACTATGCATATGGTGATAAAGATTTTGTTGTTGTACCCAATTTTGTAAACAAAACAGTGAGAGAAGCTAAAAGAATTGCTGGAGAATATAATCTAAGTATAAGAATTAGTGGAAAAGATGATTTTATTGTGACTTATCAGGATATAAATCCAGGAAAGCAAGTATTAGAAGGAACAACTATAAAACTTAAGAGTGAACCAAATCCATAAAACATTTTTAGGAGGAAATATGGAAGGCACAATTATAAAAGGAATAGGTGGCTTTTATTATGTTAAGGTAGAAGATCAAATCATTGAATGTAAAGCAAGGGGTAAATTTAGAAATAAAGGTATGTCGCCTATTGTTGGAGATAAAGTAATGTTAACTGTTGATAACAATAAAGGAGCTATAGAAAAAATATTTGAAAGAAAAAATGAATTAATAAGACCTTTAGTTTCAAATATTACTCAGGCTTTTGTGGTTTTTGCTTTAAGAAATCCTGATATTAATTTGGATCTATTAAATAAATTCTTAGTTCAGTGTGAATTGAAAAATATAAAAGCTATAGTATGTTTTAATAAAATTGATTTATTAGAAGATTATAGAGAAGACGAAGCTGTAAAGATGATTGAAGGGGCTGGATATGAACATGTTTTTTTAAATGCTAAAAATGAAGTAGGATTGGAAATTATAAAAAGCAAATTGAAAGATAATGTTACAGTCTTTTGTGGACCTTCTGGAGTGGGTAAATCTACTATTCTAAACAGTATTGTAGGAAAAAAACTTATGGAAACAGGAGAAATCAGTGAAAAATTAAAAAGAGGAAAACATACTACTAGACATAGCGAGTTAGTAGAAATAAGTGGAGGGTTTGTAGTAGATACACCTGGATTTTCTACACTTAATTTAAATGTTGAAGAAAAGGAAGAACTTAAAAATTATTTTCCAGAGTTTTGGGAATATGAGGGTCAATGTAAATTTACTGGATGTATGCATTATAAAGAACCTGGCTGTGCAGTAAAAAAAGCAGTTGATGACAATATAATTAATAAAAATAGATATGAATTTTATATTAAAACTTTAGAAGAGATTATTAAAGGAGGAAAAAACAAATGGTAAAATTATCACCGTCTATACTATCAGCTGATTTCACTAAGCTGGGAGAAGAGGTAATGGATTTAGAGAAGTTTGGAGCAGATATGATACATATTGATATAATGGATGGTATGTTTGTTCCTAATATATCCTTTGGACTTCCAATAGTAAAAAGCATCAGACCACTTACAAAGCTTACATTTGATGTGCACTTGATGATTCAAGAACCATCAAGGTATGTTGAGGATTTTGCTAAAGCAGGTGCGGATATTATTACAGTTCATTATGAAGCAGAAAAACATTTGGATAGAACAATAAATTATATTAAAAGTTTTGGGGTAAAGGCTGGAATTTCATTAAATCCAGCTACCCCCGTAGAGTGTATAAAACATCTTGTAGGTTTAGTAGATTTAGTTTTAATAATGTCAGTTAATCCAGGATTTGGAGGACAAAAATACATAAATTATTGTTCTGAAAAAATAAGAGAAGTTAAAGAATTGGCTGAAAAATATAATAAGGATTTGTTAATTGAAGTTGATGGTGGAGTTGGAGTAGAAAATGTTAAAGAAGTAGTTGAATGTGGTGCTAATCTAATTGTGGCTGGATCAGCTGTATTTAAAAATGGTGAAATTGAAAAAAATATAAGAGAAATTAAAGAAAGGTTTTAGTATGAAAATAGTTATTGCCTCAGGAGGAGCTCCACCTTCTCTTGATTTAATTCAAAAGGAGTTAAAAGACTCTGATTACATAATTTGTGCAGATGGTGGAGCAAACTATTTATATAAATATAATATATGCCCAGATATTTTAATTGGCGATTTTGATTCAATAAATAAACAAATATTAAGTTATTTTAAAGCCAAGGGTTCTGATATAGTACAGTATCCGTCTGAGAAGGATTATACAGATTCTGAGATAGCTATAAGTAAAGCAATGGAACTTAATGCTGATGAAATAATTTTATTAGGATGCACAGGAACACGAGTAGACCATTTTTTGGGTAATCTTGGATTGCTTTTAAAGTGTTTGCGCAAAGGTATTGCAGCATATATTAAAGATGATCATAATACTATTTTAATAGCAGACAAATCTTTAAGTATATTTGGAAAAGAGAGAGAAGTTTTTTCTCTAGCGGCATATTATGAAAATGTTGAGAATTTGACTATTAGTGGAGCAAAATATCCTTTGAATAATTTTTATCTTGAAGTTGGAAATCCTATAACTATATCAAATGAATTCTTAAATAAAGAGGTGAAAATAAAATTTGATAAAGGAATTTTGTTAATAATTTATCCTAGAGATTAGATTTAGCATATAGGTATTTAATGCCTATATGCTTTTTTGTAACGCAAATGAAATAGTCACATATAATAAAGTGAAGAGTTATATGTGGTTTAATAATGGATATATTTTAAGGGGGGTATTATGAAGATTATAGCTATTAAACTTCCAAAATTTTTATCAAAAATAGTAAGGATTTTCACTAAAAATAAAAATTAAATATCAAAAAAATAAAAAATGCAATTGCTATAACAATTGCATTTTTTATTGAAAAACTATATAGCACGTTGTACTTTACCTGAACGTAAACATCTTGTACATACGCTTATAGTTTTAGGTGTTCCACCAACTATAGCTTTAACACTTTTTATATTTGGAGCCCATTTTCTCTTAGATTGACGATGAGAATGGCTGTATTGTACACCTGATATAACGCCTTTTCCACATACTTCACATCTTTTTGCCATTACTATACACCTCCTATATTGAAGATAAAAATTCCATACAATAGAACGTCTTATATTGTAGCATATATAGTATGTTTTTGGCAAGTAAAATATAAAGCTAAAAGTAAGAATAAGTATTTAAATGATTAATTTTCTTGATTAAATTATGTATATATTATAAAATAAATATTATGTATGAGGATTAAGGAGGAATATATATATGTTAGGAATAACCAGTGAACATGGTGCTATAAATTATTCAGATGAAGTTATAGCTAATATTGTTGGAGTATCAACAATGGAATGTTATGGTGTTGTTGGAATGGCTTCAAAAAATGCCACTGATGGACTTTGGGAATTATTGAAGCGTGAAAGTTTAAATAAGGGTGTTAAAATTTACAATAAAGATAATAAATTATTTGTAGAATTATATATAATAGTAGAATATGGAACAAAAATATCAATTATAGCAAATAACATAATTCAAAAAATAAAATATAATATTGAAAAATATACTGGAGTGAAAGTTGCAAGTATAACTGTTAATGTTCAAGGTGTAAGAGTCTAAGGAGGTACTAGAATTGGAACGTTTTAAGATAGATGGATACGATTTGCGCAATATGATGATAAATGCATCAAATAACCTTGAGGATAAAAAAGAGTTTGTAAATTCCCTAAATGTATTTCCAGTTCCAGATGGTGATACAGGAACAAATATGTCTATGACCTTTAGAAGTGCAGTAGCTGAGGCTGAAAAATTAGATAATAACTCTATTTCAGAAGTAGCCCGTAAAATTGCTAGAGGAGCATTAATGGGAGCTAGAGGTAATTCGGGAGTTATACTTTCTCAAATTTTCAGAGGTATTGCTAAAGGTCTTGAGGGAAAATATGAAGTTGATGCAGTAACTTTTGCAAATAGTATACAAGAAGGCTCAAAATATGCTTACAAAGCAGTTATGCGTCCAACAGAGGGAACCATATTAACAATAATTAGAGCAGCGGCAGAAAGTGCTGCTAATGCAAATGAAAGTGATATTGTGAGAATGCTAGATAAAGTATGTAAATTTAGTAAAAGTGTTCTTGATAAAACACCAGATATGCTTCCTGCACTAAAAGAAGCAAAAGTTGTTGATGCAGGAGGTATGGGATTATTAATTATTTTAGAAGGAATGTATGAAGCTTTAAATAAAAATATTGAAGCCAAAATAGAAGATGTTAAAATTACAAGCGATAAAGATAATATAAATAAACCTGCTCAAGCAAGCATACAAGCTGAAGATATTAAATTTGGATATTGCACGGAGTTCTTTGTACACACTAATGATGCAGCAGAAAAATCTTTAGAATTAAAAAGGACATTTGAACCTATAGGAGATTCTATGATTGTTATTGGTGTTGATGATGTGATAAAGGTTCATATTCACACAAATGATCCTGGCTTTGTATTATCTGAAGCAGTAAAATTAGGTGAACTATCTAAAATTAAAATTGATAATATGAGAGAAGAGCATAGAAAAATTCTCGAATTAGAATATGCAACAACTGAGGAAGAGGTTGACTCTAAAGGTAACAATAAAATAATAGAAGAAACAGAATATGGATTTGTTTCTGTAACAATGGGAAATGGTCTTAAAAATATTTTCAAGGATCTTGGGGTTGATTGGGTTATTGAAGGCGGTCAAACTATGAATCCTAGTACTCAGGATATAATAGAATGTATAAATAAGATTAATGCTAAGAACATATTTGTATTACCTAATAATAAAAACATTATTATGGCAGCTGAACAAGCAGCAAAAATTTCAGAAAAAAATGTAATTGTTATACCTACAAAGACAATTCCTCAAGGTATAACAGCAGTAACAGCATTTAATCCTGATAGTGATATAAAGGAAAATATTGATGCAATGAATTTAGTAATAGAAAGTGTATGTACTGGTTCAGTAACTTATGCTGTTCGTGATACTGAAATGGATGGAAAAGTTATAAAAGAAGGAAATATTTTAGGGTTAGTTGAAGGAAAAATAAGTGAAGTTGGAAAAGATATTTTTGAAGTGTGTGATACTGTTATTTCTAATATGATAACAGATGAAAGTGAACTTGTTACAATTTTTTATGGTAAAGATTGTAATCAGGAAAAGGTTGAGGAGTTTATTATAAAATTAGAAGGAAGGTATCCAGAAATAGATATTCAATGTTATAGTGGTGAACAGCCATTATACTACTTTATAATGTCTGTTGAATAAAAAAGCCTAAGGGCTTTTTTTATTACTAAAAAATGGAGAAAAGTATTATGAATATTAATGATGGTATTAGTGTATTAAAAGGAATAGGTCCTAAGACAAAAGAATTACTAAATCAATGTGGCATATTTACAATTTTAGATTTTATATTGTATTTTCCAAGAGATTACGAAGAAAGTGAATGCTGTATTAGTATAGATGAAGTAAAAGAAGATAAAAAAATAAAAATAAAGGCTAAAGTTAATGAAATAAAAAAAGATATACGCATACGGAATAATATGGTTATTACTACTGTTGTATTTAATGATGGTAAAACAAATTTTGAAGGGAAATGGTTTAATCAACCCTATATAAAGAATAATTTTAAGATAAATGAAAACTACTTTTTATTGGGTAAGGTAGAAGTCAAAAATAATAAAAAAGTTTTAATTGGCTCTACTATACTTAAACAAGAGAAACTGGGGGAAATACTTCCGAAATATTCATTAAAAGGTAAGCTTAATAATAATTTTTTTATCAAAACTAATCTTTGGATACTTAATAATATAAAGATTAAGGAAAATTTGCCGGATAAAATTTTAAAGAAATATAATCTATGTTCTTTGGATAGTGCAATAAGAAGTATTCACAAGCCCATTGGAAAAAAGGAATTAGAGGAAGCTAAAAAGAGGTTAAAATTTCAAGAGCTTTTTACATATTCTTTAAAGTTGTTAATGTTAAAAAAAATAAGGAAGTCTAATGGAATTACATTCAAAATTGCAAAAGAGCTAAAAGAGTTAAAAGAAAAGCTTCCATTTGAGCTTACAAGAGCACAGAATAGAGTAATAAGGGAAATATTAATTGATGAAAAAAAAGATGTATCAATGAACAGATTAGTTCAAGGGGATGTTGGAAGTGGTAAGACTATTGTTGCTTTAATTGTTCTTTTTAATGTAATTAAAAATGGTTATCAAGGAGTTTTCATGGCACCTACTGAAATACTTGCTATACAGCATTATATTGAAGCCCAAAACTTACTTAAGGATTTTGATGTAAATATAGAGCTTATATGTGGAAGCACCACTAATAAAAATAAAAAAAGAATAAAAGAAGGTCTAAAGAATGGAAATATAGATATAATAGTAGGAACTCATGCTTTGTTGGAAGATGATGTGGTCTTTAAAAATTTAGGAATGGTTGTAACTGACGAGCAGCATAGATTTGGTGTAAGACAGAGAAGTAAATTATTTAATAAAGAGAATAAAATTGATATTTTGGTGATGACTGCAACACCTATTCCAAGAACTTTGGCATTAACCATGTATGGAGACTTGGATATATCTTGTATTGATGAACTGCCCCCAGGTAGAGAAAAAATAGATACTTATTATATAGATAAAGAAACTAAAAAAAGAGTTTATAATTTTGCGTTGAATCAGATTAAAGATGGAAGGCAAGTATATGTAGTATGTCCTTTAGTTGAGGAAAATGAGAAAATTAAAATATCATCAGTAGAAAAATTGTATTTAGAGTTAAAGGAAAATGTTTTTAAGGAGATTGAAATAGGAATTCTTCATGGTAAAATGGCTTCTAAAGATAAGGAAAGAGTTATGAATGAATTTAAAATAGGGAAAATAAAAGTATTAGTGTCAACAACGGTAATAGAAGTTGGTGTTAATGTTCCAAATGCTACTCTTATGATAATTGAGAATGCTGAAAGATTTGGACTTTCTCAATTACATCAATTAAGAGGAAGAGTTGGAAGAGGGGATAAAAAATCTTATTGTATATTGATTGCCGATATAAAGAGTGAAACAACAAAAAAAAGAATGGAAATTATGGTTAAAAGTAATGATGGATTTTATATTGCAGAAGAGGATTTAAAGTTAAGAGGGAGTGGAGAAATATTTGGCGTAAACCAGCATGGAGAAGATAATTTTTTATTGGCAAATTTATTGGAAGATATACATTTATTTAAATTTGCCAATAACGAAGCTAAGTGTATAGTTAACAGTAATTTAGAAGAAGATAGAGTGCTTAAAAATCAAGTTTTAAATAAGCTTGAACAAACTTCTAAATATATTTGCTTTAATTAAAGTAAAGTTATAAAATGTTTTTGTATAATTAATAGATGTATGTTAAAATATGAAATAAGATGCACAAAAGTGGCAAATAAAGGAGGAAAAACATGAGGATAATTTCAGGGAGTGCAAAAGGCAGAAAGATTTTGCCACCAGATGGTATGCAAACAAGACCTACACTTGATAGGATAAAAGAAAGTATTTTTAATATAATTCAAAATAGAGTTAGAGATTCAATAGTAATAGATGTATTTGCAGGAACAGGGAGTTTAGGATTAGAGGCGGCTAGCAGAGGTGCCGCCGAGTGTTATTTAGTAGATAAACATCCAACTACATTTAGTAGGTTAAAACAAAATGTTGAAACCTTAAAATTTCAAGACACGTGTAGATGCTTGAATATGGATTCATATGATGCACTTAGAGAAGTTGCAAGAAAGAATAAAAAATTTGATTTAATATTTATAGATCCTCCTTATGCTAAAGAGATGATTCCGCCAGCTGTGGAAATAGTTACTCAGGAAGGATTATTAAAAAGAGATGGATTAATAATAACGAAGATTGATTCTTCGGAGGAAATTTATGAAGGAAATAATAATATAATCCTTATTGATCATAGGAAATATGGTAACACAACTGTATGTTTTTATGCATTTAAGGAGGAATAATATGAGAAGAGCAGTTTTTCCAGGAAGTTTTGATCCTGTTACAAAAGGACATTTAGACATAATTAAAAGATCTTCAAAAGTTTTTGATGAAGTCATAGTGGCTGTTTTAGTCAATCCAGATAAAAAAGGACTTTTTCATATAGAAGAAAGAGTAGAATTAATAGAAAAAATAACAAAAAATATAGAAAATGTACATGTAGAGAGTTTTCATGGTCTTTTAGTGGATTATATGAAGGAAATAGATGCTAAAATAGTTATTAAAGGGTTAAGGGCTGTTGTTGATTTTGAATATGAGCTACAAATGGCACTTATGAATAAAAAACTGGATTCAACCATTGAAACCATGTTTATGATGACAAGTTCTGAATATTCGTATTTAAGCTCATCTTCTATTAAGCAAATTCTTAGATTTGGTGGGTGCATTGATGAATTAGTGCCTAATGAAATTGTACCAGATATTATGGATAAAATTAGTAAGGAATAAGGTGATGAGTTAAATGGAGGTTATGAAATTATTAGAATATCTTCAAGAAATAATTGAAACATCACACAATGTACCTATACTAGGTAAAACAATGATAAATAAAAAGGAATTAATAGATATTGTAGAACAAATTATAAACTACCTTCCAGATGAGTTTAAAAAAGCTCAGTGGATATGTGAAGAAAAAGAAAGAATTTTAAGTGATGCTCATAAACAAGCAGAATTAACAAAAAAAGAAAACTATCAAATACTAAAAAAAGAAATTGAAAATCACAATATCATGAAAGAAGCAAAAATTAAAGCTGAAGAAATTATAACTTCAGCTCAAAGGGATGCAAAAGTAATCCGATTAGGTGCAAGAGAGTATGCAGATGAAATATTATGTTGTTTAGAAAAAGAAATTAATGATATGAGTGAGAAAACTCTTTTAAGTGTGAAAAACCAAACAGAAGAATATTTAAAATCTATGAGATCTAATATTGCTAATACAACTGATACTATTAGACAAAATATTAAAGAATTAAGAGATACGGTTAAATAGCCTGTTAAATTTTGTTATAATAAATGGAATTATTAATACTAGTAAACAAAGTATAAATACATTGTTTAAATTAAAGAGTGAAATAGTTTTTACAGGTATATTAAATACAGAACTTGATAGGTAAAATATATCTATTTTATAAAGTATTAAAGTTAATATGCTGCATATTATTCCTTGAATGAGCTTTAGTTTTATATAGTTATTTATTGAAAAAT
This sequence comes from Clostridiaceae bacterium, assembly GCA_036677675.1. Taxonomy (GTDB): domain Bacteria; phylum Bacillota; class Clostridia; order Clostridiales; family Clostridiaceae; genus Clostridium_H. Next base: position 82,570 of record JAVBWC010000073.1, on the reverse strand, counting down.
TAAATTTATAAATAATAGAATATACTTGGCTGATTATTGATAGACCGCTAAAACCTAAAAGGAAGCTTAGGGTGATAATCTTAAATAAAATACTAAAGTCATTATTATAGGATACTAAGTTGCATCCATTTGTCATTTCAAGTATACCTAACAAAAAACTTTCTAAAGATTTTTGGGATATATTCAGAATAGTAGAAAGCTTTGCAAAAACAATATCAAATAAGATATTGTTTTTTACTATTGTGGTGATAACAGAGAAAAATATAACAAATCCACCTATTGAAATTGAAGTTTTAAGTGCATTGTTTATGCTTTCATTTAATACATCACCTATATTTCTTTTTTCGTAAACACAATCAATTTTAAGATGTTTTAAAGGAAGATTATTAGAGGATGATGGCAAAATAATTCCTATAATAAAACAGGATAAGTAGCATGAAAGTAATAATATAAAACCCAAAGAATTATTATTTAACATATAAGTTCCCACAGAACCTATTACAAACAAAGGACTTGGGTTGGAAGCAATACTTATAAGTCTTTCGCAAGTCTTAAAATCTATTAAATTTTTTTTATATAAATCACAAGCATATTTGGCTCCTAAAGGATAACCACATAATATACTTACTATTAGAACAAGAGAACAGTTTTGGGGTAATCTTAGTGGTTTACATAGAATATTACCAAAACATTTTGAGTAAATATTTACTGCATCATAGGATATCATTATGTTTATTAATACTAAAAAAGGAAATAAAGATACAAAGACAGATTTAATAAACAATTTTGAACCATCTAATGCTGATTTTAAACAAAGTTCAGGATTAAATATTATATAGATAATAAGTATGCTGCAGATAGCAGTAAAAAAAATGCTTCTATAAAAGTTACTGGATATAGTGTTAAATAACTTAAAAATTAGAAATACAATTGTGAATATTAAAATTAAAAAAAATATTTTCATAAAAAATCCCCTTAAAATATATTAATTGATAATAAGTTAGCTAATATAAATATATTTTAAGAGGGATAAATAATATTACTATTTAAATAATGTAATAGGGCTAACTAAATAATCGGAATTAGGAGATACCGAGTTATTTAATAGACTATATGCTTTAGTAGCTTGTATATCCAATTCCAAGGTGTGATTTAAATTTTTAGGTAATTTAATATATATAGGAATTAGGGATGTATTTTTTAATTTTCTTAAAATTTCTCTTCCTCTTTTATTGAAACCTAGAACTCTAGCATAAGGACAAGATAGGGTTCTTAACATCTTAGTATTATAATTATCAAAGCCGACAAAGTATTGACACAGAATTCTATTTATACGTGTTTCTGTGTATCTCTTACTTTTTATCTTAGATATTAATTCTTCGTAGGTATTGGATTCATGTAAGGATTTATAAATCTTATTATGTAGCCCTTCTGAAACGTCGGGAATATTTTCCAATTTATTTTCATATGCAAATATTTTAAATTTTAAAAAGTTTAATATTGAATCTTCAAAGGTTAATGAATTTTTATTATACATATTTTTTATTACATTGAAGGAATTAAGGGGGACTTTTTCGGCTAAGAAGTCAATGTTATTGTTTTTTTCCTTTAAATGTTTTCTGATTGATGTAGCACTGCAAAACGTATTTTCAATATTTATGCTATTATAAGAAGAACCTTTTCTTTGAATTGTATAAGGCATTATATTACTATTTAATTTTATCAAACTTTTACAGTATTCTATACCTAATATATTATTTGATGAAGATAGAATATCTGTTATATAAGAATCATTTTCAAATAAACTACTAAGGGCTTTACTACGAGCAATAGGATAAGAAGTTCCTTTGTCTAAATATGATTTCAATTGTAATTTAAAGTTTTCAGGTTCCTTTGCAAGGATATCTGCTATTTGTTTTATAATAGCAATATCTCCGCTTTCACTTCCAAAGCATAAATTATTTACAATTCCTAAGTTATCCAATAAGCTAACCGATCCAAAGGCAAAAAATTCTGCTGAAGATAAGCTGTATATAGTGGGTAGTTCTATAACAAGATCAATACCATTTTTTAAAGCTGCCTCTGCTCTACTCCATTTGTCAATTAATGCAGGATTACCTCTCTGTACAAAATTTCCACTCATTACGCAAATAAGTCCATCGCAATTTGTGAGTTTTTTAGATTCTTTTATATGATATAAATGACCATTATGTAAAGGGTTATATTCAGTTATTATTCCAGTAATATTCATTGAATCACCACCTATAAATCAGTATAATACAGCAATACAAATATAAATATAGTATATGAAAATAAATTATAAATTATAAAATAATGTTACATAATAAGGATATGTTATATAGTACAGAATATAATACAGATAAAAAAAAACAATAATACAGGCAAAAAAATATTGCTTTTTTGTTGAAAAATATATAAGAAAAGGTGTATAGTATATTATAGAGTATATTATACAGTATACTATACATTATTGTTAGATAAATTGAAAGGAGAAATTAACATGGGATTTATTGAAAAAATGTGTGAGCTTGCAAAATCAGACGTGAAAAGCATAGTGCTTCCAGAAGGTGAAGAGGAAAGAACTCTCATTGCTGCGGGAGAAATTCATGAAAAATCTTTAGCAAAATTAGTTTTAATAGGTGATGAAAACGTAATAAAAAGTAAAGCAAAGCAGCTAGGCTCAAATATTGAAGGTGTTGAAATAATTAATCCAGAGACATCCGATAAACTTGAGGTATATGCTGATGAATTATATAGAATGAGAAAAAAGAAAGGTATGACTTTTGAAAAAGCTTTAAAGGTTGTAAAAGATCCATTGTATTTTGGTACTATGATGCTTCATATGGATGATGTTGATGGAATGGTTTCAGGGGCTATACATACTACAGGGGATTTACTAAGACCAGGATTACAAATAATAAAAACAGCACCAGGTTCTTCTATAGTTTCTGGATTTTTTGTTATGATGATACCAAACTGTGAGTATGGTGAGGATGGTTTATTACTTTTTGCTGATTGTGCAGTAAACCCTAATCCAACAGCAGAACAATTAGCTTCAATTGCTGTAACTACTGGAGAAACTGCTAAAAAATTGTGTGGTATGGATCCAAAAGTTGCAATGTTATCATTTTCAACTATGGGAAGTGCTGATCATGAGCTTGTTGAAAAGGTTAGAAAAGGTACTGAAATAGCTAAAAAGTTTAGACCAGATTTAAAAATTGATGGAGAAATGCAATTAGATGCTGCTATAGATCCAACTGTTGCTGCATTAAAAGCACCAAACAGTACTGTAGCTGGAAATGCTAATGTACTTGTTTTCCCAGATTTGCAAACTGGAAATATAGGATACAAATTAGTTGAAAGATTTGCTAAGGCAGAAGCTATAGGACCTATTTGCCAAGGGTTTGCAAAACCAATAAATGATTTATCAAGAGGATGTAGTGCAAGTGATATAGTAAAGGTTGTAGCTATCACTGCAGTTCAAGCTCAAAGAGGAGTATAGATTATATAGTACATAAATACAAATAAGAATATTTTTGGTATCAAACTTATAAAAACGTTTAATTAAATGTAAATGGAGGAGAAATTCATGAAAATATTAGTAATAAATTGTGGAAGTTCATCTTTAAAATACCAACTTATCGATATGACTATAGAAGAGGTTTTAGCACAAGGGTTAGTTGAAAGAATAGGGATAGAAGGATCAATATTAACTCAAAAAGTAGATGGAAGAAAATATATTATTGAAGAACCTATGGAAGATCACAAAAAAGCTATTGAATTAGTTTTAGGAGCTTTAGTTGATGAAAAAGAAGGCGTTATAAAAGATATGTCAGAAATATTCGCTGTAGGACATAGAGTTGTTCATGGTGGTGAAAAATACGCAGGTTCTGTACTTATAGATGAAGAGGTTATGAAAACTTTAGAAGAATGCGTTAAACTTGCACCACTTCATAACCCACCAAATATAATTGGAATTAATGCATGTAAAGAATTAATGCCAAGTACTCCGATGGTTGGGGTTTTTGATACAGCTTTCCATCAAACAATGCCAGAAAAAGCTTATATGTATTCTCTTCCATATGAATTATATGAAAAGCATGGAGTAAGAAGATATGGTTTCCATGGAACATCTCATAAATATGTTTCTGCAGTTGCAGCTGAAATGATGGAAAAAAATATTGAAGACTTAAGAATTATTACTTGTCATTTAGGTAATGGAGCTAGTTTAGCTGCAATTAAAGGTGGTAAATGTGTTGATACAAGCATGGGCTTTACTCCACTTGCAGGGTTAACAATGGGTACTAGATCAGGAGATATAGATCCTGCTATACCTACATTCTTAATGAAAGAATTAAATATATCAGAATCAGAAGTAGATAATATAATGAATAAGCAATCAGGTGTCTTAGGAATTTCAGGAGTAAGTAGTGACTTTAGAGATATTGAAGGAGCTGCTGCTGAAGGTAATAAAAGAGCTCAATTAGCTTTAGAAGTATTTAAGTATAAAGTAATGCAATACATAGGCTCTTATACTGCTGTTATGGGTGGAGTAGATTGTATCGTATTTACAGCAGGACTTGGAGAAAATGGAATAGAAACTAGAGAAGAAATAGTTAATGAATTAGAATTCTTAGGAGCAAAAATCGATAAAGAAAGAAATAATGTTAGAGGAGAAGCAAGAGTAATTAGTGGAGATGACTCTAAAGTGAAAGTATTTGTTATACCTACAAATGAAGAATTAATGATTGCAAGAGATACAAAAGAAATAGTTGAAAAATAAAGCATAATATAACAAAGAATAATAAAAATGCTTGACTTTTTATCTTCATATTTATATAATAAGTTGTGGCTAATAGGTTCTATGTAAACATAGGCTTTATTAGCCCATTTATGATAATAGAGGTGTAATTATGCTAATTGATATTTCTGATTTAATTGGGAAAAAAGTCAAAGAAAAAGAAATTAGTGTGTCTTTTGAAGGTAAAGGCTTTACTTTCGATGAAGAAGAAATTGTGTTTGTTAAACCTGTTAATTTAGAAGGCATTTTTACAATATCAGGTGACATGATTAACTTTGACGGGACAATGAAAACAACTTTAAAACTTGTATGTTCTAGATGTCTTGAGGATTTTGATTACCCTTTAGAAATTGAAATTCATGAAAAATTTTCAAAGACTGAACATGATAGAGACAATGATATTATCATTATACATAATGATAAGTTAGAGTTTGCACCAATCATTGAAACAAATATAATTTTGTCACTACCCATGAAGAAACTTTGCAGTGAAGAGTGTTTAGGACTATGCACGGTATGTGGCGTAAATTTAAATCATTCTACATGTAATTGTGATAAGGATGATGTTGATCCAAGATTGGCAAAGTTAAGAGATTTTTTCCCGAACTAACTAAGGAGGTGAAAATAGATGGCACATCCAAAGAGTAAAACATCAAAAGCTAGAAGAGATTCAAGAAGAGCTCAAACATTTAAATTAAGTGCACCAGGAATGGTTGAATGTCCACAATGCCATGAAATGAAGCTTGCTCATAGAGTTTGTAAGGAATGTGGATATTACAATGGAAAAGAAATAGTTTCTAAAGAAGCTTAAAAAAAAGAAAGTCGTATGACTTTCTTTTTTTAAATCTTTTAATAATAATTTATCTTTATTTAGAATTATATTATAATCAAGTATATGTAAAATGATGTTAAATAATATGATATATGTAAAGTGAGGGATGGATTATGAAAATAGCTATTGATGGTATGGGAGGAGATTACTCACCTCATGCAGTAGTACAAGGATGCATTGAAGCAGTAAAAGAGTATAAAAATATTGAAATAATTATTACTGGACATGAAGATTTAATAAGTAGAGAATTGAGTAAGCATGAAGGTTACTATGATAATATATCTATACTAGATGCTAAAGAAACAATTAATAACAATGAGCATCCTGTAATGGCTTTACGAAGAAAAAAAGATTCAAGTATATATAGAGCTTTAGAGTTAGTAAAAAAAGGAGAAGCAGATGCGGTTATATCTGCTGGAAGTACTGGAGCTTTTTTAGCTGGAGCTACACTAGTTATAGGAAGAATAAAGGGAGTTAACAGACCTGCACTTGCACCTGTTATGCCAGGCAAAAATGGTCCATTTATGGTAGTTGATTGTGGTGCTAATGCTGAATGTAAACCAAATAACTTAGTACAATTTGCTCAAATGGGGGAAATTTATTTCAAAAATATATTGAATGTTAAAAATCCTACTGTAGGGCTTATAAATATAGGGTCTGAAGAAGAAAAAGGAAATGAACTAACTAAAGAAGCACATAAGTTATTAAAAGAATGTGATTTTAATTTTATAGGCAATGTAGAGCCAAGAGAAATTCCGGTGGGTGACGTAAACGTTTTGGTTTGTGATGGATTTGTTGGTAATACGGTATTAAAAATGTATGAAGGAGTAGCACAAACTATTTTTTCTACGTTAAAAGAAGAAATAATGGCATCCTTTAGAACAAAACTAGGAGGGGCATTATTAAAGCCTGTATTTACAAAATTTAAAAAAGACTTTGATTATAAAGAGTATGGCGGAGCGGCTTTCTTGGGCGTAAATGGAATATGCATTAAGGCTCATGGAAGTTCTGACCATAAAGCTATTAAAAATGCAATAAGGCAGTCTATTAATTTTTATGAAAATGATATTATTGGTAAAATAAAAGTACATATTGAAGAGAAAATGGTATAAAATATATTGTAAAAGTAGTATTATCTTATTGACGATGTATAAGTTATGTAATATTATCATATTGTAGAAATTTGATGGGAGGTGAAAGAAATGGTTTTTGATAGAGTAAAGAAAATAATAGCAGACCAACTCGGTCTTGATGAAAATACAGTTACAATGGATTCATTATTTGTAGACGACTTGGGAGCTGACTCACTTGATGTGGTAGAATTAATAATGGCTTTAGAAGAAGAGTTTGATATTGAAATACCAGATGAGGATGCTGAAAAAGCAACTAAAGTTGGTGATGTAGTAGAATATATAAATTCTCATGTTGAGGAATAATTTAAAGTCCCGTGATTTGCGGGACTTTAAATTTCTATTTGAATAGAGGAGCTGTTTTTGATGAGAGAAAATAGAGAGCATATTCTCAAAGAATTAGAAGATATGCTTTATATTAAGTTTAATGATGTAAATTTACTGAATACGGCACTTACCCATAGTTCATGCATAAATGAAAACAAGAATATAGAACATAATGAACGCTTAGAATTTTTAGGCGATTCTATACTGCAATTATGCATCTCTGAACTTTTATTTAATAAGTATAAAGGTATGCCAGAAGGGTTTTTAACAAAAAAAAGAGCTCTTATAGTATGTGGTAACTCACTGTATAATGTAGCCCAAAAATGGGATATTGGAAAATTTATAAATATGAGTAAAGGAGAAGAATTAACAGGGGGAAGGACAAGAATATCTATATTAGCTGATTGCGTTGAAGCAATAATTGCTGCTATATATTTAGATCAAGGCTATGAGAGTTCCAAAAATTTCATAATACAAAATTTTAAAGAGATAATTGAAAAAGCAGAAAGTAACGAAATTATCATTGACTATAAAACAAGATTACAAGAAATCATTCAAAAATATGGTGAGTATACCATAGAATATAATTTAACTGGACATGAGGGACCACCACATAGAAGAAAGTTCTTTACAGAGGTTTTGATTGATTCAATAGTAAAAGGTGTAGGAGAAGGATATAGTAAGAAGGAATCCGAACAGAATGCTGCTAAAGAAGCCCTTGAGAACATAGGTGATAGATATGAGTAAATTACATTATATTATACCTATTTTTGTACCTCATGAAGGATGTCCTCATAACTGTGTTTTTTGTAATCAAAATAGTATAACTGGTGAATCTAGTGATGATGTTACACCAGAGTTTGTTGAAAATACTATAGAAGAATATCTAAAAACTATAAATCGAGAAAATGCTGTTGTAGAAGTTTCATTTTTTGGCGGAACTTTTACAGCAATAAACATAAATAAACAAAAGGAATTATTAGCTGTTGCAAAAAAATATAAGGATAAAGGATATATTGATTATATACATTTATCCACTAGACCAGATTATATAGATGAAAATATATTAGATAATCTAAAAAAATATTCTGCAGATATAATTGAATTAGGAGTTCAATCCTTAGATAACGAAGTGCTTTTAAAAGCTGGTAGAGGCCATAATGCAGCGGATGTTATAAGAGCCTCTAAACTTATAAAAGAGAGGGAATTTATTTTAGGACATCAAATTATGTTAGGGCTTCCTGGAGATAACTTTAAAAAAGATATTGAAACAGCTAAAAAGGTAATTGATTTAAAGCCTGATATTGCAAGAATTTATCCAGCGCTAGTAATTAAAGATACTCCTATGGAAAGAATGTACAACAGTAATAATTATGCTCCTTATACCTTAGATGAGGCAGTGGAGGTTAGTAAAATAATTTATTCCATGTTTATGGCTAATGATATTAATGTTATAAGAGTTGGACTTCAGCCTACTGAAGAAATAAATGTAGGAAAAGATATTGTAGCAGGACCTTTTCACCCTGCTTTCAGAGAGTTGGTTGAGGGCAGTATATATAATGAAATAATTTTAGATGAGATAAAAAATAGTAATTGTGATGAATGCATGATTTACATAAATAATAAAGATATATCAAAATTATATGCACATGGAAAAAAATTTTTTAATGACATAAAAACTGAAATAAAAACAAAAAAACTTAAAGTTTTGCAAAAAAGTGACATGGAAAGAGGAAGAATTTTGTTACGAATTGAAGGAAAATGTAAAGAAATATCAGTCAAGAAATATTTGAAAGAAAAGTATAAAGAAGGAAAAAACAAAAGTTTATAGAATATATTCCCTATAAAGGATGCAAAAATATGTAATAATAAATTTTGTAGGGAGGATTTAAAATGGAAGTATTAAAAGTATCAGCTCAATCTCAACCAAAATCAGTAGCAGGCGCACTTGCGGCCGTACTCAGAGAATGTGGAAGTGTTGAAGTTCAAGCAGTAGGGGCAGGGGCAGTGAATCAGGCTGTTAAGGCACTAGCTATAACAAGAGGATTTGTTGCACCTAATGGAATAGATTTAATTGTTATTCCTGCATTTTCTCAAATATCTATAGATGGAGAAGAAAGAACAGCTATAAAATTTATTGTAGAACCTAGATAAAGTAAACCGTGCTTTGCACGGTTTTTTATTTTCACTAATAATTGATATTTCAAGCTATATGCTATAAAATTATATAAGTAAAAGCTGCTTATATAATGCAGCGCCAGTATGCAACTGAGTTTTTGCAAAATTATTTACAAATGGGAGCGATAAATATGTTTTTGAAGTCACTTGAGATAAGAGGCTTTAAATCCTTTGCAGATAAAACTGAATTAGCTTTTAAAAGAGGGATTACAGCAGTAGTAGGTCCAAATGGAAGTGGTAAAAGTAATATATCTGATGCAGTTAAGTGGGTACTTGGAGAACAGAGCATTAAAAATCTAAGAGGGGGCAAAATGCAGGATGTAATTTTTTCAGGAACACAGTATAGAAAACCTGTAGGACTTGCCCAAGTAACTCTTATTTTAGATAATAGTGATGGTCAACTACCCATAGAATATACTGATGTTACTATAATGCGAAGGCTTTTTAGATCAGGAGAAAGTGAATATTATTTAAATAATACTAAATGCAGATTAAAAGATGTTCAAGAACTTTTTATGGATACAGGTATAGGAAAAGAAGGATACTCTATAATAGGTCAAGGTAAAATTGAAGCTGTTTTAAGCGGAAAACCAGAAGAAAGAAGAAGTCTTTTAGAAGAAGCGGCAGGTATTGTAAAATTTAAAACAAGAAAAGAAGAGGCTGAAAAAAAGCTTCAGAATACAGAGCAAAATATTCAGAGGATAAATGATATTTTTAGTACTTATGAAGAGAGATTAGATCCGTTAAAGAAAGAAGATGAAAAGGCAAAAGAATTTCTTCAGCTTTCACAAAGGTTGAAAAGTAAAGAGGTAACCTTGATTATTCATAATATAGAGAATTTAGAAGAAAAAATTAATTATCTGAAAAGAGAACTAAAAGAAAATGATAATAAATTGAAAGAGATCTTAGAAGAAAAAATCAAAATCAAAGAAAAGCTTGTACAGGCAAATGAAGAATTAGAGTCCTTTGAGATGGAAAATAACGATGAAAGAAGAAAATATTATGAAAGCAAAACCTTAAGTCAAAGTTTATTGTCTGAAATTGATCTTTTAAATGAAAGAACTAATAATTTAAAAAGTACAATAGAAAAAAACTTTAAAGGTATAAAACAGTTAGAGGAGAAAATTATTTCTTTAAAGAATCAAAGAAATGCTCAAAACACATTTTTAAAAGAACTTAAGGATGAGCAAAGTTTAATACAAGCGGAAATATTAACTTTAGAAAAAGAAATAATTAAAATAAATAATGATATTAAAAGTAATGATAAATTAATAAAAGATGCGAAGGCATATCAAGTTCAGTTAATTAGTGAAATTACTAAAAATAAAAATGACTTAGCGATTTTAAAAAATGATATGAATACATTAGAGAACAAATTAGAAGAACGTAAAGATGCTAGTGAAACATATATTAATTCAATTAAGATAAACTGTACTACAAAAGATATGCTGAAAAAAGAAATCTTTGATATACATAATAAAATAGGCAAATATGAAGAACAAATAAAAGAATATAAAAAAGTAATTTCTACAGAAAATAGAAATTTAGCAAAGGATGAAAATAAGCTTAAAGAAATTACAATTGAGCATAATAAAGTAGAAGCTAATTGTAATGCTTTAATAAATTTTGAGAAACTGCATGAAGGATATAATAAATCTGTTAAAATTTTAATGCAGGATGTAGATAAGGATAAAATTCCAAAGGCTAAAAACAGAGCATGTATACTTGGAGAAATAATAAAAGTAGAGAAAAAATTTGAGACTGCTATAGAAGTAACTTTAGGTTCTTCTATATCTAATGTGATTACAGATAATGAAGAAATTGCTAAAACACTTATTAGCTATTTAAAGCACAATAAATTAGGGAGAGCCACGTTTTTGCCCATAAATATAGTAAAAGGAAGAGCACTACAAATTCCGCAAAAGCTAAAAAATATAAAAGGATATATAGGAATAGCTAGTGAACTTATAGAATATAAAGACAAGTTTACAAATGCTATTGAATATGTTTTGGGAAGAACAATCATTGCATCAGATATGGATAGTGCACTTTTAATTGCTAAGGGAAGTAATTATAGTTATAAGATAGTTACTTTGGAAGGAGAAGTAATAAATACTGGTGGAGCACTTACTGGTGGAAGCACCTATCATAAAAATACTGGTATAATCAGCAGGAAAAGAGAAATAGAGGAATTATCTTTGAAATTAAAGGAGTTAAATAAAGAGATAGTAGAGTTAACTGAAAAAATTAATTCTACAAAAGATAATATAAAAAATATGGATGAGTATTGTTTAAACCTCAGAGAAGAAATTCATTATGAGAATATAGAAAAAACTAAGATTAATGGTAAAATTAGTGCTATAGATAATGAAACTGAAAAATTAAAAAGGGATTTGGATGTATCAAAAAATGAAATTGCTTTTATGGAAGAAGCACTAAATCAAAGTAATTTAACTTTTCAGGATAAGCAGAATAAAATTCAAGAGATAGTTGCAATAGAACAAGAAAATACTCTAAATACATCAACTATGGAATCAAATTTAGAGATTCAAAAGGAACAACTTAAACAAAATAATGAAAAGCTTATGGAATTAAGAATAAAAAAGGCTCAGATTGATGAAAATACATCAAATAGATACCTTGATATAAAAAGAATGGAAGGTGAAATACAATCAGCTGAAAAAGAAATTTACATTTTAGAAAATGAAAATAAAACATGTATAAAAAATCTAGATAATTCAAAAGAAAAAATAATTAGCAATGAAAGAAAAATTCAGGAAATAAATTCAGTAATACATGAACAAGAAGAAAAATTTAAAGACAGTGAAATCGAAAAAGTAAAAATAAAAGAAAGTATAAAAAGATTTACAGAAAATTTAGAGAAAATTACTTTATATAATGATAAAAGCGAACGTATTAAAAGTAATATGCAAATATCTCTTGCAAGGCATGAGGCTGAAAAAGAATCTTTTTATAAAAAATTAAATGAAGAAATGGAATTAACCTATGCTGAGGCCTTGGAGCTGAAAATAGATGATATAAACATAGAGAAGTGTAAGAATGATATTGCAGTTTATAAGAGTGAAATTTCTAAATTAGGAGTAGTTAATTTAGGTGCTATTGAAGAATATGCAGAGCTTATAGAAAAATATAATTTTATGAGTTCTCAAAAGGAAGATTTAGTTAAGGCTAAAGAGGAATTAAAAAATGTTGTATCTGAAATGACTGATAAGATGAAAGTGATTTTTTGTGAAAATTTTTCAAAATTAAGAAATAATTTTAATGAAACCTTTCAAGAATTATTTAAAGGAGGACATGCAGATTTAATATTAGGGGATGGAGATGAATTAGTTGCTAATATTGAAATAAATGTTCAACCCCCAGGGAAAAAGCTGCAGAATATAAATTTAATGTCAGGAGGAGAAAAAGGATTATCAGCTATTGCATTATTGTTTGCAATTTTAAAGATGAAGCCGACTCCATTTTGTATATTGGATGAAATAGAAGCGGCTTTAGATGATGCAAATGTAGGGCGGTATTCAGAGTTTTTAAAAAAATTCTCAAATAATACTCAATTCATAATAATAACCCATAGAAAAGGTAGTATGGAGGCAGGCGATATTTTATATGGGGTAACAATGGAAGAAAAAGGGATATCTAAAGTAGTGTCAGTTGATTTAACTAAATCAACTTAGAAATACTAAAGTAAAATATTAAAGGAGTTGAAGATATGTTAGGAAATTTATTTGAAAAATTAAAGAGTGGACTTTCAAAAACTAAGGATAATTTAACAGATAAGGTTTCAGAAGTACTAAATTTAGCTATAAAAATTGATGAGGAGTTGTATGAGGAATTAGAAGAAATTCTTATAACAGCGGATATAGGAGTGGATACATCCTTAGATATTATTGAAAGAGTGAAAAATAAGGTTAAAGAAAAGAAAATCAAAGATCCAAAAGAAGTATATACTTGCTTAAAGGAAGTATTAGTTGAAGCTCTTTGTGAAGGTAATAATAAAGAAGAAATTAGTCAAAAAACTATATCTCATGTTATGTTAATTATAGGTGTAAATGGAGCAGGAAAGACAACATCTATAGGAAAAATATCTGCAAAACTTAAAGGGGATGGGTATAAAGTTGTAATGGCTGCTGCAGATACCTTTAGGGCAGCTGCAATAGATCAATTAGAGGTGTGGAGTAATAGAGCAGGAGTTGATATAATAAGACATCAAGAGGGATCAGATCCAGGAGCTGTAGTTTTTGATGCTATACAAGCTGCAAAAGCTAGAAAGGCAGATGTTCTTATTTGTGATACAGCGGGTAGATTGCATAATAAAAAGAATTTGATGAATGAACTTGAAAAAATAAACAGAATAATAGATAGAGAATATAGTGAAGCAAATAAGGAAACATTATTAGTTTTAGATGCTACCACAGGACAAAATGCTCTTCAACAAGCTAAACAGTTTACGGAAGTTTGTCCTATTGATGGTATTATATTAACAAAGCTTGATGGTACTGCTAAAGGTGGAGTTGTAATAGCCATTAAACATCAATTAAATATTCCTGTAAAATTTATAGGAGTTGGGGAAGGAATTGAGGATCTCCAAGAATTTAATGCTGAAAGTTTTATAGAAGCACTTTTTTAAAAAAAGCAAAGGTGTTAAGTAAAAATACTTGACACCTACATGAGTTTTTGATATTATCTTAGTTGTGAGTTGGTGATTACATGGAAGATAGAATAAAAACTTCTATATTATTAGATTATTATAAAGAACTGTTAACTGAAAAGCAGAAAGATATTATGGAGCTTTATTTTAATCAAGATTTATCTTTAGCAGAAATATCAGAACTTACAAACACTAGCAGACAGGCTATATATGATATAATAAAGCGCTGTAACAAGTTACTTATTGATTATGAAAATAAGTTGAAGTTGATGAAAAAAAATGACAAGATAAAGAGTGAGAAGGAATTTATTATAAAAAAAATCAATAGACTCCAAGAAAAAAGTGATGATAAGCAGATAGAAACAGCTTTGCAGGAGTTAAAAGATTATATTAGTGAGTCTATCTAGGAGGTTTAAGATGGCATTTGAAGGATTAGCATCAAAACTTCAAGAAACTTTAAAAAAACTAAAGGGCAAAGGTAAGCTATCTGAAAAAGATATAAAAGAAGCTATGAGAGAGGTTAAATTAGCTTTACTCGAAGCTGATGTTAACTATAAAATAGTAAAAGAATTTGTAAAAATTGTAAGTGAAAAGTGCCTTGGAAAAGAGGTAATGGAAAGCCTGACCCCTGCTCAGCAAGTTATAAAAATAGTTAATGAAGAGTTAAAAGAACTTATGGGAAATACAGAGAGCAAAATCGAATTTTCTCAAAAGGGCATAACTGTTATCATGTTAGCAGGTCTTCAAGGAGCAGGTAAAACTACTATGGGTGGTAAATTAGCTCTTCAACTAAGAAAGAAAAACAAAAAACCTTTATTAGTTGCTTGTGATATATATAGACCAGCAGCAATAAAGCAACTTCAAGTAGTTGGAAAGCAAATTGATGTTCCAGTATTTTCTATGGGGGATAAGGTAAACCCGGTTGATATTGCTAAGGCAGGAATTGAACATGCACAAAATAATGATTTTAATGTAGTTATAATAGATACAGCAGGAAGACTTCATATAGATGAAAACTTAATGGAGGAACTGGAAAATATTAAAAGTAACGTAACTCCAGATGAGATATTACTTGTTGTTGATTCTATGACTGGACAGGATGCTGTTAATGTTGCAAAAAGTTTTAATGAAAGACTGGATGTTACTGGAGTTGTTCTCACAAAGTTAGATGGAGATACAAGGGGTGGTGCTGCACTATCAATTAAGGCAGTTACTGGTAAACCTATAAAGTTTGTTGGTCTTGGAGAAAAAATGAATGATCTTGAAGTATTTCATCCAGATAGAATGGCTTCAAGAATATTAGGTATGGGAGATGTTTTATCCTTAATTGAGAAAGCTCAAGAAGCTATTGATGAACAAAAAGCTAAAGAGTTAGGAAGTAAGATGATGAATTTGGAATTCAATCTAGAGGATTTCAAAGAGTCTATGGCTCAAATAAAAAAAATGGGTCCCATTACTAAACTACTTGAAATGATGCCCGGAGTTAATACTAAGCAACTTGAAGGAATTGATCTTAGTCAAAGTGAAAAAGATATGAAAAGAATTGAATGCATAATTGATTCAATGACTATAAAGGAAAGAAGAAATCCAGATTTGATAAGTAGTTCTCCATCAAGAAAAAGGAGAATTGCAAAAGGTTCAGGTACAACTGTTCAACAGGTTAATAAGCTTTTGAAAGATTTTCAAATGATGAAAAAAATGATGAAACAGATGAAAGGTCAACAAAAAGCTTTAAAAAAAGGTATGTTTGGAAAATTTCCATTCATGTAAATAGATATTTATACTTTTAAGGAGGTGAGACAGATGGCAGTAAAAATTAGATTAAGAAGAATGGGTGCTAAAAAAGCTCCGTTTTATAGAGTAGTTGTTGCTGATTCAAGATCTCCAAGAGATGGAAGATTTATTGATGAAATAGGTTACTACAACCCAGTTTCAGAACCAAAGACTATAAAAATAGATGAAGAAAAAGCTAGTCAATGGATAAAAAATGGTGCACAACCTACAGACGTAGTTAAAAAGCTTTTTAATAAAGCTGGAATAAGCGAAAAGATTTCTAAATAGTAACCTGGGGGTGTAGTAGATGAAAGATTTACTAGAAGTAATTGCTAAAGCATTAGTTGATAGCCCAGAAATGGTTAGTGTTAATGAAATTGTTGGTGAGCAATCAATAATTCTTGAATTGAAAGTAGCCCCAGATGATATGGGCAAAGTAATTGGTAAGCAAGGAAGAATAGCAAAAGCTATTAGAACTGTTGTTAAAGCAGCAGCTATTAAGGAAAATAAAAGAGTTGTTGTAGAAATAATTTAGTTATATACTAAGTTTACCATAAAAGAGTTAGGTTTTCCTAACTCTTTTAAAATATACAAATATAATAAAAGGAGTATGAAGTTTATGGAACAGTTTTTAACTGTAGGTAAAATAATAAATACTCATGGTATTAGAGGGGAAGTAAAGATAAAACCAACTACTGATGATGTAAATAGATTTAAAAGCTTAAAAGAAGCATATATTGATGAAAAAGAAATCTTTATTAGTGGATGTAAATTTCAACCTGGAAAAGTTATTCTAAAAATAGAAGGAATAGACTCTATTAAAGAAGCTGAAAAATTAAAAAATAAGTTAATAAAAGTTAAGAGAGAAAAAGCAGTGCAACTTCCTGAAGATACATATTTTGCTGTGGATATCATAGGATGTGAGGTTTATGAAGAAACAGGAAATAAAATAGGCACGGTAGATGATATAATATATACTGGTAGTAATGATGTATACTGGGTAAAGGGTGAAAATGAGGTTTTAATTCCAGCTCTTAAGGATATTGTACTTGAAATAGATATAAACAACAAAAAAATTATAATAAAACCTTTGGATATATGGCAATGAGAATAGATATTTTAACCCTTTTTCCAGAAATGTTTGAAATTTTTAAACATAGCATAATAGGTAGAGCTGTAGAAAACGATATTATAGATATTAATTCTCACAATATAAGAGATTATTCGATAAATAAGCATAAAAAAGTAGATGATTATCCTTATGGTGGAGGAGCTGGAATGGTTATGACACCTCAACCGGTGGTTGATTCAATAAGGGGAATAAAAAGAGAAAATAGTGGTAAAGTTATTTTCTTAGGACCTAGAGGCAAAACCTTTAATCAGGATATGGCCAAAAAATTGTCAAGGGAAAAAGAATTGATATTTTTATGTGGACATTATGAAGGAATTGACGAAAGAATATATAACTATATTGATATAGAAATTTCTCTTGGTGATTTTGTACTTACAGGAGGAGAAATGGCATGTATTCCTATTATTGATAGTATTTGCAGGTTAGTGCCTGGGGTACTATCAAATAATGAGAGCTTTATGGAAGAATCTTTTTACGAAGGCGTTTTAGAATACCCGCAATATACAAGACCTGTATATTTTGAAAATGAAAGTGTTCCAGAAATTTTGCTCTCAGGACATCATGAAAATATTAGAAAATGGAGAAGAAAGAAATCTCTTTTAATTACATGTGAAAGAAGACCAGATTTATTTAAAAAGCTAATTTTATCAAAAGAAGATAAAAAGATTTTAAATGATGAAAAATTTTAAGAATTTATTACTAAAATATCAAATTTATATTGAAGAAAATATTTATTTGTGGTAAAATAAGCATCGTGCTAGTACGGGCGGTCCTCTGTCTATAAAATACATAGAGAATGAACGTCAAAATAATTTTAAGGAGGGAATGCACATGTTAGATATAATAAGAGCTATAGAAGCTGAACAAATTAAACAAGAAATGCCTCAATTCAATGTTGGAGATACTGTTAGAGTTGATGTAAGAATTAAAGAAGGAAACAAAGAAAGAATTCAAGCTTTCGAAGGAACAGTAATTAAGAAACAAAATGGTGGAATAAGAGAAACTTTTACTGTAAGAAGAGTAGCTTATGGTACTGGTGTTGAAAGAACATTCCCTATAAACTCTCCAATGGTTGAAAAAGTAACTGTTGTAAGAAGAGGTAAAGTTAGAAGAGCTAAATTATTCTACTTAAGAGATAGAGTAGGTAAGGCTGCAAAAGTTAAAGAATTAATAAGATAAGAAAATAGGGACTTAGTAGTCCCTTTTTTTTATACCTAAACTATCTTGAAAATTTTATGCAAATTTATAAATTATATAAGGGAGGTTTTGTAGAGTATGGCAATTAACTGGTTCCCAGGGCATATGGCAAAAACCCGAAGAGAAATTAAAGAAAACCTTAAATTTGTTGATGCAGTAATAGAGATAAGAGATGCAAGAATCGTTAAATCAAGTAAAAATCCAGATATTGATGATATATGCAAGGATAAGCCAAGAATTATTTTATTAAATAAAAGTGATTTAGCAGAAGAAAAAATAACTAAAAAATGGATAGAGATATTATCAAATGAGTTTGTAAAAGTTACAACAGTAAATAGTCTTACTGGTAAAGGCCTAAATAGTATTAAGCCTTTATTAGATGGACTTTTAAAGGAGAAACATGAAAAGCTTAAGGCAAAAGGATTAGTTAACATAACTACAAGAGTAATGGTGGTAGGCATACCTAATGTTGGTAAATCATCTTTTATTAATAGAATGGCTAAAAATAACAGAGCAAAAGTTGGAGATAAACCAGGTGTTACTAGAAGTAAGCAATGGATAAAGACTAAAATAGGTATAGAGCTTATGGATACCCCTGGAGTATTATGGCCAAAATTTGAAGATGAAGAGGTAGGATTAAATTTGGCTTTTACAGGGGCTATTAAAGATGAAATCATGGATATAGAAACTTTAGCTCTTAGATTAATTGAGAGATTACAACAGCACTACCCAGAAAGATTACTAGAAAGATATAAATTAGATTCTCTAAGTGATGAAGCACTAGAAAATATGGATAATATAGCTAAGAAAAGAGGGGCTGTAGTTTCTGGGGGAAATATTGATTATAATAGGGTAGCAGTACTTATATTAGACGAATATAGAGGTGGTAAGCTTGGATCTATATCCCTTGAAAGACCATAGTAACATATTAGATATAGATTTCAGTAATATGAAATCTGCAGAGGTGAAAAAATATATTACATCAATATTAAATGATCAGGATTGTGATCATAGTTTTATTATAGAATTGTTAGAAAAGGATAACAGAAAAACTGTTCAGAAATTAAGTGAAAATGTACGAAAATATGTGGAAGATAAAGAAAAAGAAATTACTAGAGTAAAGAATATGTATAGGTTTGATAGAAAGTTTTTAGCAAATGGATATATTGCTGGAGTTGATGAAGTCGGAAGAGGTCCTCTAGCTGGTCCTATAGTAGCTGCTGCAGTTGTATTAGATTTAGACTATAAAATAGATAAAGAGTTAATACTGCATATTAATGATTCAAAAAAATTATCTTTAAAAGTTAGAGAAGAACTTGATTCAATAATCAAACAAAAAGCTATTAGCTATTCTATTGCTAAAATAGATAATAATGAAATTGACAATAAAGGAATAGCCTGGGGAAATAATGAGGTTTTAAAAATGGCATATGAAGGGTTAAATATAGAACCAAAGTTTATTTTATCCGATGGATATGCAATAAAAAATTGCAAGTATAATAATGAATTTGTGGTAAAAGGAGATGCTCAAAGTGCAAGTATAGCCTGTGCTTCTATTATAGCTAAGGTTTATAGAGATAATCTTATGAAGGAATATGCATGTATATATCCACAATATGATTTTCATAAAAATGTGGGGTATGGTACAAAAGATCATATAGATGCAATAAAAAAATATGGTTTTAGTCCAATACACAGAAAAAGCTTTTTAAAAAATATATTAAACATGTTTTAGTAGAAAAGAACTAACTCGTAAGTTAGTTCTTTTCTACTAAAACGCATTTTCTATGTGTTGTACTATATAATCGTTATTATTATGATTGAATATAATTTCTACTACATCAAATCTAAAATTATGTTTATATAGCTTATTTACCATTATGTAAAACTCAGCAGTATGACGCAAGTTAAGTATTTTTTTAAAGGTGATTGATTCGGAAGGTCGTCCATAAGAATTCGTAAATCTACTTTTTACCTCTACAAAACATATACAATTATTACTGGGAAGGGAAGCAATAACATCTATTTCACCTACCTTACATCGAAAATTTTTTTTTAGAATTACATATCCTAAGCTTTCTAAATAAGATTTTGCTATATATTCTCCATAGCTACCTACTTTTTTATTGTAGTGAATCATCTAAAACACTCCTAAAATTAAGATAATTATTATAATTGTAGACATAAAATAATCTTTTATTCACAAAATTATAATAAACTTTTATTTACATAAAAATTATTATGTAAATAAAATAAAATTGTAAATCTAAAACTTTATATAAAATTAACATAAAAAATATTATGTTAATTAAAATTTAAAGTAAACCAAACAACTTAAAACATGATTATATAAATAATAAATGGCAATAATCTTACTTGAGGTGATTATATGGCAATAAAAATTAATTCTGCAACGTTTACAGGAATAAATGGAACTATTGTTGATGTGGAAATAGATATAATTCCAGGTCTTCCTGCTTTTAATATTGTTGGATTAGGAGATATTTCAGTAAAAGAGTCAAAAGAAAGAGTTAGATCAGCAATTATAAATTCAGGTTTTGAATTTCCTATGGGTAGAATAACTATTAATCTTGCTCCAGCTGATTTAAAAAAAGAAGGTTCATTATTTGATTTACCTATAGCATTAGGAATTTTAATGTTAACTGAACAAGTTAATATGGATGACAAAGGAAATTTTATATTTATGGGAGAGTTATCGTTATTAGGAGAGTTAAAAAAAGTTAAAGGTGCATTACCTATTATAATAGAAGGAATAAATAACAATATTAATCAATTCATTGTGCCAGTAGGTAATGCAGAAGAATGTTCAGTTATTAGTAAAGCTAAAATATATCCATTGGATAACTTAAAACAAATAGTAAACTTTATAAAGTTTAGAGACTTATTACCTTTTGAAAATTTAAAATCTAAGCAGCAGAATAAGTTTTTAAATGATTTTAGTGAGGTTATTGGTCAAGAAAGTTGTAAAAGAGCCGTAGAAATAGCTGCAGTAGGTGGACATAACATTATCTTATATGGACCACCGGGATGTGGTAAAACTATGATTGCAAAACGAATTCCTACAATATTGCCTCAACTAAGCTATGAAGAATCTTTAGAAGTTACAAAGATATATAGTATTTCAGGTAATTTAGAAAATGAAAAAGGATTAATTACCGAAAGGCCTTTTAGGAATCCTCATCATACCTGTTCCCAAGTATCTTTAGTTGGGGGAGGGAGTAAACTAAAACCTGGTGAAATATCTTTAGCACATAATGGAGTATTGTTTTTAGATGAAATCTTAGAATTTAATAAAAAAGTTCTAGAAGTTTTAAGACAGCCTTTAGAGGACAGAGTTATAAAAGTAACTAGAGTTAATGGAAGTATTAATTATCCAGCTAATTTTATGCTTGTTGGTTCTATGAATCCTTGTCCATGTGGGTTTTATGCTAGTGGAATAAAAGAATGCACATGTACAGAGTATGAAAAGAAAAGATATATTAATAAAATTTCAGGACCTCTTTTAGACAGGATTGATATATTTTCGCCTGTAAATGCTTTATCCTATAAACAGATTAATAATAAAAGTAAAGTGGAAACTTCAAAAGATATAAGGAGACGGGTAGAAAAAGCAAGACAAATACAAAAAGAAAGATTTTTAAATGAGGGAATTTATTGTAATGCACAAATGAATGAAAGGCTTATTAAAAAATATTGTAGACTGAATCCAAAATCAAAAAAACTCGTAGAGAAAATCTATGAAAAATTTAATTTAAGCACAAGGAGTTATAGTAGAATTTTAAAGGTTTCAAGGAGTATAGCAGATTTAAATTCTAAAGAAACAATTGGAGAAGAAGATGTAATTGAGGCATTGCAATATAGAAAGTATATCGAACAAAATATTATATAAATTGAGGAGAAAATAATATGAGTGATTATGAACTATGGTTTGCTATGAGTAATTTATCTTACTCTATAAAAAGGAGGCTTTTAGAAAACTTTAAGAATGTTGAAACACTTTGGCATGAAAGCATATGTAATAAAAAAAGTAATTTAATAGATATGAAGATACTAAATATTTTAAAAGAGACCTGGAATATTGAAAAAATAAATTTAATAAAACAAAAATTAGAAAAATATGAAATTAATACAGTAGTCATTACAGATGAATTATATCCTAATAGTTTAAAAGTTTACGAGGATGTACCATATATGTTATTTTATAAAGGAAACATTGAAAAATTAAATAAAAAATATAATGTAGCAATAGTTGGTTCAAGACAATGTACTAGTTATGGCATAAATGTAAGTAATATGATAACAGAAAGTCTATGTTATAATAGTGTTAATATTATAAGTGGTATGGCTAGGGGAATAGATTCAATTGTGCATTCAAAGTGTATTGAGAAAAACGGCTATACCTGTGCTGTCTTGGGATCGGGACTAGATGTGATTTATCCAAAAGAAAATTCAAGATTATATGATGAAATTTTAAAAGATGGATGTATATTATCTCAATTTATTCCAGGTACAAAGCCTTATTCGTATAATTTTCCTATTAGAAATAGAATAATAAGTGGATTAAGCAATATTGTGATTGTAGTAGAAGCTGGGAAAAAAAGTGGATCGTTGATAACTGCCAGTGCAGCATTAGAACAAGGTAAAGATGTAATTGCTGTACCAGGAAATATTTTTTCTTCTCAAAGTGTAGGAGTTAATCAGTTGATTAAAGATGGAGCCTATGTATTAACAAATATTAAGGACGTATATGAATTACTTCATATAAAAAGTATAAAGGAAATTGAAATTAACCGATTAGTAATGAGCAATGTGGAAAAAATAGTATATAAACATATAACCTCTGCTCCAGTACATATTGATGACATATTAAGGGTAACAAATCTTAATATAAAAAGATTATATGAAATATTATTAAATCTTCAAATAAACGATGAAATAATGTGTTTAAACGGTAATTATTATGTGAGAAATATTAAAAATTTGAGTTAATATAAATATAATAGTAATGAACTTTAGTTATGGAATAATACACCTAAGCATGTAAATGTAAGGTTTTGTTTTTACTTAGCATAATAGGTTGAATTAAGTTCCTTGTAAATATAGTATACTAATGATAATTTTTTAAAAATGAACTAGAAGTAAAGTAACAAAGATTGACATAAAACAATTTTATGAGGTATTATTTGAATTGCAGCTAAAAATAAACTAGTATTTAGTTCAATTAATATGTAGAGAATATTAAAGTTAATATAATAATATAAAGATTTTACATAATTATAATAGACTAGAGTTATTGGAGGGGATAGTATGGGTCAGAAGCTAGTTATAGTTGAATCTCCAGCTAAAGCAAAGACTATAGGAAAATATTTAGGAAAAAATTATGTTGTAAAAGCATCTATGGGGCATGTTAGAGATTTGCCTAAAAGCCAATTAGGTGTTGATATAGAAAATAATTTTACTCCAAAATACATAACTATAAGAGGAAAAGGGGAGTTGTTAAAGGATTTAAGAAAACAAGCTAAAAAAAGTGAAAAAATATTTCTTGCAACAGACCCTGATAGAGAGGGAGAAGCAATTTCATGGCATTTAGCAGAAACGTTGAAGATAGATAAAGATGAAAAATGTAGGATAGAATTTAATGAAATAACTAAAAATGCTATAAAAGCTGCAATTAAAGAACCAAGAAAATTAAAATTAAATTTAGTTGATGCTCAACAGGCAAGAAGAGTTTTGGATAGACTAGTAGGATACAAAATAAGTCCTATACTTTGGAGAAAGGTAAAATGGGGATTGAGTGCTGGTAGAGTGCAATCTGTAGCGCTGAAGATGATATGCAATAGAGAAGATGAAATTAAAAGTTTTGAACCAAAGGAATATTGGACAATAGAATGTGACTTAAAAAAAGAAAAAAACAGTAAAGCTTTTACCGTAAGGTTGGTTTCAAAAGATAAGACAAAAATAGAAATTAACAATGAAGAGGAGAGCAATGCAATTATTGAAGA
Source organism: Clostridiaceae bacterium (assembly GCA_036677675.1). Classification (GTDB taxonomy): domain Bacteria; phylum Bacillota; class Clostridia; order Clostridiales; family Clostridiaceae; genus Clostridium_H. The sequence continues at coordinate 58,487 of JAVBWC010000073.1, read as the reverse complement.
ATTAGATAAAAATCAATATATTGTAAAAGAAATAAAAAAGTCTAAAAAAACTCGAAAACCATTACCACCATTTACAACAAGTACTTTTCAACAGGATTCATATAAAAAACTAAATTATTCAACAAAAAAATCTATGTCTGTTGCTCAACAGTTATATGAAGGTATTGATATTAAAAATGTTGGAACTGTAGGTTTAATAACCTATATGAGAACAGATTCTGTTAGAATATCTAAAGAGGCACAAGAAAATGCAAGAAGTTATATTACTGATAAATTTGGTGAAGACTATGTACCAAAGAATATCAGAGATTTTAAAAGTAAAAAAAACATACAGGATGCTCATGAAGCTATCAGACCTACGTATGTTGAACTTGATCCTGAAAAAATAAAAAGTAGCTTAAAACCTGAACAATACAAAGTATATGATTTAATTTGGAAGAGATTTGTAGCAAGTCAAATGTCAGAATGCATAATGGATACTATATCCGTTACCATAAAAAATGGACTATATAATTTAAAAGCTAGTGGTTCTAGTATAGTATTTGATGGATTTATGAGGCTATATAAATACGAAACAGAAGAAGATGATAATACTACTAAACTACCTCAACTAGTTGAAAAAGAAGAATTATCAAAAAGTAAAATACAAGGAATTCAACATTTTACGCAACCACCAGCAAGGTTTTCAGAAGCTTCTTTAGTAAAAATGTTAGAAGAAAATGGTATAGGAAGACCTAGTACTTATGCACCTATAGTCTCAACTTTACTTGATAGGAAATATGTAGAACGTGAAAAGAAAACTTTAATTCCAACAGAGTTAGGGTTTATAGTTAACAATATTGTAAGTGAATTTTTTAAGCAAATTATTGATGTAGATTTTACTGCTGAAATGGAAAATAAATTAGATAGAATTGAAGAAGGAAAGGAAAATTGGAAAGAAACTGTTAAAGAGTTTTTTACTCCTCTTGAAGAGGCTATAGAAGTAGCGGAAAAAGAAATTGCAAAAATAACCATAGAAGATAAAGAAACAGATATAAAATGCGATAAATGCGGTAGAAATATGGTTATTAAACATGGGAGGTTCGGAGATTTTCTTGCATGTCCTGGATATCCAGAATGTAAGAATACAAAACCGATAGTTGAAGAATTAGATATTCCTTGCCCATTGTGTGGCGGTAAAATATTACTAAGAAAAAGCAAAAAGGGTAGAAAATTTTTTGGATGCAGTAACTATCCAGAGTGTACATTTGTAAGCTGGTTTGAGCCTGTAGAAACAAAGTGCCCAAAATGTGGGAGCTTTATGGTTAAGAAACATACTAAATCAAAAGGCGATTATATTGAATGTTCTAATAAAGAATGTAAGCATAAAGTTACATAGTAACTTTATAGTAACTTTCTTAAAATAAACTGTGAGTTAATATTGTTTTATAATTATTAAGTATTAAAATAATTGTCGAATTTGATAAAACGTAGTTGAAATGTGGGAAACACTATGTTAATATAATTAGAGTAGTTGGAATAATTCAAAATATTTTAAAAAAAACAAAAATTCGAAATTATTCTAACTGTATTATTTAAAATGTATTAAGAAGGAGAGGAACAAATGGCTTCAGAATTATTAAGTAAAATACGAAGGCTAAATAAGATATTACAAAAATCAGGGGCTGAACCAGTTGTATTCGACGATATATGTGCAATACTTAGTGAGGTATTAGAAGGTAATGTTTATATAATAAGTAGAAAAGCAAAAATATTAGGATATAAATTCTATAATGGGTTTGAATGTGAAAGTGTAAAATTGAAAGTTTTAAATGAAAAGAAATTTCCAGAGTATTTTAACACTAAATTATTAAGTGTTCATGAAACTATAGCTAATATACCTAGTGAAGGTAAATCTTCTTTTGACGAAACTAAATCAGCAGAAATAGAAGGAAAGCTTTCAACAATAGTACCTATAGTTGGAAATAGAGAAAGATTAGGTACACTTATGCTTACAAGATTTGAAGAAGATTTCACAGATGAAGATTTAGTGTTAGCAGAATATAGTGCAACTATTGTTGGACTTGAGATTTTAAGATCAAAAAATGATGAATTAGAAGAAGAAGCAAGAAAAAAAGCAGTAGTTCAATTAGCTATTGGTACATTATCATATTCAGAACTTGAAGCTGTAGAACATGTTTTTAATGAGTTAGAGGGTAATGAAGGATTATTAGTTGCTTCAAAGATTGCAGATAAAGTTGGAATTACTAGATCTGTAATTGTTAATGCCCTAAGAAAATTTGAAAGTGCTGGGGTTATTGAATCAAGGTCTTTGGGTATGAAGGGAACTCATATTAAAATTCTAAATGAAAAATTATTAGATGAATTAAAAAAAATAAAATAGGAACAATAAATAGAGAATAGGAAATAAATCTCCTATTCTCTATTTATGTAAAATTAATTGCAAGTTTTTTATTTTTTTTATTGAATGGCTATAATTGATATGATATACTACATAAGGAAGAAAAACACACATTACTTAATTTATGAACTGGTGCCTTTCAAATAAAGGTTTTTCATAACATGTGGGTAATGGAGGTAAAAACCAATAGGAGGGAATATTAATGTCAGTAATTTCAATGAAACAATTATTAGAAGCAGGTGTTCATTTCGGACATCAAACAAGAAGATGGAATCCTAAAATGGCTCCATACATATTCACAGAAAGAAATGGTATATACATAATCGATTTACAAAAAACTGTGAAAAAAGTAGAAGAAGCGTACGATTTTATTAAGAGCGTCGTAGAAGATGGAAAAGAAGTGCTATTTGTAGGTACTAAAAAGCAAGCTCAAGAAGCTATTCAAGAAGAAAGTATAAGATCAGGAATGCATTACGTTAACAATAGATGGTTAGGTGGAATGCTTACAAACTTCAAAACTATAAAGACTAGAATCAAGAGATTAGAAGATCTTGAAACTATGGAACAAGATGGAACATTTGAAGTTCTTCCTAAAAAGGAAGTTATAAAATTAAGAAATGAAAAAGAAAAGTTAGAAAAAAACCTTGGTGGAATTAAAAACATGGTATCTGATAAAATAGGAGCTATGTTCGTAGTAGATCCAAGAAAAGAAAAAAATGCTATAGCAGAAGCTAAGGTTTTAGGAATACCAGTTGTAGCAATAGTTGATACAAACTGTGATCCAGATGAAGTGGATTTTGTTATACCTGCTAATGATGATGCTATTAGAGCTGTAAGATTATTAACTTCTAAAATAGCTGATGCTATTATAGAAGGAAATCAAGGTGAACAACTAGCTGAATAATCATAAAAATAACTTGATAGGAGGAATATTCATGATAAGTGCAAAGTTAGTTAAAGAGCTAAGAGAAAAGACTGGTGCAGGAATGATGGACTGCAAGAAAGCTTTAACTGAAACTAGTGGAGATATAGAAAAAGCTATAGAGTTTTTGAGAGAAAAAGGATTAGCATCAGCAGCTAAAAAGGCTGGAAGAATTGCTGCTGAAGGAATAGTTACAACTTATGTAACAGAAGATGGAAAAACTGCTGTTATATTAGAAGTTAACTGTGAAACAGACTTTGTTGCAGTAAATGAAAGCTTTATTGAATTTGCAAACACTGTAGCAAAACAAATAGCTACTACAGATGTAGAAAGTGTTGAAGCATTACTAGAAGCTAAATACATAGGAACTGAAAGTGCTTCTATAAAAGATGCATTAACTGAGTTAATTGCAAAAATCGGTGAAAACATGAACATAAGAAGATTTGAAAAACTTTCAGTTGAAAGTGGAGCTATAAATAGTTATATACATGCTGGTGGAAAAATTGGTGTATTAGTAGCTTTAGCTTGTGAAAAAGAAGGTAATGATGTTTTATCACAGCTTGCAAAAGATGTTGCTATGCAAGTTGCAGCAGCAAATCCACTATTTTTAGATGAAAACAGCGTTGATCATGAAGTTCTTGATAAAGAAAGAGAAATATACAGAGTTCAAGCTTTAAATGAAGGAAAACCAGAAAATATAGTTGAAAAAATGGTTGAAGGTAGAATTAAGAAATATCTTAAAGAAGTTTGCTTAATTGATCAAGTTTGGGTTAAAAATCCTGATTATACAATAAGCAAATTATTAGCAGAAAAATCTAAAGAAGTAGGAGCTCCTATAACACTTGCTAGCTTCGTTAGATTTGAAAGAGGCGAAGGAATAGAAAAGAAGGAAGAAAACTTTGCTGAAGAAGTAAAAAAACAAATGGAAAAAAAATAATGAATAAAAGTAAATAAAGAGAACACCTAGTGTTCTCTTTTTTTAAAGTAATAGAAATAAATAACCAAAAAAATGTGTAATTTTTGGTATTTTGGAGGTATAATAATAATATGAACTCATCAAAATATAAGAGAATAATGCTTAAACTATCAGGTGAAGCACTTAGTGGAGAACAGGGATTTGGGATTGATTTTGATGTTACAAAAAGAATTGCAGAAGAAATAAAAGAATTAGTAGATATGGGGATTGAAGTAGGAGCAGTTGTAGGAGGAGGAAATATCTGGCGCGGAAGAAATGGCGATGATATGGATAGAACTACTGCAGACTATATGGGAATGCTTGCTACATGTATAAATGCATTAGCTCTTCAAGATTCTTTAGAAAGTATAGGTATTAATACTAGAGTGCAAACAGCTATTGAAATGAGAGAAGTTGCTGAACCGTTCATTAGAAGAAAGGCTATGAGACATCTTGAAAAGAAAAGAGTAGTTATTTTTGCGGCAGGTACAGGTAATCCATACTTCTCCACAGATACAACAGCTGCTTTAAGAGCTGCTGAAATAGAAGCAGATGCAATTTTATTAGCAAAAAAAGTAGATGGTGTATATGATAAAGATCCTCATAAATATTCTGATGCTAAAAAATTTGATAAACTTACGTATATAGAAGTATTAGAAAAAGGATTACAAGTTATGGATTCAACGGCTACATCATTATGTATGGATAATAATATTCCAATTATAGTTTTTGGACTTGATAAGCCTAATAATATCAAAAAAGTAATCATGGGTGAAAAAATTGGTACTATAGTATCAAAATAAAATGGAGGTATCATTATTATGGTAAAAGAGATTTTAAAAACAGCAGAAGAAAAAATGGATAAAACAATTTCAGTTTTGAAGAAAGATCTTGCTTCTATGAAAGCAGGTAAAGCTAATCCAGCTATGCTTGATAGAATATCTGTAGAATATTATGGAACTGAAACTCCAATTAATCAATTAGCAAATGTTTCGTCTCCAGAGCCAAGAGTGTTATTAATTCAACCATGGGACAAAAATTCTTTAAAGAACATTGAAAAAGCAATATTACAATCAGATTTAGGACTAAATCCATCTAGTGACGGTTCAGTAATTAGATTATTAATTCCTGAACTAACTGAAGAAACAAGAAAAGATATAGTAAAAAAGGTTAAAAAGACTGGCGAAGAGGCAAAAGTAGCTATAAGATCTATAAGAAGAGATTGCAATGATAAAGTGAAAAATTTAAAGAAGGATAACCACATTACTGAAGATGAATCTATAAGTACAGAAGAAGATATTCAAAAAATAACTGATAAACATATTAAAATGATAGATGAAATTGTTTCTAATAAAGAAAATGAAATTATGGCCGTATAATTTTATATTTAAATTTAAAATACCTGCGATTACGCAGGTATTTTAAAACTTTAATAAATAATTTGAAATGGAGAAAGCTAATGAGAAATTTTTTTGATTTTAAAAAAAGTTCACATAAAACGGATAAAGAAATAAATATAGATATGAACAAAATACCAAAACATATTGCAATAATAATGGACGGAAATGGAAGATGGGCTAAAGAAAGAAAGCTTCCTAGAAGTTTAGGGCATAAAGCAGGAGTTGAGACTATAAGAGAGATAGTTAAGGAATGTAATAGATTAGGGGTAAAATATCTAACTGTGTATGCTTTTTCTACGGAAAATTGGAAAAGACCTGCTGAAGAAGTTAATACATTAATGAAACTTTTAGTTGAATATCTAAAAAAAGAATTGTCAGAATTAAATTCACAAGGAGTAATAGTTAATAATATTGGTGATATGTCAAAACTCCCACAAATATGTCAAGAGCAATTAAATAAAGCTTATGAAATAACAAAAAACAACACTGGTTTAGTTTTAAATTTAGCCATAAATTATGGTGGAAGAGACGAGATACTATATGCTGTTAAAAAAATTATAGATGAACTAAAAGAAAATAAATTAACTTATAATGAAATTAATGAAAAAGTTATAGCAGAATATCTATATACGGCTAATATACCTGATCCAGATATAATTATTAGAACAGCTGGAGAGCAAAGGTTGAGTAATTTTATGTTATGGCAGTGTGCATATTCTGAATTTTGGTATACAGATACAAAATGGCCTGATTTCAAAAGAGAAGATTTACAAAGGGCTATTTATGACTATCAAAACAGAGATAGACGCTATGGAGGAATAAAATAGAGGTGAAATTATGGATAAAAGGTATTTAGGAGCACTGTTTTTGTCTCCACTAGTGGTAGTATTGTTTGTTGGTGGGATATATCTAAAATACATTGCTATGACTCTTTCGATATTGGGGATGTATGAATTTTTTAATATTGTAAAAAATAAGAAAATCAAGCCCTTAAGTATATTTGCATACATACTATGTATTATATATTATGTTTTTATTATAGGAAAAGATTCAATGGACTATAAAGCTTTATTTTTAACTACAGTCGTTATAATTCTAGTAATGCTTTGTATACCAATACTTAATGAAAAATATAATTTTATAGATATATCAATCACTATATTTGGTTTTTTTTATGTTTCAGTATTTTTTAGTTTTATAGTTTTGGTAAGTCAAAAACAGCATGGACAATATTTAATTTGGTTGATCTTTATTTCAGCATGGATGTGTGATACAACTGCATATTATGTTGGAAAATATTTTGGTAAAAATAAATTATGTCCAAAAGTAAGTCCAAAGAAAACTATTGAGGGTTCGATAGGTGGATTGCTAGGGAGTACTGCTGCTTGTGGAATATATGGGTTAGTAGCCTTAAAATTAGGATATAGTATATCATTATATAACTTTTTTTTAATAGGTATTTTTTGTGGAGTCTTTTGTCAATTTGGAGATTTAGTGGCATCTTCAATAAAAAGATATGTAGAAGTTAAAGATTTTAGCAATCTTATTCCAGGGCATGGAGGTATTTTAGATAGATTTGATAGCATACTTTTTGCATCTGCTGTAGTATATTATTATATAACAATCTTTATGGGGATGTAATGTGTGGAAAACAATCAAAAAACATACTATAAGTTAATATACTGCATAGTAATGTTATTAATATTTATTATTTTGACGTATATAATAAATAATTATTTTAAACCTTTTTTTATTATAATTTTCATAACACTTATATGTAAACCAATTTATGAGTTGCTGTGCAAATATAAAATTTTTAATAAAAATATAAATGCAGTATTAAGTATATTTTTGGTTAATCTAATTTTATTTTTCACAGCATATTATACTGGTAAAATACTTTTAAATAAAATTTATACAATGGGATTAAATAATTATTCTAATATCATTAATCAGCTTGATAATATTAATACTAATTTAAATAATTTCTTTGAATTTGATTTATTAAAGTTAGATAGTGATATTAAACATTTTTATTCTAATATTGTAAATAATGGTTACATAAAAAAAGGAGCCATATATACCACGAATGGTATATTTGCGTATTTCATCAGCAATATTGCTGTTTACTTTATTTTAGTAGATAAATATGTTATAGTTAATACTATTGAAAAACTCTTTCCAAAAGGTGATATTTCTGTACTTAAAGTAAAGTTTGATGAAATAAATAATATATTTAAAATTGAGTTGATTTTAATATTACTAACAACTTTAGAAACTTTAATAGGATTTATTATATTAAAGATTAATAATGCACTGTTTTTATCAATTATTTGTGGTATTTTCGATATGATACCTTATATTGGTACTATATTGATATTTATTCCTTTAATAATATATAATTTTATTCTTAAAAACAATATAATTGCTATTGGATTAATAGTTTTATATATTCTTCTTCAAGTAACAAGACAAGTTTTAGAAGCAAAATTTGTAAGTGAAAAATTTGAAATTCATCCTTTGATTTTAATTTTAGCAGTATACATTGCAATTAAAGTTTTTGGAATTATTGGATTATTTATGGCACCACTTTATATTATTACAACAAAAAAAATAATATTCTCAGAATAATCAAAAGTGGTTAAGATAGGAGTGACTTAAGTGAAAAACATAAGTATTCTAGGTGCCACTGGTTCCGTTGGAACTCAGACCCTTGAAGTTATAAAAAACGAAAGTGAGAGATTTAAATTATTTGCTTTCTCAGCAAATAAAAATTATGAAAAAATCATAAATATAATAAAAAATTTTAGTCCTAAATATGCTTGTATAGTTGATAAGTTAACTTGTAAAAAAGTTAGAGAATATTGTAAAAATGAAAATATAAATATTGATATTTTTGAAGGAACTGAAGGGTTGTCTGCAATATCTATTTTACCTGAAGTAGAGATTGTAGTAACATCAGTAGTTGGAATGGTTGGATTAGTACCAACACTAAATGCAATAAAATCAGGTAAGGATATTGCTTTAGCTAATAAAGAGACTTTAGTTACTGGTGGAGAAATAGTAATGAGAGAAGCTAAAAAACATAAAGTTAATATTATACCTGTTGATTCAGAACATAGTGCTATTTTTCAATGTCTTCAAGGAAATAAAATAGAAACAGTTAATAAAATTATTCTAACTGCATCTGGTGGTCCTTTTAGAGGGAAAAAAAGAGAAGAATTAGTAGGCATTACACCAGAAAAAGCTGTAAAACATCCTAATTGGAGCATGGGTAAAAAGATATCTATAGATTCATCAACTCTTGTAAATAAGGGTCTGGAAGTTATAGAAGCACATTGGTTATTTGGTTTGTCTTATAAAGATATTGAAGTTGTAATACATCCAGAGAGTGTAATTCATTCAATGGTAGAATATAAGGATTCAAGTATAATAGCACAACTTTCTAGCCCAAATATGATTTTACCAATACAATATGCTCTTAACTACCCTACACGGAAAGAAAGTTTAATTGATAGACTTGATTTTTATAAAATTCGTAAATTAACATTTGAAAAGCCTGATATATTAAATTTTAAAGGCTTAAAATTGGCATATGATGCAGGAAATGAAGGAGGCATTATGCCCACTATATTTAATGCTGCAAATGAAGAAGTTGTAGAGCTGTTTTTACAAAATAAAATAGGATATTTAATGATAATTGATATTATAGAAGAATGTATGAATAAATTTGAAAATGAAAATAATATAGATTTAGAAGTAATATTAGATACTGAGAATAAAGTTAGACGATTCATTCAAAACAAATATAAATTTTAAAGGAGGAAAAATTATTGCATATAGTATGGAATATACTTATGGTTGTTATAGCTTTTAGTATCTTGGTTATAATTCATGAGCTAGGACATTTTACTTTAGCAAAACTTAATGGCGTTAAAGTGGAAGAATTTGCAATTGGTATGGGCCCAAAACTTTTTGGAATCAGTGGTAAGGAAACTCTATATTCTTTTAGAGCAATACCTATAGGTGGATATGTAAGGATGTTAGGGGAAGAAGAAGAATCGTCAGATGAAAGATCTTTTTCAAATAAGTCACCTGCTCAGAGATTGAGTATTGTAGCTGCTGGTCCCATAATGAACTTTATTTTAGCAATAGTATTATTTGCAGCTGTAAGTTCTTTAAGTGGATATTTAATACCAGTTGTAAGTAAGGTTATACCACAAAGTCCAGCTATGGAAGCAGGAATACAATCAGGAGATAAGATATTAGAAGTTAATGATTCCAAAATTTCTACTTGGGATGATTTTATATCTCAAGTAGCTATGACAAAGGGAGCACCACTTAAGATAATAATACAAAGAAATGAAGAGAAAAAAATTATTGCTTTGACTCCAGTAAAAGACAAAGAAACTAATACTTATATGGTTGGAGTGGCTTCTACTGTTGTAGAAAAGCCAAGTATTGTTCAATCTATTCAATATGGAATTCAGAAAACAGGTTCTACAATTAAGCAGACAATTTTATCTTTTGGAATGATTTTCAAGGGCAAAGCATCTAAAGACGATATAGGTGGTCCAGTTACAATATTAAGAATTACTTGGGCGGTATCAAAGGCTGGACTAATAAATTTGGTTGCTTTTTCGGCATTTATTAGTGTACAGTTGGGTATTTTTAACTTATTACCTTTTCCAGCATTAGATGGATTCTGGATTTTTGTTTCATTATATCAGATAATAACAAGAAAAAATGTGGATAAAGATAAAATTGGTATGATTAATACAATTGGATTTGCTTTATTACTTCTGCTTATGATAGTAATAACTATAAAGGATGTATTATATCCTGTAAAACTTTAGTTGATTTTAGGTGATAATTTTATGGAACGAAGAAAAACAAAAAAAATTAAAATAGGAAAAATATATATAGGTGGAGATTCAAAGATAAGTGTTCAATCTATGAATAACACAGATACAAGAGATGTTGAAGCTACAGTAAAGCAAATTAAGGATTTAGAAATGGCTGGATGTGATATTACAAGATGTGCTGTACCAGATATGGAAGCTGCAAGAGCATTGAAAAAAATAGTAAGTTCAGTTAATATCCCAGTTGTTGCTGATATTCATTTTGACTATAGATTAGCTTTAGAGGCTATAGAAAATGGAGTTGCAGCATTAAGAATAAATCCAGGGAATATAGGAAGTATTAAAAGAGTAAAAATAGTAGCTAACGCTGCAAAAGAAAGAAAAATACCAATTAGAGTAGGAGTTAATTCTGGTTCTTTAGAAAAAGAAATATTAAAAAAATATGGTAAAGTTTGTCCAGAAGCACTAGTAGAAAGTGCATTAAATCATGTGGAAATTTTAGAAAATTTGAATTTTAAAGATATAGTTATTTCTATAAAGTCATCAAATGTAGTGCAAATGATTGAAAGTTATAGAATTATATCATCTAAAGTGGATTATCCTCTTCATGTTGGGGTTACTGAAGCAGGTACAGTGTGGAGAGGTACTATTAAGTCAAGTGTAGGAATTGGTACTCTTCTTTCTGAAGGAATTGGAGACACTATAAGAGTATCTCTAACAGGGAATCCTGTTGAAGAAATTAAAGTTGGTAGAGAGATTTTAAAATCTTTAGATTATATAAAAGAAGGGATTGAGATTATTTCTTGCCCTACATGTGGAAGAACTAACATTAATCTTATACAACTAGCTAATGAAGCAGAAGAAAGATTAGCAGGATGTAATAAAAATTTAAAAGTAGCCATAATGGGATGTGTGGTTAATGGACCAGGTGAAGCTAGAGAGGCAGATATAGGAATTGCTGGTGGAATAGGAGAAGGATTAATCTTTAAAAAAGGTAAAATCATAAAAAAAGTAAAAGAAGATAAATTAATTGATGAGCTAATAAATGAAATTAATAAAATGTAGGCTATGATTTTTCATAGCCTATATTATTTACAGATTTAGCTATTGTATTGGGAGGTAGCTTAATGAATACTAGCTTAGTTCAACTATTAAAGAATGAAATAGATACTAATGAAAATATTCTAGAAAAGGATATACAAATATTAAGAGTTCAATATTTGACTAAAAGCGATAAATTAAAGGTTGTATTAAGGTCTATTAATGAAATAAATGAGAATACAAAAAAATTAATAAAAAAACTAATAATAAAAAAATTATATTGTTTTAATAATATAGACTTAATTTGTTATAAAAATATATCAAATTTAACATTAGAAGAAGTTATGAAAGAATACTGGATAGATATTATAAATAATGTTGCCGTAAAAGTTCCTGTTTGTAAGAAATTTTTAAGTAATGCAGTTAAAAATATTAATGATAATTATATATCCATTGAAATAGGTGATGAATTCATATGTAAGTTGTTGAAATCTAAAAATGTTGAACAACTTATACAAAATTCATTTTATGATATATTCGGAATTAAGTGCAGAGTGAGTTTGGGTTTAAATTTAGACTTAGAAGAAAAAAATTATTTTCAAAGTAAAGAAATAGAAGAAAAATCATTAATACAGTCTATTTTAAATCAAAAGGCTATTTCTTCTAAAGTATCAGTATCAGAAGGTAAAGTTGCTTCTAAAAATTTGAACGCCACTGAACGAAGTAATAATAAAGATTTTGCACAAAAGAAAGTTAATAAGAACCCTAATGCTATTTTAGGAAGAGATGCAGTTGGTGAAATCACTAATATAGATTCAATTAATGAAACCTCTGGAAGAGTAACTATATGTGGAGATGTGTTTAAAGTTAATATAGTTGAAACTAAATCAGGAAGAAAAATAGTTACTTTTTATATTACTGATTATACAAGTTCTATAACTGTAAAATGTTTTCCTAAGCCAAATGAGACAGAGGAATTAATTGAAGAATTGAAAGTTGGACTTTATTGTAAGGTTAAAGGTGAAGCAGTGCATGATTCTTTTGCAAGAGAAGTTGTTATCATGGCAAGAGATATAGTAAAAACAACAAAAATTGAAAAGATGGATACTTGTGATGAAAAAAGAGTAGAACTTCATCTACATACCCAAATGAGTTCCATGGATGGAATGTCTTCTGCTTCTGCGTTGATTAAGAGAGCGGCTAAATGGGGACATCCTGCTATTGCTATAACGGATCATGGTGTAGTTCAAGCTTTTCCAGAAGCAATGGATGTTGGTAAAAAACACAATATTAAAATTTTATATGGTGTAGAAGCATATTTGGTAAATGATGGAGTTCCTATATCCGTAAATATTAAAGATGAAACAATAAATGATACTTTTGTTGTTTTTGATATAGAAACAACTGGTTTTTCAAGTATTTATGATAAAATTATTGAAATTGGTGCTGTTAAAATAAAAGATGGTATTATAGTGGATAGGTTTAGTTCATTTATCAATCCAGAAGTTAAAATACCTTATAAAATTACTGAACTTACTGGAATAACAGATGATATGGTTAAAGATGCTGAAACAATAGATAATATTCTTCCAAAATTTATGGAGTTTGTGAAAGATTCAGTGCTTGTAGCTCACAATGCAAATTTCGATACTTCTTTTATAAGAAAAAATTGTAATGATCTTAACTTAGAATTTAAACATGGAATTATGGATACAGTACTTTTAGCAAAGTACTTATTTCCAGAATTGAATAAATATAAATTAAATATTATAGCGAAGCATTTAGGAATTTCTTTAGAAAATCATCATAGAGCCGTTGACGACGCAAAGGCTACAGCCGATATATTATTAATTTGTTTTAAGTTATTAAAAGAGAAAAATATAATTAATTTAGAAGAGTTAAATAAAGATTTTTTAGGAAATCAAGATATAAAAAAAATGCCTACGCATCACTTGATAATATTGGCGAAAAATCAAATTGGACTAAAGAATTTATATAAACTTATTTCTTTCTCTAATTTAGATTATTTTTTCAGAAAACCAAGAATGCCTAAAAGTCTAATTCAACAATATAGAGAAGGATTAATAATTGGTTCAGCTTGTGAGGCAGGTGAAATATATAAAGCCGTTTTTGAAGGGAAAAGTGAAGAAGAACTGAATGATATGATTAAATTTTATGATTATCTAGAAATACAGCCAGTAGATAATAATGAATTTATGATAAAAAAGGGAAAAGTAAAAAACAGAGAGCAACTTAAAGAAATTAATAGAAAAATATGTGAACTAGGGGAAAAGTATAATTTACCTGTAGTTGCAACTTGTGATGTGCACTTTTTAGATCCACAGGATGCAACTTTTAGACAAATATTAATGAAGGGGCAAGGATATTCAGATGCTGAAGATCAGCCACCGCTATATTACAGAACAACAAATGAAATGTTAAAGGAATTTGAGTATTTAGGAAATGATAAAGCAAAAGAGGTTGTCATACACAATCCTAGAAAAATTGCAGACGAAATTGAATATATTAAACCAATACCAGATGAGACTTTTCCACCTAAAATTGAGGGGGCGGATGAGGATATTAGAAATATGACTATGAATAAGGCATATTCAATATATGGAAATCCACTACCAGATATTGTACAAAAAAGACTTGAAAAAGAATTAAATTCTATAATAAGCAACGGATACGCAGTGCTTTATCTAATAGCACATAAATTAGTTGCAAAATCAATAGAGGATGGTTACTTAGTTGGATCTAGAGGTTCTGTTGGCTCTTCTTTGGTTGCAACAATGTGTAATATAACAGAAGTTAATGGATTGCCTCCACACTATGTATGTCCTAAATGCAAGCATAGCGAATTTTTTACAGATGGTTCTGTGGCCTCTGGTGCAGATTTACCAGAAAAAAAATGTCCAGAATGTGGTTCAGAGTATATTAGAGATGGGCATGATATTCCATTTGAAACCTTCTTGGGTTTTAACGGAGATAAAGAACCAGATATAGATTTAAATTTTTCAGGTGATAACCAAGCTGATATTCATAAATATACTGAAGTTCTTTTTGGTAAAGGGCATACTTTTAAGGCAGGTACAATTGGAACCATAGCAGATAAAACTGCTTATGGTTTTGTAAAAAAATATTTAGATGAAAAGAAAAAGGTAGTTCCTCAAGCTGAAATTGAGAGATTAACCCAAGGATGCACAGGTGTTAAAAGAACTTCTGGTCAGCACCCAGGAGGAATTATGGTTGTACCTAGTGATAATGAAATATTTAATTTTTGTCCCATACAACATCCTGCTGATGATACTAATTCAGATATAATTACTACACATTTTGATTATCATTCTATAAGTGGAAGACTACTAAAATTAGATATACTTGGTCATGATGATCCTACTGTCTTGAGAATGCTTAAAGATATTACAGGATTAGATCCTCAAACTATATCAATTGGAGACGAGAAAGTTTTAAGCTTATTTACTTCGCCTGAAGCCTTAGGAGTTACAGAAGAAGAACTAGAATGCCCAGTAGGAAGTTATGGACTCCCGGAGTTTGGAACTAAGTTTGTTAGACAAATGTTAGTAGATACTCAACCAAAAACATTTTCGGATCTTGTTAGAATATCTGGATTATCTCATGGAACTGATGTATGGCTAAATAATGCTCAGTATTTTATTGGTGAAGGATATACTACACTTAAAGACTGTATATCCACCAGAGATGACATTATGGTTTATTTAATATATAAAGGATTAGCTCCAAAAGATGCATTTACTATAATGGAAAAAGTAAGAAAAGGAAAAGGGCTTAGTGAAGAAGATGAACAATTAATGAAAGAACATAAAGTTCCAGATTGGTACATAGAATCATGTAAAAGGATAAAATATATGTTTCCTAAGGGGCATGCTGTTGCATACGTAATGATGGCGGTTAGAATAGCTTATTATAAAGTTTATTATCCTCAAGCATATTATGCAGCTTATTTTACTGTTAGAGGAATAGATGATTTTGATGCACAATTAATTGTTCAAGGTGAATCAATTATAAAAAGAAAAATTAATGAAATTAATACTTTAGGTAATAATGCATCTCCAAAAGATAAAGGATTACTGACTATTTTAGAACTTTCTTATGAAATGTATAAACGAGGAATTAAGTTTTTAAAAGTAAATATATATACATCTCATGCAACAAAATTTATAATTGAGGGTGACGATATTAGACCTCCTCTTAGTGCTTTAGCTGGAGTAGGTACAAATGCTGCAAAAAGTATTGCTGTAGCTAGAGAAGAAGGTGAATTTATTTCTAAAGAAGACTTAAGAATTAGAGCAAAAGTTTCAAAAACAGTAATTGAAGCTTTAAATGAACATGGTTGTCTTGAAGGATTACCTGAAACAAATCAGTTATCCCTATTTTAAGCTTTAATCAAATATTGCTTATAAATAAAATGTTTGGTATATTACTTGAAATAGCTTTATTAGTATGTTAAAATGAAATAGAATTATTTTGCAGATAAAGTTTAGCATAAGAGTGGGATGAAAAAGCCCACTCTTTATATTTGTAAAAACGCAACTATTTGTTGCGTTTTTCCTTAATATTTGTTTATTTAAAAAGAAATTGTAAAAACTAAGATTAAGGAGGGCTAGATATGAAAAATGATATTTTAGTAGATAAACTTTTACAATTGATAGAACCTATAGTAGAACAATTAAATTATGAACTATATCATGTAGAATATATAAAAGAGCAAAATGAAAATTATCTGAGAGTGTACATAGATAGAGCGGAAGGAATATCTTTAGAGGATTGTGAAAAAGTAAGTAGAAAATTAAGTGATATGCTTGATGAAGAAGATCCTATATCAGATAGTTATTATCTAGAAGTATGTTCTCCAGGTATAGAGAGAATATTATATAATGATAAACATCTGCAGAAGTACTTAAACCATATGGTAGTTGTTAAGCTTTCAAAATTATTTGAAGGAAACAGAAAATATGAAGGTAAACTATTAAACTTTGATACTGAATTTATAGAAGTAGAAGCTGAAGATAATGTTATATCTATTCCAAAAAATAAAATTAAAAGAATTATTTTAAAAGGGGAGTTTTGAGGAGGTTTTAAAAGATGAATGCAGAATTTATTGAAGCCTTAAAAGAAATTGTTAAAGAAAAGGGAATTTGTGAAGATCTATTATTTGATACTGTTGAAGATGCACTAGTGTCAGCGTATAAAAAGAATTATGCTAAAACAGGTGGAAATTTACAAAATGTTAAGGTTACTATTGATAGAGAAAATGGTGAAATTCATGTTTACACACCAAGAAAAGTTGAAGAAGAACCAGAAAATATAAATGAAATTTCTTTAGAAGAGGCTAGAAGAATTGACCCGATATATCAAATAGGTGATGTAGTAGATATAGAAGTTACACCTAAAAAATTTGGTAGGATTGCTGCTCAGACAGCTAAACAAGTTGTTATTCAAAGAATAAAAGAAGCAGAAAGAAAAGTCATATACAATGAATTTGTAGCTAAAGAATATGACATACTTACTGGAATAGTTATAAGAAAAGATAAAGGTAACGTATTTATTGATTTGGGAAAAATTGAAGCTGTTCTTGGACCCAATGAGCAAATGCCAGGAGAGGAATATAACTTTAATTCAAAACTGAAGCTATATATTGTGGAAGTAAAAAATACTACAAAAGGCCCACAAATTGTGGTTTCAAGAACTCATCCAGGATTAGTAAAAAGGCTTTTTGAGTTAGAAGTACCAGAAATCTATGGTGGAGTAGTTGAAATTAAAAGTATTGCCAGGGAAGCAGGATCAAGAACTAAAATAGCTGTTTCTTCTCATGATGAAAATGTGGATGCTACTGGTGCATGTGTAGGCCCTAAAGGAATGAGAGTACAAAACATAGTTAATGAACTAAAAAATGAAAAAATTGATATTATAAAGTGGGATAAACTACCTGAAAGATATATAGCTAATGCATTAAGTCCAGCTAAAGTTTTAGATGTTGTTATAGATGAAGAAAATAAATCAGCAAAAATAGTAGTTGAAGACAATCAATTATCCTTAGCTATAGGTAAAGAAGGGCAAAACGTTAGGCTTGCAGCTAAACTTACGGGCTGGAAAATTGATATAAAAAGCCAGTCTCAATCTTCTGAGTAATTCTGTGAAAGGTGGTAGTTTGTTTATGAAAGTAAAAAAAATACCAAAGAGAATGTGCACTGGATGTTCAGAAATGAAACCTAAAAAAGAATTGCTAAGAATTGTTAAAAATAAAGAAAATGAGATATCCATTGATTTAACGGGTAAAAAGCCAGGAAGAGGAGCTTATATATGTAAAAATGCAGAGTGTTTTCAGATTGCATTTAAATCAAAAAGGCTTGAAAAAAATCTTGGTTGTAAAATAAGTGATGAAATTTATGATAGGTTAAAATCTGAAATATTAAGTGAACAACAGAAAGAATAAAACTATTCTATATGTATAGATACATATAGAATAAATTTCACAAAATATTTTGTGAAATTTCAATATTAATTGGGGGTGAATGGTTTGTCTAAAACGAGAGTTTATGAATTAGCAAAAGAATTAGATATAACAAGTAGAGAACTGATAGATATACTATTAAGTGAATTTAGCATTAAGGTTAAAAACCATATGAGTGTGTTAGATGAAGAAGATGCGGAACTTATAAAAGAACTATTCGATGAAGGAGAAGATAATACTAAGTCTGTAAACAAGAGTATTGTTGATGAATATGAAGAAGAAGTTGACAGGTCCGTTAATAATCAAAAACAGAAAAAGCAGATTAAAAATAATAGAAATTTAACAGGCACTTTAGTTGCAGGAGACAATGAAGAAATAGAAGAAGAAATAGTAATTGAAATGGAAGATACTATTACTGTAAAGGAACTTGCTGAAAAACTTAATAAACCAATAACTGAAGTAATAAAACAGTTAATGTTTATGGGAGTAATGGCAGCTATCAACCAAGAGTTAGATTTTAATACAGCTGAAAAGTTAGCCGAAAAATTTAATGCAATAATATCAAAAAAAGAGGAAAGTTCTGCTGTAGTTAAAGAAGATGATGAAGATGAAGATTACGGAAATGAAAAAAAACCACCAGTTGTTACTGTTATGGGTCATGTTGACCACGGTAAAACATCAATTTTAGATGCAATAAGAAAATCAAAGGTTACAGCTACAGAAGCAGGAGGAATAACTCAACATATTGGTGCTTATACTGTTGAAATTAATGGAGAAACAATATCATTTTTAGATACTCCAGGTCATGAAGCATTTACAACTATGAGAGCTAGAGGTGCTCAAATAACGGATATTGTTATATTAGTTGTTGCTGCTGATGATGGAATAATGCCTCAAACTGCAGAAGCAATTAATCACTGTAAGGCGGCTAATGTTCCAATAATTGTAGCTATAAATAAGATTGATAAAGAAGGAGCTAATATTGACAAAGTAAAACAAGAATTAACAGAATATAATCTTATTCCAGAAGATTGGGGTGGAGATATAATTTGTGTTCCAGTATCTGCTCACACGAAAGAAGGATTAGACACATTATTAGAAATGGTTATCTTAACTGCTGAAATGGAAGAACTGAAAGCAGATCCAAGTAGAAGAGCTAAGGGTACTGTAATTGAAGCTAAACTTGATAAAGGAAGAGGTCCTGTGGCTACTCTTTTAGTACAGAATGGTACACTAAAATCAGGTGACTCAATTATAGTTGGATCTACTTATGGCAGAATAAGGGCTATGTTTGATGATAAAGGAAAGAAAATTAATTCAGCTGGACCATCAATACCAGTAGAAGTATTAGGTTTATCTGAAGTGCCTGATGCAGGAGATAGATTCAACGTAGTAAAAGACGAAAAAACTGCTAGAAATATGGCAGAAAACAGAAAACAGAAATTAAGAGAACAACGTCTTCAGTCTACAAATAGAGTATCCCTTGAAGATTTATATAGTCAAATTCAGGAAGGAAAAGTAAAAGAACTAGGTGTTATAGTTAGAGCAGACGTTCAAGGTTCAGTTGAAGCAGTTAAACAATCTTTAGAAAAGTTATCTACTGATGAAGTTAAAGTTAGAGTAATACATGGAGCTGTAGGAGCTATTAGTGAAACAGACGTTACATTAGCAGCAGCATCAAATGCTTTAATTATAGGTTTTAATGTAAGACCTTCCAATAATGCTTCTGTTTTAGCAGAAAAAGAAGGAGTAAATATAAGAACGTATAGAATAATTTATGATGCTCTAGATGATATAAAATCTGCTATGGTTGGTATGCTAGAACCAGAGTATAAAGAAGTAATTCTAGGTACTGCTGAAGTTAGATTAACGTATAAAATATCAAATATAGGAACTGTAGCTGGATGTTATGTACTGAATGGAAAAATTGTAAGAAATAGTGGAGTTAGAATAATTAGAGATGGTATAGTAATATTTGAATCTCAACTATCATCTTTAAAAAGATTTAAAGATGATGTAAAGGAAGTAGCAACAGGGTATGAATGTGGAATAACAATTGAAAAATTCAATGATATTAAAGACGGTGACTTAATCGAAGCTTACACTATGGAAGAAGTAAAGCCTAAACATATATAATATATATAAAGGAGAGAGTTATATGACCAAATATAGGCTGGGTAGAATCAATGAAGAAATAAAAAAAGAACTTAGTAACATTATTCGTGATGATATAAATGATCCGAGATTAACAGCTATGGTTAGTGTAACTAAAGTGGAAGTTACTAATGATTTAAGGTATGCCAAAGTATTTATTAGTTTATTCGGAAATGAAGATTCTAAAAAACAAAGTTTAGAAGCTTTAAATAAATCTGCTGGATTCATGAGGCGTGAAATTGGCCATAGAGTTAAATTAAGATATACTCCAGAATTAGTTTTAGAATTAGATGAGAGTATAGAACGTGGTATGCACATAAATAATCTTCTTACAAATTTAAAGGGGAAGAATTATGACACAGATAAATAGTGTAATTGAAGCTATTAATAAAAGTAAAAAAATTGGCATCACCTGTCATGTGTCTCCTGACGGTGATGCTTTAGGAAGTTCTCTTGCATTAATGCAAGGACTTCTTAAATTAAATAAAGAAGCTTACATTATGTCTAAGGAACTTTTACCACAAACCTTCGAGTATTTACCATTTTCTGATGAAGTTAATAAAAATATTGATTCTATTCTTGAAAATACAGATACAATTATAGTATTAGATTGTGGAAATGTTGATAGAATAAATTCTAATCTAAAACTGTCTAATAGAGATTATATATTGATAAATATAGATCACCATCTTTCAAATGATTTATATGGTGATCTAAACTATGTTAACACTGGTGCAGCAGCAGTAGCAGAAATTATTTATGAAATATTTAATATAATGAATTTAGAAATAGATGCAGATATAGCAACTTGTTTATATACCTCTTTAGTTACTGATACAGGTTCCTTTAAACATTCTAATACCACTGATTTAACTCATAAAATTGCAGGACATTTAATAAATGTAGGAATAGATTTTTCACAAATTCATAGAAATATTTTTGAAAATGTAAAATATTCAAGAATAAAATTACAAGGTAGAGTAATTGAAAGTATGTACCTTATTCATGATGAAAAAACATGTATAATGGAACTTACACAGAAAATGCTTGATGAGTTTGGTATAAATAATGGAGATTCTTCTGATATTATATCTTTAGGAACTAAAATAGATACAGTTGAAGTTGCTGTTTTATTTAAAGAAACAGAAGAAGGTGTAAAAGTTAGCTTAAGATCCAAAAATATAGTTGATGTGAGAAAAATTGCAGAAAAATTTGGTGGCGGTGGGCATGTTAGAGCGGCTGGATTTGCAAGTGAGAAATCATTAGAAGAAATTAAGAAAATTATAATTAAAGAGATAGAAAAAGAGTTGATATAATGGATGGTGTAATAAATGTTTATAAACCAATAGGAATAACTTCTTTTGATGTTGTAAGAGAAATCAGAAAAATAGCTAAAACTAAAAAAGTAGGTCATACAGGTACTTTAGATCCTTTAGCTTGCGGTGTGCTTCCAGTATGTATTGGTAAAGCAACTAAAATTGTAGATTATATTATGAATGATTATAAGATTTATAAAGCTCATCTGAAACTTGGAATTACAACTGATACCTATGACAAAGAAGGTAAAATATTACAAGAAAAAGAAGTGAATCTTTCTAAAGATAATGTAGTTAATGTTATTAATTCCTTTATTGGAGAAGTAGCTCAAATACCGCCTATGTATTCAGCTATTAAAATTAATGGTAAAAAATTATATGAATTAGCAAGAGAAGGTATAGAAATAGAAAGACAAGCTAGAAATATTATAATATACAGTATAAATATTATAAAAATTGAATTACCAGATATTATATTTGAAGTTAAATGTTCTAAAGGAACATATATAAGAAGTTTGTGCTACGATATAGGAAAAAAACTTGAATGTGGCGGTACTATGTGGGCTTTAGAAAGAGTTGCTAGTGGTAATTTTAATAAAGACTCAACAACGGTATTAAGAGATTTAAATGAAAAGAATATTGAGGAAAATTTAATCTCAGTGGAAGAAGCGCTAAAAAATTATGAGAAAATAAGTATAAATGACAAAATGAAAAATTTACTAATCAATGGAGTTAGAATAAAAGATAGATCTTTGCTAAATGGTATACAGAAAAATATATTATATCGTATATATACTGAAGATGAGAACTTCATAGGTCTAGGAATAAGAACTAATGAAGGGTTAAAAATGGAAAAACTACTTAAGTAGAGGTTAGAGTTATGGTTATATATGAAGATAATTTTAATACTAAATTTACAGAAAAAACATATATTGCCTTAGGAAGTTTTGATGGCCTGCATTTAGGACACATGAATCTTATAAACAAAACTATTGAACTGGCCAAGGATAACAATTGTAAAAGTATGGTATTTACATTTAAAAATCATCCTCTTACCATAATCAATGAAGAAATAGCACCAAAATTGATTATTAATAATGATATAAAGTCAAAACTCTTGCAGGCTTCAGGAATTGATATTGTTAATTATGCAAATTTTGATGAAGAGTTTATGAAGGTATCTCCCGAAGATTTTGTTCTGAAGATGATTGAATGTTATAATGTTAAAGGTATTATTGTAGGGTTTAATTATAGATTTGGGTATAAGAATTTAGGAGATATTGAATTACTTCAACAATTAAGTGATGACTTAGGGTTTGAAGTTCATATTGTTGAGCCAGTAAAATTAAATGGAGAAATAATAAGCAGTTCAAAAATAAGGCATTTATTATCAGAAGGGGATATTGAAAAATCAAATGATTTTTTAACTAGACCTTTTATGTTAGAAGGAAAAGTTATAAAAGGAAAACAACTTGGTAGAAAGTTACATTTCCCTACGGTTAATTTGGATTACGACAAAAAATATATATTACCAAGAGGGGGAGTATACTATACTATTGTTGAATACAATGATATAAGATATAAGGGAATAACCAATATAGGGTATAATCCAACTGTAAAAGATAAAAAATTAAGTATAGAAACTCATGTGCTTGATTTTGATAAAGATATATATGGCGAAAATATTAAGCTATATTTTCTAAAAAGAATAAGAGACGAAAAAAAATTCAATTCACTTGAAGAACTTTCAGCTCAAATAGCAAAAGATAAATATTATGTAAAAGAACAAAAAATAATTTACATTTTGTAAATTGTTTGTTATAATTGGTCTTGCGAACCTTATGCTATGATTGCTGACTGGCCGGCGGTACTCATGGAATAAAGGGGATAAAATTAATGGAGGTGCTTAAGCATGGATAAGGCTAGAAAACAAGAAATAATCGCTCAATATGCAACAGGTGAAGGAGATACTGGTTCTCCAGAAGTTCAAGTTGCTTTATTAACAGAAAGAATTAATCACTTAAATGAGCATTTAAAAGAACATAAAAAAGATCACCACTCAAGAAGAGGACTTCTTATGATGGTTGGTAAGAGAAGAGGTCTTTTAAATTACTTAAAAGATCAAGATATTGAAAGATATCGTGAATTAATTAAAAAATTAGGATTAAGAAAATAATTTAGAGCGGGCTAGTACCGCTCTATTGTTTTAGAAAAACATTAAATTATTAAATTAGGTTTTATTGGCAATACTATAATTGCAGATATATATTGAAAGGAGGTTATAAAAATGAATCAAGTATTTGAAACAACTATAGCTGGAAGAAAACTTAAGGGTGAATTTGGAAAACTAGGAATGCTTTCAGATTGTGCTTTAAGAATAAGCTATGGTGATACTGTAATACTTGTTAATGCTAATGCTTCAGAAAGCCCAAGAGAAGGAATTGATTTCTTCCCTTTAAGCATAGAATATCAGGAAAGACTATATGCTGTAGGAAAAATACCAGGAGGTTTCATAAAAAGAGAAGGCAGACCATCAGATAAGTCTATCCTTAATGCCAGAGCTATAGATAGACCTCTTAGACCATTATTTCCGAAAGGGTATAGAAATGATGTTCAAATAGTATGTACAGTTCAATCAGTTGAGCAAGATAATGTACCAAATATATTAGCAATGAATGGTGCATCCTTAGCATTATGTCTATCTAGTATACCATTTACAACTCCTGTTGGAACTGTATCTGTTGGATTGATTGATGGGGAATTTGTTATAAATCCTACATCGAAGCAAAGAGAAGAGAGTTCTTTAGATTTAACAGTATGTGCTACTAAAGAAAGAGTTATGATGATAGAAGCTGGCGGTCAAGAAATACCAGAAGATATTATGTACGATGCTATAATGTTTGGATTTGATGAATGTAAAAAAATAGCATTATTCCAAGAAGAAGTTATGCATAAATATGGTAAAACTAAATCGGAAGTTGCATTGTATAAAATAGATGAAACTATTGAAAAAGAAGTCAAAGAGTTTGCCTTCGACATGGTAAAGGATGCTATGTATATAACAGATAAGGATGCTAGAAATGTAGCCATGGATAAGGTTAAAGAAAAAGTTAAAGAAGAATTTGGTGAAAAGTATCCAGATAATACTGCTGATATAAACGAGATTGTATATAAACTTCAAAAGTCAATAGTAAGAAATATGATTTTAAATGAAAAGATAAGACCAGATGGTAGAGGATTTAATCAAGTAAGAGCTTTATCTTCTGAAGTTGCAATATTGCCAAGAACTCATGGAAGTGGAGTTTTTACAAGAGGATTAACTCAAGTCATGAGTGTAGCTACATTAGGATCTATAAGTGAAGTTCAAATATTAGATGGTATTGAAGAAGAAACATCTAAGAGGTATATGCATCACTATAATTTCCCATCATATAGTGTTGGAGAAGTTAAACCATTAAGAGGACCAAATAGAAGAGAAATTGGACATGGAGCATTAGCGGAAAAAGCTTTGGAACCATTAATTCCAAGTGAAGATAAATTCCCTTATGCTATAAGAGTAGTTTCAGAAGTGTTAAGTTCAAATGGTTCAACTTCTCAAGCTAGTGTTTGTGGTAGTACTCTTGCTTTATTGGATGCTGGTGTTCCACTTATAAGACCGGCAGCTGGAATAGCTATGGGATTAGTTACAAGTGAGGATTTACAAGAAGAAGAGATATTAACAGATATTCAAGGTCTTGAAGATTTCTTTGGTGATATGGACTTTAAAGTTGCTGGAACAGAAAAGGGTATTACTGCTATACAAGTTGATACGAAAATAGCTGGATTATCAAATAACTGCATAAAAAAAGCAATGAATGATGCTAAAGAAGCTAGATTAAAAATATTAAAGGTAATGCAAGATTGTATTGCTGAACCAAGAAAAGAAGTATCAGTTTATGCACCTAAAGTATTTACAGTGAAGATTAATCCTGACAAAATCAAAGATGTAATTGGTGCAGGTGGTAAGACTATTAACAAGATTATTGATGAAACAGGCGTAAAGATTGATATAAAAGATGATGGAGCAGTATTTGTTACAGCTGAAGATTATGTATCAGGTAAAAGAGCGTTAGAATTAATAGACAGCTATTCAAGAGAAGTTCTTGAAGGAGAAATATATTTAGGAAAAGTTACAAAGCTTTCAAACTTTGGTGCTTTTGTTCAAATATTGCCTGGTAAAGAAGGATTAGTTCATATATCAAAATTAGATGTTAAACGTGTAAATAAAGTTGAAGATATTGTATCTGTTGGAGATGAAATTTTAGTTAAGGTAACAGACATAGATTCAATGGGAAGAATTAATCTTTCTAGAAAAGATGCTATTAAGGATTCGGAAGAAGATAATTCAAAAGAAAATAATGAAGAAAAGTAGAAGGGCAGTAATGCCTTTTTATTTTATTAAATTATAGTAATTTCTATGGGAGGACATATGTACAATTTATTTAAATTAGATAATGGATTAAGAGTTATCATAGAGAATATAGATCATGTTAATTCAGTTACTGTTGGACTTTGGATTGAAAATGGTTCGAGAAATGAAAACTCTATAAATAATGGTATATCACATTTTATAGAACATATGTTTTTCAAAGGAACTGAAAACAGAAGTGCAAAAGAGATAGTAGAAACTGTAGAAAATGTAGGTGGACAAATAAATGCTTTTACAGGTAAAGAATCAACCTGCTTTTATGTGAAAACTTTAGATGCACATTTAGAATTATCTTTAGACTTATTGTCTGATATGTTATTTAATAGTAAATTTGCTGAGGAAGATATTGAAAAAGAAAAGAAAGTAGTAATTGAAGAAATAAAAATGAGTAATGATACTCCAGAAGATATACTTATGGACTTACATTCATTAGCAGCATTTGGAGAAGATTCAATTGCTCTTCCTATACTTGGATATATAGATACTGTTCAATCTTTTACTAGAGAGATGCTTGTTCAATATGTTGATTCTTATTATATACCCGAGAATTCTGTTATTTCAATATGTGGTAAATTTGATGTGAAAACTATAGAAAAAACTATTGAAAAATTTTTTGGCAAATGGAATAGTACTAACAAAAAAATAACAAAGTATTCTTCACCGGTAATAATAAATGATAACTTATTTCAAAACAAAAAAATTGAACAGCTTCATATAAGCTTAGGTATACATGGAATAGAAGTAGGAAATGATAATATTTATCCATTAATGCTTCTTAATACAATTTTAGGTGGTGGAGCATCATCTATACTTTTTCAAAAGATTAGAGAAGAGTTAGGAATGTGCTATTCAATATATTCATATATATCTTCTTATATGAATTGTGGCATGATATATATATATACTAGTTTAAATCCTGATTGTGCAGTAGATGCAATAAATTATATAAAAAAAGAACTATATAACTTTTCTAGAGAAGAAATTAGTTACGAAAAATTAATAAAGCTTAAAGAACAACTAAAAGGAACTTTTATCTTAGGATTAGAAAGTACTAGCAGTAGAATGTTTAGAAATGGAAGAATGGCATTATTTCTAAATAATATTGTAAGTCCTAAGGATATAATGGTAAAAATAGATTCTATAAATAAAAATGAATTAGCGGAAGTAATGGAAAATACGTTTTCACAGGGAATAAAAAACTCCGCTTTTGTAGGAGAAAATTTTGATAAAGAATTAATAACTAAAGCACTAGAAAGAGATAAAATAGCATTTAGGAATTCAAAAAAAATAAATTTATAGTAATAATTCTTCAATATATATCATATTATAATATGATATATATTGAAGGAGGAAATAATTATGGATGATAAAATAAAATTCTATAGTGAAATGGAAAATTATGAAATTATAAATATAAATAATGGTGAAAAATATAATTATCTTTCAAACAATGATATAATAGTTGATGAAAATGGATCATTTAAACTTCTAGTAATTGATAATAATAAGTCTCGTTTTAATTTTTTTGGAGGTAATGAATTTTTAGAGATACCTTGGGAATATGTAAATAAAATAGGGACGAGAACTATAATTGTTGATGTAGAAGAATCCGAACTTAAAAGAACAAATAAATAGATTGCTTGGAGGAATAACATGAAAATTTTAGTGCAAAAATTTGGAGGAACGTCTGTTTCAACTCATGAAAAAAGATTATCTGTAATAAAAAAGATAATTAAAGCTAAGCAAGAAGGGTTTTCACCAGTGGTGGTAGTTTCTGCAATGGGGAGAATGGGACAACCGTATGCAACTGATTCATTACTTTCACTTTTAACTAAGGATTATATAAATAATAATAAATTA
Source organism: Clostridiaceae bacterium (assembly GCA_036677675.1). Lineage (GTDB taxonomy): Bacteria > Bacillota > Clostridia > Clostridiales > Clostridiaceae > Clostridium_H. The sequence goes on along the minus strand of JAVBWC010000073.1, from coordinate 30,609 downwards.
GGTGTAGATCTTTTAATAAGTTGTGGGGAGATAATAAGTTCTGTAGTTCTATGTAATGAATTATATTCTCATAATATACAAGCTGTACCGCTTATGGGTGGTCAAGCCGGAATTATTACTGATGACCAATTTACTAACGCTGCTATTAAAGAAGTTAAAACTGATAATTTGTTAAAAATTTTAAAAGAGGATAAAATTCCAGTTGTAACGGGATTTCAAGGAATGGATGAGGAGGGTTTCATAACTACTTTAGGTAGAGGTGGAAGTGATGTAACTGCCTCTCTTTTAGGAGTTGCTTTAAAAGCTGAAGAAATTGATATATATACTGATGTAGATGGAATAATGACAGCAGACCCAAGAATAGTAAAAAATGCTTCTTTAATAAAAGAAATGAGCTATAATGAAGTATTCCAGTTTGCACATCAAGGAGCAAAAGTAATACATCCAAGAGCAGTTGAAATAGCTATGAAAGGCAATATACCTTTAGTTATTAAAAATACAATGAGTGAATGTATAGGTACTCTTATTGATAATATTGGGGAGGTTAATAATAAGAATTTAATAACTGGTATTACCCATATGGATAATAGGGTACAGATTAAAGTTGAGCTAGCTAAAAATATTAATAATGAAAACTATCATGATATTTTATCTGTATTAGCTGAAAATTTAATAAGCATAGATCTTATAAATGTATTTCCAAATCAAAAAATATTTACAATAGATAATACAGATTTATTTAAATTAAATAATATAATGCAGCAATTAAAATTGGAATACTCATATATAGAGGACTGTAGTAAGATTGCTATCATTGGATCTAGAATTCGTGGAATTCCAGGAGTTATGGCTAAAATATTAAAGCCTCTAGCAAAGGAAAATATAGAAGTATTACAAACTGCTGATTCGCATTCTACTATATGGTGTTTAGTAGAATCACAGTATACTCAAACTGCAATAAATTCTCTCCATAAAGAATTTAACTTAAATAATAATTAAATGAATAGTTATTATCTATTAAGCAAAGACTATGTTTAATAGGAGGAGTGTTTATGAGTGATGAGAATCTTGTTAAAGATAATGAAGATGAAAAAGTTAGTTCGATAAAAGAAATGGGAGTTTCAAATATTCCAGAAAATCCACAGAGATTTCATATATTGCCTATTATAGGGCAAATTGAAGGACATTCTGTTTCTCCCCCTCAGTCAAAGGCTACTAAGTATGAGCATGTAATTCCACAATTGGTTGCAATTGAAACTAATAAGGAAGTAGAAGGAGTGCTCATTATTCTTAATACTGTAGGTGGAGATGTGGAGGCGGGTTTAGCTATAGCAGAAATGATTAGAAGTTTGAGTAAACCAACTGTATCTTTGGTTATAGGTGGAGGACATTCAATTGGTGTACCTCTTGCTACTTGTGCAGATTATTCTTTTATTTCACCTACAGCTACTATGATTATTCATCCAATAAGAATGAATGGATTGGTACTTGGAGTTCCTCAAACTTTTGAATACTTTAATAAAATGCAAGAACGTATAATTGAGTTTATTTCAAGAACTTCAAAAATGAATAAAGATACGTTAAGAAAATTAATGGTTCAAACTGATGAATTATTAAATGATATGGGAACTATACTGATAGGAAATCAAGCTGTAGAATATGGACTGATTGATGAAGTTGGGGGAATTAGTAACGCAATAAAAAAATTAGATGAAATGATTGATAATAAAAGAAATGAAAACTAGCCAAAAGATTTTACTCTTTGGCTAGTTTTCATTATAATAATAAAAGGACTATTATAGGAAATGTAGAACTAAAAAATAGAGGTGATGCAAATGACAAAAAAAAACAGTCAGAAAAACAGTAATTCAAGAAAACAATCTAAAGAAAATCATTTTAAATTCAATAATGATATAAAAGGAATAATTTTTATTACTATAGGAATATTAATGATTCTAAGCATATTTGTAACAAATGCTTCTGGTTTAGTTGGACAAACAGTAAAACGAATTCTTATTTCATTAATGGGAATAGGATCATATTTTTTTCCTGTATTATTAATCTTTGTAGGAATAAGTTTTATTGTGAAAAATGGAAAAATAAATTTTAATAAAAGATTTTATGGGATTTTTTTGTTTCTTATAAATTCTCTTCTTTTTATTCAGATGCTATATATAGATGAATATTATAAAAATGAAAGCATACTATATGGTATTAGAAAATTATACTCAGAAGATAAAATAATTCATGGTGGTATAATAGGTTACTTATTTGATATTCCACTTTATAAATTGTTTGGAAATATAGGATCCTACATTATTTTTATTGCTATTTATATTATAGTTTTTATTTTAATATCACAAATATCTTTAATGGATTTAATAAATAACTTTAAAATAATAAATAATAAAAAATTGGCTAAAACAGAAAGTTCAAAAGAGAATTTAGATGATATAATAATTGAAGAAAATGATGTGACTCAACAATCTTTTATAGAAAATTTAAACAATAAACTTAAAGTAATAGATTTTATGAAATCTACTGAATATTCAGAAGACAAACAAGCGATAAAAGAACCCAAAATTATTGATAATGTATCTTCTTTACATTATATTGGAAATAAAAGCAAGAAAGAAGATATCTTAGAAGAAATTTCAGCAGAAAAAGTAAATGATGAACTAAACAGTAAACTAATAGAAAACAACGAAAAAGAAAAGATTGAATATACATATCCTACACTTGATTTATTAAATTTCAATTCAGTTGAAAGCAATCGAAAAAATAATAAAAAAGAATTAATAAGTATTGCTTCTAAATTAGAAGAAACTCTAAGTAGTTTTGGAGTCGAAGCGAAGGTTATTCAAGTTACAAAAGGGCCTTCTGTAACTAGGTTTGAATTACAACCTAATGCTGGAGTGAAAGTTAGTAAGATTACTCATTTAGCTGATGATATTGCTTTAAGTTTAGCTGCATCTTCTATAAGAATAGAAGCACCTATTCCTGGTAAAAGTGCTGTAGGAATAGAAGTGCCAAATAAATCAGTGTCACCTGTATACTTAAGAGAAGTTTTAGAGGATTCTGAATTTAAGACTTTCAATAAAAATGTAGCTTTTGCTCTAGGTAAGGATATTGGAGGAAATTGCATAGTTACTGATTTATCTAAGATGCCTCATTTACTTATAGCAGGTGCTACAGGTTCAGGAAAAAGTGTTTGTATAAATACTCTAATTATTAGTTTGTTGTATAAATATTCTCCAGATGATGTTAAATTGCTTCTTGTAGATCCTAAAGTAGTAGAATTGAGTATATACAATGATATACCACACCTATTAATACCAGTTGTTACTAACCCTAAGAAAGCTGCAGGAGCTTTAAATTGGGCTGTAAATGAAATGACTAGACGATATACATTGTTTGCAGATAATAATGTAAGAAATATTGAAGGATATAATGAGTTATATAATAAAGGGAAAATTGAAGATAAGATTCCTTGGATAGTAATCGTTATAGATGAACTTGCAGACCTTATGATGGTTTGTCCAGGAGAAGTAGAAGAATACATAGGTAGACTTGCACAAATGGCAAGAGCAGCAGGTATGCACTTAGTTATAGCAACACAAAGACCATCAGTTGATGTTATAACAGGAGTAATAAAAGCTAATATTCCATCAAGAATATCTTTTGCTGTTTCTAGCCAAATAGATTCAAGAACCATATTAGATTCAGCTGGTGCAGAAAAATTACTGGGTAGAGGAGATATGCTATTTTATCCGGTAGGTGAATCTAAACCTATTAGAATACAAGGTGCGTTTATTGCAGAAGAAGAAGTTGAGAAGGTAGTTAATTTTATAAAAACCCATAAAAGTGACGTGAAATATGAAGAAAAAATTATTCAGGAAATAAATACTAATTTTGAAAAAAAGGACTCAAGCTATGATGAATTGCTGGATGAAGCTATAAACATAGTAGTAGAAGTTGGGCAAGCATCTACATCGCTTCTACAAAGAAAACTTAGAATTGGATATAATAGAGCTGCTAGAATAATAGATGAATTAGAAGAAAAAGGTGTTATTTCTGGCAGGAATGGAAGTAAACCTAGGCAAATTCTTATAGATAAGAACTCTTTGGATGAAAATAATTAAATAATTTTTAAAAAATTACTTGTTAAAATTTTATATAAGAATTACAATAATTTTTATGATAATAATTAGTATATAACTTAAGGAGGAAAACTAGTGACTAAATACAAAATTGGCTTAGTAAGTTTAGGGTGTGATAAAAATAGAATTGATTCGGAATTGATTTTAGGTAGCCTAGCTACTGAAAATAAAATTGTAAATAATCCAAAAGAAGCAGATATTATTATTGTAAACACTTGTGGTTTTATTGAAAGCTCAAAACAAGAATCTATTGATACTATATTAGAAATGGCAGAATTTAAAAAAGACAACTGTAAACTTTTAATAGCAACGGGGTGTCTAACCCAAAGATATTCTGAGGAACTTCACAACCTAATACCAGAAATCGACATTATGTTAGGGGTAAATGATTATGACAAATTAAATACTTACATTAAAGACTTCTTTAATCATAATAATAAAATTTGTACTTGTAATTATAGTGATTCTACAATAAATGAAGGAGAAAGAATACTTACTACTCCTCAATATTCTGCTTATTTAAGAATAGCTGAAGGATGCAGTAACTTATGTACATATTGCATAATACCTAAAATTAGAGGTAAATATAGAAGTCGAAGTATGGAAAATGTCATACAGGAGGCTAATGATTTAGCAGAACGAGGTGTTAAAGAAATAATATTAGTAGCTCAAGATACTACGAAGTATGGTATAGACTTATATGATGAAAAGAAACTCCCTGAGCTAATAAGAAAACTTTCTGAAATAGATAATATAGAGTGGATTAGAATATTGTATTGCTATCCTGAAGAGATTACTGATGATTTAATAGATGAAATAGCAAATAATGAAAAAGTATGTAAATATTTAGACATACCTATTCAACATATAAGTAATTCTGTGCTTAAAAGAATGAATAGGAAAAGCACTAAAGAAATAATAACTACAAACATATTAAAAATGAGAAGTAAAATTAAAGATTTAATTTTACGTACGTCTATAATTGTTGGATTTCCAGGTGAAACTGATAAAGATTTTAAAGAACTAAAAGAGTTTATTTCATCAATAAAATTTGATAAGCTTGGAGTCTTTAAATATTCTCAGGAAGAAGGAACTCCTGCTGCCAAAATGGATGGTCAAATTGATGAAGAGGTTAAGCAATATAGAGAAGAAGAATTGATGCTTATGCAACAATGCGGCTCTAAAGAAAATAATCATAAAAAGATAGGTAAAAAATATAAAGTGCTTGTTGAAGGCTATAAAGATGGACAGTGGGTTGGTAGAAATTATGAAATGTCTCCTGAAATAGATGGTGCAATTTTCTTTAAATGTGATAAAATATTAAGTATAGGAAACTTTATTGAGGTTGTTATAACAGAAGCTTTAGAATACGATTTAATAGGAGTTGTATGCGATGAATCTTGCAAATAAACTTACATTATTAAGGATCTTTCTTGTGCCAGTTTTTCTAATATTTATGGCATTAAATACACCTATAGGTATAGTTATAGCTATAATAGTTTTTATACTAGCATCGTTAACTGATAAATTAGATGGGCATATTGCAAGGAGTAGAAATCAAATAACGAAATTTGGTAAATTTATGGACCCTTTAGCAGATAAATTACTTGTTACCTCTGCTTTAGTATCTCTAGTGGAACATGGAATCGTTCCAACTTGGATGGCTATGATAATTATAGCTAGAGAATTTGCTGTAACGGGTCTTAGAGCTGTAGCGGCTTCTGAAGGTATCGTCATTGCAGCAAGTTGGTGGGGTAAATTAAAAACTGCTACTCAAATGGTAGCAATTATCTTTGCTTTAATTAAGTTGATTTATACTTCAGTATATGTAACGTATTTGACTTATACAGTTTTAATTGCTGCTGTGATTATAACTATTATATCAGGAGTTGATTATTTTATTAAAAATAAAAAAGCACTTAGTACTGAAAATTGATTAATAATAAAAAAAATAGGCTATAATTTTAAAGAAGTTCCTATATATGAAAATAATAGGAACTTTTATACTATGCTATTGACCTTGTAAATAAAATATTATATAATTTAAGTAGAACAAGTGTTCGAACTCGGAAGGATGGTGAACCCTTAGGGGATAAATATGGATAACGAGAAATTAAAAGCTTTACAGGTTGCTATGAGTCAAATTGAAAAACAATTCGGAAAAGGTTCAGTAATGAAACTTGGGGAACAAAATATACTTAATGTAGAGGCTATTTCTACAGGAAGTTTATCTTTAGATATTGCGTTGGGTATAGGAGGAATACCAAGGGGTAGAATTATTGAAATATTTGGTCCGGAATCTTCTGGTAAAACAACAGTTGCTCTTCATGTAATTGCAGAATCACAAAAAGCGGGAGGAACTGCTGCATTTATAGACGCAGAACATGCATTAGATCCTGTTTATGCAAAATCCTTAGGTGTAGATATTGATAACTTAATAGTTTCACAACCTGATACTGGAGAACAGGCACTAGAAATCTGTGAAGCGTTAGTTAGATCAGGAGCTATAGATATTGTAATAGTGGATTCTGTTGCTGCATTGGTTCCAAAAGCAGAAATAGAAGGAGAAATGGGAGACTCACATGTAGGACTTCAAGCAAGATTAATGTCTCAAGCGCTTAGAAAACTTACTGGTGCTATTAATAAATCTAGATGCTCCGTAATATTTATAAATCAATTAAGAGAAAAAGTTGGAATTATGTTTGGAAATCCTGAAACAACTCCAGGAGGAAGGGCACTAAAATTCTATTCTTCTGTTAGGTTAGATGTTAGAAGAATTGATACTATCAAACAAGGTGAAGACTTTTTAGGCAATAGAACTAGAGTTAAAGTAGTAAAAAATAAGGTAGCTCCTCCATTTAAACAAGCTGAATTTGATATAATGTATGGTACGGGTATTTCTTTTGAAGGAAATGTACTAGATGTTGGAGTTAATGAAGAAATAATTCAAAAGAGTGGTTCATGGTTCTCATATAATGACATTCGTTTAGGGCAAGGTAGAGAAAATGCAAAGCAATTTTTAAGAGAAACTACAGATGTACTATATGATATAGAGAATCAAATAAGATCTAAATATGATTTGCCACAAAAAAATATGACAGAAAGTTCTATAAATGAAGACAAGAAGATAGTAGAAAAAGAAAAGTAGATAGAATTTATTAGGCACTCTATTTAATTGATTTATTTAAATATCAAGTATAAAGAGTGTCTAATTGTTTATGTTAAAAGTATAATTTATATAAAATTTTTTAGCAACATTTTCATAAACTTGACATAAATTTAAAAATAATATAAAATGAATACAAATACTGGTTTAACATGTGTAAAATATTCATATATAAACAAATATAACACCTTTCTAAACTTCGCTAACGCTTACTTTTGCATAATCAAAATAGATAGCAAGGAGGTGTTGTTTTGAATAATAACTTTATTATATACTTAGCGCTTTTAGCTGTTATAATTTTATCGGTTTTTGTAATAATATATGTTAGAAAAAATATATCACAAGCAAAAATTTCAGAAGCAGAAATTAAAGCTAAAAGTATACTAGATGAGGCTGAAAAAAATGCTGAAGCAATAAAAAAGGAAGCAATTCTAGAGGCTAAAGAGGAAGTTCATAAACTTAGAAATGACTTTGAAAAAGAGCTAAGAGAAAGACGTAATGAACTTCAAAGATTAGAAAGAAGAAATATTCAACGTGAAGAGTTATTAGACAAAAAAAGTGACGCTATTGAAAAGAAAGATGAATCTCTTAATAAAAAAATGCAAGAAATTAAAGAAAAAGAATCCAGCATAGAAGAGCTTTATGAAAAGCAACGTCAAGAGCTTGAAAGATTGTCAGGTTTGACAACACAAGAAGCCCGTGAAATATTATTGGAAGAAACTCGAAAAGAAATTAAACATGAAACAGCTATGATGATTAAAGATATGGAAAATAAAGCTAAAGAAGAAGCAGATAAAAAGGGTAGAGAGATAATTTCATGTGCTATCCAAAGATGTGCTGCTGATCATGTAGCTGAAAGTACTGTGCATGTAGTTGAACTTCCAAATGATGAAATGAAAGGTAGAATTATTGGTAGAGAAGGAAGAAACATAAGAACTTTAGAAACTCTAACTGGGGTGGATTTAATTATTGATGATACTCCTGAAGCGGTAATTTTATCTGGATTTGATCCAATAAGAAGACAGGTTGCTAGAATAGCTCTGGAAAAATTGATTATTGATGGTAGAATTCATCCTGCAAGAATTGAAGAGATGGTGGAAAAAGCTAAGAAAGAAGTTGAAAATGATATAAAAGAAGAAGGAGAGCAAGCAACTTTTGAAACGGGCGTACATGGTCTTCATCAAGAATTAATAAGACTTTTAGGAAGACTAAAATATCGTACTAGTTACGGTCAAAACGTTTTAAAACATTCTATTGAAGTTGCTTACTTAGCTGGACTTATGGCTTCTGAATTAGGAATAGATCCGACATTAGCTAAAAGAGCAGGATTACTACATGATATTGGTAAAGCGGTAGATCACGAGGTTGAAGGACCGCATGCTCTTATTGGTGCAGAAATTGCTAAAAAACATCATGAGTCACCAATAATAGTAAATGCTATTGCTGGTCATCATGGTGATGTAGAGTATGATTCCATCGAGGCTATATTAGTTCAGGCTGCTGATGCTATATCTGCGGCACGTCCTGGGGCTAGAAGAGAAACTTTAGAAGCATATATTAAGAGATTAGAAAAACTTGAAGAAATAGCGAATTCCTATGAAGGCGTAGATAAATCATATGCTATACAAGCTGGAAGAGAAGTTAGAATTATGGTTAAACCAGAAGAAGTTAATGATGTTGAATGCATCGAAATGGCAAGAAATATAGTTAAAACTATTGAAAAAGAATTAGAATATCCTGGTCAAATTAAAGTAAATATTATTAGGGAAACTAGGATAATCGAATACGCAAAATAGATTTTAGATATAACTAAAACTCCTTATTCAGATTGATATTATTTATTAGTCTAAATGGGGAGTTTGTTTTATAGTTTACACTACAATAAGATTTCTAAAATATAATTTATCTATGTTAAGAAATCAGCGGCAAGTTTATATATAAATAACTTATTTACATAATAAATGTAAAGTGATATATTTTTAATATAAAAATACAATAATTAATAAATTGGAGGAGTATTATATGATATTATCAAATAGGGCAAAACAGATTTCACCATCTTTAACTTTGGCTATAACAGCAAAAGCAAAGGAAATGTCTAAACAAGGTATTGATGTAATTAGTTTTGGGGCTGGAGAACCTGATTTCAACACACCTATTAATATACAAAAGGCAGCTATAAATGCAATAGAGAATGGACTAACTAGGTACACTGCTGCTTCAGGAATAATTGAATTAAAGGAAGCTATTGTAAATAAATTTAAAATAGATAATAATTTAAATTATACAAATGATCAAATTATCATTTCTACGGGTGCGAAACAGTGCTTAGCAAATGCTTTTGAAGCTATATTAAATAAAGGAGATGAAGTTTTAATTCCTACACCATATTGGGTAAGTTATCCAGAACTTATAAAGCTTGTAGATGGAGTGCCGGTATTTGTTCAAAATAAACAAGAAAATAACTTTAATTTTTCAATAGATGTTCTAGAAGAAGCTGTTACATCAAAAACAAAAGCTATAATTGTAAATAGTCCGAATAATCCTACGGGAACAATATACTCAAAACACGATCTAGAAATGATTGCTAATTTTGCAAAGAAACATAATTTAATAATTATATCAGATGAGATATATGAAAAATTAATATATGGAAATGAAGAACATATTAGCATTGCTAGTTTATCACAAGATGCCTATGAAAGAACTATAGTAATAAATGGAGTTTCTAAATCCTATGCTATGACTGGTTGGAGAATTGGTTATGCTGCAGCTAATAAGGAAATTATAAAATTAATGTCTAGTGTTCAAAGTCACACTACCTCAAACCCTAATTCTATTGCACAATATGCAGCATTAGAAGCGTTAACAGGTGACCAATCTTCTTTAAGTTCTATGATAAAAGAATTTGGAGACAGAAGAGATTATATGGCATCAAGAATTGATAAAATAAAAAATTTATCATGTTTAAAAGCTGATGGTGCTTTTTATATTATGGTAGATATTTCAAAGTATTTTGGGAAAAAATTAAATGAAACAATAATTAATAGTTCTCTTGAATTTTCAGAAATACTTTTACAAGAACAAAATGTAGCGGTTATTCCTGGAATTGCTTTTGGATTAGACAATTATGTAAGGTTATCCTATGCAACTTCAATGGATATTATTAAAAAAGGATTAGATAGACTTGAGGAGTTTTTGATGAAACTAAGTTAAAAAAAATGTAGAAATTTTTATTTATAAGTTGAGAAATACAAAAAAAATGGTATAATAATAATGTACGTAAAAACTAAATATAAGGGGTGACATAAAATGATAAAAAAAGAAGCTGTAGTAAAAAGCGCTACTGGATTACATGCAAGACCTGCTACTTTATTAGTAAAAAAAGCGTCTTCTTTTAAATCTGATATATATCTTGAATATAAAGATAAAAAAGCGAACATTAAGAGTTTAATTGGCGTGCTTTCTTTAGGAGTTACTAAAGACTCACCTGTAACAATTATAGCTTCAGGGGATGATGAAACATTAGCTGCTGAAGAAATTGTAAAAGTAATTGAATCAATTGAAGAATAAATAAAAGGCTATTAAAGCCTTTTATTTATTTTACTTAGAATAGTTACTTTTTTTAATAAATAATATAGAATTCAAAGCAGCTAGCCCTACTAAAATATAAATTAATCGTTCAATTATTGGCACAAAGCCAAAAATTGAGTTGACTAAGTTGAAATTAAATAAACCTATAAGTCCCCAATTAATAGCACCGATTAACATGAGTAGAAAAGAAATTTTGTCTACTAGGCTCAATTTATACATATTTACCCCCTAAATTAACTTAAAATATTTCTTAATAGAGTATATGTTTTCTATCTTAAAATAGACCAAGTTTAAAACTAATAAATTTACGAACAAAAATATTACATTTAATTATAATATATGATATAATATGAATAATGGATTAATAAAAAATAAAAATATATGTGTTCGGAGGCTTTGATATGGTAAGAAATGTTTATAACACACCTTTAACTAGCAGATATGCTTCAATTGAAATGTCATACTTATTTTCTGAAGAAATGAAATTTAAAACTTGGCGTAAGCTTTGGGTAGCTTTAGCTGAAAGTGAAAAAGAGTTGGGATTAAATATTTCTCAAGAACAAATAGATGAGTTAAAAAGTAATATTGAAAATATAAATTATGAAGTAGCTGTAGAAAAAGAAAAAGAAATAAGACATGATGTTATGAGTCATGTATATGCATATGGTCTTCAGTGTCCTAATGCTAAAGGTATTATTCATTTGGGTGCTACAAGTTGTTTTGTTGGAGATAACACTGATTTAATAGTAATGAAAGAGGCGCTTTTGTTATTGAGAAATAAATTAGTCAATGTTATAAAAAATTTATCAAAATTTGCTCTAAAGTATAAAGACTTACCTACTCTTGGATTTACTCATTTACAACCTGCTCAATTAACTACAGTTGGTAAAAGAGCTACATTATGGATGCAAGACTTGATTTTGGATTTAGAAAATATAAATTTTGTAATAGATACTTTGAAATTAAGAGGAGTGAAAGGGACTACTGGAACTCAAGCTAGTTTCATGAAATTATTTGATAATGATGAAGGGTTAGTTAAAAGACTTGATGAATTAGTAGCTAAAAAGATGGGGTTTGAAAGCACTTATGCTGTAACTGGTCAAACTTACTCAAGAAAGGTTGATTCTATAGTATTGAATACTCTTTCAGAAATCGCTCAAAGTGCTTATAAATTTAGTAATGATTTAAGAATACTTCAGAATATGAAGGAAATGGAAGAACCTTTTGAAAAAAATCAAGTGGGATCTTCAGCTATGGCATATAAAAGAAATCCGATGAGATCAGAAAGAATCAGTGCATTAAGTAGATTCGTAATTGTAAATTCTCTTAATCCAGCAATGACTGCAGGAACTCAATGGTTTGAAAGAACTTTAGATGATTCAGCGAATAAGAGATTATCAGTTTCTGAGGCGTTCTTAGCTTTAGATGGTGTATTGAATTTATATATGAATGTAACGAGCAACATGGTGGTATACGAAAAAGTAATAGCTTCTCATGTGGAAAGTGAACTTCCTTTTATGGCTACAGAAAATATTTTAATGGAAGCAGTGAAAAGGGGAGGGGACAGACAGGAGTTACATGAAAAAATAAGAACCCTTTCTATGGAAGCTGCTAAAAGAGTAAAAGAAGAGGGTCTTAATAATGACTTGATTGAAAGAATAGTAAAAGATGAATCTTTCTTAATGAGTGCTGAAGAAATTTTCGCTATAATAGATTCTAAGAATTTTATTGGAAGAGCACCAGGACAAGTGGAAGACTTTATAAATGATTGTGTTGCATCTGCTTTAGAAGCTTATAAAAATGAATTGAACATAGAAGTAGAAATAAATGTATAAATAAATATATTATATATTTTGTATTAGCCGGTATGAAAAACATATCGGCTTTTGTATTGAAATTTAATTTTTAAAAAATCATTAATGTAGATTTATATAAATATAAATATTTTGAAAATATTTTTTTATTAGATTTCAAAATACCTTTATGTTCAATTTTTTAATACATAAGTTCCAATTAATTAAGAAAATGCATTTATAAATTTATTGCAGAAACAATCTATTAATTTGTATATTAAGTTCTAATGTGTAGAATAATTATTGAAACCTAGATACAATAATTATATAAGTATAATAGTCTTAAATATAGTACTAAAATTATTAAAGATAAATAAAATATATAATAAAAAACCAACTTATAACTTCGCTAAATGTAAATTTAGCGAAGTTATAAGTTGAAAATAGGAGGGCATTATGAATTATACTTTAATAAATATCTACGATCCTACTTTACCTGAATATCTGAATGAATTTCTCAACTATCTAGGAACAATCAAAGGAAAATCTGAAAATACTATCAAGGGATATAAATGGGATTTAACTATGTTTTTTAGATTCTTAAAGCTATATAAAGGATATGTAAAAAACGATATTGAATTTGAAGATATACCTATTGATGATATTGATAAAATATTTATAAAAAGAATAAAACTTTCTGATTTATATGCTTTTATCTCCTTTGCTGAAAATTATAGAAATAACGGAAATTATGCTAGAGCCAGAAAAGTAGCCTCTCTTAAATCTTTTTTTAAATATTTGCACAGCAAAGCAAAAATATTAGATGAAAATCCAGCTAGTGAATTAGAATCACCCAAAATTAATAAAAGAAATCCTGTATATTTAACTTTAGAGGAAAGTAAAAATTTATTAGCATCTATTGATGGAGAAAATAAAGAAAGAGATTATTGTATTATAACCCTATTCTTAAATTGTGGGCTGAGACTCTCAGAATTATGCAGTATTGATATTTCAAAAATAAAAGATGATACCCTAACCATAATAGGTAAAGGAAATAAGGAAAGGACCGTTTATTTGAATAACGCATGTTTAAAAGCAATTGAAAATTACATGCTTATAAGAAATCAAAAACATCATAAGATAGATCCAAGTCATAAAGATGCTTTGTTTATTAGTAAAAAATTGAAAAGAATAAATAAAAGAAGTGTTGAACTATTGGTTAAGAAGCATATAGAAAAATCTGGACTTACAAATCAGAAATATACCCCTCACAAATTAAGGCATACAGCTGCAACATTAATGTACAAGCATGGTAATGTAGATATAAGAAGTTTGCAGAAAATTCTTGGGCATGAGAATGTTTCCACTACACAAATATATACTCATGTAGATGACGAAACTTTAAGACAAGCTGTAAGCCTAAATCCTTTAAGTGAAGAATAAAAAGCACAGAAAATGCTTTTTATTCTTTCTTATTATCGAAAACAAATAGACCAGGAAATGCTTCTTCCATTAATTTTTGAGTATTCGTATGTTCTTCTAATAACTCTTTAAGACCATCAATATCATCTATGTATTCCACTTTTATATCCTCTTCTTTCAAATCTGTGTTATATGAAGCTAATTTTTCAATGATATTATCTTTGGATAGATCCCCCTCTTCTTTATCATTTATTTCAAGAACCTCTTCAACTATTTCGTCGATATCTATAGCTCTGGCATCATACCCTTCTAATTCTAAACATTTTCCGCAGTTGTTGCATATTTTAGAGGGATTTAAATCACATTTATTACACTCACCGCAATTATTACACACTTTTTTAGGTTGCAAAATACACAATTTCGACATAGTTTCCTTCTCCTTTTATAATATATCAAAGATATTATATCAAAAGAATTAAGGTTAATCAAATTTAAAGAACATTAGTTTGATGTTTTTGGAAATTTATGATATAATTCAGAATAAAGAATAAGGGGTGTATATAATGAATGCAAATAAAAAAGATAAACAGACAGAAATATATGAATTTATAAAAACACATATTAGAGAAAAAGGATATCCACCTTCAGTAAGAGAAATATGCAAAGGTGTAGGATTAAGCTCTACTTCTACTGTTCATGGTCATCTTGCCAGACTTGAAAAAAAAGGTATGATTAGGCGCGATTCTACAAAGCCTAGAACTATAGAGATATTAAAAGACCCTCCTATCAAAAAAGAAATGGTAAGTATTCCTATTATAGGAAAAGTAACTGCTGGAGAACCAATTCTAGCTGTTGAAAATGTAGAGGATACATTCCCTATCTCATTAAATTTTATCCCTAGTAATAAAGACTTGTTTATGCTAAATATTTCAGGAGAAAGTATGATAGAAGCAGGAATTATGGATGGAGATTTAGCTATAATTGAGAAAACTAATTACGCAGCAAATGGGGATATAGTTGTTGCTTTAATAGATAATGAAGCTACAATAAAAAGATTCTTTAAAGAAAAAGATCACATAAGGTTGCAGCCTGAAAACAAAACAATGTCTCCTATTATAGTGGAGGATTGTGCTATTATAGGTAGATTAATTGGATTATTTAGAAAGTATTAATATATGTAAAGACTAGTAGATAAGCATAAAAACTCCTATCTACTAGTCTTCTTATTTATATTTATGCATCTTTTAGAATTCTGCTCAAAGCAATTAAAATACCTATTTTTGCGTGGTCAAAGGTAAGACCTCCTTGAAGATATGCAATATATGGCTCTCTTATAGGTGCATCAGCAGATAATTCAATAGATGACCCTTGAATAAACGCACCAGCTGCCATTATTACTTCATCATCGTATCCAGGCATATCCCAAGGTTCACAAACCACAAATGAATCTACAGGAGAACCTAACTGTATCCCCTTACAAAATTCAATCAATTTCTCTTTATCATTAAATTTTATAGCTTGAATTATATCACTTCTATTTTCATTATATTTTGGAAGTACTTCAAATCCTGCAAGGTCCATTATTCTAGCACAGAAGATAGCTCCTTTTAAAGCTTCTATAGCTACATGAGGAGCAAAAAACAATCCTTGATACATAGTTCTCATAACTCCAAAGGTAGAACCGCATTCTCCTCCTATACCTGGAACTGTTAATCTATATGAGGCTTGTTCCACACATTCTTTAGTTCCTGCTATATATCCTCCTGTAGGTGCTATTCCTCCCCCTATGTTTTTTATTAGAGATCCAGCAACCAAGTCTGCCCCAATATCTGTTGGTTCTAAAATATCAATAAACTCACCATAGCAGTTATCTACAAAACAAATTATATTTTTTCTAACAGATTTAACACACTCTACTATATTTTTTATATCTGAAATATCTAATGAGTTTCTCCATCCATATCCTGTAGATCTTTGTATATGTACAAGTTTTATGGTATTGTCTTCTTGTAAAGCCTTTGTAATCTCTTCTATATTTGGCTTTCCATCTTCTTTAAGTTCTATTTGTTTATAATTAACTCCATATTCTTTTAAAGAGCCTATCTTTTCAGCCTTATCTATTCCAATTACACTGTGTAGAGTATCATATGGTTTACCACATACTGAAATCATAGTATCATTTGGTCTTAAATTACCGAATAAAGCAGCTCCTAAAGCATGAGTACCATTGACAAAATGAGGTCTTACAAGTGCACTCTCACAGTTAAAAATTCTTGCATATACTTTATCTAGTGAGTCTCTTCCTATGTCACCATAACCATATCCAGTTGAGTTTGTAAAATGCGCTTCACTTATTCTTTCTTCCTGCATAGCATTTAAAACCTTTAATTGATTATATTCTCTTATTTCATTTAGAGCTTCAAATTTATCTTTAACATCATTTATAGCTCTTTCGTAAAGTTCTAATACTTTATTACTTATGTCATATTTCTTAATCAACTGTTCTTTCATTTGTTCTATCATATGTATAACCCTCCAAAATACCCAAATTCAAATCATTAACTATATTATCATACATGAAAAAAATAGGCAAATAAAATGCCTATTTTTCATTATTATCTTCTTGCATAAATAAAATTGGTTTAGATGGAACAATAGTTGATACTGCATGTTTATATATCATCATTTGTTTTCCTTCATTATCAAGAATTACTGTAAAATTATCAAATCCTTTAACATTTCCCTTAAGTTGAAACCCATTTGTTAAAAATATTGTAACAGATATTCTATTTTTTCTGGCGTTGTTTAAAAATAAATCTTGTAAATTATTATTTAATTTATTCATAACATTTCCCTCCAAATTTTTATATATCTATATTCTATAAAAATAAATAAAATCCTCTATTTTTATAAATTTTTGTTATGTTTAAATTCATTTCGTAAGCTATTAAATTTACTAATAATAGCTTTAGATACTTCGCCATCATCATTATATGTATCTTTATCTATCCAAACAACCCTTTTATCTTTTCTGAACCATGTAAGCTGACGTTTAGCGTAATTTCTACTTCCTTTTTTAATCAGCTCAATTGCTTCATCAAGTGTAATTTTGCCATCTAGATAATAAAGAATTTCTTTATATCCTATACCTTTCATAGATTGCATATCTGCAGTTAAACCCATATTTTTTAATTTTATAACCTCATCAATTAAACCTTCTTCAATCATTATATCTACACGCCTATTTATTCTATTATATAATTTTGATCTATCCATAGTAAGTACAAAGTAATAGACATTATAAGGTATATTATATATATCTTGCTCTGCATTATACTCACTAATTGTTTTTCCTGTCAGCTTATAAACTTCAAGAGCTCTAATTACTCTTTTTAAATCATTTGGATATAATTTCTTATATGATTCTTTATCAATATCTTTAAGAAGAGAATGAACATATTCATTACCTTTCTCCAACGCTAAAGCTTTAAGATGTTCTCTATATGCTTCATCTTTATAAGCATTTGCAAAATCATAATTAAATATCAGTGAATCAATATAAAATCCAGTTCCACCAACCAACATAGGTAGTTTGCTATTACTGGTTATTTCATCAATAGCCTTTGTGGCTTCATTTTTAAACTCTACTACACTGAACTCTTGAGAAGGCTCTACAAAGTCTATAACATGATGAGGAATACCTTCTTTTTCATCGTCCTTAATTTTAGCAGAACCTATATCCATATATTTGTAAATTTGCATTGAATCAGCTGAAATTATTTCTCCCTTTAAATTTTTAGCTAAATTTATAGATATAGCAGTTTTCCCAACAGCTGTAGGGCCTGCAAGTATAAATAAATCTTTTTTCATTTACAATCTCCTTCTGTATAGCTATTGAATTCTTTTAAATTTCTTTTCAATCTCCTTTAATGACATTTTAATTATAGTAGGCCTTCCATGAGGACAATTAAAAGGCTCATCTATGTATCTTAAGGTTTCAATTAATGTAATCATTTCTGCTTGTGATAAAGGATGATTTGCTTTTATTGCTGCTTTGCATGACAGAGAAGCAATAGTTTTATGTTTAACTTCTGCTGTCTTCCCTGATCCCATATTTTTTATATTATCTAATATTTCGAGAAAAAATGTTCTCACATCTGTTTTGCCTAAAAGCAAAGGAGCCTCTCTTATACTTAAAGTATTATCACCAAATAATTCTATATCAAATCCAGTCTCAATAAAAAGCTTTTTATTCTCGATGTAATGAGAAAAATCCTCATGACTTAATTCCAAAACAACTGGTACAATAAGAATTTGAGAAACAACTTCATTAGTTTCTATTTGTTTTCTGTATTTTTCAAACAATATTTTCTCATGAGCAGCATGTTGATCTATCATATAGAATTCACCAAATTCTTCACCTATAATATAAGTATTATTGAATTGTCCTATGATTTTTAAAGAGGGAAATTTTGCTTCTTTTTCTGATTTATCACTTGAATGTTTTTTATTAATTTCTTCTTTAAAACTTTCATTAGTTTTTTTAAGATTAGACCTTACCTCTTGTTCAGAA
Source organism: Clostridiaceae bacterium (assembly GCA_036677675.1). Lineage (GTDB taxonomy): Bacteria > Bacillota > Clostridia > Clostridiales > Clostridiaceae > Clostridium_H. The sequence goes on along the minus strand of JAVBWC010000073.1, from coordinate 11,901 downwards.
AAATAACTATCCCTAGACTTATTTTCACAAATACATTCTTCTTTTTTATTAGTATTTGTTTTTGGATTTATATTATTTAATTTTTGATAATCAAATAGTTTATCTTCAACTTTTAAACTTTCTTTAATGTTATCTTGTTTAAGATCTATTGGTAATTGAATTGGTGTTACCTTCTCATCCTGTTGCCCAGAAAACTTCATATCATTTTCAAGTATATCTGAATGATTTGTTTCAAAATTAAAGTTTTTTTTCACACTTTCTGCTATTGACTCGTGTACAGTATTAAAAACTAACTTATAAATACTTCTTTCATCTTCAAATTTTATTTCAGACTTAGTAGGATGTACATTTACATCGATAAATTCTGGATAAATATCTAAAAACAAAACAAAAAATGGATATTTATTTACAGTTAGAAAAGATTTAAAAGCATTTTCCACTGCCGTTGTAATAAGCCCACTTTTAATATACCGTCTGTTAACAAAAATACTTTGATTATTTCTACTTCCTCTACTAATTTCTGAAGTTCCAATATATCCATGTACTGAAGCTATATCACAATGTTTTTCAAAACCAATAATGTTATCGTAAACTTGTTTACCATATACAGACCTTATCGTATCCTTAACATCATTAGAAGCAAAAGTAATTAAAGCTTTTTTATCATTATTATAATATTTAAAAGATATATTATGATTAGCCAATGTTAATCTGTTTATTATATTTGAAATTAAAGCTGCTTCTCTTTGAGTTGATTTTAAAAACTTGTGTCTAGCTGGAACATTATAAAAAATATTATTTACGTCTATGGAAGTTCCTATATTACATCCAGTATCATTAATATAATTAATCTTTCCTCCATCAATAGAGATTTCTTTCCCAAATTCTTTATCTTTACTTCTACTTTTTAGTATCACTGATGAAACAGCTGCTATACTTGGCAATGCTTCACCTCTAAATCCAAAAGTATTTATTTTATATATATCATCTATATGTGAAATCTTGCTAGTTCCATGAGGTAAAAAAGCTTTTTCTATGTCATCAGGATGTATTCCATGTCCATCATCAATTATTTTTATTTTATCTTTTCCACCATTGAGGATTTCAACAGTTATATTTTTGGCTTCAGCATCTATACTATTTTCAATTAATTCTTTAACTACAGAAGAAGGTCTCTCAACAACCTCACCTGCAGCAATTTTATTAGAAGTTTCTTCATTTAGTAAATTAATTCTTTTCACATAATCACCCTCTATGAATTATAAAGACTTAGCTTTATTAATTATATCATATAGTTTATTAAAGCCTTCCATTGGGGTCATATTTAGAATTTCTATGGAAGCTATTTCCTTAACTAAAGCATCTTTTTCAAAGTCACCAAAACCTATTTGTTTAACTTCAGTACTAGAATTGTTTTTAGTATTGCTATCTTCTATAAGATTAGATACTGATGCTTCATTTATTGCTTTTAGTTTTTTGTCTGATTCATTTATAGGATCGACTTTTTGCTGATTATTTTTAAGAAGGATATTTTTACTTGCAACAGCAGTGTCACTATTTTCGTTTTCAAGCTTTATCAATATCTCTCTAGCTCTGTCTATTACCTTATCTGGTATTCCAGCAAGCTTTGCTACTTCTATACCATAAGACTCATCTGCTCCCCCTTCTACAATTTTACGTAAAAATACTATATCATCTTCAAGTTTTTTAACGGCAATAGAATAATTTTTTACACCTTGGATTTTTCCTTCTAAGGAAGTCAATTCATGATAATGAGTTGCAAATAAAGTCTTACATCTAAGGTTACTATTATTGCATATATATTCTATAACTGCCCATGCAATACTTAAACCATCATAGGTACTAGTTCCTCTTCCAACCTCATCAAGCAAAATAAGACTTCTATTAGTTGCATTATTAAGTATATTTGAGACTTCCCACATTTCAACCATGAAAGTACTTTTTCCCCGTGCTAAGTCATCAGATGCACCAATTCTTGTAAATATTTTATCGCATACAGCTATTGAAGCTTTTTTAGCTGGAACAAAACTTCCTATTTGAGCAAGAATATTTATTAATGCTACCTGTCTCATATAAGTAGATTTACCTGCCATATTTGGACCAGTAATCAAAATTAACTGTTTATCATCATCATTTATTATAGTATCATTTGCTACAAAAGAGTCTCTCTGTATCATTTTTTCAACTACTGGGTGTCTCCCTTCCTGAATATGAAGTTCCCCTTTATTCATTATTTCAGGTTTACAATAATTATTTTCAAGAGCAACAATAGCAAGAGAACATAAACAGTCTATTTCTGATATAAGTTTTGCACTATTTTTCATTCTATCTGTATAATTTTCAATAATATCTCTAATTTCAACAAATATGTCATATTCTAAATTCATTAGTTTGTCTTGTGCACCTAAGATTTTTTCTTCAACTTCTTTTAGTTCTGGAGTTATATATCTTTCACAATTTGCAAGAGTTTGCTTTCTGATATATCTGCCTTCAGGTACGAGGTTTAAATTGGATTTAGTTATTTCTATATAATATCCGAACACTTTATTATATCTTATCTTTAAAGATTTTATTTGAGTTTCTTCTTTCTCTCTATTTTCAAGATTAGCTATCCACTCCTTGCCGTGAGCTTTGGCTTCTCTCAATTGGTCAATCTCCTGATTATATCCATCCTTTATTATTCCGCCTTCTTTAACAGATAATGCTGGATTATCTAATATTGACTTATTCAGTAATTCATAAATATCTTCAAGACAATCAAGATTATTATGTAATCCTGTCAATAACTCACTATTAAAGTTTTTTAAAATTTCCTTTACTTTAGGAAGCTTTTCGATAGAATTCTTTAGGGAAACGAGCTCTTTAGCATTAACGCTTTTAGAAGAAATTTTTCCAACAAGTCTCTCTATATCATAAATATCTCTTAATTGCTCTTTCAAATCTTCATATAAATATTGATTATTTATTATTTCTTCAACTGAGTTCAATCTATTGTCGATAAGTTTTTTATGTATTAGAGGTTGTTCAAGCCATTTTCTAAGCAATCTTCCCCCCATGGCAGTATTGGTTTTATCTATAACCCAAAGCAGAGAACCTTTTTTTGTTTTTTCTCTTAAGGTTTCTGTTAGTTCCAAGTTTTTTCGGGAATTGATATCAATGCTTAAATAATCTATTATATCATAATATTCAATAGTATTTATATGTGTAAGGACTCTCTTTTGAGTTTCTATTATGTAATTTAATAAGCCATTAATACCTTTTGACAAAACAGGATTAAAGTTCTTTTCATCAAAATTTGCAAACTGGTTTTTAAGATTATTCACAGCATTATCAATGTAATATTCATTTGATCGTTTAGTAAAAGAAACTTCAAATCGTTCTTTTATAGATAATAATAATTTATTATCTATATCTTCTTGTATTATTATTTCTTTAGGAATATACTTTGAAATTTCATCTAAAATTATTGAAACATCATAATTTGCATAAGTACATTGAAATTCTCCTGTAGATATATCTGCAAAACTCATGGCTACAATACTATTTTCAAAATATAAACTCATAACATAATTATTTTTGGTATCTTCTAAAAAACTTGAATCTGAATAAGTACCTGGAGTAATTATTTTAATAATATCTCTTCTTACTATACCTTTTGCTTGAGAAGGATCCTCTAATTGCTCACATATACCGATTTTAAAACCTTTGCTTACTAATCTGTTTATATACGAACTAGCAGCATGATATGGTATTCCACACATAGGTGCTCTTTTTTCAAGTCCACAATCTCTACCTGTTAATACTAGTTCCAATTCTCTAGCAGCTATTTCTGCATCCTCAAAAAACATCTCATAAAAATCACCTAATCTAAAAAATATTATACAATCTTTATTTTTCTCTTTTATTTCTAAATATTGTTTCATCATTGGAGTTAAACCCATAAAAACACCTCTCCATCCTTTTTTAGAAATAATATAAAAAGCTCTATAATAGAGCTTTTTATATTATTTCACCTGTTAGTGAAAATGATTGAGCTTTAGTTATTTTTACATTAACTAACTTTCCAATACTATTTTTATCTCCTGTAAAGTTAACTAGTCTACCATTTCTTGTTCTTCCCATTAATTTAGTTTCATCATTTTTACTAGTTCCTTCTACCAATACCTCAACAACTTTTCCATCGTATACTTTATTCTTTCTAGCAGATATTTCATTTACTACTTCTACTAATCTATTGAATCTTTCATGTTTAATATCTTCAGGAACTTGTTCTTCAAATTTTGCTGCAGGAGTTCCTTCTCTTATTGAATAAATGAAGGTGAAGGCTGAATCAAATTCTATTTCTTTTACTATCTTTAATGTATCTTCAAAATCTTCTTCTGTTTCTCCTGGGAAACCAATGATAATATCTGTAGTAATAGCTATATCAGGCATAGCTTCTCTTAATTTTTTAGTTAAATTCAAGTAATTTTCTCTAGAATATTTTCTATTCATTTTTTCTAAAATTCTAGTAGAACCTGATTGCATTGCAAAATGTCCATGTTCACAGACTTTCTCACATTCTGCCATAGTCTTGATTAATTCATCAGATACATCTTTAGGATGAGAAGTCATAAATCTAATTCTTTCTAACCCTTCTATTTTATTAACTCTTCTCAATAACTCAGCAAAAGTAATTTCTGGTTCTAATCCCTTTCCATAGGAATTTACATTCTGACCAAGAAGTGTTATTTCCTTGTATCCTTTTGATACCAAATCTTTAATTTCATTTATTATATTTTCTGGACTTCTACTTCTTTCTCTACCTCTTACATATGGTACTATACAGTATGAACAAAAATTATTGCAACCATACATTATGGTAACAAAAGCTTTTATATCACTTTTTCTATCAACAGGCATTCCTTCAATTATGCCTTTTTCTTTATCCCATATTTCTATTATTGAATTTCCATCTTTCTTTACTCTTTCAATATATTCAGGTAATTTATAAGAATTAAAGCTTCCAGTAATTATATCTACATGAGGAAACTTCTTAATTATTTTTTCAGGCATATCCTTTTGCTGCATCATGCAGCCACAAACAACTATAAGTAGGTTTGGATTTTGTCTTTTTAATGCTTTTAATGCTCCAAGGTGACCATATACCTTTTGTTCAGCATTTTCTCTAACACAGCAAGTATTAAAAATTATTATATCTGCTTCTTCTTTTACTTCTGTTCTTATATATCCAATGCCTTTTAGTAGACCAGAAATTTTTTCAGAGTCTTCTTCATTCATTTGACAACCCCAAGTATCTATATAATATTTTTCATTTAAAATATCCATCAATGCAATCTCCTTTAATAAAATTTAACATTAGTTAAGCAACTATTAATTATTATATATAATTTATTTGAATTTTAAAAGCATTTTTATATTCTTTTTGAGATTTATCAAGGAGTTAAGGGAAATATGAGTGTTTTAGTAAGAATTATATGAATTAAAAACTAAATTTTACACATAATAGCATTAAGGAGGGATTTTATGTATGACGCAAAAGAAAGAGAAGAAGAACATGATGTTATAAAAGTAAATTGCATAGCTGACAGAAGTTATTTTTGCAAAGTACAAAGTGAAAGTATGATGAACTTAAAATCTGGATATATTCCTAGAGAAAATGTTTTAGAATAAGTATAAAAAATTAAGGGGTATTTAAAATACTCCTTAATTTTTAGGTTGTTTTGTTAAAATCCATGTGTAGAGTTCTCGTTCTTCGGTAAACCCCATACTTTTATATAAGTTAATTGCACCAAAATTATTAGACTCAACTTTAATTTTAACTATTTTAAAATTGTTATTATATAAGATATTTAGTAGATAAGACAGAAATATTTTCCCATAACCTTTATTTCTCCACTTATTTAAAAGTCCAAAATTAACTATATACGGTACATCTTCTTTTATAATTATTTGTCCATATCCTATATAATTGTCATTTTTTTTCATGAATATAGCACCATCATCATAGTAATAACTCTGAGTTTCATCATAATATATATCATCTATGTCTAATGGAATTCTATCTTCACGTTTAAAAATTCTATTTTGAAGTGTGCATCGAAGGGATTCATCTATACCTTGTATCACCTTTTTAAAAGTGATACCTTTCTCAATGATAAATTCAATATAATTATCTAAAGTAAGCGTCATTTGTATTATTCCATTTGTTTTACAAAATCCTAGTTTTTCTAAAATACCGAAATTATATTCATTTTTTTCGCATTCATAATATATTTTTGAATATACACCTATAGACTTGATTAAAGTTTTATATCCATCAAGTAAATTCTCATCATTAATAATATTTAATGCTTCAATTTTATAGATGTATTTTCTTAAATTCTCACACAAAATATAGCCCATGTATACTGAATTTTTCTTCAATAATCTAACTTTTTTCCTTTGTAGAAATTGTTGAAAACAGTTTTGATTATAATAAATTTTGAAAAAATCTTTATTTAATTTATTAAATTGATCCTTTAATGCATTAAGCTTCTTAAATTCATTTAGATTACTCTTATTTAATTCAATAAGTTCATACATAACGGTACCTTCTTCTAGTAAATGATTAAATTTAAAATATTATTCATAAGTATAATCTTCTAAATAATGCAGATAATCTTCTAAAAATTTTTGTTGAAGTTCAGCATTATAAATTACTTTATTGAGTTTATGATTATACCTTTGTTCACTCCAATTTTTATGCTTAATATATCTCTTTCGTCCTAACTTCCAAAATTTATGAGGAAAAATTATGAGTGCCAACATTACTTTTAGTTCCTCTTTAGTTAATCTATTAATTGAATTATATCCGTCTATAATTTTTTTTGCTTTTTCAAAATCCCACTTATAATCACTTTTACTCATAAGTCGCCTAATAAATTTACCTAAATCATTTATTTGTAAATCAACAATAATACTATCTAAGTCGATTATATAATATTCATCGCCCTTTTTTATTATATTTTGATAATAAAAACTATCATGGCAAATTGTATGCTCGGTTTCGGCTTTTTTAGATAATCTATAGTATTCTGAATCATTTAATATTTTAAGGGTGATTAATCCTCTTTCATAGAATTTATCAATATTATTCATATATGTTAAATCAAAATTATTTTTAATTTTCTTCTTGATAATCATATTCTCATACTTTGGTAAATCATACAGTTTATTTTTATATATTTGGGGCCAATTTCTTAAATTACTTTGTATTTTTATACTTTGGGTATCAATTTTACATGTAGCTAAGTGAAATTTTGCAAGTAATTCGGCACATTTTTTTGCTTCAGTTATTTGTGATAAGTCACATTCTTCCCCGTCAATCCATTCTGTTGCATAGAAAAAAAAATTTTTGTATCGTACAAACAAATTATCATTTTTGGTTCTTATAAATTGTGCAGTATTTTTAAAGTTATTTTTAGACAACTCTTCAACTAAAATGCTTCCATTTTTAGCTTTGTTTTTTCCATGTTTAAATCTTTTTAAACATATATTTCCTTCTGTGGTTTTTACCTTAAAAGCACTTCTTGCCTTTTTATAACTTATAACATTAAAATTATATCTATCAAATACTTTTTTTATTACTGAATCTTCATTTTTGGAGATATCTTTAGAATATTTAACTTTTCTACTCTCCTTAACCATACTCTTCCCCCTATATCACTAATATTAAATTATATATTTTATTATAAAATAATATTACAAAATTACAGTGGATATATGGATAAGTAATAAAAAAGAAAAAGATAAGGGTATTATTGTTCTAAACTATACCCTTACCCCACGATATGTTATTCTACTTCTTTTATGCTTAACCCAATCTTCTTATCATCATGGCTAACATTTAATATCTTAGCTTTAACTTCATCACCAATACTTAAAATATCACTTGGTTTGTTTATTCTCTTATGGCTTATCTCTGAGATGTGAACTAGTCCATCAACTCCAGGTTCTAATTCAATGAAGGCACCAAATTCTACAAAACGAACTATTTTTCCAAGTACGATGCTACCTACTGGATATTTTTCTTCAACATTATCCCAAGGATTTGATACTAATTTTTTTATACTTAAAGATAGTTTTTTCTTCTCTTTATCTATATCTAATATATAAACTTTAACTTTATTTCCTACTTTAAGTACCTCTTCTGGTCTATTAACTCTTCCCCATGAAATTTCAGAAACGTGTAGTAAGCCGTCGATTCCATTTACATCAACAAAAGCCCCAAAATTGGTTAATCGCTTAACTTCTCCTTCAACTATTTGATTTTTTTCAAGAGATTCCCAAGCTTTAGCTGCTTTTTCTGTTTGCTCATTAGCTAATAATTCTCTTCTGGATGCAACTATTTTAGTACCTTTTCTTTCAACCTTATATTCTATAATGTTTATATCTAAAACTTTTCCTATATAAGATGTAAGATTATCTATATGGAACAATTCAATATGTGACGCAGGAATAAATACTCTGACACCTTTATATTTACCGATTAATCCACCTTTTACCGTTTCTTTAATTGCAATTTTCAATACATTTTTAGTATCGAAGGCATTTTTTAATTCGGTATAAGCTTCTTCTCTTTCAATTTCAATTTTTGATAAAACAACATACCCATCAGCATTTTTTAAACTTATTACTTTAGCTTCTACTTCATCACCAAGGTTTAAAATCTCTGTTAACTTAACATTTTCCTCTCTTGAAACTTCTTTAAGAGGTAAAATTCCATCCTTTTTATATCCAATGTTTACAAAAGCTTCTTTTTCATTTAAGGAAATAATTTGTCCTTTTACCTTATCCCCTACCGCAATTTGTACATCATTTTCTTCCATGTAAGCTAGTTGTTCGTTAAATTCTAAATCTTTATTTTCACTCATCTTTACAATTGCCTCCTTTATAATCCAATCAGGTGTTGAAGCACCAGCTGTAACACCTATATTTTTACTGTTTTTAATTATTTCATCAGGTATTTCACCTGCATTTTCTATATGAATAGTATTAGGACAATTTTCTTTACATATTTCATATAATTTAGTAGTATTAGAACTATGATATCCTCCAATAACAATCATGGTGTCAATTTTCTTGGAAAGTTCATATGCAGCTTCTTGTCGGATTTGTGTAGCATTACATATAGTATTAATAGCTACAAATTCCCTACATTGAGAGGCTATAGTATTAATAACTTTCTGCCAGTTTTCTTGTTTTTCTGTAGTTTGTGAAACAACACATACTTTATTTTTAATATCTTTTAAATTTGAACCATCTTTTGTTACTAAAGCTGAATCTTCACACCAGCCATTTATTCCTACGACTTCCGGGTGTTTTGAATCACCTACAATAACTATAGTATATCCAAGGTCGCAATACTTCTTTACTATTCCATGGATCTTTGATACATGTGGGCATGTTGCATCAACAATATTGAGTTTTTTATCTTGAAGTATTTGAATCACTTTAGAAGAAGTTCCATGTGATCTTACAATAACTACATCTCCTTCTTTTAACATATCTAATGAATCAAGCTCTATGGAATATATCTCATTAGACTTTAAATATTCAACAACATCTTTATTATGAATTAATGGTCCTAAAGTATATATTCTGTTATTATATTTTCCTTTAGCACTTAAAGCTTTTTCAACAGCTCTTTTTACTCCAAAGCAAAATCCAGCTTTATCAGCCAATACTATATTTTTCATTAACACACAACCTTTAGCCAGTTTTCTAGTTTATTATTAAAATATTTCCTCTAATTTTGTATTTATATGAGTACAGATTTTTTCAACAACTTCTTCAATAGTCATAGATGTGGAATCAATTTCTATCGCATCTTCTGCTTTAGTTAAAGGATCTACTTCTCTGTTACTGTCAATATAGTCTCTTTTTTTGATTTCTTCTAAAATATTTTGGTAATCTACATCTATATTTTTATCAAATAATTCCTTATACCTTCTTTTAGCTCTTTCTTCTGGGGAAGCAGTTAAAAAGAATTTAAAAGGTGCTTCTTTTAAAACTACTGTTCCAATGTCCCTTCCGTCCATTATAACATCAAATTTTTCAGCCATTTGTCTTTGTATATAAACTAGCTTCTCTCTAATCTGTGGAAGAGAAGCATAATTGGATACATTACTACTAATATAGGGCATTGTTAGTTTCTCATTAATATTTTCACCATTTAATATTAATTCATTATTATCAAAATGCATATTCATTTCATCAATCAATTTGCACAAATTATCTATGTCAGTATATGAAATACCCTTTTCCATAGCTTTTAATGTAACAGCCCTATACATTGAACCAGTATTTATGTACATAAGATTAAATCTATCACTAACCATTTTAGCTATTGTACTTTTACCAGCTCCAGCTGGACCATCAATTGCAACTATTATTCTCAACTTTATTCCGCCTTTCTCATACAGCACTACTATTTATATATTCTAGGTAAAATATTAAAATCCTCTTATTTTGTCATTACATAGTAGGATATTTATTGTTCACCAACAGATATGCCAGCTAGATAACCTGTAGATAAAGCTATTTGAATATTAAATCCTCCGGTATATGCATCTACATCAATCATTTCACCTGCAAAATATAAATTATCTATTATTTTGGATTTCATACTAGAAGGATCTATTTCTTTTACATTTATCCCACCACTTGTTATAATAGCCTCAGCAATAGGTCTTAATCCTTTAATACTTAACTCAAAATTTTGTAATAAATGTACAAGTGTTTTTCTCTCTTCTCTGGTTATAGAATTAACCTTTTTATTTTCATCTATCCCACTTAATTGTACAATTTTTTCTATAAGCTTTTGAGGTAATAAATCATTTAAAGAATTTTTAAAATCTTTATTGTTATATTTGTCAAAATCTTTTTGTATACGTTTATCTAGTTCTTCTTCATTCAATGCAGGCTTTAAGTTAATAACAGCCTTAAGATTTGATCTATTGTTGATAGTACCACTTCCACTTAATACAATAGGACCCGATATTCCAAAGTGAGTAAACAACATCTCACCGAAATCTTTATATAAAACCTTGCCTTTTTCGTCTTTAATTGAGAAAGAAACATTTTTTAAAGAAAGACCTTGAAGTTCTTTTATCCACGCCTCCTTCACTTCTATAGGCACTAAGGAAGGGCGTGGTGTAATTATATTATGTCCTAATTCTTCAGCAAAAGATAATACTTCACCAGTAGAACCTGTTTGTGGATAGGATAAACCTCCTGATGCTAAGATAAAATAGTCTCCATTAATTTCGCTATTATCCTGCAAAATAACTTTTATAATTTTTTTACCTTGGCTCACTATTTTTTTTACACATGAATCCAACATTATTTTAATATTTTTTGACTGAAGTTCCTTTTCAAAAGCTTTTATTATATCTGAAGATTTATCAGATTTAGGGAATAATCTATCTCCTCTTTCTACTTTTAATTCAACTCCTAGACGTTGAAAAAATTCTTTTGTATTTTCATTAGTAAAAGAATATAAACTGCTATATAAAAAATTTGAGTTAACAGGTATATAATCAAAAAATTCGCTTATATCTTTATTATTTGTTATATTACATCTACCTTTACCAGTAATAAATAATTTTTTGCCTAGTTTATTATTTTTTTCTATTAATGTTACCTGATATTTTTCTGATGCGTAAATTGCTGCCATCATACCGGCAGGTCCTCCACCAATAACTACAACCTTTTTCATCTATTCACCTTGTATAATGAACTCATAGTAAATTCATTATACTTTTCCTTTCTTAAAGATAATTTACTATAATAACATAAGACGCTGTGGATTAGTTAAATCACCTATAGCTAGACTAT